>JBEKCJ010000075.1:0-20764 GCA_050014935.1 Candidatus Korobacteraceae bacterium
CTGCTATCAACCTGATTGGCACCGGAATCGACCTGCACAGTTCTCATGTCTTTAATGTGCACATGGTCTATGACGGAACCAACCTGACCATGCAGATTACCGACGCCAACACGCAGCAGACCTTCCAGACTAGTTGGACAATCGACATACCGGGCACAGTCGGCGGCACAACAGCCTATGCCGGCTTCACTGCTGGCAGCGGCACGACCACAGCCATCCAGGAAATCCTGAGCTGGAGTTTCGTTCCCCAGGCTGACATCAGCTACCGCAACGGCTTCTACTCTACCGGAATGGCTCTGAACGGCCGGGCGACGGTGAACGGTTCGAGTCTACAGCTGACCGACGGGGGGCAAGGCGAAACTGCCAGCGCGTGGTATGCCACACGAGTCAATGTACAAGCCTTTACTCAGGACTTTAGCTTTCAGCTTACAAATCCCAACGCCGATGGAATCACTTTCACCATCCAGAATGCGGGATTGACAGCTCTGGGTAACAGTGGTGGATGGTTAGGCTATGCGCCGATCGCCTCAAGTGTGGCCGTCAAATTCGATCTATACAACAACGCTGGCGAAGGTGTTGACTCCACCGGACTGTATGTTAATGGAGCCGTCCCCTACGTGCCCGCCCTTGATATGACGGCCAGCGGGGTGAACTTGCACAGTGGTGATGTCTTTAACGTTCACATGGTCTACGACGGAACTACCCTGACCATGCAAATTACCGACGCCACCACGCAGCAGAGCTTTGTCACCAGTTGGCCAATCAACATACCTGCTACTGTGGGAGGAACGACGGCCTATGTTGGATTCACCGGCGGCACTGGGGGATCGACAGCCACCCAGAGCATTCTCAGTTGGAGCTTCTCGGCAGTCACGGGCGTTAACTACAGCAGCGGCTTCAACTCCGCGGGAATGGTCCTTAATGGCAGTTCCACGGTAAACAATTCGCGTCTGCGCTTGACGGATGGGGGTGAAGGCGAGGCTGCTACAGCATGGTATGCGGCAAAGGTGAGCACCCAGGCGTTCGTGCAGGACTTCAGCTTCCAGTTGACTAACCCGAACGCTGACGGAATGACCTTCACCATGCAGAATGCGGGTCCGGCGGTGCTCGGCGGTAGTGGCGGTTGGCTAGGCTACGCTCCGATAGCTTCAAGTATCGCGGTCAAATTCGACCTTTATAACAACGCTGGCGAGGGCGCGGACTCTACTGGATTGTATGTTAACGGAGCGATACCCTACGTCCCGGCTCTCGATATGACCAGCAGTGGAGTAGACCTGCACAGCGGAGACGTCTTCAATGTCCACATGGTCTATGACGGCACTACGCTTAACATGCAGATTATGGATGCCTCAACGCAGGCGAGTTTCGTCACCAGCTGGACAATTAACATACCAGCCACGGTTGGAGGGACAACTGCCTATGCCGGCTTCACCGCGGGCACCGGGACCGTGACGGCTACTCAGGAGATCCTGAGCTGGAGCTTCGTGCCTCTTACAGGCATTAACTACAGCGCCGGATTTAACTCCAGTGGACTAGCCCTCAACGGCCATGCGGCAGTCAACAATTCGCGTTTGCGACTGACGGATGGCGGGGAGGGTGAATCAGCCAGCGCCTGGTACTCTACACCGGTGAACGTCCAAGACTTTACGCAGGACTTTAGTTTCCAGCTGACAAACCCTAACGCCGATGGAATGACCTTTACCATCCAGAACGTTGGAACGACTGCCCTGGGTGGGACTGGTGGATGGCTCGGCTATGCTCCCATAGCTTCCAGCGTGGCCGTTAAGTTTGACTTATACAACAATGCCGGCGAGGGGTACGACTCGACGGGACTCTACGTTAACGGCGCGGTTCCCTACGTACCAGCCCTCGATATGTCGAGCAGCGGAGTGAACCTGCACAGCGGAGACATCTTTAATGTGCACATGGTCTACGGGGGAACCACGCTGAGCATGCAGATTACCGACGCCACCACCCTCGCAACTTTCGGCACCAGCTGGACGATCGACATTCCAGGCACCATAGGCACTTCAACGGCCTATGCTGGCTTCACCGGTGGGACCGGCGGCGAGACGGCCACGCAGGATGTCCTGAACTGGAGCTACGTTTCAGCCTATGCGCCGCCTGCGGCACCTGGACCTCCACAATTGCGTCGAGAGACCATTCCCGACATCAACCGAATACAACGTTAATCAAGGCAAGCCTGATATCTTGCTGGCGAACTTCTCGTTTACCAGAGTATTGGACTTCGATAGGGGCTTACCATTCACGGTTACATTCTGGAATTGGACACCTTCAATGTCACTCTGCTCGCTCGCCCCTTGCAGGTCGATACGCAGCTTCGGACTTTGCGGCGGAAGAGCTATCTGAGTGTTCGAGAAGGTAACGTCGCGAATCTTGCCTAAGGGCTTGTTCTTATCGGCTGCCGCCTCCCATTGCGAGTGCTGAATATAGACATAGATCGCGCGGCTTGCGCCACCCGAGTCGATCTGATTGCCGGAGCGGTCGATTTTGTTGTTCTCGAAGCGGATGTTGCTCACCGTTCCTGTGCCCGCCAGGTTAATCCCTTCATCTGCCCCACGCGCTAGATCGCGGATCACGTCATTATTGCTGAACGTGACTCCGCTGATATCAGCTCCCACCGCCGTCCCAATCACCATCGCAGTTCCTGTCTCATTCCACAGACGATTGCCGTTCACCACGACATTGCTCACGACGTCGGTCGGGGCAACCACATTAGGGGTCTGCGTTTTAGACTTTACGGTAATCACATCGTCTACAGTGCGGATAAAACAGCCTTCCACACTCACGTCGCGGCTGCTATAGATATCGATACCATCCGAGTTGGCCCGGTAGCCGAGTATCTTCACATTCGACACCACTACCCGGTCGGAGAAGAACATCGGCATAAACCAGTTCCCCGAGTACCTGAGGATGACGTCGTAAAGGCCGATATCCTGACCCTGGATAGATAGCAAGCGCTTGCCGGGTGCGGCAAGGCCATCAAGAATTCCGCGCCCCCTGATCTTGATCCGGGAGCCATAGATCGCGATGGCCGGCTTGGTGTAAACCTTCGAGGTTTGACCAGCCAGCGTGTCACTGACGAAGGGTTCGTCTGGGCGAATCGTGCTTCTTACCACTGCGCCGCCTGCGATGTAGACCATCTGGCCATTGCCAAGCGCAAGGTTGTCGATAGAGTGGATTCCAGGACCGAAGTACAAAATCGACTTGTCCGGCGGCATCTTAAAGGCCGACAGCGCATGAGTCCCAGGAGCCAGGTAGACAACATTCGCATCCTTGGGCGAAGGTGCGCCAGTCTCGATGGGATTAATAAAGATATGCAGGGTCTGGACCAGCTGGTGATTTACCTCCAGGGTAAGGTTCTGCGGCGAGCTTGCGCTGAACCGTATGGTGTTGCCCTGGACCTGGACCGGGTTCGGCCCAGCCGGCAGAAGCCGTGCTGCACTGACTGGCCCGCTGAAAGTCACTGTCATATCGACCGTGCCATCGGCGTCAAAGTAGGCCATCGCGGCCTGGTCATACTTCAAGCCGTACTGTGACTTATCGTCCACTGAATTAAGGCGTAGGGTCTTGTCCTGCGGCGACACTCGTAGTAAGTACACAGGAACATCCCGGCCGCCGACTTGCAATTTGTAGGCAGTTGATAGCGGCTCACCCGCCGGCGCGGGATAGATCACTAACTTCGCGCTTCCGACCGCCGTTTGAGGTGGAACGGCGGCGGCCGCAGAGCTCTGAGGCCGAAGCATCGTAGCTGTGAGGAGCAGACTAGCGAACGACCAAGCGAGTGCCTTGTTTCTCATGGACGAATTATCACCTCAAGCATTATTTGTGGTCCGCGATTCGGCCACTAGTGTATCAAAGTGCAGCCGAAGCCCGGCGTCAATCAGTCAGCGCAGGAATCTGCGATACACCACCAAATGACGCTGCGCAAACTCCTCGCAGGTGAAGCAACCCGCCCGCTCCAGCCCTAGCCGCTGCAACTCGCGCCAGCGATCCGAAGACAGTAACACTCTTTCGATAGCACTAGCCATGGATTCGGCGTCGTGAGCATCGAAGTATTCTACTGCCAACTCTCCCACCTCAGGCAGCGAGGCGGAATCCGAGCACGCCACCGGGGTTCCACAAGCCATCGATTCAATGATGGGCAATCCGAACCCTTCTTCAAACGAAGGCAGGACAGTCAAGTCCGCGCCTGAATAGGCGGCCCGCAACTGGTCGTCGCTGACCTTGGAGACAAACATCACTGCGCCGTCCAAGCCTAGCTCGTGGGAGAGCTTTCCCATCGCGCTCCGGCCTGCCGTGTCGTCACCAATCACAAGCAGCCGGTGCGATAATCTGCCTCGCGTCTTTACAATGGCGAAGGCCTTCAGCAGCCCGGCAACGTTTTTGCTCGGCTTAAGATTTCCGACAAATAGGATGTACGGCCCATCGAAAGAGATGTCCCGCTGGATCTTGGAGCGCGCCGCATCTCTCGGCTCGGGAAAGATGTGCGGTCCAATGGCGTTATATACAACGGAGACCTTGCTTGCATCTACGCGCAGATGTTCCGTAATCTGGCGCTTCGAATATTCGGAAACGGTGAAAATATGATCTGCTCGAAGGGCAGTCAGTCTCAGCATTGGCTGGGCATATACCCAGCTCTTTAGAGACTTTCTTTGGGTAGCATCCAGGATGTGAGTCAGATCGTGGATTGTGACTACTAGATTGCCCCTGCGCATGACCGGGGCGTTATAGTGCGGTACATGTAAAAGATCCAAGCCGTGCGCTGCCCGGGGTATTCTGAACTGCTCGCTAACCGAATAGATGGGGACATCTACTACGGTCACTTCATAATTGTACTGCCGGAGAGACTCCTGATATCTCGGCAAAGTCAACAGCCGTACATCAAAATCGCCATACTGGCGGAGACCACGAATCAGATTGAGGGTATAAGTCCCCAGACCAGTATTTAACCAGCGTGCATCCAGGACTAAGGTACTCATATCGGAACATCCCGAAGCCTACCTCCGGTAACTTTTCGCGGCATGCTACAGGTCCCTCATAAGGTCAATGAACTAGTCGAGGTTTGCCCCGTGCCGAAGACGCCAGTCATTTAAAGCGCGCTCAAGAATCTGCTCGAAGCGGCTCAGGAAGCACTCTGGAGCAAACCTGGCGGCGCGGTCCCGCAGTTCCTGCTCTGAGAAGCTTCGATTTTCAAAGCTGACGATCGCCTCACGCAACCCCTCTACCGTTTCCTCCGAATAAAGTTCGGCGGTTTCATCGGTCATGGAGTCTAGGACCCCACCCCTGCGAAACGCCACTACCGGACAACCAGTCGCGATAGCTTCCACTGGAACAATGCCAAAATCCTCTACACCTGGAAACAATAGTCCTCTAGCGCGGCGATAGTATTCGACGAGGTCCGCTCCATCGACGAATCCCATAAATTCGACATTCGCGCCCACATCGCGGGCAAGAAACTTCAGCTTCTTCTCTTCAGGACCGGAACCTACTATCCTCAGATCCCTTCCCAGACTCGCACACGCGCGGATGGCATGGTCAACTCGTTTGTAAGGGGCTAGAGCACTAACCATCAGGTACCAGTCCTCAGGCGCTCGCTTTGCAGCAGCAAAGGACTCCACATCGACCGGAGGAGGCAGGACTTCGGCGTCGCGGCCATAGAGACGCTTTACCCGCTCGGCTACAAATCTAGAGTTCGCGATGAATACGTCGACCCGGTCGACAGTTTCTTTATCGTAAGCCTGAAGCATTCTGGATAGAGGGCGAAAAAAGAATTGCGAGGCGAAGGCGCCTACTTTATCCGCGCCGAAGTAATCGTCGAAGCGGTCCCAGATGTAACGCATGGGCGTGTGGATGTAGCAGATGTGGAGAGGCCGGCAGTCTTTACCCTTCTTGACCATCCCTTTCGCTACCGCATGGGATGACGAAATTACAAGATCGAAATCGCGGACTTTGGTTAGTTCGGCGAATAATGGGAACAGCGGCAGGTAGTGCCGGTATTTTGTGGGAGCAAAGGGTAGTGACTGTAGAAGGCTGGTTCTAATTTGCCGGTCTTCAATGGTACGGCTAACTGAGCCGGGGACATAGAGCAAGGTCCAGAGTGGCGCGTCCGGAAACCTGCGGCAAATGAGTTCCAGTACCTTTTCGCCGCCTCGCATGTTTACCAGCCAATCGTGGACCAGAGCAACCCGTAGCGATCCCAGGGCAGAAGGTGTCACAGCAGACGAAAGGACCTCATTCGGTTCTGCGAAATCGGTAATGGCCGGATTTTCTCTCAAGCGGGACGCTATTTGATCGGTACGAGTCATCGCCCTGAATCGCGGTAAGACTAGCGGCGAAATACTGCATCGCGTGCCGGGCACCCCAAACAGTTCACGGTGAGTCGGTAATGGATCAAGCCCGCACCACCAGCCGCCCACTCATCTTATATCTCAGGCGCTGTGCGGGACAATTTGCGAGGCGTACGCAGTGACCATACGCAGTCGCCCGGGGAAGCGGCCCAGCCTTCCCGACAGCGCGAGAAGACTGGGCCGACAGTTGGCTCATTCGGCAATGCAGAGGTTAGTACGTAACCCGCGACACGTTGTTATCGGCCTGCGAATTGCCGATACCTGAGTAAATGCCCCAACGTGTGTTGTTGGTAAAGCCCATGTACAAGCGACTGCTACCTGAGGCAGAGCCCCCGTGAGCAGCCAAGCCTACATAGTCTCCGACTGTGTAGTCGTAGTAAGAGTGACCATCGGTGCCATCTCCCTGGACGGAATCGTAGTCGCCGGTGAGGAATATGGTGCTCTCCGGCGTGACCGTACCGGGAGCAAACTGGTTGAGCGCCATCAGCACACGGTTCTTATAGAGGTCCGATCCCGACGAGTAATAACCAACATTGATGATGTCCTGACCGGAGTCGAAGCTAACGGAGGGCATGTAATGCTGACCCGATGCCCCACTGATATGGCGGTAGGTCCACGTCGGGCTGGTAACCGCGGTGGCCGTCGCCATCACGATCTGTGATTGGGGACAGCCATACAGTCCCGCCGGCGCCAATTTGCAGTTCGACCACACCAGGAAGAGGGTCTGGCCGCCAGTGTCGGTGCGGGCCGCAAGCACGGGCCAGGTGGGGGGAATGAAGCCTGGGTTATTCGTCAGAGTGTAGTACAGGTTCTCATCCGTATAAATCAGGCTGGAGTTTGAGCAAACGGGCGGATTGGGCGCGCCCGCCGGGGTACACGACACGTAATAGAAGCCCGCGTCGGTGACGTACGAGATCGCAATCGCGCCAGCATTAGGTCCGCCGCCGACGACGGCCACGCTGGGCATCCCGCCATCCAGGCTGCCGTTGAGCAGGACCGGGCTGGAGCAATCGGAAGCTGTGGCAAACGCTCCTTTGCACGCCGTGAGAAGAACCACGGTACGGAGATCGCGAATCGAAGGGCTGACTATGTAGATATCGCCGGCTCCGGTTCCGCTGGTCCGGGGATCCTGGCCCAGGGCCGGCGTGTCGGCCATATTATCCTCACTGGCGTCCACGATGATCGCAGTCGAGCCAGCGCAGGTTGCCTCCTGAGTTGAGGTGAGCGTGCCCGCCGGGCATGTGGTGGTGGATTCCAGGTTGGTGGCGGGAATGCGGCGCAAACCAACACCTGAAGTGATGTAATCAAAGCGCAGGTCAGCCAGGATGAACTGCGCGGGACGGGAACCGGTACCAGGGTCGGCCAATAGGCGCGCCCCCAAACCACCCTGGATCGTCTCGCCGCTGTTAAACGGGTCGGCAATGGGAGGATTGCCCATCTCGAAGTCCGTTCCGCCGTAGCAGGCGACCGTGGGATCGCGATGCACATACATCGCCGAATACGAATCAAATGTTCCGAACTCCCAACGCAGGTCCTCACCGTATTCGGCCACCAAGTCCTTGCCGGAACCGAGTGCGCTCAACAGAAAGTCAACCATGGGCCCGTATTGGCCTACGGCATTGGTTGCCGGCTCCAGGTTCATAATGGTGCCGGAACCGGTACCACAACCGGTCACGACAACCGTATTCTGATGGACGTCGGGGTGGACCGAACTGGCCGGCCTTAGTTTGAGGAGCGGTTTCTGCGGATACTGGCCCAGGGCTTCAGGATGGAACCACTTCAGCAGCGCCGGCGCCCCCGGGTTGGGCGTGTGCAGCAAGACTTGCTTTCCGGCGTCCGAAGCCAGATAGCGAAGCGCGGGCGACAGCGGAGCCTGGACTCCCTGAAAGACTCCGGTGTTTGGCGGGCGTTGAGGGGCTTGCGCGAAAACCTGCGTTGCGCACACGGCCAGTAACAGCAGCACAGCCTGGAGAAACAACTTTGACGATCTCATGCTTCCTCCTGCAGAGTGGGCGCTACGAAGGCGCCAGAATCGAGTTTGTGAAGAGGGGCGACCGGGTGAGCATCCCTGAATTCACTGCCGCAGCGACGCGTCAGGAATCCCACGATGGCAGCGATCAAAGGTCAACCGGATCCCAGTTAAGTTTGGTTGGAGCTGGCGGGATTATACTGCGGTTTCAGTTGGCTGCGAACTCTTTTTGTCGTCTTTTCCAAGTAGTAGGACCTACACTTTAAGCGAGCGGGCTGCCGGCTCAGGAGACACCGAAATGAAACCACGCGTGGCATTACTCTCGACATTATTGTGCTCTCTGCTTTTCATCTTTAGTGCTTCCTCCACAAGCCTGGCAGCCAACGCCACCACGTCGGGCCAACCGTCGGCTACAGTTGCCGCCGATCCTTTACCTTCGTGGAACGATGGGCCGGCCAAGCAGGCCATCCTCGATTTCGTCAAAACCACCACCGACAAGAGCAATCCCAAGTTCGTTGCTCCGGAGGACCGCATTGCCACCTTCGATCAGGACGGCACGACCTGGGTCGAGCAGCCAATCTACTCGCAGGTGCTATTTGCGTTCGATCGCGTAGCCGAACTTGCGCCGCAGCATCCGGAATGGAAAACCACGATGCCGTTCAAGGCCATCGTTACCGGCGACAAAGCGGCAATGGCAAAATTCACCACCAAGGACATCGAGGTCATCGCCATGGCGACGCACACCGGCATGACTGCGGATGCCTTCCAGACCATCGTGAAAGACTGGTGGGCGACGGCGAAGCATCCCCGCTTCGACAAACCTTACTCGCAAATGGTGTACCAGCCTATGATCGAAGTGATGAAGTATTTGCGGGACAACGGCTACAAGACCTACATCGTAACCGGCGGAGGGCAGGACTTTGTACGTACATATGCGCAGCAGGTGTATGGTATTCCCCCGGAGCAGATCATCGGCTCGGCGCTGGATACCCAGTACACGTACAACAAAGAAGGCCAGGGCATCCTGATGCGCAACCCGAAGCTTCTGCTGAATAACAACGGCGCCGGCAAGGCGGAAGATATCTACCTGTTCATTGGAAAGCATCCCAAGGCGGCGTTCGGCAACACCGAGGGCGATCGCGAGATGCTGGAATACACCCAGGCGAGCGGCGGAGCTTCGCTGGAGATGCTGGTGCTGCATGACGACGCGACCCGCGAGTACGCGTATGGTCCAGCCCACGGATTGCCTGACACCAAAGTCGGCACTTTCAGCCAAGCCCTGTACGATGAGGCTAAAGCGAAAGGCTGGACGGTGATCAGCATGAAGAACGACTGGAAGCAGATTTTTGCCTGGGAGAAATGAACGGTGGTCGCAGAGGACCCAGCTTAGTTCATTTTCATCCCTGGCATGGCTGAGTGGTCCATATTGTCGTGGCCATGGTCGTCATCGTCCGTAGACCAGATCTTCTTCGGATCGGTCTCATACGGGTATACGTGGACCATCCATCCGAGTACGTGAGGATAAAACTCACCGCCCTCAGCCTCACACGCTTCTTTGGTGTCTATCGACCCCAGTAGTCCAAACTTGGCGTGCGGGCCAAAATATTCGAGCTTCTTCCCGGCTGGCGCTTTGCAAAAATTGACGTGCTGATGCCAGCGCGCAACGCTGAGCGGGATTCGCTCGTTCAGTTCATCTTCACTGGCGTCGACCCGATCTGTGTACATCACCCCTTCCAGCTTGTAGCCGCCGTCGGCCGTTTTGTTGTAGAGCAGCGAGGTCGGCTTCAAGGGATCGAAGCGCCACCGCGCCTCGCGTCCATTCTCGCTCTTCGTAAAGTGATATTGCGCTTGCGGAATGTTCGGAAGAAAGATGACAAAGCCCTCAGCCAGGGCCTTACGATAATCCTGGTAGGGCGCCATGGCTGATTTAGCCGCCGCCACGATGGCGTCGGCCTTCGCTTGGTCGCCAGGCGCTGGCACCCTGAGCGACGTCATATACATGTGGGCCATTTTGCCATCCGACATGTTGGCAGGCGTATTCTGCTGGTTTCCGGGCAAAGAACCTCCAGCCAGAACCGGCGCTCGTCTTCCAAGAAGGGAAGCGATAGTCAGGCAAACCAACAGGGCTACAAGAGTCCCCGATGCGAACCGTAAGTTCAGAGAAAATTGGCGCATTACGATGCCTCCCTCGGGAGATGAACTTGTGTCTTTGAAACCCTTCTCCACTATGTAATACGTTGGCCCCGGCGTTTTCGCCTGCATCTTTTCAGTCACGCGGGTGCAACATGTCCGCCAATGCAAGGCAATCTGCTACAATTGATGACGTTCGGCTGGGAAGAAAATTGTAAGAGCTCAACCGGGCAAGTTTGCGCTGTTTTGTCTACAAGGGTTTCCGCTAACCCACTGCAAACAAAAAGCGGGGTCGTAGTTCAGTTGGTTAGAACGCTGCCCTGTCACGGCAGAGGCCGCGGGTTCGAGTCCCGTCGACCCCGCCATCATTCCAAAGCGGTTATGGGATGATGGTTTGAAAATCCCGATCCACAATCCAATCCATAATTCATTGGATTGCCTGCGTTTTCATCCCCAGCGCCGCCAGGAACTCACCCTGCGCCGCCCGTGTTTCGTCCCCGTCCTCTTGCGTGTAAAGATCGAGGGTGGTCTGGATCTTTGAATGCCGCAGTATGCCCTGTACTGTCTTGGGTTCAATCTTTCCCTTGTTCACCAGCCAATTGCTGAGTGAGTGACGAAGATTGTGGAGCCCAAATCGCTGGCCGTCTGCGATGGCAACCCCTGCACCTTTCGCCGCAGGCCGCAGATAGTCAGCGACGAACGTTGAGGCGTAGACAGGTTTCTTGCCTCGCGCCCTCAGTGACGGGAATACAAAGTCCGATCCCTTCGCGTAAGGCGTTTGTTCACCCCATTCCCGCATATGGTCAGCCAACAACGGATGCAGCGGAACGTAGCCGTCCGAAGCTTCCGTTTTGGTCTCTCCATCCGCCCCCTTCGCCCACCGCTTTGATACGCGGATTCTTCCCTCCTCCCACCTAACGTCCTCCCAGCGCAGCGACAGAATTTCCGAAGCTCGAAGGGCCGTCGCCGCACAGGTCAGCACCAGCGCGAAATGGAGCGCGTTGGTCAGGGATTTGAGGATCGCGAAAGTCTGGGCCGGAGTGATAACGATTGCCCGGTAGTTGCTCTTAGACCGGGTTTCGACAGGCCCAACCGGGTTAACGGTCACCAGGTCATGCAGGACGCCGACTTTGTAGACCCGGAGCATGATCCCCCGAATCTTCGCTATCGTCGTCCATGCAAGCTCCTGCTCATCGTGCAGCGATTTAAGCCAGCGTTGCAGCTCAAGCGCCTTAATGTCTTCAGCGATTTCCCCGCCCCAGCGCTTGCAGAGGTAGTCACGGACACAATGCTCGACGATGGGAATGGTGTTAACGGACTTCGGGCGCACAGCATCGGCCCCAAAATCTGCCTTCAGGTAATGCTCGGCGAGAGCGTCAAAGCGAATGCGCGTATCAGTTGATTCGTCGTTGATGCGGATGAGCAGGCCTAACCGATCCACTTCACGCCAGGCGTCCCTCCCTTTCGGGAAATCCCGAACGAGGCCGACCGGCAGCGTGTTCTCAACCCTTCGGCCGTCCGCATGTGTGACCCGGTAACGCAGCACCCAGATTTCTCCCGCCTTGCGGTGTACTTTGCGTAATGCTCCTCGCTGATAAGCCATAGTTCCTCTTTCAGCGTGGAGACTGCCTGCTCGGCATAGTAACGCATTTCGGGGGTTTTGCTGCCGAAGTGTTTGCGCTTCGCAGTACGATGGCGTCGGCAAGCTCCGAGAGGCGGAAAACCCAGATCTTGCGCTGGGTACCGGTTCCCAAAGCATAGGCGCCGGCTAGTCCACCGCGGGCAAGTGCGAGGAGATAGCGGCGGCTGATCGACAGAAAAACTGCTGCCTCGTCCGCCGATGCGAAGGGTTCTAGTGTCCTCGGCGGCGAACTCCCGGAATCCGAATAAGCATTTTCTGGCATAGTAGCTTTCTCTCCTCAGTGTCTCAAACAGCAGTTTCTTCGCAACGAGTCACGACAGGGGAGCGGCAGGCACATCGAATTAATTAGTTAGCTCGCATCGTTCTTTTTTTCGTTCTCTAACTTGCTTATTTATCAATCAAACAAACAAGTACTCGTGAGTACTTGCGAAGTAATTCAGTGGTTCAAGCGCAAGGGAATTCCGTGCTAATTGCTAATTAATTCGTTGCCAAGAACAGCTCGCTCGGCCGGCCAGGCCTACCGCTTGCATTCTTCACCGCGACCAGCCGTCCCCTGCTCAGGAGCGGGGTGAGCAATTCCTGCAACCTAGCTGCTGAGATATGTCCCTGGAAGAGGTCAGCCATAATCTCGGACCTGCTTCTCGGACAACCTGTACAGAACTTCATGATTTTCGTGGCACTCGGGTCTTCTGGTTCCGAAAATAGCTGGTAAGCCGACCGCTCGGCGAAGCGCCAGGCCTCCAAAGCAGCTTGCAACGGTTCCAGTCCGATCGTCCGAAACGGCTGTACGCTGAGTGGCGAGCACTCAATTGCGGCGCTCTCTTTCGGTGGCAGCAGGGAGTAAATCATTGCCATCCGTATTACGTTTGGTCGCGCCCGGGCCGTGACTTGCCCGAAAGCATTGTCGGGCCTGTGCTTGAGTTGTCCATACAACGAACGCCACAGCTCGGATGCTTCTCGGTCAAGTTGCATTTCGCCTATTTCGTGAGCTACCAGTCTCGCTTGATTCAGACGCTGAGCCAGATCGGAAAAATCCAGATCCCTGCCTGATTCTGGCAGGTCTTTGCTGGGCCTCACCCTAACCCACAGAATCCGGTTGGCAAACCCGTTGCCGATGTCGATGCCGGCCATTTTCTGGCGCAGCTCCGTTGGCGTAATGTGGCCAATCAGTGACACGAGGGCCCTTGATTTTAGGGGAGAGTTCTTATTAAGCACCTGAAATGTCAGCTCGTCCCACGCCCGACGTAACGTCATTCCCACTGTGCTGCCTTTTCGATATGAAGCTTCGAGCAGCCGCGAAAATTCGGTTTCCAAGAACGTGACAGGCTTGACCTTTTTCGGAGCACCTTGCCCTTCGTCCCCATCGTCGTCTAACGCAATGGCTGCGATGCCTTCTCCGGAGTTAAGGCCACTCACGCCTTCCCATGTGTTATCGGCCTGATGTAGCAGATCCTTTGCCCAATCTAGGGCCTCTCCCTTGGCGCTCGCTGTGTCTCCTACAAGGCAGACAAATAGGTTCGTGTGGTGCTTGGTCTTTGCTACACGAAAATGGTGATGCGGGCCGAGGACATTTCCACACAGCGCCATCGCCTGAAACAGCAACGCAGCTGCGTCGGCCTCGCTTTCAGGTAATTGCTGCTCAACGAATTCTCCAAGGAGACCAAGGTCGGCGTTCCGTTTACGCCGCTGCGTACGCCGCCGGAAAAATCCTTCTTCACGCGTTCGGCGAATTCGCTAGTCTCGAGCGCTCTTGCCAGAGTAAATGATTTCGACTTCAACAATCGCTCTTATCGCGTTTATGTGCAGGCGGATCAACCATTCCGCATGAACTCGCGTGACCTCCGACAGTACTACGTGCGGTCGGATAGGAATGGCCTCGTACCTCTCGACAATATCGTGTCGCTCAAGGAGACCTCAGGGCCGCAGGTCATCAACCACTTCAATCTGTTTCGGTCGGCGGAAATCGACGGTGCCGCTGCTCCTGGCTACAGCTCTGGCCAGGGCCTGAAAGCGATGGAAGATCTAGCCAAGCAGAACATGTTGCAAGGCATGTCCTATAGCTGGTCGGGGTTGGCACTGGAAGAAGTAGAAGCCAGCGGCAAGGCCATCATCATCTTCGCCCTGGGTTTGCTGGTTGTGTATCTAACGCTATCCGCACAGTACGAGAGTTTTGCCCTGCCTTTCATTATTCTGCTGGCCGTGCCCATGGCGGTGCTGGGCGCCTTGTTGTTCGTCTCGCTGCGCGGATTGGTGGACGATGTTTACGTTCAAATCGGGCTGGTCTTGCTGATTGGACTTTCGGCGAAGAACTCGATCTTAATCGTAGAGTTCGCCGAGCAGCTAATTGGGCGTGGCCGTTCCATCGTCGAGGCGGCGATTGAGGCAGCCGAGCTGCGGTTGCGGCCGATCTTGATGACTTCGTTTGCGTTTATTCTGGGCGTGTTGCCCCTCTACTTTGCGAGCGGCGCAGGCAAACGCGGACGGCACTCGGTGGGGACTGCGATCGTTGGAGGGATGTTATTTTCCACCGTTCTGAATCTCATCTTTATTCCGGTGCTGTATGTCATCCTGAAAACCTGGCTGGTGGCCCTGGCCGGCGGAATGAAGGAACGTGAACGCGTCGACTAGGATGTCGCTGCATAGCGCGCGGAATAAAATGCCTGTCTAAGACTCGTCTTGTTCGGGGAGAGGCCGCTGCGCCCGGGCTTGCCCCAAGGCCTGAAAAAGGCTGGCTGCCGTCGGGCCTCCTTGTCAACAATTCAGTTAAGAGCCAGTCCCGCCCTTAAAGAAATGCCACATTGCGGCTAAATCAAAAAGAACCGCCACCGAGTTTTCGACGGAGGAGGTCCCTTCGTTAGATAGCAGTGCTTCGGATAGCGTCGTCTTCGACCACTATGAAAGTCCCGGCAACCAGTTGGTGAGTCTCGACTCCAAAGTCCAGACGCGAATCCCCTCACATTTCCGGACAGTCAACACTCCAGATAGTCAGCTCGAAGTCGGCGTCGTGCCGCTGGCCGTTGATGAAGATGAGACGAGTCGACTTAGGAATCATATCCCTCGTTAGCTGATTCCACGGATGAAGACGTTCGGCCATCGTCGAACCGGGCATATCGATGCGGCGTCGACCTTATATTGACGCTTCGGTGATCGCGCGCCCCAGCGTGTCCAGTCATAGAACGCCGCTCTTCCAAGCGGTCCGATGGGCGGCGGAACTATGCGGCTTAGCTCTGCATTCAGTGCGTGGGCGATAACATGAGGAGATCCTCCAGCGTATTCCGTCCCAGGTCCTGCAACTGTACCCTCTTCTACCTCTGCTAGCGCCTTCCTCAGAGAATCTTCCATTTGTTCTTGCGATCGCTCTCGTAGATCAGCCGTACCTTGCGCGGGTTGGCAACGATCACCTGATGGCCAACCTCTTCTAGCAGCCGACTCACCCATGGAGAATGCGTGCCGGCCTCAATCACCATGCGCGTCGGAGAAGGTTTTCCAAATTTCTCTCGCAGCGCGTCTCCCGTGGTGCGAACACGATCTTCTTCGGTTATTGTGCCACTCGTGTCCAAGGTGCAGTAACGACTCCAGCGATCGCCGAGGTCGATCCCGATGGTGTTACCAGCGCAAGGCTGGTTGGTTGCTGCTCGTTGAGCTGCCTGTAGACTTTGCTTCATACCGGTTCCTCCTTATCAGGTGATCTCCTGCCAGCGGATGATACTTGCTCTCCGCCGAGGATCCGGCAGCTACATTTCTATCTACAGCGAAATGAACGAATAGAAAACGAAACAGCCGTGTTACGAGGTCATCATCTCACTGCAACCTCGCGTATTCGGCTTTGGCTTGCTTATAGGTGGGGATGTCGGGATCAGCGTCCTTCCAGATGGTAAGGAAATTCTGATAGGCCGCGCGAGCCTTATCGCGGGTAGCGGAGTCTTTGCTGGCGTCGAGGGCGTAAGCCCGAGCCAGTCCCAGGCGAGCCAGAGCACCCCAGGGAAAATTTCCCACCAGGCCGTAGTGGTCGACGAACTTCTGAAATTCCGCTGCCGCTGCTTTGCCGTCGCGCAGCATCAGATAGGCTTCGCCACGCATGTAAATCGGGCATAGGAACACGTTGGCTTGCGCGGGCGCCCAGGCCAGCTCTATAGCGCTCGTTACCTTCAATAGCTCGACGGCCCGGCTCGGGTCTTTACGATCCAATGCGGCAGCCGCTCGAATGGTGGGCAGCCAATACTTCTGCACCAGAGTGTCCACCGGGAATTGCTTGTCGAGTTCGGCCGCCAGCTTCTCTGCCGCTGCCGTATCTCCCGATCGTGCCAGCGCCAGCGCGGCTACAACCCTCACGTCACGATTTGGCGCCACCTTCAATGCGGCATGGGCTTCGGCGCGCGCCTGCTTCCGGTTACCCATCTCGACTTCGCGCAGCGCAGCCGATGCCTGGTACATTGCGGCGGTCTCTTTCGCGTCGTTGTGCTCGGCTGAATCCATCGCGCGCCGGGTCAAATCGTTCGCGGCCTTCAGTTTGCCATGCCAGCCTTCGGTATCGGCTTGCATGGCCAGCACCATGTCTTCCTCGGGCTTACCCATAGCGGCCGAGAGCAACTGGGCCATCTGGGCCGAATCGCCCTTCAGAAAAGCCAGCGGGTAGCGGTACTGGAGCAGGAATTCCTCCCCCGCCCGCCCGTACATCGCCTCCGCTTCGTCCAGCCGGCCTAGTCCGACGTAGTCGAAGCCAAGGTTGACATAGACGCTCCGGTTCTGCAGTTCCAAGGGGAGTGCCTTCCGGTGTTCCTCTAATGCCTGTTCAAGGTTTCCGAGCACTTGGTAAATATCTCCCTCGGCTATGTAAACATATGCGTCTCTTGGGTAAGTCTGCTTCCAAAGTTCGTAGATTTGAATAGCCTTTTCGAGTTCCCCTGTAGCCATCAAGTAGTAGGTTCCTTCGATCAAGAAGCGTTCGCGCTCGCTTACATTCTGGCGCAGCTCGTAAGCCTTTCGGGCATTCTCCTGCGCCCGCTCGACCTCGCCTAATCCGCCGTAGGCAGCCGCCATCGCTCGATAGGCCGTGGCAAAATTTGAGTCGAGTTCCACTGCCCGCGCAAAGAAGGGCAGCGCGGTGGTATCCCCGTTGGCGAGCTTTGCCTTCCATCCCAGGCTGTACGCTTGCAGCGCCTCCAGAGAAGAGGTAGTCGCTGCTGCCAGAGGAGTAGCGTACTTCTCGATCGAGGGGTGCGGTTCTCCCAGCTTGCTGCGCAACGCGCTCGCAGCTTTGTCCAACGCCTTGAGCACAGCGTCCTTGCCTGCTGCTGTTTCCTGCGTCTCCGCCAGCACGTCCTTCGTGCTGCAATCCTCCGCCTTCAGGCCAATCACATACTGGTTGCCCAACTGCGCAATCGAGCCTCCTACCAAGGCCCTGCTGCCGGTGCGCAAGCAAACCTCGCGCGCGACGGTCGAGGTCAGGCGGTCGTCGGTGGAGTGCTCCATCAGCTTCAATGTCTCATTCACCGTGCTACCGGAGACCAGGTTGAGGAAGGGTGTCTGTTTCAACTGAATGGTCAACGCCTGCTTTAGGGCATCGTCGAAGACCGCGTCTCCAGTCTTGTTATCGAATTCGGCCAGCACGATGGTGTCCTTGTCGGTGAGCTTGGGGCCGCTATGTGAGCGCCAGTACGGCAAGCCAGCCACAACAAGGATCACGCCCAGAGCGACCGCTGTGCCCGCCGTCCAGAACTGAAGGGCCCGCGATGGTCTCCCACTCCTGACTTCCTCCAGGTCGGCGTGCATCTCCATCGCTGACTGGTAGCGGCGCTCGCGGCCCTTTTCCAGCGCCTTGTTGGTGATTCGTTCCAGCTCAGGCGGGAGTGTGGAGTTCAGATCGCGGACCGGGACCTGTGGCTCGTGGACGATCGCGCCATGCACCAGTTCCTCGGTCTCTCCGGTGAATGCGCGCCGGCCAGTGGCCATCTCGTACAGCACTAACCCCAGAGAAAACAAGTCGCTGCGCGCGTCCAGCCTTTCACCACGCACTTGCTCCGGCGACATGTAGCCCGCTGTGCCCATCGCCGCGCCGGCGCGGCTAAGGCTGGTTTCCCCAGTCGTCGAATGCTGGAGGCCGTGAGAGGGTTGTCGTTCGGCCTCTGGTTCGGACAATTCCAGCAGCTTCGCCAATCCGAAGTCCAGAATCTTGCACACGCCCTTGTTGGTAAGAAAGATATTTGCCGGCTTGATGTCGCGATGAATGATGCCTTGCTCGTGTGCAGCTTGCAGACCATCGCTGACCTGAAGGGCGACGTCCAGCAGTTCCTCCAGCGGAATTCCCCTCGCCGCAGCGGCCAAGCGGTCACGCAAGGTTTCACCCTGCAACAATTCCATCACCAGGAAGGGTCGGCCTTCGTGCTCTCCAAACTCGTAAATGGTGCAGATGTTAGGGTGGTTCAACGACGAGGCTGTCTGCGCCTCGCGCTCGAAGCGCTGCAGGGTCAGGGCATCGGTCGCCATCTCTTCCGGGAGAAACTTCATGGCGACGCGCCGGCCGAGTTTGAGGTCCTCGGCGCGATACACCACGCCCATGCCGCCGCCGCCGATAATGTCGAGCATGCGGTAGTGCGAAACGGTTTGGCCGAGCAGAACGGCTGCTGTGGGCTGAAGCTGTGCTGCAGCTCCGGCACCGCCTGCCACCTGGGTAACTGCATCACAGGGAGAATTCTCGGCGACCGATATCCGCTCCACCGGCACTATGAGCCGGTAGCCGCGGCTGGCCACGGTGGCAATGTATTGCGGCGCGTCGGCGGAGTCGCCGAGCGCCTTGCGCAGCTTGCCAATGGCTACATTGATACTGTGGTCGAACTCGACGACGGTGTCGTTCGGCCAGAACGTCTTTTGGATTTCCTCACGTGTGACCATCGCGCCATCGCGCTCGATCAACAGGAGCAGCAACCGGAACGGCTGCTTCGAGAGGATGATTCTGCTTGCGGCGCCGTTACCTGTCGTGCCCGCCGAATACAGTTCCCCGCCCTTGAGGTCGAGTTCAAAGGCGCCGAAGCGGACGCGATCTGGCGGCGTGTTCCTCAAGATGGCCAAGTTGAGGATGTTGCACCAAAGTGTACTATCGCCCTCGCAGAGTTCCTATCGATTTCCCATTTTGGCAAATGAAAATCCTTCCGATCAGCGCACCCATCAGTAAGTGAGAGTCATCCTAACATCATTATTGTCAGCAGTTTATCCAAGATTAGTTGCCGATGACCCAAAAATGACCGGCCGTGCCTTGCTGGCAGATCTCCCTTCGAGGATACTCGCGGCGTTCTTTGTTTGTTCAGACGGGCGCGAACTCTTCGCGGTACCGTCTCGGCCCTGAGAGACCGCTGTACCGAGGAGAGATTCCATGCAACTTCGTCGACTTTCTATACTGGCCGTAGCCATCGCTGCGACCCTGCTTTCCACCCTTAGCTTCGCTCAGTCCACCACTGCGGATGTCGTCTACGGGCAGTTGGGCAGCTTCACCACCAACTTCCCGAACCAAGGCGGGCTCGGCGCCAACAGCCTACATGATCCAGATGGGCTCGCCGTGGACAGCAGCGGTAATCTCTACGTGTCCGACCAACAAAACTCGCGGGTGTTGTACTACCCCGCCGGCAGCACCACCGCTACCCGGGTCTACGGGCAGATGGGCAGCTTCACCTGCTGCAGTGGGAACAACGGCGGAATCAGCGCCAACAGCTTACTCGGACCCTACGGTATTGCCCTGGATAGCAACGGCAATCTCTACGTGGCCGACTACGGTAACAATCGGGTTCTGTACTACCCCGCCGGCAGTACGACCGCCACGCGCGTCTACGGGCAAGGCGGAAGCTTCACCACCAACACCACGAACAACGGCGGGATCAGCGCCAACAGTTTAGACCTTCCGACAGCAGTCGCCCTGGACAGCAACAACAACCTCTACGTGGCCGACCAATACAACAATCGGGTGCTGTTCTATCCCTCCGGCAGCACCACCGCCACGCGGGTCTACGGGCAGGGCGGAAGCTTCAGCACCGGCGGCGCGAACAAAGGCGGGATCAGCGCCAACAGCTTAGCTTTTCCGACTGGGCTCGCCGTGGACAGCAGCGGCAATCTCTACGTAGCCGACGGCGATAACAGTCGTGTGCTGTTCTATCTCTCCGGCAGCACCACCGCCACGGGAGTCTACGGGCAGTTGGGCAGCTTCACCACCGGCACCGCGAACCTCGGCGGGGTCAGCGCCACCAGCTTGGAGAATCCGGCTGGACTCGCCCTCGACAGCAGCGGCAATCTCTACGTGGCCGACGCTTATAACAATCGGGTACTTTTTTATCTCTCTGGCAGCACCACCGCTACGCGGGTCTATGGACAGGGCGGCAGCTTCAATTCCAGCACCGGGAACAACGGCGGGATCAGCGCTACCAGCTTAAATCAACCCTGGGCAGTCGCCCTGGACAGCAGCGGCAATTTCTACGTGGCCGACTTAGAGAACAATCGGGTGCTCATGTATCCGCCGACAACGACGCCGGGAATCTACGGTCCGGTCAACGGATCTACCCTGACCGGCAACTCCGCGCCGTTCTGGTGGGCCGGTTACCCCGGCGCTACGGCGTATTGGCTCGATGTGGGCAGCACATCCGGAGGGAACAACTATTACCAGTCGCA
>JBEKCJ010000076.1:0-34988 GCA_050014935.1 Candidatus Korobacteraceae bacterium
TCTCCCAGGGCCGCGTCTTATAGCGATACGCGCCCGAGGTGAGCGCACCGACCGGGCAGATGTCAATGCACATGCCGCACTCTTCGCACTCCAGATGATCTTCTTTATTAGGCGCGATGATCGAACCCGAGCCGCGGTTCTGAATGCCCAGCGCCCACACATCCATGCCTTCGCCGCAGGCGCGAATGCAGCGGTAACACAGGATGCAGCGCGGCCGGTCGAAATACACCACCGGCGACCACTGCTGCTCGTCGCGATGGTTCTTCAGGTCCATGAACTTGGATTCGGCAGCGCCGTACTTGAAGGTCATGTCCTGCAGTTCGCACTCGCCACCGGCGTCGCAGACCGGACAGTCGAGCGGGTGATTAGCGAGCAGCAGCTCCAGCATCGACTTGCGGGCCTGCTTGATCTTGTCGCTCTCGGTGGTGACGATCATGCCTTCGGCAACCGGCGTAGTGCACGCCGTCTGAAGTTTGGGCATCTTCTCGATTTCCACCAGACACATGCGGCACGCGCCCTGCAAGGACAAGTTGGGGTAATAGCAGAAAGACGGCACCTCAATGCCTGTGCTCTTGCAGGCTTCAATGAGGAGCGTCCCCGCGGGAACGGTGAGTTTCTTGCCGTCGACAGTGAGGGTTACGTCAGCCATAAAGCAGCAATTAGCAATTAGCAATTAGCCGTTAGCAATTAGCCAAAATCAAAACCGTGTCGTCCTGAGCGCAGGCTCGCTTCTTTTTGCGAGCCGGAGTCGAAGGACCCTATAGCCACCAGCTCAGTCGTTCTCGCAAAAAACCTGTCGTCCCGACGAGGGCTTCAGCCCGAGAACCAACTGGCCACTGATCACTAGCCACTGGCCACTAGCTCCGCCGCCTTCTCATACCGACACGGCTTGCCGTCGAGGTGGTCCTCGAACTCCTGCCGGTATTTCTGTATGTAGGAGATGATCGGCATCGCCGCCGCATCGCCCAGCGGACAGAAGGTGCGTCCCAGCATGTTTTCCGCCAGGTACTTCAAATTGTCGATGTCTTTCATGACGCCGCCGCCATTGTGAAAGCGGACCAGCGTCTTCTTCATCCAATCCGTACCTTCGCGGCACGGAATGCACCAGCCACAGCTCTCATGCTGATAGAACTGCGTGACGCGCAGGGCAAACTTCACGATACACATCTGGTCGTCGAGTACGATTACCCCGCCGGAGCCCAGCATCGAGCCGGCCTTGGCCACGGAATCGAAGTCCATGGCAACGTCGATCTCATCCGGCTTGAGGATCTGCACCGAGGAACCGCCAGGCACTACGCCTTTCAGGCTCTTGCCCTTCGCCATGCCGCCGGAGACGTCATAGATCATCTTCTTCAGGTTGTAGCCCATAGGCAGCTCGTAGACGCCAGGCCGCTCCAGTTCGCCGCTCATGCAGAAGAGCCGGGTGCCTCCGTTGCGCGGAGTGCCCAGGTGGGCGAACCACTCGCCTCCACCGAGAATAATGTGCGGCACGCTGGCCAGGGTCTCGGCGTTGTTGATGACCGTGGGTCCACCCCACAGACCGACGACCGCCGGAAATGGAGGACGGATGCGCGGTATGCCGCGCTTCCCTTCCAGCGACTCCATCAGCGCCGACTCTTCACCGACTTCGTACGCGCCTGCGCCGGAGTGCACGAAGATCTCAAGATCGACGCCGGAGCCGAAAATGTTCTTGCCGATGAAGCCCCGCGCGTAGGCGTCGGCGACGGCCCTCTCCATTATCTCGACAAGATAGCGGTATTCACCGCGGATATAGATGTAGCCGGTCTTGGAGCCCACGGCCAGCGCGGCGATCATCACGCCCTCGATGACGGAGTGCGGATCGTGCTCGAAGATGAGGCGGTCCTTGCAGGTGCCGGGCTCGCTCTCGTCGCCGTTGCACAGCACATATTTGGGCTTGGGCGACTGCTTGGGCACGAACGACCACTTCATCCCGGTGGGAAACCCCGCCCCGCCGCGACCGCGGAGATTGGACGCCTTGACCTCATTAACGATGGCGTCGGGCTGCATGGTGAGCGCCTTCTGCAGGGCTTTGTAGCCGTCGAGCTCCAGATAGCGGTCGAGGTTGGTCGCGCCCAAACCAAAGCGCTTGGAGACGACCTTTACCTCATCGGGATGGGAGACTAGATACGCCATTCTGCGTTATCGCTATTCGCGGTTCGCTTTTTGCCAGATCGGGTAGAGCGGGCCTTCAGGCCAGCGTCCAACGCCGAGCCACCTGTTTCGGGCTTTAGGCCCGGCTCAAACCTGTGTCGCCGGCTGAATCCGGCTCGTCCTTCAATAAACCGCCTGTGACGCGGACCTAAAGGTCCGCTCTACCCGTTTATGCTCAACTGCGACGCTGCGCTAAAGCGCCGCTCTTACCCTACTGCTTTTCCTTCTTCTTCAAACCTTCAATCAGGTCGTCAATCTTCTCGGGCGTCAGGTTCTCGTGAAAGTCGTAATTCATCATCAGCGCCGGCGCCCAGGAACAAGCGCCGATGCATTCCACTTCCTCCAGATAGAACAGCCCATCGGGCGTGGTTTGCTTATTGCCGACGCCAAGCTTCTTCTTGCAATGCTCGAAAATGCCTTCAGCGCCGCGCAGCAGGCAGCTCACATTGGTACACACCTGCAAGTTGTACTTGCCGACCGGACGCGTGCGCAGCATGGAGTAGTAGCTGATCACGTTGCGGACTTCCAGCTCCGACAAATCGGTCCGCTTCGCAATCTCGTCGATGGCCTCGTCCGTCAACGCGCCCAGCTCATCCTGGATGTAAAGCAGCATGGGGACAAGCACGGATCGCTTGGTTGGATAATGACCAACCATGGTGGTGAAGCGCTGTTCGAGTTGGTCGGAGAATTTCATTTTCGAAGCAACTAGCAACTAGCAACTAGCTAAAGCACATTGGGACGAAATCAGAACTCGCGTTTCGGCGGTGTCTGTTCCGGTCCAACACGGCCGGCTACAACTTCAGCCTTAGCATAATTCTCGGCCTTGACTGGCGAACCCGCGATTCGCCGCAACATCGCGATCTGCCCTACATGGGCGAAAGCGTCGGCAATCGGCCCCTGCACCAGCTTCTCGGGACTTACTCCCAGCGGTTGCCCGGACGCAAGGTAATCCTCCAGCGCCCGCAAGGCCGCGAAGAAACGATGCTCTTCCTCATGCCAGGGCAGCGGAGTCGAATCATTCCAGCGCTGATTGCTCTGGACCATGGAGAGCGCCCAGTCCAGCAGGTCTCCAAGGTGCGCCAGAATCTGCCCCGGAGTGCGTGAGGTCTCGGCGACGCGGAAGTCCGCAAACCCCTCGGGCGCGCCACGCAGCGCCTTGCCTCCACGATAGGCCAGTGTTGCCAGCGCATGGCGCAGCAGTTCGCGTTTGTCGTCGGTCGTGCTCATATTTTTTGCTACGCCAGCCTAAAGGCCGGCTCAACCTTGTGTCGTCCCTAAAGGGACTCCAGTTCTTATTACTCGCCTACCCAGGACTCCGCTTCGCTCCGTCCTGGGCTATCATGACGCCGCCCTCCGGGCTCTGCCCTATGGCAGTTCGGACCACCGATGCGGCGTTCAACACTGTCGCAGTTCGTGCCTAGCGTCCCTAAAGGGACTCCGGCTCTTATGACTCGCCTACCCAGGACTCCGCTTTCGCTCCGTCCTGGGCTATCATGACGCCGCCCTCCGGGCTCTGCCATATGGCAGTTCGGACCACCGATGCAGCGTCCAACACTGTCGCAGTTCGTGCCTAGCGTCCATCGATATCGCCCTGTACGGCTGGTCTGCTCTGCCGTCCCTACGGGACTCGGCTCCTAATCCATGCCCACCCAGCGCTGAAGCGCTGGGCTATCTTCTTCCGTCCCTACGGGACTAGGCTCTTATTACTCGCCTACCCAGCATTCCGCTCGCCTGCGGCGTCGCTCCATGCTGGGCTAAGTTATGCCGTGCCTGCGGCACTCAAATCCTTCGGTTCGCCCGTCCTCACGAAAGGTGCTCGAACTTCGGGCTAAAAGCTAATTGCTAGTTGCTAATTGCTTCTTATCGATCGCAATCGCCCAGCACGATGTCGATGCTACCGATAGCGGCAACCACGTCGGCGATCAGCCGCCCTTCGCACATCTTGCGCAGCGACTGCAAATTCGCAAACGACGGCGAGCGCATGTGCACGCGATACGGCTTGGCAGTCCCATCGCTCACCACGTAATAGCCCATTTCGCCGCGGGGAGATTCAATCGGCATGTACACTTCGCCTTCCGGTACCGCAAATCCTTCAGTCACGATCTTGAAGTGGTAGATGAGCGCTTCCATCTGCGTCTTCATCTTTTCGCGATCGGGGAGAACGACCTTCGGCGCATCCGCTTTCACCGGGCCTTCGGGCATGCCTTCCAGCGCCTGCATGGCAATCTTCTGCGACTCACGCAGCTCAGCGACACGCACCAGATAGCGCGCATAAACATCGCCGGCCGTCGACACCGGCACGTTGAACTTGAAATTCTCGTAGCCTGAGTAAGGCAGGTCGCGGCGGAGGTCGACATCGACGCCGCTGGCGCGCAAGGTCGGCCCCGTGGCACATAAGGCGATGGCATCTTCGGCGGAGATGTAGGCAACGTCCTTCAGGCGGTTCACAAAGATCGGATTGTTGGTCAGCAGGCTCTCGTATTCGTCGATGTCGGCGGGAAAGCGTACGAGGAATTTCTTGACGCGATCCATGAAGCCCAGCGGCGGCTCCAGCGCCACCCCGCCAATGCGGAAGTACGAAGTCATCATGCGCTGCCCGGAGACCGCTTCGAACAGGCGGAGCACGTCTTCGCGTTCGCGGAAGCAATAGAGGAAGACGGTCATGGCGCCGATGTCCATGGCGTGCGTACCCAGCCAGACCAGGTGCGAGTTGATGCGGGTCAGCTCGTTGAGCATGACGCGAAGCCACTGCGCCCGCGGCGGAATCTCGATCCCCAACAACTTCTCCACCGCCAGGCAGTAGGCGAGATTGTTGGTCATGGGGCAGAGATAGTCGATGCGGTCGGTCATGGGCACGACCTGCTGGTAGAACTTGGCTTCGCAGGTCTTCTCGATGCCGGTGTGCAGGAAGCCGATGTCGGGCATGATGCGCACGATGGTCTCGCCGTCGATCTCCAGCAGCAGCCGCAGGACGCCGTGCGTCGAGGGATGCTGCGGGCCCATGTTCAGGATCATCGTCTTGTCTTGCGACGGATCCAGCACCGGGGTGGGAGTCATGTGCGCCATTAACGGTAGCCCTCGACGGGATAGTCCTTGCGCAGGGGGTGGCCTTCCCAATTCTCCGGCATCATGATGCGGGTGAGGTCGGGGTGTCCGTCGAAACGTACGCCGAAGAGATCGAAGACCTCGCGCTCGAAGAAGTTGGCGCCCGGCCAGATCGGCGTCAGCGAATCGATGTTGGCATCCTCGCCGGACAGCTTCACTTTCAGGCGCACGTATTTCTTGTTGGCAATGGAAAACAGATGGTAGACGACTTCGAAGCGTGGTTGGCGCGGATGCCAATCGACACAGGTAAGATCGGCGAGGGCGCTGTACTGAAGCTGGGGATCGTTCTTCAGGGTGAGACAGGCGTCGCGCAGAGCGACGCGGTCAAGCCAGATGGTGAGTTCGTTGCGATCGAACTTGGCGCCGGTTACAGCGGCCGCGTGCGCTGCCAGCAACGCTGCCACTTCCGGGCGGTCTTTCAGCTGCTCGATAGCGGTGATGGCCGGCTGGAGTCCCATCAGAGCTTCTCCGCCTTACCTTGTGTGTTCCAGTCGAGCACGCCCTTTTTCCAAACGTACCAGTAACCAGCCAGCAGGATGCCGATGTACACCAGCATCTCCCAAAACCAGAACATGCCAAAGCCGGAGGCCTTAAGCGAGCGCTGGACAATGGCCCAGGGATAGAGGAAGACGGCCTCGACATCGAACAGGATGAAGAGCATGCCGACCAGATAGAACTTTACGGTAAAGCGCTGGCGGGCATTGCCGACGGGCTCCATGCCGCACTCGTAGGGCGACATCTTGGCGGGATTGTATTTGTGCTGGCCGATGAAATAGGAGAGCGTCACCATGGCACAGGCGATTACCCCGGCTACCAGGATGTGAATCAGCAGCGGAAGATAGCGGTCAAAATAAAAGTCCGGCATGATTGCGCTAAGAACAGAAAGCTTTGTACAACACTGGGCAAACATTCGAGTTTAGAGTTTGATGGCGAGTGGTGTCAACCGCGCGCGAGGTGCGATTCATCGAAGGTTTACAAAAGAAAGTTTCCGGTTTCGAGTTTCAAGTTTCAAGCGGCGAAAATGATGCTCATTCGCGGCTTGTATTCAAAAGTAGAAACTTAAAAACCGCCGTCATCCCCCGCCAACGAAGTGCACAATCTCCAGATGATCGCCATCGTTGAGGGCCGTTTCCGGCCATTGCGCGCGGGAGACGATCTGGCGATTAAGCTCGACCGCGACGCGATCGCCCTTCATGCCAAGCTGTTCGATTAGCTGGGCAAGGGTCAGGGATTGGTCGAAGGCCTGGTCTTTGCCGTTGATGATCAGGCGCATAAGGACAGTTTCACGTCTTGAGTTGCAAGTTGCAAGTGGGCGTCGCAGTTGTTTTACGATCAGGGCTTGGCATCCAAACCATAAAGCTTGATGGCGTTGCCCCGCATCACCTTTCGCGCGATCTCGGTGGCTTGAGTGCGAGTGATCTCCCCGTCCTGCATCATTCCCGTCAAAGCGATGGCCAAGGCAGTCCTTCCCGCGGTTGCCGTCTGATACCCAGTCTCTTCCCAGTTCACCTGCGGTGTCAGCGGATAAAGGTCGGTGCCAAACAAAACTTTGTCGGGATAAAACTCCAGCATGAAGCGGATGCTGGAGGCGATATGCCGCGGCGAGGTCATCCAGGTTTGCTCGGAGAAATCGGCGTAGACGTTGGGCTTCATCAGCAGATAGGGCACGAACTGCTCAAAGCCGCCAGAGCCGCCGTGAAGCATCACGAAATTCGTTTTGCGCAGCGTCGGGTCGTTGAACACTGAATCGAGCAGCAAAGGATTGCTGCCCTCCATCTGGAAATAGCCGCCACATCCGCCGCCAGTGTGGAGATGCACAGCCATTCCGATCCGCCCAGCTTCGCCGGCGATGTAGCGAAAAAGATAATCCTGGAGAATCTTGTAGTCGGCGTCGGTGGGGGCCCCGCCCTTCACGTAACGGGCGTAGATTCGGGCAGCGTCCGCCTCTTTGGCGGCTGCGAAGTCCAGCGAGCGCAGGTAGGCAGCCTCAAACTTAATGGCCACGGCGCCGTTTCTACGTTGCAGCTCCAGCAAAGGCGTCACGATCTTGGCTGTGTATTGAGCCAGCGTCAGCGGCACGCCATTAAGGTTGAGCTGATTCACATATCGCGCAAACAGCGATTCTTCGCGGCCGTAGAAGATCTTGCGATCGGGTGACTGCCCCGCCAGCGACGAATTGTTCAACGGAAAAAGCAAGGTGTCGTCGAAGGCCACCCAGCGGAAGTACGGCGGCTGTAGTCCGCGGCCCAGAGCGACGCGGTTCGCCAGCTCCGTCTCGATTCCCAGTTGATCGAGCACCCAATTGGGATAGTTCTCGCCTTCACGCTCCTTCACCTTTTCCTTGGCGGCCAGCAGCTCCTTCACATGCTCCGGGGCAAAGTCGTCGTACTTGTAGCCGAACATTGTCTGCCACGCTTTGATGTAGACAGGGTTGTCCTCGCGAAACATCAGCCCCGAATCGGTCGGCTCCAGGGGATCGCAAGGCAAAGCGTCGAAGTCGTCATCCTTCTCGCCGTTGGGACCGTTGAGAGCGGGAGGATGTGAATGGTCGTCGATGGCCTTGATCTGGTTGATCTCGCTCATCAGGCTGGGATCGGGCTGTAGCTGCTGATTCGTCTGCGGAAGAAGTGTCGCCGGAAGTGTCAGTGCGAAAACGAGCAGAAGAGTTTTCATCGGCTGCCTGGAGTCTCTGCGGCGGTGATGTCAGAGACTGGGGCAGTCTATCGCGTCGTCCTGCCGGGAACAACCTACCCACCGGGAACGAATTTCCGACCCCAGCACAGGGCCGCCGCAGGTCTTCCCATTTTGAAACCTACTTACAGATTAAGCTATCCAGAAAGATTCTTTCCAGATATCCTAATATGTAAGCTATGTCCAATGAGCTCAAGGCCCCTCGCATCGCTACCCTGCTGGCCGAACTGCGCAAATTCCTCGCCGCCGTCAACTTGTTCAATCAGCGGGTTGCCGAAGAGTTCAACCTCAATCCCAGTGACACCCGGCTGTTCCAGATTCTGGAGGCCGCCGGCGAGGTCACACCGACTCAACTGGCCAAGCAGACCGGCCTGACCACCGGCGGCGTCACCGCGGTGCTCGATCGGCTGGAGTCGGTGCGCCTGATCCGGCGCGAAGCCAACCCACGCGATCGTCGCAGCGTCCTGGTCCGGGCCACGCCCGAAGCTCTGGCCCTGCTTCGCCCCATCTACGGCAAAATGAATGAAGACCTGGAGCACCAGCTCGCTGTCTACAACGTGAAAAATCTCGATGTCCTCATCCGCTTCTTCGAGCAGGCCAATAAGATTCGCGGCAGACGGACGCTCATCTAGAGCGCTGGGGTTGGCTCCAGGCAAACTCTCCCGGTAGTTATCCCGTCCTGCTGTAGGGTCCCGCCAATCCGACGGATGCTGCTCTTCCGAACCCAAACCCGGTCCTCGCGAATCAAAAGGATTTGCACTACATGATGGGATCCGGTCCCTCGACGCCGGGCAAGAAAACCGAAATCTTCAAGGCGTTGCCGGAGATCTGGCAATTGATCCGGCCGCGGCGGGTGCTGCTCGCGCTCGGGCTGTTGCTGATGGTGATCAACCGCGTCTCCGGGTTGGTGCTGCCTGCCTCCACCAAGTACCTGGTTGACGATGTCATCGGCAAGCGGCATTTCAAGCTGCTCTACCCGCTGGTGGGAGTCGTGCTGGTGGCGACACTCATTCAAGGCCTGACTTCATTTGCCCTCACGCAAACGCTCTCCAAGGCCGCGCAAAAATTAATTGCCGAGTTGCGCCGTCGCGTCCAGGAGCATGTTGGCCGGCTCTCGGTTTCCTACTACGACGCCAACAAGACCGGCATGTTGGTATCGCGCATCATGAGCGATGTCGAAGGTGTCCGCAATCTCCTCGGCACCGGACTGGTAGACTTCGTCGGCGGCCTGCTGACAGCGGTCATCGCCTTCGCGGTGTTGATCCGTCTCAGCCCGGTTATGACCGGGATTGCCTTCACCTTCCTGCTGGTGTTCGGCATCGGACTGCGGAAGGCCTTTCGTGTCATCCGTCCTATCTTTCGCGAGCGCGCCAAGATTACTGCCGAAGTGACCGGCCGGCTGACGGAGTCCCTCGGTGGAGTGCGCGTGGTCAAGGGCTACCATGCTGAGGCGCGCGAGCACGCGGTGTTCAGCTCGGGAGTAGAACGACTGCTCCAGAACGTCGTCAAGACGCTGACGGCAACATCCGTGATGAGCCTCTCGTCGTCGACCCTGATGGGCGTCATCGGCGCCATCGTGATGTTTATGGGGACGCGGCAGATCCTCGCCGGCAAGCTCACTCTCGGCGGCTTCTTCACCTACACGATGTTCTTAGGCTACCTGGCAGCACCGCTCATCCAGGTTGTCGGCATCGGCACACAAATCACCGAAGCCATTGCCGGCCTGGAGCGCACCCGCGAAGTCCTCGATGAAACGCCCGAGAACGAAGATCCCGATCGCACCGTCACGCTGGGACCTATCCGGGGCGATATCGCGTTCCAGAACGTCAACTTCGCTTACGAACTCCAGAAGACGGTTCTGCACGACGTGTCATTCCATGCGTGGCCGGGGACGGTGACCGCTCTGGTGGGATCGTCAGGCTCGGGCAAGTCGACGATCATCGGCTTGATTGCCGCCTTCCACAAGCCAAACGAAGGCCGGGTGCTGGTCGACGGCGTTGATCTTTCCACGATTCGTCTGGAGTCGTATCGCACGCAGTTGGGCATGGTGCTACAGGACTCATTTCTCTTCGACGGCAGCATTCGCGAGAATGTGGCGTTCTCCAAACCCGATGCAACCGAAGCGGAGATCCTTCGCGCCTGCACCATTGCGCGCGTTGACGAGTTCGCCGAAAAGTACGAGTTGAAGTACGACACCATCATCGGCGAGCGCGGCGTCAAGCTCTCCGGCGGGCAGCGGCAGAGAGTGTCGATCGCGCGCGCCATCCTGGCCAATCCCCGCATTCTTATCCTGGACGAAGCGACCTCCAGCCTCGACTCCGAATCGGAGGCCCTGATTCAGGAGGGGCTCTCTTACCTGATGCAGGGACGGACGACCTTCGTCATCGCCCACCGTCTCTCCACCATTCGCCGCGCCGACCAGATTCTGGTTGTGGAAGCCGGAAGCGTGGTGGAGCGCGGCACCCATCGGGAGCTCTTCGATCTGGGCGGCCGCTATTACGATCTCTACACCAAACAGCACGGCATCGAGGAGAATCTGTTTCTTGCGCCAGGCGAGGGCGATACCGTGGAAGAAAACGCAAGCGTCGCGCCTGCCGCAACCGCGGCTGACCCCGATCCCACGGCCCTGTTGCGATAGAGATTCCTTACGCTTTCGACATTCCGCGCAGATCGCCGCATTGAGCACTGCCGCCGAAGAGAGTATTCTGCGACTACCGTACAAATAGCGTCCAACATTGCCGTGGAGGTGTTCAAATTGCGCCGTAGTCTGCCAGCGCCTGGCATTTTTCTTCTGCTCGCCATCCTGCTAACCGGAATTGCCCAGCCGCTTTGGGCCCACGCCATCCTCATGGAGTCGAAGCCCGTGGCGAACTCCACCATCAAGGGCTCCGAACTCCCAATCTGGTTGAAATTCAACGTTCGCGTGGACGGCAGCCGCTCCCGCCTGCAACTGACTGGGCCTGATGGCTCGACCGTTTCCCTGGAAGCCACCAAACAGACCGCCCCCAACATATTGGAGTCGCGTGCCGCTGGACTGAAGTCTGGAGCCTACAAACTGCATTGGCAAGTGCTCGCCTCCGACGGTCACATCAGCCGCGGCGACGTTGCCTTCACGGTGAACTGACCCCTCACGATGCTGGAGCTCGTCGATATTTTTGGCTATCTTTCGGTGCTACTGCGCGCCGGAACGCTCATCGGCCAGTCTTTTCTGCTGGGCGGCTTGCTGTTCATGTATTGCATCGCCCGGCCTGCCCCGCAAGTCTCAAGCGATGCCCTCGAACGCGTCCGGACGCGGTTGCGGCGAATGTTTCGTGTTGCCGCCATCGCGTTGGCTGTAGTGCAGCTGCTTTATCTGTACGTCGACTCGGCCGTCCTGATGGCCACCGCTGAAATTGGACTGCGCGACGTCGTGGGAGCGAACTTCTTTCTTGCCGGCAGTGTGATGCTTGCCGCCTCGCTCCTCGTGGCGCTCATCGCTGGGTCGCAGGGTCGCTACGTCCCACATTGTCTGGGCCTGCTGGTGGTGATCGTGCTGGCCGCATCGGTAATGACCAACCACGCCGCTGCCCGCATTGATGGCCGGGCCTGGCTAATCTTGCTGACTTTGCTCCATGAGGCATCCACCGGCTTCTGGATCGGCGGCCTGCCTTTTCTCTTGCTGGGACTGTACGTGGCCGGCGATCGTCCCACGCAGTGGTACCTCACGCAGCGGTTCTCGCGGCTGGCGCTGGTAAGTGTTGTCGTGCTGGTGTTGAGCGGCTTCGGCATGAGCCTGGCTTACGTCGGCTCCTGGCGTTCGCTCATCGGTACCTCCTACGGCGTAATGCTCATGGCCAAGATCATGATGCTCGCCGCGATGCTGGCCTTGGGCGGTATCAACTTCCTGATGCTCCGCAAGTACAGTCCCGACGACGTGGTACCGCGCTTGCGCCGCCTGGTGGAAGCCGAAGTGGGCATCGGCATTACCATCGTGCTGGCCGCCGCCTCGCTTACCTCGCAGCCTCCAGCCGTCGACCTCGTCCACGACACCGTCCAACCTTCCCATATTTGGGCCCGCTTCAAGCCGGAGTGGCCCCGTCTGCGCAGCCCCGACATTAGCGCTCTCTCCACTCGCCTTCCCGGACAAGATGTTTCTCCGCTCGACCCCACGCGGCAAATCATTGCCTATAACAGCGAGGGTTCGCCGCTTTCCCTGCGAAGTCTGAACGACAGAAAGTGGTCGGAGTACAACCATCACTGGATGGGCCTGATCGTGATTGCCATGGGAATGCTCGCCGTACTGGCGCGCACTGGCCGCGCTAAATGGGCGGAGAATTGGCCTCTGCTGATGATTGGCATCGCCATTTTCATTTTTCTCCGCGGCGATCCCGAGTGCTGGCCCATGGGGCCAAAGAGTTTCTGGGCCACCTGGGCCGATCCAGAGATCTTCCAGCATCGCGCCGCGGCACTGCTTTGCCTGGCATTCGCTGTCTTCGAGCTGCGCGTTCGTCGCAATCCTTCACCGGGCGGAATACTGCCACTGATTTTCCCTGTCATATGCGCGGTGGGAGCGGCCTTGCTGCTGACACACTCCCATGGCAGTGCCAACGTCAGAGAAGAGATGCTGGCGGAACTAAGCCACACGCCCATGGCCGTCCTCGGCGTCATCGCAGGTTGGTCGCGCTGGCTGGAGCTCCGCCTGCCTCCTGAAGATCGTACGATTCCGTCCTGGATCTGGCCGATGTGCTTTGTGCTGATCGGAGCGGGGCTGTTGAATTACCGGGAAATCTAGTGGCTCGCCGGGCGCGGCTGTCTCTCTTGATGCTCCCGCACTTGGTTCAGTGCTGTAGCTGGTCGTCGGACAGCCACGAAGCGGTATAATTCTTCAAGCTTGAAAACGGCGAGTGCTGGCGGCATCGGGCTCCGCGCGGAGCCGTTAGCCTGTTTCTGTAGTGTGCCAGTTCGCAGTATTTCATGCATGGAGGATCGGCGATCCTGCAAGGCGCAGCCACCAAAACGACGACGCCCGGCTTCGGACTGCCGCCGTCCAGGTTCCTTCCGCGCCGTTACAAGCCCCGCAATGTAGGTAGCTGGTCGGGGCATCTTGCCTTTGCCAGCGATCTCATCGCGGCTATCCAGCCCTCCCTCATTGTCGAACTGGGTACTCACTGGGGCGAATCCTACTTCACCTTCTGCCAGACCGTGGAAGAACGTGGACTCAGTTCCATGTGTTATGCCGTCGATCATTGGCAAGGCGATCAGCATGCCGGACAGTATGGTGAAGAAGTCTTTGCGGAGGTAAGCCAGTATAACGACCGCAACTACAAGCAGTTCTCCTATCTGCTGCGCAGAAGCTTTGACGATGCTCTCTCCCAGTTTGCCGACGACTCTATCGACCTTTTGCACATTGATGGACTCCACACCTACGAAGCTGTCCGTCACGATTTCAACTCCTGGCTGCCGAAGGTAAAGGCGGGCGGGATAATTCTGCTGCACGACATCTGTCCCCGGCACCATGACTTCGGCGTCTGGCGCTTGTGGGATGAGATCAAAGCGGAATTTCCGGATACCTTCGACTTTCACCACAGTTGGGGCCTCGGCGTAGCCGCTAAAGAGCGTGTGGCCCGGCGCTCCACCCTCATCGAGCTCCTTTTTGACAGCTCATGGTCCGTTCGCGAGGACGTGCGTCGTCATTATGTGATCTATGCCTCGCACTTGGAGAAGGTCTTTGGGCCTGATGCGAACCGGGAGCTGCCGCCCTGGAGAGACGTTGTCGCCCAGGTTTCCACCCCGGACGCTGTGGCGCCCTACAGTTGCAGCATCACGCCACATCCCGCAGGCGAAATAAGCGAAGCCACCATAGAGGAAGACTATGCCCGCTGGGTCGCAGAGTTCGACACTCTGGGCGATACCGGGCGGGACCGCCTTCGCCAGCAGTGTTTGCGGCTGAAGGGCAAACCCTTGATCTCGATAATCGTACCTCCGGATAAGTCGCCTTGGGACCTTGGTTTGCTATGCGATTCGCTCACCTCAGTCTGCTCACAAGCGTACGGCGACTGGGAGCTTTGTCTGCCGGTTACCGCCGAGCTTGCAAGCCGTATCCCGGGATCTCCCCTGGAGCGTCTATGGTCAGATTCGCGAATACGAAAGATTGAGGCTCCCGCTGGCTTGGATTCCATTGAGGCGAGCAATACCGCGCTCGCAACCGCTTCGGGCGACTTCGTAGCCTTCTTGTTCCCAGGCGACCGGCTTGGCGAAGACGCCCTCGTCCAGATCGCGACCGGCATCGTCAGCGACGCGGGGACGGACATCTTCTTTACGGATGAAGATTCCATCGATTCGTCCGGTCGCCGCCAAGCACCCAGGTTTAAGCCAGGCTGGGACAGGGACCTGCTTTTGGCCAGCAGCTACGTCGGGCAGTTGACGGTGTTTCGCCGGCTCCTGCTGGGACAAATTGGTCGCTTGCGGCGGGAGACGGAAGACTGCGCCTATTGGGACCTCCTCCTACGCGCAGCGGTTGTAATCGCGGAAGATCGTATACGCCACTTGCCCTGGGTTTGTTATCACCGCCGCCGTGCCGACAACAATCAGCAACGCACGGCGACCCATTTAGTAGGCGGCTCGCAGACCACTGTCGATGCCATCAAAACCCGGATCCTAAGCGAACATCTCCAATCCTGCGAAGGATTACAAGCCACATTCGCTGCCGTGGATTCGGATTATGTTCGCGTGGTGCGCCCCTTACCCGATCCAGCTCCTTTAGTTTCCATCATCATCCCTACGCGCGATCGCTTAGACCTCTTGCAACCGTGCGTCGAGGGGCTGCTGGAGCGGACAAACTATCAGCGTCTGGAACTCCTCATTGTTGATAACGGAAGTCAGGAAGACCCAACGCTGGAATTCCTGCGAAGTATTGTCGAAAAAGATGACCGCGCTCGCGTCTTGCGCTATGGGGGTCCGTTCAATTACTCGGCCATGAATAACCGGGCAGCCGGCGAAGCTCAAGGTGACGTGCTTCTGCTCCTGAACAACGATATAGAAGTGGTCTCGCCGGACTGGCTGGAGGAGATGATCTCCCACGTCATTCGGCCAGAGGTAGGAGCGGTCGGGGCGAAACTCTTGTATCCTGACGGCCGCCTGCAACACGGTGGCGTGGTTTTTGCCCCCAATGAAACAGGTTGGCCTGTGGTCCACCTCGAGCGTCTGGCCGCCCGGGGTGAAGCTGGCTATCTGGGACAGCTTCGCGTAGCTCGCTCTCTTTCGGCGGTTACGGGCGCATGTTTGGCAATCCGTCGCGACGTTTATCAAGAGGTCGGTGGCCTGGATGAAGATCACATGGCTATCACATTCAACGACATCGACCTGTGTCTGCGCCTGGGGGATTTGGGATACAAAATTATCTGGACACCATTTGCTGAGCTCGTTCATCATGAGTCGGCCTCAAGGAAAACTCGGGACCAGTACAGCCCTGAGGAACTGGCGTGGGAAGAGCGAGAACGCCAGTATTTCTGCCGAACCTGGGGAAGACTTGCCCGGACCCATGACCCTTTTCACAATCCCAACCTGCGCTTCGGATGGAACGAGGTTTGTATACCTGTCTTCCCGCCACGCGCCAAGACAAGCGGCCTCGTCAGAACTTGGACGCTGGACTAAGAACGTGAGATTGATAAACGGGGGATTTTGAACGGAAAAACTACAGATTCGTTCCGGCACCGAAACCAGCCGGGTCCGTTAGAAGAGACTAGCGCCAGCGATGTGTTGGATGCGGCGCGGTGTGGGGATTCCCTCGCCTTAACGGAGGCTGATCTGTCGCCAAATGCAGCCAGGCTAGCCCAAATGCAGAAGAGCTTCGAAAAACAATTGCACGCGTTGCATGCGGAAATCACCCGGCAGAGTTTTGCTGACCGGCAGCTGCGGGCACGGACCAGCCGGCGAGCCGCGGATGCTCGTGAGGAAGCGTTCGATGCCTTGTCGCGGGTTGCAGCGCTTGAGCGCGAGCGTGACAACGCGTTGGCACGGGCCGCGGAAGCCAGCGAGCGCTATAGCCAAGCCGAGCGTGACAAGGCCGACGCCCATGTGCAAAGCGTGCGCGAGCGCGACCAGGCACAGGAAAGAATTTTGCAACTCGAAGCCAGCTTGCAATACGCTGTCGTGCTGCTGAACTCGATCCAGAGAGCCCCGTTTCTCCGTGGCATCCGGCAACGAATCCAGCAGTGGAATCAAGTGAAGCTCATTCGCAAGTCGCCACTATTTGAAGCAGGGTGGTACGTGCAACGATATCCTCAGGTTTTGGTCAACGGTTTGGATCCGGCTTACGACTACCTATGGAATGCCAATTTACTGGACCGGGACCCGAGTCCGAAATTCGATACATCCTGGTACTTGCAGCATTGTCCCGACGTCGCGCGCGCAGGCATGAACCCACTGTTGCACTACATCCTCTCCGGCGCTGCAGAAGGCCGCCCGATTTGCCCGGTAGAATAATAATTGGAAGGTCTCTGCCGCCAGCTGTGGGATCCATGCACGACTGTCGGAACTGAGTCGCAGCCCCAGGAAAATCAGATGGAAGAAGAAGAAGTACTGTCGGTCCTAAAGGCGCATGTAGCTCGCTGCCACGAGGCTGCATCTACCAGGCTGGGCGCCAGGGATATTGGTGTAGATCCTTCCCGAATAGAGATGCTGTCCGCGGAAGTATGGAACTCAAGCGACGCCGTCGGGCGGCTCAACCCACGGAATCCCGGCTTACTTAACCGCGCAATTCAAACGCTTAAGACCATCATGCAGCGTTCCTTAGGTTGGTACACTCGCCCCCTTCAGGAGTTTCACGGCAACGTGGCGCGGGCTATCGAAGAACATGGACGCGCCATAAATTCCTTTCATCCGGTAATTGTGGCGTTACAGGAAGCGGTCAGGACAGTAGAGCTTGCGACCCAGGAACAACAGAGTCCCTATGTTCAGCTCTTTCGAGGTTTGTCGCCCGTGGTGGATCTTGGTTGTGGAAGAGGAGAATTCCTCGAATTACTGAAGCAAAGCGGGATTGATGCCTACGGCGTTGACTCCGATCCCGTCGCCTGCCACGCGGCGCGTCACAAGCATCTAACTGTTCTCCAGGGTGATCTTTTCGATCATCTACGGCAATTGCCTGAGCGCTCACTGGGCGGAGTCTTTGCCGCCCGAGTTATCGAGTATCTACCCTCTAACCTACGTCTCGACCTTATCCACCTTTGCGCCACAAGACTAAAACCAGATGGCGTGATTGTTATTGAGACCATCAATCCGGAGTCGGATTTCCCCTTCGGAAGAAACTCTCGCACCGATCCCAGCCATCTTCGTCCCATTTACCCGGAAATTCTAAAGTCTATGTTGGATAGCAGCGGCTTCCGGGAAGCTCGAATCTGCGTTCTGGCTCCCCGCGTGGCTAATCTCGCAAACGTCACTGAAGAAGGTGTCATCCTGGCCGAGGCTGGTGGCAAAGCAGATATACTTTCTGGAGCTACCGGCATGTCGGGCGCTCAGTCCTATGCTGCCACGGCCCGGCGTGCCTGAACCTTCATCGCCGTCCACCTTGTAGCCCAAATGATTCCCTCGACTATAGAATTCGCAGCCTGCACCATCATCGCTAAGAACTACTTGCCCATGGCTCGTGTTCTGGCTGACTCCTGGCGCAAGTTTCATCCTGACTGCCCATTTTTCGTCCTTCTCCTCGACTCTCCCCGGGGATTCTTTGGTCCCGCAAGCGAAGATTTCTATACCATTGACGTGTCACAACTTCCCATAGCGAACCTTGCTGGTTTCCTATTCAAGTACACAGTGCTGGAAGCGAGCACGGCAGTAAAACCTTACCTGCTTGACTATCTACTTCGGCGATATTCCATAAGTAAGCTTCTATATCTCGACCCCGACATTCTAGTCCTGAATTCTCTTGACGGTTTGCAGAAGAGCCTGGGCGAAGCCAATGTGCTCCTTACGCCGCATCTGCTGTCGCCACTGCCGGCGGACGGCCGCAGACAGGATGATCACGATATCCTTCAGGCCGGCACTTACAATTTAGGTTTCCTGGGTTTGCGGAATAGCCTGGAGTCGAGGCGCCTGCTGCGCTGGTGGTCTGATAAGTTGTACCACCACTGTCTGGTTTCAATTGAGAACAACTTGTTTGTAGATCAGAGATGGATGGACATGGTTCCGGCTCTGTTTGCGGGCGTTCGCATACTACGCGAGCCAGGCTACAACGTAGCCTACTGGAACTTGCACGAGCGTGCGGTTGCCTGCACTGACCCGCTCACGGTAAATGGCGAGCCCTTGCACTTCTTCCACTTCAGCGGCTTCGATCCGGACAAGCTGTGGGTGGTGTCCAAATATCAGGATCGATACACGCAGGATGATACCGGCGATGCCCGCAAACTCTATAGCAAGTATCGTGACCTGCTGCTGGAGAAAGATTGGGTGGGAACCCGGGATTGGAAGTACGGCAATGACTTCTTTCATAACGGAGTCAAGATTCCAGCCTCCGCAAGGCGATACTACTGGAATTTAGGGCCGGACGTCGCACACCTGGGCAATCCATTTCAGTGGCTTAGCTCAGATACCGACGCCCCAACCATCGAACGCTTCGATTCTTGCCAGATCGGCAACCTGGTTCCTGGTGTCAACCTGATGGGGTACTTTGAGGCCGAAACCGGTGTTGGTGAAGGCGCGAGAAGCAATTGGCGAATTATCCAGGCGGCCGGGGTGCCTTACGCGGTAAATAACTGTGTCGATACCCTGTCTCGTAATATGGAGCGGCCTCCCGAAGATCCGACGGAAGCGAATCCGTTTCTGGCGAATCTAGTAACTGTAAATGCTGACCAGTTTGTCAACTTCGCAAAAGGTCATACTTCTTATTTAAGGTCTCATTACAATATTGGCTACTGGGCATGGGAGCTGCCTGAGTTTCCAGAGGAATGGGCGCCATCGTTTGGCTGCGTGGATGAGATATGGACGCCGAGCCAATTCGTTCGCTCTGCCGTGGCCTCTCAGTCTCCGGTCCCTGTCAGGGTTGTTCCGCACTCGCTTGAGAGACGGATGGAAGTTTCCGCTACTGTGGACCGGACCAAGTCTGGATTGAATCCCGGCACATTTGTTTTCCTGTTCATGTTTGACTATTACAGCTACCTCGAGCGAAAAAACCCGTTAGGCTTGATCAAAGCGTTCAAGCACGCGTTTGCCGGGCGGCAGGACGTTGAATTAGTGGTGAAGTCGGCTCACGGCGATGCCCATAAGGAACAGGTGGACATGGTGCGGAAAGCCTGCGCGGGAGCGAATGTGCGGTTTTTGGACCGGGTTCTGACCAGGGCAGCTACCCAGGAATTGATGATGTCGGCCGATTGCTATGTTTCCCTTCACCGGTCGGAAGGTTTCGGTCTCACCATGGCCGAGGCTATGATGTGCGGTAAACCTGTGATCGCCACGGGATATTCAGGGAATCTGGATTTCATGGCAGATGCCGATAGCTTTCTTGTCCCGTTCAGAACGGTCGCGATCGACCGGACACACGGGCCGTATAAGGCAGGCTATCACTGGGCTGATCCTGATCTGGATTATGCATGCGACCTTATGCGGCACGTCGAAAGTAACCGGGAAGCTGCCGCGCAAGTGGGCGAAAAGGCCAGGACTAAAGTTTGCCGGATCCTCGATCCGGCAGTGATCGGCGTCTCGGTTCGGGCGCGTCTCGAACAACTGGGGTTGCTGGGACACGCCGTGGGCGCGGAATCTTCTACGGTTGGGCGAGGCTAGTCACTTCCTACGGCTGGATTCAGGGGCGGGCAGCGGTAGGATGTCTTAACTGACCGGAGTGCGGCCAGCGATATCGAGTTGTTTCGTTGCTGATGTCGAGCGCCGAATGCCGCGCAGAAATGTCTCGCCACAACGGTTCACTCCGAACCAGTAAGCCAGTTCCCGATAATCCTTAGCGTCGAAGATCGCGATGTCGGCATCTTTGCCGGGCTCAAGACTTCCCTTGCGTGCCTGCAACCGCAGTGCGCACGCGCCATTGAAGGTCGCGGCCGTGATGGCCTCGGCGGGCGACATCTTCATGTGCGTACAGGCTGCCGAAAGCACGAACGGCATTGACGGCGTAGGCGCTGTACCGGGATTGTAGTCCGTGGCCAGCGCGACGGCGACTCCGGAATCGATCAATTTGCGGGCGGGTGGGAAAGACCGCAGACCGAGAAAGTAGTTCGCGGCGGGAAGCAACGTGGCAACCGTTTCGGCCCTGGCTAACGCAGAAACATCATCGTCAGTGACGAAATCCAGATGATCGAGTGACGCCGGATGCAGCCTGCTCAGCGGCGCGAGATTTGTGGACGTGAGCTGGCAGACATGGGCGCGCACCCCAAGCTGGTGATCGATGGCCGCGCGCAGGATGCGCTCCGCCCGCTGCATGCTGAAGGCGCCGCGCTCGCAGAAGACATCGACAAATTGCGCCAGCTTGCGCTTCGACACCGCGGGCACCATTTCTTCGCAGATGAGGCGCACATACTCGTCATGATTTTCCCGATACTCCGGCGGAAACACGTGGGCAGCCAGAAGAGTCGAAACAACCGTCCCGGGCCACCGCTCTGAAGCCTCGCGAATCGCCTCCAACGATTTCATCTCCGCTTCGAAGCTCAACCCGTAACCAGACTTCGCTTCCACGGTGGTCGTGCCTTGAGCGGCCATCTCGTCGAGAGCGCGGAGGACGTGGTCCGCCAGCGTTGCTTGCGACGATTGGCGGACGCCGTGCAGGCTGGCGCGAATGCCTCCGCCGGCTGCGGCAATCTCTTCGTAGCTGGCGCCAGTCGATCTCTTCGGCGTTCTTTGCGAGCTCGTGTTTGGCGATCTCGTCAGTTTTGCCGACGGCGACGATCTTCTCGCCGGCAATCAACACCGCGCCGTCCGGGATGACGGCGAGTTCGCACATCTGCGTCCAGCGACGAGGCCCGCCGCCGCCACGCAGAGTCAGCAATTGGGAGGCGTGGGTGAGAAGTAGGGCGGGAGGTGGATTTTCAGAGGGCAAGCGTTTTGAAGTGAATGATCGATTCGTTCGCGCAAGAGTTTTCGCCTGGTGGGTCAATGAATCTCGTATAAATACGCGTCGTTAATATACATCCCTCCCACCTGCGTATTGCCGAGCCTCGCCCCCTCGACTGATGCAGTCTCACCAAACACCGAACGCAGAGCAACGTAGAAAGGCTGCTTGGGACTAATAAGCTCAATTCTCAAGAGCTGCGCCAAATCCGCAGGGATGCGCCGGGTCACGTCGGATAGCTCTTCGTAGGCCTTCCTTGGGCCGACCTGATCTACACGAGGAGTCGCGATCAACAAATGCCACTCATCTGATTCAGATTGATATAGCCAAAGTGCTCCGTTCACTGGAAACTTTTTGCTTCCGCGCAAAGCCTGCCACAGCAGTTTTCCAAACTCTATGTCCGGACTCGTTAGTGTTTCAACGTACGCCATTACCACCTTCCCCGAACCCACTCAATCACGCCCAAGCCGGAATCAGTACTCGCCTCATACAGTCCTACGGCCTCTGGTTCTTCGACAATGTCGTACCGTTTGCCGTCGTCCCAGTCTTTCACAGTGCTCCAGTTTACGAAAAGCCTTGAATCGCTCTTCATGTCCGCCTGAAATGCGGCCCAGAGCGCCCCGTTGAGCTTAAACAGTTTTTCCAGGTTGTGTACATACATGTCTCTCACAAAATCCTTGTCGGGAAAATCGTGCTCCTTTACAGCGCCCGCCAAGCAAGACTTCAGGGCGCATTCAACCGCCAGCCCAGTCATATAGTACGCACCCGTCCAAAGTCCGTTGTGCAGAAGGAGGCGAGCTTCTTCGAGCCTGCTGGCTGCCAGCGTCCGGAGCGTGTCTCGATTTAATCGTGCTATCGGCACATCTTACCCTACCGTGGCGGGTCCATAGTCAAGCATAGCTTCTGGAAGTAATTAGCCACCGGCTACGTCGCCATGGGCACCTTGATTCCCTTCTCCTTCGCGAAGGTCTTGGCTGCGTCGTAGCCCGCGTCCACGTGGCGCGCGACCCCGATGCCGGGATCGTTGGTCAGCACGCGTTCAATGCGTTTGGCCATCTCGTCACTGCCGTCGGCGACGGTCACCTGTCCCGCATGCTGCGAATAACCAATGCCCACGCCTCCGCCGTTATGGATCGACACCCAGGATGCCCCGCTGGCGGTATTGAGCAATGCGTTGAGTAGAGGCCAGTCCGCGATAGCGTCGCTGCCGTCCTTCATCGACTCCGTCTCACGGAACGGCGATGCGACGGAACCACAGTCGAGATGATCGCGGCCCATCACGATCGGCGCTTTGAGCTTGCCCTTCTTCACCAGATCGTTCAGCGCAAGACCGAACTCGGCGCGCTCGCCATAGCCCAGCCAGCAGATGCGGCACGGCAGTCCCTGGAACTTGATTCGCTTGCGCGCCAGGTCGATCCAGCGGCTGAGAATCTTGTTGCCGGGAAACATCTGGAGCACCAAGTCGTCAGTGGTGTGAATGTCCGCGGGGTCGCCCGAAAGCGCCGCCCAGCGGAACGGGCCGCGGCCTTCGCAGAAAAGCGGACGAATGTATTCGGGCACGAATCCGGGAAAATCGTAGGCGTTCTTGACGCCGTGCTCGAAGGCAAAGGTGCGAATGTTGTTGCCGTAGTCGAAGGTGACAGCGCCCATTTTTTGCAGCTTGAGCATGCCTTCGACGTGGCGCGCCATGGTGTCCAGCGAACGCTCAGTGTATGCCTTGGGATCACGCTTGCGCAGCTCCAACGCGTCTTCCAGCGACATGCCATTGGGGACGTAGCCGTTCAGGGGATCGTGGGCCGAGGTCTGGTCGGTCAGGATGTCAGGAACCACGCCGCGCTCGGCCAGCTCCGGAATGATGTCGCCGCAGTTTCCGACCAGCCCGACGGAGATGTTCTCCTTGTTGCGGACCGCGTTCTTGATGATGCGCAGGGCCTCGTCGAGAGAGTTGACCATGTGGTCGCAATAGCCGGTGCGCAGACGTTTCTTGATGCGCTCGGGATCAACCTCGATGCCGAGGTAGCAGGCGCCGGTCATAGTCGCGGCCAACGGCTGCGCGCCACTCATTCCTCCCATCCCGCCGGAGACGATCAGCTTGCCTTCGAGGTGGCCGCCCAGATGCTTCTGACCAGCGGCGGAAAATGTTTCAAATGTGCCCTGGATGATGCCCTGCGAGCCGATATAGATCCACGAGCCGGCGGTCATTTGTCCGTACATGGTGAGGCCGAGTTTTTCCAGCTCGTTAAATTTCTCCCAGTTCGACCAGTGGCCGACCAGGTTGGAGTTGCAGATAAGCACGCGGGGCGCGTAGTCGTGGGTGCGAAAGATGCCCACCGGCTTGCCCGACTGCACCAGCAGCGTCTCATCGTTGTCGAGCGACTTTAGCGAGTTGACAATGGCGTGATAACACTCCCAGTTGCGCGCCGCCCGGCCGGTGCCGCCATAGACCACAAGGTCCTGCGGACGCTCGGCAACATCGGGGTCGAGGTTGTTCATCAGCATGCGCATGGCGGCTTCCTGCGCCCAGCCTTTGCAGGACAACTGGTTGCCGCGCGGCGCCCGTATCGGCGTGTAGGAAGAAGTGGAAGAATCTGTCAGGACTGGCATAACAGAAGAATGGTAGTGCGGCGGGCGGGAAAACGCCAGTTGTCAGTAGTGGCTGTCAGCCGTCAGCCGGGGACCGAGGCGGTTACCTGGTCGGGGGCGAGATTGGAGAAGCAGTCAAGTCGCAGCCCAACAGTTCAGCCGACTTGCTGAGAGCTGACGGCCGACAGCTGATGACTGACAGCCATGACAAAAATGGGGAGCGGCTGTTTGGCCATCTCCCCTCTCTCTCCGATCAGGTTTGCAATTGAGGCTAGGTTAAGCGAACTGAGGCATTGTCAACATCAACGCCTGATGAAAATGTTGTAAAAACTGCATCGAATGCCGCGCGGTGCCAGAATGTCCGTTGTGCCACATTGTGGCATACACATTGTGGGACGCGACTTCAAGCGGTTGAGCTTGTACCACGGAGTAGGAGATGGCGATTGGCCTGGCGTGGCTTGGGGATATGCCGCGAGCCGCAAGCTTCGAGCTGCGGGTCCGGCATCCCACACTCGCAGCTCGTAGCTCGTAGCTAATTGCTATTCCGTGTACGGCTTCCACGTGCCGTCGGTTGCTTCTACTACGACAATGCTGGCCTTGGTCGGATCTGCACCGTAGAAGTCCACACCATATGACTTGATCAGGGTGGCGCGGTCCCACGTGGTGAAACTCTTTACCAGCGAACCGGAGGCATCAAATTCATTGCCCAAACGGTTGGGGAGCCATTTCCAGGTGTAGTCCACTTGCGCCAGGTGCGGCTTCACCATAGTGACCTTGTCAACGGAGACCAACCGGCGCTCGGCTAACGGGACGGTATAGCTGGTGGTACCGTCGGGGTTCTTGCCCTTCTGCACGCCGTTGATGTCGCTCAGAAGTTTCTCCCCGGGACTCGTCAACGTGACAACAAGCGAGGTCGCGTTCTTTGCTTTGGCGGTTGTGATCACGCCCGCTTTGGCCAGCAGTTTGTACTGGGGATCCTCCGGTTTCTCGTTGACGCTTGACACTACAGTTCCGGTGCTGAAGCGAATAGTTGCCGGAGCCTGGGTTTTCAGAATGCGGTTAACGGTGGTGGTGGCCACGGGGACGGTCAATACGTCTCGCGCGCCCTTTACGAAGTAGAAAATAGTTCCGCCAACCACCAGCACCAATCCCGCGACCAGCAACATTGGCAGGAAATTGTGTGACCGGTTCTCCATCGCAAGCTCGGCGGCAAAAATGTCGGGCTCGCTTTGGCCCTGGGAGACTGGTTGCGGCTGCGTGCCCTTCTCGGTTTCGGGTTCGATGACGGTCGCCATGATGCACACCTCCAACGCGACGCTGCGCTCCTAATCTGAACGGCCGTGGGCTCCGTTCGCGCCTCACGCTCGATCATTCCACGGAGAGCCAGGAGGCAGTCGTCAACGATTCCAGTATGGACCTTATGTACACAGGCGCAGTGAGCGCTATCACCCGGCCTTGTGAGGGCTGAACGCGGGCGGCGAGGGCCGCAATTTGCATGAGTAAGCTTTCGTGGGCTGTGGAAAGAAGCGAAACAGCAGGTCCCTCGCGCGCTGCAGCCCGCTTGGGATGACAAAACGTGGCCTTCCACGGCGTACCTGAAGCTACGCCCCTTCAACCACTATGGTGCGTTTTTCACAAACTCGGGCTGCTGGCCTTCGGCCCACGGATCGTAGGTCTGCACGAAGATCATACGATCGCGAATGGTAGGGTGTGTCCACGCCCAGAACTCCCAGAACTTGTTTACGTAGGGATAGTCGAGCGACAACTCGCCGAGTTTCTGGAACGCCTGGGCAGCCGTTTGCGATTCATCGGGCACCAGCCCGTGAAGGACTTCCAGCCCATACTGATCGGCCTGGTGCTCGTAGTGACGGGAGACGGCGTTGAAGGCCGGAGTCGCCAGAAACGTAATTACCGACAGAATGAGGACCAGCAGCGGAAGCGACGCCCAGTCGCTGAGGTCGCGAATTCCCCAGCGTGCGCCGTGGTGCGCCACCAGCCAGTTCGCCACCCGATAGCCAACGTAGAACAGCACCAGCAACAGCAGCAGATCGATGGCGGCTTCTTTCGGGATGTGACCGAGAGCGTAATGTCCCATCTCATGACCGAATACGAATAGCGTCTCGGGAGTCGTCATCTGCTGCATGGTCGTGTCCCATACCACTACACGCTTAGTCGCGCCGAAGCCGGTGACATAGGCGTTCAGCGTGGTGTGCTTCTCGCTGGCTTTCATCTCGAACATGCGTTGCGGGGGAATATCCATCCCGGCGCGATGCACCACGCGCTCGATCTGCGCGACCAGATCGCTGTGGTGATCGCTGAGGGGCTCGAATTTGTTGAACATTGGCTCAATCCAAATCGGCAGGATGAGGACAACCAACATGACGATTGGAATGAGGGCCAGCCAGAAATAGAACCACCATCGCCTGGGACTCAGGCGCAGCATGCGATAGAGAATCCGTCCCAGACCGCTGGCGAAGATGCAGGCGAGCAGCAGGCCCTTACCCCAGTCTGCGAACCACGATGCCCAATGCTGTACCGAGAGCCCATATTCCAGGCCGAGATGGTGTTCGTAAAGAGCGAATGGTAGCTGGGTGAGTTCCACCGTGAGTACGAACAAGGACATCACGACAAGGGCTTGTACGACGCGACGGCTGGAGATGCGCTGGGCCAAGTCGCCCAGGCGCTGGCCAAAGCGGGTTCGCAACATCAGCCACAAGACCAGAAAGCCCCAGACGGTGGTGGCGAAATAGAGGACCCCGTCGAGCAGGTAAAGTACATATGCTTGGGCGAGTTTGTCTGGCGGCAAGGAGTACTGCAACAACAGGGGCTGGGATGCTGACGCCGGTGTAGACGGCGATGACAGCGGGGTATTACTGGCGGCCAGGGCCCCAGAAACCGACAGCAGGAGAAGAACAGAAACCAGCAATAGTCGCAGACGTGCTATTGGCATTGACTTGCACCTGATTGACACGCAAAGTCTGATACGCATCGGAGACAGAAAAGTTCTGGCGCCGCCGTCCAGTGTGGCACCGCCCATCACCTTTGCGACAACTCATCCTCACTGTTTTCAGGTACTTGAGACAATTCCCGGAAAGTGTACAACTACTGAAAATTCAGTAGCTTATCGCGATTTGTTCTTGACTTTTGCACATCCCGGAGTAGCATAACAGTATCACCTCCGATCCATTTCAGGATCGAATGGGCTCGGAGCCAAGGAAATCGTCACCGCTCCTTGGCATCGGGCCCATTTTATTGCTCGATTTTGGTACCGTCACCGCCGGGGTGGCGATCGACGCACCTTTGATTGCCGTTTCCTAGCTCGATGAATTCAAAGATCCTGTTTGCCATTGGACTAATTTTTTGCCTCACACCGTGGGCATCGCCGCCGCTGGCCTTGCTGGCCGGCCTGGCTTTCGGGGCGATCACCACCCATCCCTATCCTGGCGAATCCCAGCGTGCATCGAAGTTTCTACTGAAAGCCGCGGTGGTATGCCTGGGGTTTGGAATGAACTTGCAGGAAGTTCTTAAGGCCGGCAAAAGCGGCTTTCTCTACACCGCCCTCAGCATCACGTTCGCCATGGCCTTGGGTACCCTGCTGGGCAAGCTGCTGGCAGTGCAGCCGCGCCCCGCGTTCTTGATCTCCACCGGGACCGCGATCTGCGGGGGCAGCGCCATTGCCGCAGTAGGTCCCATTACCGGCGCCACCGCGGACGAGATGTCGGTCTCGCTGGGGACGATTTTCGTGTTGAACTCCGTGGCCTTGCTGACGTTCCCGGCAATCGGACTTTGGCTGAAGCTGTCGCAGAGCCAATTCGGATTGTGGGCCGCGCTGGCCATTCACGACACCAGCTCCGTGGTTGGGGCCTCCGCCAAGTATGGCGCCGTTGCCCTGGCCGTCGGGACTACGGTGAAGCTGGCGCGCGCGCTATGGATTGTTCCATTGTCGATCGGCACGGCTGCCGTCAAAGGCAGCAAGACGCGAATCCAGTGGCCGTGGTTCATTCTGTTTTTTTGTCTGGCGGCCGTGGCCAACACTTACTTCTTTCCCGGAGCAACGGCGTATCACTATCTCAGCAGCTTCGGCAGGCTGATGCTGGTGGTTACCTTGTTCCTGATCGGGGCCAGCCTGTCGCCGGCCGCGCTGCGCAAAGTAGGTCCCCGTCCGCTGCTGCAAGGCGTCCTGCTGTGGATTGTGGTCGCGGTTTGCAGCCTGCTGGCGATTCGCGCAGGGTGGATACGAATCTGATGAGCATCGCGCATTGTAGTGATACGTTTCGGGAGCAAGAAGTGGGCAAGCACAATGAATTGTCGTGTCGAGCATCCATTTAGGCGAGAGGAATCTGCCTTCCGATGGACAGGCGAAAAGCAGATCCCTCGCTAGGCTCGTGATGACAAATCCAAACTGTCACTATAGTGTGCAACTCTCACCAGAGTGAGCCAGCGGCCGAGTGGGGATGCACCATTTTGAAACGCCTTCGAATGCGACAAACATTTCTCATCCTGCCGTTACTACTTCTGGCGCTAACGCTGTCGGCCGCAGCGCAAGCCGGCAATTCGACTTCGGCTGCCGTCTGCGCCTCGTGCATCCGCGGCAATCTGGAATATCTTGCAGGACCCGCGCTGCATGGCCGCGGCAGCGGAACCATCGACGAGTATCACGCCGCGCAATACATCGCCGGCAAGCTCAAAGCCTATGGACTTGCTCCCGCCGCCGAAAATGGCGGATTCATCCAGACGGGCACCATCAAGACCCGGACCGTAACCTCCGCACCTGTTCTCACTTTTGACGCCGGCAAGCCTGTTTCGTGGAAGCACGGAAACGAGTTTGCTGCCTTTCAATTTTCGCAGCCCGACGTTGCAGCACCTCTCCAGAAGCTGGACCTGAACGATGCGCAGATTTCGCCACAGTCTGTGAAGGAAGGAGCAGCAGTCCTGCTCAAGCTCAAGCCCGGCGCAACCGTGCAAGACATGCAGAGTGTCACTAGTCCTTACCTGGAGAGTAAGGCCGCGGTAATCATTGTGCCGGAGCCGGTTGACCCAGAAGCAACGTTTCAGCGGCTGGCAGGGCGAATGCCGCGAACCGATAAGAAAATCGACGATGCGCCCTCCGGCCCTGACGGCATCATCCTGAAGGCCGATCAGGCGCAACAACTGTGGGGCGTGGCTGACGGTACCTTGATCAAGCTGCACGCCGAGGTCACGCCGTGGCAGGTCTCGCATACGTGGAACGTGCTCGGGAAAATTTCAGGCAAGAAAGCGGACCAGACGATACTGCTGAGCGCGCACCTCGACCATCTTGGCGTGAAGAACGGCAAAACCTATCCCGGGGCCGACGACGATGCTTCGGGCACGGTCGCCGTGATGGAGCTGGCGCGGGCGCTAGGCAAACAGCCTCGGCCGCAGCGCACCATTGTGTTTGCGCTATGGGGCAGCGAAGAAGCGGGATTGGTTGGGGCGCGATACTTCCTGAAGCATCCTACGTTTGATCTGAACAGCCTCCTGGCTAACCTCGAGTTCGAAATGATCGCCCGTCCCGATCCCAAGGTGCAGCCGAATCAGCTGTGGCTGACGGGATGGGAGCGCACCGATCTCGGACCGGCGCTGGCGGCGCATGGAGCGCAGTTGGTGGGCGATCCACATCCCGACCAAAGCTTCTTCATGCGCTCCGACAACTACGCCCTGGCGAAGACTGGCATCATCGCGCAGACCGTCTCCAGCTACGGCTTGCATAAGGATTACCATCAGCCAACGGATACGCTGGACAAAGTGGACTGGCAACATCTGGACAGTGCGGTGGGGTCGATGATTGCGCCGGTGAACTGGCTCGCCAATAGCGACTTCACGCCCAAGTGGAATGCGGATGGAAAACCGTAAAGTAGTTGTCGGTTGTCAGTTGTCAGTTCTCAGCTGTCGCTTGATTTGACGAAAGCGCAGATTTTGCTTTCGCCGTTAGGCGTTGTACTTGTTGCCATCACGAGGCGGCCTCAGCGCCGAAGGGATTTGCTCTTAATTGCTCGACAAAACGAACCTGTTGGCAGCTGAAAGACACGAGTCCCGCAACGCGGGACGGAAGATGATAGCCCAGCGCTTCAGCGCTGGGTAGTGCCGTTTTTTGTATTTGAGTCCCGTAGGGACGGCACAATCGCTCAGGATGACAACTGAGGCAAATCTTCCGCTGAGAATCGACAACTGGCAACTGGGTTTCACGCCTTGGCTTCCTCTAGCTCTTGCGACAAACCTTCCCACTCGGACATCAGCCCCGCGAGTTCGGCGCGCCGTGCGGCCAGCAGCTCGGTCCAGCGCGCCGTCTCTTCGACGCTGACGAAGGACTGCAACTCGCGCTCGCATTCGGCAATGCCGTCTTCCACTCGCGCAATTCCCTGCTCTACTTGCTGATGGCGCTCCTGCATCTGTTTCAGCTTGATGGGATTGATGCGCTTCTTCGATTGCCCTTGCGACTTATGGCCGTTGTAGCCGGGCACGTCGGACAATGTAGGAGCCCAGGCGGTTTGCTCGGCCTCAGTCTCGCCGGACTCCTGGCGCTGCTTGCGCCACAAGTAGTCTTCGTAATTTCCCGGGAAGACTTCGACCCGGCCATCGCCGATCTCGAAGATGCGTGTCGCCAGCTTGTCGATGAAATAGCGATCGTGCGAGACGAAGACGACCGTGCCGTTGTACTTCTCCAGCGATTCCAGCAGCACGTCCTTGGCGCGCATGTCGAGGTGGTTCGTCGGCTCGTCAAGCAGCAGGAAGTTCGAGGGATGCAGCAGCATTCGCGCCAGCGCGTAGCGATTGCGCTCGCCGCCGGAGAGCACACCAATCGGCTTGAAGACATCGTCTTCGGAGAAAAGAAAGCATCCCAGCACGCCGCGCAGTTCGGTGATCGACTTCTGCGGCGCAACGTCAGACAGGTCGTCGAGCAGACGCCGCGAGGAATCGAGTTCCTTGTACTGGTCTTGCGCGAAGTAGTCCGGCTCGACGTTGTGGCCGAGTTTCAAAGCGCCTTCGCTCAGCGGCTCGATGCCGGTCAGCAGCTTGATCAGCGTCGACTTCCCTGCTCCGTTCACGCCTACCAGCGCGATGCGATCGCCGCGCTGGATGGTGAAGTTGACATCGCGAAAAACTTCTTTCGGGCCGTAGCTCTTGGCGACGTCGGTAGATTCGACCACCGTGCGCCCGCTGGGATTGGGCTGCGGAAAGGTGAAGTGGATGGTCTTTTCATCTGGCGGAATCTCGATGCGCTCGATCTTTTCCAGCTCCTTGATGCGGCTTTGCACCTGCTTGGCCTTCGTCGCCTGGGCCCGAAAGCGATTGATAAACGCCTCCAGTTGCTCGATGCGGTCGCGCTGGTTCTTGTAAGCCGACACCAGCGAGTCGCGGCGCTCCTGTTTCTCCTGGAGATACTTCTCGTAATTGCCACTGTAGAACTGCACGCGCTTGTTCCAGATTTCGGCGGTGCGATTCACCGTGACATCCAGGAAATAGCGGTCGTGCGAGATGAGCACGTAGGCAAAGGGATATTGCAGCAGATACTGCTCCAGCCAGTTGCGAGTTTCCAGGTCGAGGTGATTCGTGGGTTCGTCGAGGAGCAGCAGGTTGGGCTTGGAGAGCAGCAGTTTGCCCAAGGCGATACGCATCTGCCAGCCGCCGGAAAACTCTTCGGTGTAACGCGTCCAATCTTCTTTGCGGAAGCCCAGGCCGTCGAGCACGGTGCCGACCTGCGAGTCGAGCGCATAGCCGTCCTTCACACGGAATTCGGTCAAGATGCGCTGGTAGCGATCGGCCACCTGAGCATATTCGTTCGAGGTGTGATCGAGTTCGGCGATCTTGTGGGTGAGGTCTTCCATCTCCTGTTCGAGAGCGCGGAGGTTGGAGAACACCGACATGCATTCGTCGAAGACGGTGCGTCCGGAGAGTTGCAGGCCGTCCTGCGGAAGGTAGCCGAAGGTAGTGTTCTTGGCGGAGACGATCGAGCCGTAGTCGAGGGATTCGATGCCGCACAGCACTTTCAGCAAGGTAGATTTACCGGTGCCGTTGGCGCCCACCAGGCCGACGCGGGCGTCGGTAGTGATAAGCCAATCAAGATTGTCGAAGAGAAGCTTGGGGCCGAAACGTTTGCCGGCAGAGGAGAGCTGGATCATGATGAAAGGTCAGAAGCGATTATAGATTTCATTGGCACAAAAAGGTTTGTATCGGGGCACAGCTGCGAAGCACTCACGATTTCATTCTGACAGCAAGCCTGTCGGCCTCGTGTCAGGGCAGGTCTCCAGACGTGCCGCAACTTGACCTTAAAGAACTTGGGCTTCAGCCCCTGAGAATTCTGTACCGCAGGGGCTAAAGCCCTGACTTAAGGACGCCTTATACGGCACGACTGAAGTCGTGCCCTGACACAATTCTTTGGCTAAACGCCGCGTCGATCGCCTCAGCTAGTTCAGCTCCTAGCTCGAAGCTCGCCGCTAATTGCTTTTTTTCTGGCTGCGCAGGATGCGGTCGTCAATGGGCTTGCGGCCGGCAAAGCCTTCCTGGGTGCCGTGCCAGTGAGTAATTTTCTTTTCGCCCAGCTTCCAGCAGAGCAGGATAACGTCGTCGCCGACAACACAGGGAAAATCCAGCAGGCCGATATCGAGGTCTTTTACCTGAACGCCGGTAGCGTCAATCTCGGCCACCGCGTCTTTGGCGCGTTGCAGCGCCTTCTCGCGCTCGGCTTTTCGCCGCGCTACGGAGACAATGTCCACCTGCGTGCCGCCGTTCACGAAGATGCGGTTGGCCAGCGCCTGCTGCTCGGCGTCCACCTCTTCAATCAGCGACTTCGCCTGGATGGCGGAACGCAGCAATGACTCCAGGACGGGCAACAGGGTCTCAGCTTCGGCAACGGTAAACGTACGCGACATATCGATGGTTTCCAGCGTGGTGAGGGTTTGCGCCGTGTGGCGCGCCATAACGCGACGACGGTGCACACGCAGGTCGGACCAATAGCGTGGTACCCGCCGTAAGAATTTTTCCCGAGGACGCTTACGAATAATCACTGGATCTCTAACATCCTATCAAGTGCCACGCGCGCCCACCTCTTAACATTTTCTTTCACTGTTATCTGATTGACGACATTGCCGTCCACCAGGTTCTCCAGGGCCCAGCACAGATGCTGCGGCGAGATGCGGAACATAGTGGTGCACAGGCAGCCCGAGTTATCCAGAGTGATGACGCGCTGGTCAGGGTTCTCCCTGGCCAGCCGATTGACCAGATGGATTTCCGTACCAATCGCAAACGACGATCCCGCAGGCGCTTGCTGCACTAATTTGATGATGCGATCGGTCGAACCGATTCCGTCGGCTTTCTGGCAGACTTCCCAGCGACACTCGGGATGAACCAGGACCTGCATGTCCGGATAGTTGGCGCGGACCTTGTCCACGTGCTCCGGCAGAAAACGCTGGTGCACCGAGCAATGTCCCTTCCACAGGATGACTTTGGCTTGGCGCAGACGCTCGATCGTTAGACCACCCTGCATCATGTAGGGGTCCCACACCACCATTTCATCCAGCGGGATGCCGCGGGCGAAGCCGGTGTTGCGGCCCAGATGCTGATCGGGCAGGAAGAAGATTTTTTCGTTACGGCTGAAGGCCCAGTCGAACGCGCCTTTCGCGTTGGATGAAGTGCAGACCATCCCACCACGCTCGCCGCAAAAAGCTTTGATCGCGGCGGTCGAGTTCATATAAGTGATAGGCGTGATTCCGTTGCCCGCGTCGTCGGTGAGGCCGAGAAGCACGAACTGCTCCCAGGCGTCTTCCACCTGTGAAATCTCAGCCATGTCGGCCATGGAACAGCCGGCGTTGAGATCGGGAAGCAGCACGGCCTGGCCGGGACGGGCCATGATGTCGGCGCTTTCCGCCATAAAGTGGACGCCGCAGAAAACAATGTAGCTGGCCTTGGTCTGGGCGGCAATCTGCGAAAGCCGGTAGGAATCGCCACGATAGTCGGCGAAACGTATGACTTCGTCACGTTGATAGTGGTGGCCGAGGACAACGCACTCGTCGCCCAGAGCTTGTTTGGCGACGGCAATGCTATGGTCCATGGAGCCGTCGGGCATCACGAGGTAATTTTCAAGCGAGCAGGATGCCGCTTCTGTAACCGGTGCTGTAGCCATCTCTTTGTCTCTGCCTTCAGTCCCGGCGGCGTGAGAACACGGCCCGGAACGGGGATGTTGAAAGCTGACTCGCGGCTCCAGTAGATCCACTGCGCTTACGCGCCCGACCTACGGGGATGTTGAAGCTGCCAGTTGACGCTTCTGTACCACTCACTTCATTCGATGACCTGGGCGGCAGGTTCGTTACAAAATCGAAAACCGCGCCCCTCTTCGACGCGGTCCCAAGCAATGACCTTCGGCGCGAAAAGCATCGAACAGGATTATTGTCACCTGTCGGGAAAAATTAGGCAAGCGAATATGGGTTGTCAGCGTGGTGCGCAGCCGGAGCCAGACCCGTTTCTGGAGACAAAAGGGACCCTTCGGTCCCTTTTGGTAGTTGGATCTCCGGGCGCGCTCATGCGCGTCTACGGCGCAAAGTAGCCGGAGATGTCGAGGATCAGCTGCGTCAGTCCGGCGGCGTAGGCATCGATGGAGCCGTTGCTCGTCCCCACGATGGCCATATTAGAAGTGATGAAGCCATCCAGGGCGTTTAGCGTCGACACCGTGGGCTGTAGCTCGCCGTTGGGCCACAAGGTGAGGTACGGCATGCGGCCTGGCGGTACCACCGTCGCGTTGAAGACGAACGCTTCTGCGGTGCTCGGTGGAGCACACTGACTGGTCAGCACGTCGACGCCATTCGGAGGGTTCCAGTCGCCCATGAAGGGCTGACCATTGCCTACGTGGCGGGTGTCGAGCACGCGACAGGGGGTCAGCGGATACAGTGACAACCCGCCTGCTCCCGGCGCGGCGAAGTAGCCGTTCACGTCTAGTAACAGGTTGGTGCTGTTGCTGTGGGCGTAGAAGGCGGTTGCGTTCTGGCTGCCCGCAGGCACGATGGCTGCATTCGCTACCACCGTCCCGGTGTTGTCGTTTAGAGTAGAGACGGTGGGCCTCGTCTCACCCTTGGGCCACACGGTCAGGTAATCCAGCCCGCCGGCGACTGGCAGCACCGTGACATTGAACGAATACGCCGCCGCGTCGCTCGGAATGCCGCAATTTCCCGCAATCGTGTAGTCGCGTTCCACGCCCGCTTGCAGCGTTCCTCCATCGCCGCCACGCGTGTCGACGATGCGGCAGGGCGGCAGGGTGTAGAACGCCAGGCTGCCTGAGGTCGGCGCGGCAAAGTAGCCGTCGATGTCGAGGATGACGTTGCTAGTGTCGGTCACGTAAACGCTGACCGAGCCCGAAGGCGTGCCCGCGGGAACGATCGCAGCATTGGCTTTGACCCGCCCG
>JBEKCJ010000077.1:0-21921 GCA_050014935.1 Candidatus Korobacteraceae bacterium
TGGGAATCCCGGCGCAGCAGTTAGCAATCAGGCATCGGAACAATTAGCCGCGAATCCCAAATACCTCAACATCACTCAGCATGACGATCAGATCCTGATCACTGATTCCGAGCACACTACCACCCTTTATCCCGACGGCAAGAAGCACAAAGCCACGGATGAGAGTGGAAACAAGATCTCCACCAAAAGCGAGTGGCAGGGTGACGAACTGATCACCGAGAGGAAGATGGGGACGGGTAGACTCACAGACACCTACCGGGTCAGCTCTGACGGTAAACAGCTCATCGTGATTTCGCGCTACGAAGACCTGGCGCTGTCGCAGCCGCTCAGCATACGGCGGGTGTACGACTTGGGGGACCAGACTCGTTAGCGGAGAAAATGCCTCGGCATTTTCTCCCTGTGGATGGTGGCTATGCTCGGTCGATATGCGAATACCCGTGACGGTTCTTGGCATGGTCCCCTTACACCTTAGCTTCCCAACCGGTCGCCTGCGGTCCCGCGGCAACACACCCCTGGGCGCGGCCCACGACAGCCGTATCTCCGATACGTACAGCACGGCGCTCGCAGTGCCTACTCGACTAAGCAGGTCGGTTTTGCAGTTCCACTTCCGGTTCGTGCTTGTGGGCATCTTCGGTGCTTTGGTTCTGTGCCCTTTGGCGTGGTGCCCGGCATCCCCGGCAGAATCGGCGCAAACGCTTGCCGTCTGTGGCAGCTCTATCGACCTTAGCTTCGCGGGCGAGACCGCAAAAGTTTCGCAGGATGACTTGCTGACCTGGATCAAGCGTGCTGCTACCGCCGTTTGCACTTACTACGGCAAGTATCCCGTCTCCCACGTCACGCTGAACGTGCACACGCATGGCGCCCCCGGAGTCCATAGCGGTGTCACCTACCCCGCGAATGGCGGCGGCTTGATCACCATATCGGTAGGCCCCGCGACCACAACCAGGCAACTGGACAGCGACTGGATGCTCACGCACGAGATGATTCACCTCGCGTTTCCGTCGATGGCGGACAATCATCATTGGATCGAAGAAGGCATATCGGTCTATGTCGAACCTATCGCCCGAGTGCAAGCCGGCCAACTCTCAGCGGCAGATATGTGGAAGGACGTCGTGCGCGACATGCCGCAAGGCGAACCACGGCCCGATGATCGGGGGCTCGATCACACCCCCACCTGGGGACGCACCTATTGGGGTGGTGCGATGTTTTGCCTCGTGGCCGATGTTCGGATCAGGGAGCAAACCGGCAATCGCAAGGGCCTGCAGGATGCGCTCCGGGCCATCCTGGATGCCGGCGGTGTGATTACGCAGGATTGGGACATCCAACGTGCGTTGGCTGTGGGAGACAAGGCGACCGGTACCACCGTCCTTACCGATCTCTACGGTGAGACCCGCGACAAACCCGCACCGGTAGACTTGCCGGCGCTGTGGAACCAGCTTGGCATTCAGCGCAAAGGCAATGGATCCATCGAGTTTGTTCCCGGTGCACCCCTGGCGAAAATCCGCGAAGCTATCACGCGGACGGCAAATCCAAGTTGAAGGACCGTTTGCCCTAGCCAAGCTCTACCGGCGGGCCTGATAGATGCCCGTTTGCCGGCCCAGAGACGCTAGCGGCGGAACGTATCGAATTAATTAGTGGGCCCGGAGGGATTCGAACCCCCGACCAAGGGATTATGAGTCCCCTGCTCTAACCAGCTGAGCTACAGGCCCAAATTCGAGGTAATCTGCACCATACTAACAAGTTATCCGGCTAGGTAGTTCTGGCTTAACCGCCGTTCTGAGGCTGTTTATCAGCCCGGTGCTAGTTGGTTCTTTCTGTGCAGCCTCAGTCTCGCACAACCGCTCCACGGCTGCCAAACTGATGCTCTGGAGCAAGGTGAGCATAACGACACGTCATCTGAATTGTCTTGATTGTTTTGTGGTCCATGAATTGTCGGAAGGTTCTTCGCCTCCTGCGTGTCTGGGTTTCAAATTCTTGCCCCTGGGTGTTGTTGATTGACGCGCGAATATCGTATCCCTAAGATGAGGTGACCCTAAGGTCACGAATCCTGATGATCGACAAGGTGATCTCGCACTACCGCATCGTCGAGGAAATCGGCGGCGGTGGCATGGGTGTAGTATACAAGGCCGAAGACTCCCGCCTGGGCCGCTTCGTCGCCCTTAAGTTCCTTCCCGACGATGTTGCCCGCGACCCTCAGGCGCTGGAACGCTTTCGCCGCGAGGCTCGTGCCGCCTCGGCGCTCAACCATCCCAACATCTGCACCCTTTACGACATCGGCGAGCAGGATGGCCGCGTCTTCATGGTCATGGAGTTCCTCGATGGCGTGACGCTGAAGCAGCGCATTGGCGGGCAACCCCTGGAGATGGCAGACCTGCTCCGCATCGCCATCGACGTGGCCGACGCCCTCGAAGCCGCGCACAGCGAAGGCATCTTGCACCGCGACATCAAGCCCGCCAACATCTTTGTCACCAAGCGTGGCCACGCCAAGGTCCTGGATTTCGGACTGGCCAAGGTCACCACACCCGGCGGTTCGTCCAGCAAGCACACGTCGGCCACAGAGCTCTCTGCCACCATCACCCTCGAACAACATCTCACCAGTCCCGGATTTGCCGTCGGCACGGTAGCGTATATGTCACCCGAGCAGGTCCGCACCCGGGAACTCGATAATCGCAGCGACTTGTTTTCCTTCGGGGTGGTCCTGTACGAAATGGCCACCGGCATCCCTCCCTTCAGGGGAGAGAGTTCGGGAGTCATCTCCAAAGCCATTCTCGATGCTTTACCCGCTGCCGCCATCCGTTTTAATCCCGATGTGCCGGCGGATCTGGAACGAATCCTCAACAAGGCATTGGAGAAGGACCGCGATTTACGCTACCAGCACGCCGCGGAAATGCGCTCCGATCTGCAACGGCTGAAGCGGGATATAGACAGCGGCCTCAGTTCCACCGCGACTACGGTCACGGTACAACCGCCAACTTCGCCGCCAGCCTATCTCAGCAAGCTTTGGAAAGTCGCTCTTCCCGTTCTTCTGGTCGCACTCCTTGTCGCGGGCTGGTTTTACTATCGCCCACATCAAAGCAAGCCGCTGACCGACAAGGACAGCATTGTCCTCTCCGATTTCGTGAACACCACCGGCGACAGCGTCTTCGACGACACCTTGAAGCAGGGACTATCCGTTCAACTTGAGCAGTCACCTTTTCTCGATCTGGTTTCCGAACGCAGGGTGAACGAGACGTTGAAAATGATGGGCCGTTCCACCGGTGACCGGTTAACGCCGGAGATTACGCGCGAAATCTGCCTGCGCACGGGAAGCAGGGCCATGCTGAGCGGCTCAATCGCGGCTCTCGGCAGCCAGTATGTAGTCGGCCTGAAGGCTCTGGACTGCAACACCGGGGACGTGCTGGCGGAGGCGCAGGAGCAGGCCGCCAGCAAGGAAGCAGTGCTGAAGGCTTTGGACCGCGCGGCGGTCAGCTTGCGAAGTAAGCTGGGCGAGTCGCTCAGCTCGGTGCAGAAATATGCAACCCCGGTGGAAGAAGCGACTACACCGTCGTTGCCAGCCCTGCAAGCCTACAGTCTGGGAAGCAAGACGCGTGCTTCAAGAGGGGATGCAGCGGCCCTGCCGTTTTACAAGCAGGCGGTGGAGCTCGACCCCAATTTCGCCATCGCCTACCGTGCCCTGTCGGTGGTGTATGGCAACCTCGGCGAGTTGGGCCGGGCGGGCGACAATTCGCGCAAAGCCTATGACCTTCGGGCGAGGGTGAGCGAGAGGGAGCGCTTCTCCATCGAAGCCGTGTATTACACCTACACCACGGGGGAGCTGGAGAAGGCAATTGAGATCTACCGGCTCTGGCAGCAGACCTACCCGCGGGACTATTTGCCTTGTACGAATCTGGGAGACATCTACGGCAGCCTGGGAAGCTGGGAGAAGGCTTTGCAGGAATTCCAGGAGGCCCTGCGCCTGGAGCCGAACGATGAGAACAACTATCTCAACCTGGGCAGCGACTACGCCAGCGTCAATCGGCTGAACGATGCGGAGACGGTGTATAAGCAGGCTGCGGAACGCAAGCTGGAAAGTGAGTACCTCATCGCAAATCGCTACCAGCTGGCCTTTCTGAAAGATGACAAGGCCCAGATGGCGCAGCTGGCGGCAGCCGCGATCGATAAGCCCGGCGCGGAAGATATGGTGCTGGCCTATCAGGCGGACACCGCGGGCTGGTATGGAAAGATGAAAACCGCGCGCGCGTTGTCACAGCGGGCGATGGACGTAGCCCAGCACAACGATGCCAAAGAGCAGGCTGCACTGTACCAGGCCGCAGCGGCGCTTCGCGAGGTGGAAGCTGGTGACCGCGAGCAGGCCCACAGTGATGCCACGGCCGCGGTGAAGCTGGCGCCTAACCGCGACGTGCGGGCGATTGCGGCCCTGGCTCTGGCGCGCGCAGGCGATGAGGCGGCAGCCGACAAACTGGCGGCGGAACTCGACCAGGCGTTCCCGCTGGACACGTTGATCCAGCGCTATTGGCTCCCCACCATTCGCGCCGCCATTGCACTACAGCGCAAAGACCCCAACCGGGCCATCGATACCTTGCAGGTGGCGACCGCCGTCGAACTCGGCGAAATCACGCAAGTAACGGTGTTCCTGTGTCCCGCGTATGTGCGGGGAGAAGCCTATCTCATGCTCCACGACGGCAAGGCCGCCGCTGCCGAATTCCAGAAATTCATTGACCACCCCGGACTGGTGGTCAACTTTCCCTGGGCGGCCCTGGCTCGCCTCGGTCTGGCCCGCGCTTATGCCCTCGACGCCGCTAAAGACCCCGCAGCCCGCGACAAAGCTCGTGCTGCCTATCGCGACTTCCTCGCGCTATGGAAGGACGCCGATCCCGGCGTTGCAATCCTGAAACAGGCCCAGGCAGAGTACGCAAAGTTGCAGTGATTCCGGTTACTGAGCCGTCGACTTCTTTCTCTTCTTCTTGTGGCGAAAGCTGCTGCGATGCCCTTCCCGGTCTTCTTTCTTAAAGCGCGCCCTCTTGGCTTTCGAACCCCACTCTGTTTTCTCTTTCCCGTTCAGAAAGTAGCTCTGGTACCCGCCTTCGAGTAAGTCGAATGGCCGGTCCAGGGCTCCCATGTGGTCGAAACGAGTGGATCCCTTCTTGTGGAACGCCTCGAAATACGCGGGATACACGAAGTTGGTCATGGGTATTGCGTCAACTTCGAAAAACAGCTCCTCCACCGGGTCTGCTACTTCGTAGTCATACAGGTGGTTCTTTTTGGGCCCGGTAGAGTACAGATTCGCGTTGGGATCCACCAGCATCTCGGCCAGTTCATGGGAAGCGGCCACGCTCACCTTGTCCTTTTGGTCCAGGATGTTCTTGACGAACACCTTCGACATCGGCAACCCCTCGGGAGTCACATCGTGATAGCCCTCCATGGACGCGTCGCGCGTCTTGTCGAGAAACGCCATCGCCCAAGCGCCCTTGAGAAAGCCTTTGGACTTTACCAGTTTGGCCGGCGTTCCCCACACCGGGGCGAAGTGCTCGTCCACGAATTTCTGCATTGCCGCAATAAGGGCATCGAACTCCACGCCCATCGGGGTCTCAGCTTTGTTGAAGCAGGCGATGGTGGGGACGTGAAGCTCAAGGGACGGCAGATGCTTTGACGACTTTCCAGGCATGGACTTCTCCCGCTACAACTCCCTCACCCGCTATCCGCGAGGCGAGGCATTAACGGCTAACTAGTGAAGCTTGAGCAGGCAAAGGATGTCACAGCCTGAACCTGAAAACAATCACAGAATTTTATTGCACGGCGCGACGTATACCGGCTTTACTGGGCCACCAGGTAACTTGAACTGAACTGGTGAAGTCAGATTGCCGGGTGGCCGCCAGCACCGGTACCCACCAGGTTTCATATTGCAGCAGAGGCTGGATTTCCAGGTCTTTATGCACCCACAACATGCCCGAGACGCTCCAGTCCCACTGCGTGCTGCCGCCGGGAATGAAATCGTTGGCAATCTTACTGTTTCGAACGGCAAACTGAATGCTGCTCCGCGGGCTCAGATGGTAAGTGCTCCACGCCTGATAACCTTTGCCTTCGCGGCCTATCCAATTTCCCATCAGGAACCGGTTGTCAAGATAGACATCGTGATAAACAACTTCCCAATAAATGAAACGTCCCCCAATGCTGGCTATGGTAGGAGGATCGGTGTAGACGGCTTCCGCCCGGAAGTCGAGCTTGGGAAGACGGGGAAAATGAGTGAGATAGATGCCGGGATTGATGGCCGAGCGCCGGGGCGCGCTCACCGGGTTCACATCGTCGTGGACCAGCGAGTCGGTGTAGAGCGTCAGCCAGCGGCGCACAAAGGGCAAGCGGTAGGAGAAATCAAAGCTGGCGTGGCGGGCGCCGGGATCGTTGCGCGAAAACTTGACCTCAGGCGTAACGTCGTTGAGGCTGGTAAACGCATTCCAGAAAGAGCCAAACGTTACAGGAACGTGGCCCTCCCCACCAAACACATCATCACGGGTAAATCCGAATTCCAGGTTCTCGGTCGGCTTAAAGCTGGCCTTCTGTCCGAACATGTAGGGATTCGGAGGAAACTGCTGCCCAGCTGGAGCCCCGAAGAAGTTGCTGAACTCGAATGGCCCCAGCAACCTGGATAACAGCGGAATATTCATCGGTATCGTGCGATTGATTTGCAGCATCCAGAACGGCGCAGCGTTGTTGCTCATCAATAGAGCGCCGCTTTCACCAGGGCCCCACCACATACTCTGCTTGCCCACAGAGAAATCCAGGCCTGCATATTTCGCCAGGGCGTAGGTATTCAGGAGGGTGAACTGGTTGGCGGAAATCGGCGTTGGCGGCTGCAATGGGTTCTCGTCGACATTCGCAATTACCTGGCGAACCGACAGCGGATATGCCGGGATGGTGGGCGCGTACTGATACTCCCCATCGACGTAAAACGCAAAGCGGCCATCATTGGCGCTGGCGCTGAATCCGGTGATGTTGTTCACGCCTTGCCAATAGGGACGACCGTAGTCGTTGATGAGGGTTTGCCCGAAGTGATAGCTGTCGTTCACCGGAGTGCCGGCGATGTCCATCACCTGGGTGTACACCGAATCCAGTTGCAGCGACTCCGTCGGGTGTCCATCCCAAGCCTCGATCTCAGGCGCGAATTCCTCATCGAGCGCCTTCTTGAGCTTCCAGATTTCCGATGGAACGTCGGTGTGGTACTCCACCTTCGCATTCATCGCGATCAGCATCTGTGCGCATGCCATGCGGGTCCAGGGTCGCAGCCCAACATAGGCGGTATCGATATAGGCGCCGCCGATCAGGCGCTCCATGGCCTGATAAGTCCAGCTGTCCAGCGGGACGTAAACGCTGGCGAAATTCGTGGGACGCGGCGCTGAGGTCTGCTCAGCCACGATCTTCAAATCGTCGTCGATTTCGGGATTGTGCCGCTGCTTGTAAACATGCCGCCCGATCTGGTAGCCCAACAGCCCTCCGATAAAGACATCGGACAGGAAGTGCTGGTCTGCGGCAGCCCGCGCCAGACTGACTCCAAGCGCCAGACCGTAGGCGCCAAACTCAGGCAAAAGGTGGGGATACTCCTGTGCAACTACCGAGGCAAACGCCCACGTGATGGCCGCATGGTCCGACGGAAACGAGGTGCCGCCGTGAAAGAAAATATTCTGGAAATCCGACGGGAACGGCTGCTCTCTGCCGGTAATGCCCTTAAGCGCGTAATCGACTCCCAGGGCGTTGATCATGGCTTCCGTTGCCAGCACCCCAGTCTCTCGCGCGCGCTCGTTGTGCGTGATATGCCCCCAGATATACGCCGCCCCGGTCAAACCGCCGGCAGTAGCCAGGCCCGCGTTGGCGGCAAGGTTCAGCGCGTGCTGATTATCCAGTCGCATGGCATACGAGCTTTGCGGGTCGGTGACAAAGAGGCCTGTTGCGATACCACCCATCGGAACCAGCCACTTGGCATCAGCGGGATTCAGGTGAAACGGACTGGTCCAGATGTCCTTCTGGTCTTCAGCCAGGTGGACGAGGAACTTGCTCTCGTTGGGATGAGGAACGGTCGCGGCAGGGGAAGGCGAGGCAGATTGAGATTGTCCGGACGAAGCAGCAGGGGGCGGCGTCTGCTGAGCAAATGCTGCGAGCGTAGTGCAGCTGCAAATAAAAATAGCCAGGCGTAGACGGTTCTTCAAACGCGTCCCCGGAAGTTAAACACCACAATGAAGCTCAGGCTCGAATTCATGCCCCAGCTTTGTAGTAGCGAAAAATACGGGCCAAAGCAGTCGCCACATCTTCCACGTCCTGCTCCGACATGGCGGGCGACAGCGGAAGTGAAATCGTGCGTTCTCCTACAAACGTCGCATTGGGAAAATCAGAATCGGCAAATCCGAAGCGCTCACGATAATAGGGCTGCTGATGAACGGGAACGTAATGGATGCCGACGCCGATGTTCTCGGCGGCCAGCGCAGCGATGATTTTCTCCCGTGGCGCGCCTGTCTCCTCCAGCGAAAGCAGCGGCGTATACAGATGACGGGCATGACGAGTATCGGGTTCGGCGGGCGGCGGCAATACCAGTGGCATCCCGCTGAGCCCCTCGTTGTAGGCCTGCCAGACTTGTTCACGGCGCTTCCCGTGTTCCTCAATCCTGCCGAGTTGCGGCAGAACCAAGGCTGCCGCCAGGTCGGTCATGTTGTACTTAAACCCGTCGGCAACGACTTCATAGCCACTGGGTCCACCGACAAACCGGCTCCACGCATCAGCGGTCATGCCATGCAGCGAGAGGACTTTTATCCGCTCCTGTAACTCGGGGTCGCGGGTGATCACCATGCCACCATCGCAGGTCGCCACGTTCTTGGTGGGATAAAAACTGAAGCAGCCGGCATCGCCCATCAGCCCGGCGGACTGGCTGTGATAGCTGGACTCGATCGCATGGGCGCAATCCTCGACGACCCGCAATTCATGACGCCTGGCGATCTCCATGATCGCATCCATCTCGCAGCAGCGGCCGCACATGTGCACCACGAGCAGCGCCCTCGTGCGCGGCGTGATTGCCTTCTCGATGAGGCCGGGATCAATGTTGCAGGTGCTTCGCTTGCAGTCCACCAGCACCGGCCGCGCCCCAGTATGCACGATGGAGTGGATCGTGGAGCAGAAAGTCATAGCTGGCGCGATCACTTCGTCGCCAGCACCAATGCCCAATGCGACCAGAGCCAGATGGATAGCGGCGGTTCCGCTGCTTACCGCGGCTGCGTAAGGTGCGCCCTTGTAGCGAGCGAACTCCTGCTCCAACTGCTCGACTCTGGGACCCAAACCGATCCAGCGGCTGCGCAGACACTCCACCACCGAGGAAATCTCGGCCTCGCCGATGACCGGCGCCCCGAACACCAGCCGGGCGTCACGCGTACGGACCGGTGTCCCGCCGGCAATCGCGGGACGATCGTCCTCTTGCAATGGGATGGGATGTCCGCTAGCCAGCGGAGCGCGTTTCATAAGTTCCTGGGCCCAGTCGTGAAGTCGTAGGGTCTGCTGATTGTAATTGATTTCAGGAAGCATGCCTGCGGGCGGCTGGAAGCCACCACTCGGCTATACTTGAGGAACTGGAGTTCGACTGTTTTTAAGTTACCCGAATGCCCTTCACGGTTTCTCATGCTGCCGCCGTTTTGCCCCTGCGAAAACTCAATCTGATTTCGTCCGCCTTTATTGTTGGCAGTATGGCTCCGGATTTCCCTTACATCATCGGAGACACCGGATACCGCGATCTGGGCCACCGGTTTCCCGGACTCGTCGTGTTCACTCTGCCAGCTTCGCTTCTCGCCCTATGGCTGTTTCATACCATCATTAAGGGGCCGGTGATTGAACTGCTGCCCACCGGCATGCAGGAGCGGATTCATCACCAAAATGGAGACTTCAAGTTCCTTCCGGCGGCCCGCTTTCTGGCAATCCTGGGGTCAATTTCGCTGGGCATCCTGAGCCATGTGCTATGGGACTCCTTCACTCACGCCTACACCTGGCCGTGGCGGCAGTTCGAGTGGCTGCGAAGCTTCGTAAACCTTCCTCTCGTACACCATCGCCTGCAGGTGTTCCGCGCCCTGCAATACGGCAGTACGATTGTCGGAATGCTCGCGCTCGCCATCTGGGTGGCGCTGTGGTACTGGCGATCGGCTTCTGGCGTCAGGGCGCCGCTCAAGTCGCTTCCCCCGTCTCGCTTCGGTCTGGCCGTCGCGATGTTTGCCCTGGCGGCGCTTGCCGGGACCCTCCGCGCCGCGCTCCTAATCGGCCCGCCGGCAAGTATCGGGAGGGCTGACCGTTTTCTGCTGGTGTGCGGGGTAACGTCTCTGGCGGCAGCGTTCTGGCAGCTTCTGTTCTATTGTGTGCTGGTGTCTTCCTATCAGGTCTGGACCCTCCCCTAAGCGGTGCGCCCGGCCTTATCCTATGCCTCTGGTCAGCATCATCATGAACGTTTGCAATGGCGCCGCATTTCTGCGCGAAGCCCTGGACAGCGTGATGGCGCAGACCTTCACGGACTGGGAGCTCATCGTGTGGGACGACCGCTCAACCGACGCCAGCGCGGCCATCGTTTCGGAATACCGTGACGCCAGAGTCCGTTACTTTCTCTCTCCGGACGATGCGCCTCTCGGCAAGGCCAGACGCGATGCCATTCGCCAGTCCAAAGCAGAGTGGATTGCTTTTCTCGATCAGGACGACATCTGGCTGCCGGGAAAACTCGAAAAACAGTTGGCGCTCGCCGAGGCCGACACCAGTCTCCTTTATGGGCGGACGGTAAGGTTTTATACCGGTGGCCGGGAACGCGATTACGATCAGGCCCATGAGTACAAGCTCCTGCCCGAAGGCGACATTTTCACCCAACTCTTTACCAAGTCCTGCTTCATCGCCATGAGCGCAGCCATGTTCCGCCGCTCGGCCATCGTAACCTCCGGGGGCATACCGGAGGAAGTTCGCATCATCCCCGACTATCATCTTTACGTCGCGGTCGCCCGTAAATATCGTGCGCGCGCGGTGCAGGAAGTGATTTGCCGCTATCGCGAGCACTCCGGCAGCATGTCCCACGCTGTGGCCGTCGAGATGAATCGGGAAGCCCTAGGGCTCATCGACCAATGGGCTGACCAGCTTGATCCCCGAACTGTGGCCCTCTGCCACCGGCGGCACTACACCGCCATTGCGCTGGAAGAAATGCGCAACCCCACCACGTTGCGCCAGGGAGTTGTCCGCTTATTTACCGAAGGCTCGGCAGGATCGCAGATGGCGCGGCCATTCGCGTTTGTATTTCACCTCGTCCGCCGCCATGTCCGGCGACCGTACTGGCAAAGACCGCCTATCCAGTCAAGCGTGTAGGATCGATCCAGCAAGACGCAATTCCTCATGCCCCTGGTCAGCATCATCATGAACGTTCGCAATGGCGCCGCATTTCTCGGCGAAGCCCTGGACAGCGTGATGGCGCAGACCTTCACCAACTGGGAGCTCATTGTCTGGGACGACTGCTCCACCGATGAGAGCGCGAAGATTGTCAGCGGGTATTGCCACCGGGACCACAGGATTCGCTATTTTCTATCGCCTGACGAGACGCCGTTGGGCGAAGCCCGCAACCGGGCAATCCAGCAAGCCGCGGGAGAATGGCTCGCATTCCTCGATCAGGACGACATCTGGCTGCCGCGCAAATTGGAAAGCCAGATGGCGCTCGCCGACCACAATGACGAGGTCGGCCTCATTTATGGACGCACCGTATTATTCAACTCGCGGCGCGGAGACCTGCGCGACTACGACTATGCCCATGAATTCCAGCTGCTTCCCGAGGGCAACATCTTTGCCGCGCTGTTTCGTGACGCCTGTTTCATCGCCATGAGTTCGGCCGTCCTGCGCCGGTCGGCGGTCGCCGCGGTAGGAGGGATACCCGATACGATTCAGGTTGTTCCTGACTACTATCTCTACATTGCAATCGCCCGCAGCTACCAGGCCCGCGCCGTGCAGCAGGTCGTCAGCCGCTACCGAATTCACCCGGACAGCATGTCGGCGTCGCACCAGCACCGCCTCCGGCTCCATGCCGAACCGCTGGCGATCGTCAAGCAATGGGCCGAGTGCCTGGATCCTCGAATCGCAACTTATCGCCGCATGACCTACTCGACGGTGCTGGCGTTGGAAGAGATGCGCGAGCGGCACACCTCCCAGGCCGGATTGCGAAGGCTGCTGTCGGATGGCTCCTCGCTCTGGCTTATCTCGCGACCTTTTGTCCGGGCTTGGCGAAAATTAAGGCGGCAACTACAACGGCCATATTGGCGAAAGCGCCAACTCAGCGGCGAGTGATGTTGAGCATGGCAACCGACGAATTAGTGTGCGCGGAAGGGCCCAACGGGCCAGGCTAGTCAGACATGGAGGCAGCATCGGAACCAGGCCGGACCGGAGCGACCGTCTTCTCGTCCATGCGGGTATCCCGAAATCCACGCCCCTCCGCTCCGACGACCATCCGTTTGGCCTCAGAGGCTACTTCCCGCTTAGGGGCACCTGGCCCTTTAATGACCCGTTTATCGGAACTCAGATAGTATCCCAGGACCTTCGTGTAGTAACGGACTCGAACCCCAAAACGCACCACCAATTTTGTGAGGCGACTCTTTCCAAAGTAGTCGTAGGCTTCGCTGAAATCGATCAGGCCCTGACACTGCTCGCGCAACGCCCGGAGCACGTCCTGGCTGGCGGTCTGTCCGCTAAGGTGAACAACTTCCGTGCAGGGCGTGTAATAGACCTTATAGCCCAGCCGATGCAGGGTTAAGTTGTAGGCAAGATCAGGCATCGCCCAACGAAAGCGCTCGTCCAGCAGGCCCACGGTTTCCCAGGTAGCGCGGCGAATCATGTAAACGCTGGTTCCGATACACTCCACCGGCTGGGCCGCGGAGTAATCGAAATCGGTGTTGTAGTAGCGATTCATCAGCTTGCTGTTGGGAAACAGCTTATGCCAATTAAGCGTCTGTAGAAAAAACACACCCAAGCCGGCGAAACTGCGAATGTGGTGCTGCACGCTGCCGTCGGGGTTCAGCAGCCTGGGCCCGCAAACCGCAATCTCCGCATTTTCGTCCATGAAGCGCACCAGCGGCTTGAAGGCGTTCTCAATCAGCAAGGTGTCGCTGTCCAACAGACACGCATAGCGTCCCCGGGCCACGCGCAGACCTCGGTTCACGCTCCGGGCATAAGATTCGTTGGACGTGTTCCTGATAAGGACTACCTCGGGAAAGTTCGCAGCCACCATGTCGGCGCTGCCGTCCGGCGAGTTGCCATCCACGCAGATAATCTCGAGGCTGATTCCTTCCCCGTGCCGGTAGATCGACTCCAGGCAATTACGCAACAACGCTCGCGTGTTGTAGTTGGGGATGATAACCGTGAGATCGAGGGCCGACTTTGTCATTCCGAGGTCCTTATCATGATGGTACTACCCGAGCGGGCACTCCGAAAACAGTTTGATTCGATGCAACCGAACTTATCAAAACCGAATCGGCACTTACTTTGAGATTCTTCCCGATATTGTAAGGCCCCGGGATCTTACAATCCGGCCCCCAACGCATACTGTCGTCGCTTTCGCATCGCAGTGCCTTATCGAAACTCACGTCCGGCTTTGGCTGCGACATCTCTCACGAAAACCTCGCAGGCGGCCGGGGCTGGAACGAGTGCCGTTCCGACATTGTCGCAGATTACTGGCATTGGCGGTATAAGGCCAGCGTCTGTTGGCCGCATTTCTCCCAACTGTACTGATTCGCCACCTCCGTGCCCCGTCGAACCGATTGTTGGCGCGCGGCTTCATCATCGATGGCCCGCAACAATTCTCGATTGAAGGAGTTTTGCTCTTCCGGTTCAAAGTACAACGGAGCGTCAAGACAGACTTCCCGGGTAGCTGGGATGCGGCTCGCCAACACCGGGCAGCCCAGCGACATGGCTTCCAGCGGAGGAAAGCCAAAACCTTCGCTGAACGAGGGATACACGAACAGTTTCGCTCCTGCATATGCCTCAGCGAGCAGTTCGTCGGAGACCGCCGGCAAGCTAATGACGCAATCTCCGACCCCCAGGCTGGCAATCCGCTTCTTTTCGGCGGCCGTGAGGGGCTTGCCACCCAGCAGCAACAAGTCAAACGACTCAAGCAGCCCGGTATCGTGGAAGGCTTGCAGCAGACCGTCAAAATTCTTAAAGGCGTCCCTCATTCCAACATACAGGATGTAATCGCGCCGCAATTGTTTTCGCAGTCCGGCAGCCGCCTCCGGGCTGCGCGGCAGCTTCGTAAGCCCGTGATGTATGACGCTGGTCCTGGCCGGATCCACATTGTAGAAGCGAAGCAGGTCCTGACGGGTTGCCTCGGAAACGCAAATGATCGCATCCATCCTGGGGAGAAGCCACTTCCGCGCCCAGAAAACTTTCCGGGCGTCGGGAAACATCTGCGGAAACCGCTCATGAGTACAGTCATGATGGGTGGCCACGACGCGGCGCGATCGCACCGTGGGCACCAGCATGTAGTTTGTCGGATGATAGATATCCACTTTCCCGTGCAGCGGCGCCGCCAGGTTACTCCAGACCTCATTGGCGACGTAGCGCAGCGTTCCCGGCGGCAGCCATCTGCGAAAACCTGTTACCCGCGCCCGCGAAGATGCCAGATCGGCAAACGGATACACCGTGCCGCTGATGCCCAGCATCAAGTCGGTTTGGGCATCGGGAACGGTGATCAGGAACTTCATCAGCTCATAGAAGTAGCGTGACATGCCCCCGGCATCCTGTAGGGAAAAGACCTGATGGTCGTAGAGTATCCGCACCCGGGCCTACGCGATCAGCTCGGGCAGGGGCTCAGCCCCGGCCTTGAGCTCCCTGGCGAAGCGTCCGGCCAAGGCCAGGCCCGCCAGAAAAATTACGTAGCTGATGAGGGTATTGACGGCGGCCGCAGTGGCGCCATACACCGGAATCGAGAACAGGTTCAAAACAATGTTGCAGCCCGCGGCTATAGCCGTACAGACCAGGATCTTCTTTTCCATGCCCCATGCGATATAGGCGTTACTCAAGTAAGAAGTCAAAAAATCCAGGGGAATGGCCCAGGCCAGCAGAAGGAGCAAGAATGTCGCCGGCAGGAACTGACGGCCAAACAACAGCAGCAACAAAGGCCGGCGCACCGCCGTCAGCAAAGCGGCAATCGCCGCGCCCGCTCCCAGCAGAGTCAGCAGGATTTGCGGCCTCAGCATCCGCAGCCGCTGCCCCTGCCCCTGGCGCGCCAGTTGGGGATAGAGTACCTGGGTCAGCAGATAGTAGGTGAACAAGACCTGGTTCATCACGCGATACGAAGCGCTATAAAGTCCCACTTGCTGGGGGTTGGACATGACTCCCAGCATCAGCATGTCAATCGTGTTGAAGGCCAGATTGCACAGCCAAGCCAGCCCCATGATGCTGGTGCGCGACCACGCTAAAGACTCGCCAATTACCGGCGGCGGCAAGGCGAGGTCCCCGATTGGCCCGTGCTTGCGCCACCATTGCCAGAACATGATGCCCTGAAGAGCGTAACCGGCCGCATTTCCCAGTACCAGCCACCACAGGAAGTGTTCGCTCTTGCCCCCCAGGAGCAGAAAGAAAAGCACGCTGCCTGGAACAATTACCCTCCCCCATCCCACCAGGCGAAGCTGCTCTTTCCCCCAGGCGGCCCACTCCAGCGACAGGGCGTACAGACAACTGATGGCGGAAAACAGAAAGAGAAAGATCCTGGCATCTGTAGATAGGTTCGTCACCCATGCGTACGCCAGGAGAAATGGGGTGATGGCGATGCCCATCAGCATGCGTCGTCTTTGGACCTGGCCCACGATCTCCTGACCCGCTTCCGGGTACCGGGCTATCAGCCGCGCTCCTACATGCCGGAGGCCGAAGTCGATGAAGGGGTAGGAGTACTGCACCATGCTCTGGGCCAGGGCATAAACTCCGACGATCACCACGCCGGACCGGCGGGCCAGCAGCAGTAGCGTCGCAATGCCACACAAACGCGCAGGTATTTCCCCGGACGCCAGATTGATAATGCTGCGGACAGTGTGGCGAGCGGAGCTTTGACCGATCATCGGCTGACGTTGTGCGGCGAGCCCGCGCAATCCCCGGAAGTGAACGCGTATCCCCGAAATTGGCCGGCGGCGCGCAGGAGGTAGAGATAGCCCCCCCCAAGGTCGCCGCGGCACAGGTTGACCGCCGCCCCGCCAAGCGACCGAAGCACAACGTTCCCCAGGCACCACCACCACGAAAAACCGTGGATGCGCCAAACGTACCCCACCCCCAATGCATAGGAGTATGTCGTTCGCCGGAGTCGCTCCCTGGCCTTCAAGTCGGGATGGTGTACGGTCAACCCTGGTTCATACCAGACGCGCAGGCCGGTCTCTAAGGGGCGGAGGATGTAGTCGAGGTCCTCGCCCGACTGATAAGGCGATGAAGTACCAGGCCCAATGTCCTCGCGGAAGAACCCCACGGCTTTCGTCATCGTGGCGCGCAGGAAAGCGTTCACCGCCATGGCGCACCGCAGAACGCTTTTCTTGGTGCAGGGACCCGGGCGCGGCGGAAACTTGGGCGCCAACAGCCGGTTATCTGCGGTCCGCACACCGGTAAACAGGCCATCAAACTCGGGATGGGCGTGCAGCCAATCGACCACGCTGGCCAGCAGTTGACCGGGGTACCAGCAGTCGTCATCGGGGAAGGCGATGATCTCACCTTTCGCGGCGCGCAAACCGAGATTGCGCGCCCGCGAAGCTCCCGGCGGACAGCGGAGATGAACCAGGCTCAGGTCAGGATGTTGCGCCAGGGTGCCGCGCAAACGATCATCCGGATTCTGGTCAACGATAACGACCTCGAAGTCGGCAAAGGTTTGGCCGTCAAGGCTGGCCAGCAGCCGCTCCAGCTCGGCGACGCGGTTCAGGGTGGCAACAATTAACGACACCGTCGGGTCAGGCATGGCTCGCCCCGCTGTCCAGTCCGGCAGCGGCACGCGGGGTCCGTCTCAGCCAGATTAGCGTAAGCCATAGCACCCACCCGAAAATAAGAATTGCGATGGAAATGGCGCTCCGAAAGAGCTCGGACAACCAATCCAGCAACTGCCCTCTTGGCATCAAGATAACCAGCGGCAAAATCAGTGCGACGACAAACAACGACAGTGCATTTCGGCTGAGAGAATGGAGCAGGTGCAAACCCCCTCCCAGCAACAGCGAGAGTAAGACCACGCCCCCGAGGCCGCCTAAGAGATAGAGTTCGGCCAAATATGAGCCGGCGGTCCCCAGACCGCTGGAGAAAGCCGCCGGATTCAGCAGCACGGTCACGTCATAGCCCAGAAGTTTGCCCGGGGCATAATCGCTCAAATCGCGGGGAACGAAGGCTCCCTGCAATTCGTTCCAAAGGTAAGCCGGCGCGTGCGGCGCCAGTAGGTCCTTATACTTGACGGCCACGGATGTAACATCCAGCGAGTTACCCTGCAAGCGGACGAACTCCACGGGAGCGAAAACGTAATCCGAGAGGGTAGTGTCGGTATCTTCCCGCAGGGTCTGAACCACGTCTCCTACCAAGAGCAGCGCGAAGGCCAGCGCGGCAACCGCAAGGACTCGGCTCCTGCCGGTGGATTTCACCGCCGCGACGTACCACAAGGTCAGAACCATGGCGAAAACACCTCCCCGCATGCCCAGCAGCAGGGTCGGGATGGAAGTCAGGAGGTAGGCTGCGGTCGCCAGGTAAAGATATTTTTTTCGTTTCTCGAAGACAAAAATAGCGACAAACGCGGGCAGGCTTATGAGAATGATTGCGCGGACAAACAAGGGAACGCTGGCGGCAATATCGCCGTGGTTCACCCAGAAGTGCAGATATCCGCCGTGCCCCTGGATGTACTGGTAATACTCGTAGTTCTTATAAAGCTGGATAGGGAGTGTGCCGCAGAACAGCAGGTACAGATAAAGTAGATATGGCCGGACCGGAACATCGCTGGGCGGCGCCAGGCGGCGATAGTTCCAGCGGCAGGGGGCATAGATGCAGATGGCCGACAGGGCCAGGCACAACAGAACCGTCCCTGCCTGATTCCGGGTGAGATCGAAGGGGTAAGGGCTAACTCCGCGTATCCGCAGCGGATCGGCCTCGCCCCCCAGGCAATAGGTCAGCAATCTTCCACCCTGCAACAATAAGAGGGTCGAGAGAAACAGGAAGCAGGGATGCCGACCCTGATCGAAGCGTTTCCACGCCAGGACGACCAAAGTCACCAGCAACAGCGCGGTCAGAACTTCGGCTTGGCTGATGGTCAGCCCGCCCAGGATGAAGGCAAGCGAGGCGATGGCCACCCCGGCAAACAGGGCAGCGACCTCGACCGCTGCCGCCGGCGTCGCCAGGAAAACTTTCATCCTCTGAGGAAAGCCTGGGGCCAGCGGGTTCATAGGGAGGAAGACTTCAGCGAGCGGCGCAGCAGCGCCAGACGCGCCCCATCCAGCGGGTCCTGCTCTTTACGGCGAATAATTTCCGCCAGCAACACCGCCAGGCAAGACACGAGGAAAGCCGCGATCGCCGTCACCAGCACAATCAGCGTGCGGCGCGGACTCGATTTCCTCTCGGGCACAACAGCCTTGTCCACCACCTGGACCACGACCGCGTCCTTGGCTTCGTCGAGCCGGGCGGCTTCTAATTGCTTGTTGAGAAAGTCGTAGAAGGCTTCGTGATACTTGAGGTCACGGGCCCGCCGGATATATTCCAGCTCCGCTTGCGGCAGCTGCCGGGTTGGCACCTCCAGATTGCCGTTGCCAACCTCGCCGGTATTTCGCTCCAGCTTGGCCAACTCCGCACGCAAGCCGGCCAACTCCTGCTCCGCCCGCCGCAAGTCGGGGTTTCCGGCCGTGGCATAGGTACGCATGGCCTGGAGTTGGACTTCATGCTGGGCAACCTGGGCCCGCATGTCGGCCACGCTCTGGATGATGGCCCGGGCCTGGGCGTCGGGCTGGAGCAGTCCGCTTTTCTCCTGCGCTTGCTTCAGCGCCAGCTCGGAGAGGGACAACTGTTCGCGTTCGGCATCGAGTTTTTGCTGATAGAAGACGCGGCGCTGGGCGGCTTCGGAAACTGCCAACTCCGAATTCATCTCATGCAGTTGTTCCACGTAGCCGTTGGCCAGGTCGGCAGCCCGCTGGGGATCGCGGTCGGCAACGCTGACCGAGATCAAGCCTTCCCGTTCCGCCACAATGTAGCTGCGGCTCTCCAGCTCCTTACGAGCGTCCTGGTAGCGCTTCACCCAGTACACCTTGCGCAGATCGAAACGATCGATCAAGCGGTCCTCAATCGTACGGCTCTTCAACATGGCAATAAACAGGTCGGCAGGATTCTTCAGTCCCAGGTCCGACTCATTCAGTCCCGCCACCGAGCTCAGCTGCCCCAGCATGGCGGTTAACGCCGACTGGCTTTGCTGTGGCGGCAGGATGGTCGACGTCGCCGTGTACATCTTGGGAAGAAGCATGCAGACAACGACCGCTACCACCACCGCGGCCAGCGTCAGCTTGAGGATCGCCGCCTTCTGTTGGGAGAGAATGAGCAGCAACTCGATCATGTCGATGTGGTTGCTGCCGCCATTCTCTGCCTCCAGTTGCGGCACCGCAACCGCATCGTTCAGGGGGCCGCTGCCGGGATGCAGCTCGGAAGTTCGTGGACCCTCGCGCATACGCTCCTTTCCAACTTGGGTTCGCTGGTTTCCAGCGGGCATGCCCGCCGCCTGTTTCTGAACTACGGAGTCAGCACCTTGACTGCGGCAGCCGCCAATCCGAAGTTGAAGAGAATCTGCGACCAGTCCTTGAAGTTTCTGAGGGCCGCACCCGGATTCAACTGCTCGGGAACGATCACCGAATCTCCCGGCATCATCACCATGCTTTCGAAGCCGCCCGACCAGAAGCCGGAAGCAGCATCCTTGCTTACCACCGCGCCATTGGCGCGAACCACGAAGATCCTTCCTTTGTCGGCATTGCGCGTCGGCCCTCCGGCATCGCGCAAGTAACCCGACACCGTCTTTCCCGGACGCTGGATGAACGATCCCTGGTTATAGACGTCTCCCACCACGCTCACCACGATGGGGCGGCTGGGGATGTAGAACTGATCGCCGTCCTCCAGAGGAATGTCGGGGATAGCATCCACGCTCAGGTCGTCGGGATGCAGGCTCAGCACGATCCTGCCATCCGCCTTCAACTGGCGCAGCTTGTCGAGACTGGAGCGTTGCGCCTCCAGCGCCGCGCGGGCGGCATTGGCTTCATCCGCGGTACGGGCGTTTTGTGACGACTGTGCCGCCTGCCGGGCCAGGTCCCGCTCCATCTGCGCAATCACCATATCCAGCCGTTCCTGCTGCTGGATGCGGGTTGACTCGCGGGTGAAAACTGCCGCGTAAAGATAGGCCGAGGGCGCCAGACCTCCGGCTTGGGCCACCAACTGGCGCAGTCCCTGGGCCGGTTGGGCCCGGTAAATTCCGGCCGAGACAAACTCTCCCTCCAGCCGCACCAGCTTGGTTTGCTGCTCGCGGGGCACGCGCAGATCAGCCTGCGAGAAGATGGTGACGATGTCCCCAGGTTGCAGGAGCAAATTGCTGGACTCCTGGTGCTCCAACACTGCTTTTCCCAGATTGAGCTCCAGTATTCGCGGGTAATCAGAAACTCGCGGTTGGGAATCAAATCGGTGATTCGCATCCCCTCGTGCCAGGGATAACGTCCCGGAGAGGCGACGTTGCCGCGCAGGGTCACGGAGTTCACGAAGCGGGGTGAGATGGGGTTGAAGTTCAGCACGTCCCCGTCCTTCAGGGGAAGAGCCAGTCCAGCGGCATCGAGCTTGATTTCCTCGATGCTGCGGTCCTGCCGGTTCTTGATTTGTTCGACGTAGACCTTGCCCCCATAGGCAGTCGTCCCCAGCCCTCCAGCCAGTTGCAGAACATCTCCCAAGCTGGCTTCGGTCTTGAGCTCATAGATCGCCGGACTGTTCACCTGTCCGCCCATCGCAACCTGCGCTCCGATGGGCGCGAAGTAGATAACGTCCTCCGGCTGCAGGAGCACGTCCCTGCTCTTGTCGCCCTTAAGGAGCAGGTCATACAAATCGAAGTCGGCAATGACCGTGGAGCCGCGTTTCAACTGGATGTGCCGCATAGACCCGCTGGGCGACGGGCCTCCGGAAGCGAACACGGCATTGGCCAGGGTGCTCAGCGAACTGACCGTGTAACGGCCCGGACGCCTGGCCTGACCTACAACAAAAACATCAATCGAGCGCAGCTCACCCATACTGACGTTGAGATCGAAATTCTGGTAAATGCGTCCGATGTGGGACTTCAGGAAGTCCTGGAGCTGGTTGTAGCGCAGGCCGGCAACCGTCAGATTGCCGACCTTGGGAATGTAGATCGCTCCATTGCGATCGACCCGGGCGTGCACGTCGAGATCGATCTGGCCCCAGGCGCGAATCAACAACTCGTCGCCTGGGCCGAGCACGTAATCCGCGGTCACCGGTACGCGGTCCACGGGAGCAAACGTCGTGGGGACGTTCTCGAACAAGTTTTCTCCGTAGATGGGCAGCGTCTGGCCCAGCGAAGTGGCAACTAACTTCTGGAAGTCGGTGAGTTCAGCGGTCCTGTTTCCGATCTTCGGAGCTTGTTCCCCCGGCGCTGGTGCAGTGGTTGGCGCAGGTTTCCGGGTATCGTCCAACACGACGGTGGGAGCCGTACTCGGTACTCCCTCCGGCGTCCCGCTGCTCTGCTGCTGAGCCAGGGGTTGCGCAGAAAGCGGAGCGGGTAATTTGCTGTCAGCCTGGGCGGCTAAGTACCGGGGCGCACTCGCTGCTAAAGTCGTGAGCACCAGCACCGTCACCAGCACTCCGCGCCGGAGGCTGCGGCGGTTTTCGGGAGTAATCCTTACCGGAGAATTCTCTTTCCTG
>JBEKCJ010000078.1:0-20554 GCA_050014935.1 Candidatus Korobacteraceae bacterium
CTGAGGATCGGCGCAGCCAGGCCGCCGGGCGCGCGAAATCCGCGACGGCGATCGGGCTGCTTGTAGCGCAGGATAATGACGCCGAGCGACACCAGCACGAACGCAAACAACGTCCCGATGTTCGATAGGTCCGACAGCGTGCCGATATCGAGAATGCCGGCGGGAATGCCAACCAGGAATCCCGCAATCCATGTCGCGGTCGCCGGGGTGCGAAAACGTGGATGCACGCGGCTGAACATCTTGGGCAGCAGGCCGTCGCGCGACATCGAGAACCACACGCGCGCCTGCCCCAGCTGAAACACCAGCAGCGACGAGATCATGCCCATCATGGCGCCGAACAGCACCACGAGCTCCGTCCAATGCAGCAGCGCGGACTTCGTTGTTCCCGCCAACATGCTCATGCTGTTCACGACGGGAGCGGCGTCGTCGATCAGCGAATGCCAAGGTACGATTCCGGTGAGCACCACGGCTACTGCGATATAGAGCACCGTACAGACGATCAGCGTGGCAATGATGCCGATCGGAATGTCGCGTTGCGGATTCTTGGCTTCCTCCGCCGCAGTGGAAACGGAATCGAATCCGATGTAAGTGAAGAAAATGATCGAGCCGCCGGTGAGCACGCCGGACCAGCCTTCGGGCACGAAAGGATGATAGTTCGCAGGATGAATGAAGCGCATGCCCACGAAGACGAAGGCCAGAATGGCGGCGATTTTCAGCAGGACCATGATGTTGTTGGTCTCCGCCGATTCGCGAATGCCGCGCACCAGCACTACCGTCAGCAGCAACACGATGAGAAACGCGGGAATATTGAAGCCGAAGTGCCAACCGGGCGCGTACAGCGTGTTGTTTTGCAGATCGGTAAGGCCGCCCGGCAAGTAGGCCGGCGTAATCCAGCGCAGCGCGGGATGCCAGCCAAACCAGTTGAAGGTTGCGGCCATGTGCGCGGCGAAGCCAACGCTGACGGCCATGTTGCTGACCGCGTATTCCAGAATGAGATCCCAGCCGATGATCCACGCGATGAGCTCGCCCATGGTGGCGTAGGTGTAGGTGTAGGCGCTGCCGGCAATGGGGATCATCGAAGCGAGTTCGGCATAGCACAGCCCGGTGAAGGCGCAAACGATTGCGACCAGAATCAGCGACAGCGCCAGTGCCGGGCCAGCGCCAGGACGGCCAAGCGTCGCCGTGTGATGCACGATGTAATCCGCCAGCGGACAGTTGAGGATGGATGCGGTGTCGAACTTTTGACCGGCGATGGCCGTCCCCACGACGGTGAAGATGCCCGAGCCGATGACCGCGCCGATGCCGAGCCCGGTGAGCGACCACGGGCCCAGCGTCTTTTTCAGCCGGTGTTCGGGCTCCTCCGATTCGGAGATCAGCTTGTCAATGGACTTGCACGCGAAGAGTTGGTTCGCCAGGGTAACGCTCCGGGTGGAATGAGTCCCTTGGATTCAAACAGAAACAGCGGGGCGACGGCAAGTCAGAACGGCGTTCACCACGAGGACACGGAGAACATGGAGTTTTCAGAATCATTTTTCATTTTCTCCGTGCTCTCCGTGTCTCCGTGGTGAAATGAATTATTTCCCCGGCGCCAGCGTCTCCAGGAAGTAGTCGTCGATCATGTGGAACAGGTGACTACGCGCGGCCAATCCGGCGATGCCGTGGGTCTTGCCCGGATACACCATCAACCGGAACTGTTTCCCCGCGTTGATCAGATTGTTGACCATCTCAATGGTGTTCTGCAGGTGGACATTGTCGTCGCTGGTGCCGTGCACTTCCAGCAGCTTGCCGCGCAGGTCGGCGGCGAAGTTCACCGGCGAGCTATCTTTGTACCCCTGTTCGTTGTCCTTCGGCAGGCCCATGTAGCGCTCGGTGTAGATGGAGTCGTAGAGCAGCCAATTGCTGACTGGCGCAACCGAGACCCCGCTTTTGAATATGTCGCTGTGCTCCATGGCGTAGAGCGTGAAGGTCCCTCCGTAACTCCATCCCCAGAAGGCGACGCGGCTGCTGTCAAGTTGCGGGAACTGCTCCAGCGCCTGCTTGATGGCGGCCAGTTGGTCGCTCAACTCCACCGGGCCGAGGTGATGCTTGATGGGCAGCGCGAAGGCCTTGCCGCGATTCGCCATTCCGCGATTGTCCACGTGCAGGACGGCGAAGCCCTGGCGCGCCAGGATCTGGTCGAAGAGATCGTAGCCAATCCAGAAATCGCGGATCGTCTGCGCTCCCGGACCTCCGTAGGGATTGACGATGAGCGGCGCTTTGCCGTTGGCGATCATGGGGCCACCCGGCGGCGGAAGCAGGATCTCGCCTTCCAGGATGGTGGTGCCGTCAGCCGCTTTGAAGTCGACGACCTTCGGCGTGAGCAGGTTGTAAGCCTCGACGCTGTGAGGCTGCCAGAATGCGGTGCAGGAGCCGTCAACGCTGCACACCGATGTACTGGGCGGGGTGGTCAGCGCGGAGAAGTTGTCCACGTAGTATTTCGCGTTTTTGGGATCGAAGTCGGCGAAGTGGCTTCCATCCTGCTTCGAGATGCGATGGAAATTCTGCCCGTTGAGGCCGACGGCAAATTCGTTGCGCTGCCGCCAGTTGCCTTCATTGGCCGAAAAATAAACGATGCCCTGCTGTGCGTCCACGGCATCGACGCTCTCGACCTCCCAGTCGCCGTGGGTAAGCTGCGCTTCCATTTTGGCGGGGCCGCTCAGGGGATTCTGCTTGTCGAAGCGATAGAGGTAGATGTGATTGTGGCCGTCGCGCCAACTGGTCCACAGATATCCGTCGCCGGAATCCAGCAGCTTGAAGTCGACCTCGGGATGCATATCGATCCAGGCGTCCGTGCTCTCGGTCATCATGAGCTGCGACTTGCCGTTGTCGACGTCGACGAAATACAAATCAAGCCGGTCTTGAACGCGGTTGAGCGCCATCGCCCATAGCAGCCCATCGCGCACCCAGCCAAATCGAGGGATGAGCACGTTGGGATCGTTGGCCAGTGGGAGGGCGCCGTTGCTGCTGGCGGTGATCCACTTGATCTTGCCGCCGTTGCTACCCACCACGGCCAGGCGCACGCCTGGGTTGGGATCGCCGGGCTGGGGATATTTTTCCTGGTCGACCGTTGCATGCGTGGGAATCCAGTCGGTGATGGGATAGGTAGGCACGTCCTTCTCATCCATCTGGAGAAACACAACCTGCTTGCCATTGGGCGACCAGAAATAATTGCTGCGCGAATACAGCTCTTCCTCGTACACCCAGTCGACTTCGCCGTTCAGCAAGTTGTCATTGCCATCCTTGGTGAGTTGGCGCCCTTCGTTGCCGGTTGTGGCGCGCACGTAGAGATTATGTTTGCGGACGTAGGAGATACGATCTCCATTGGGCGAGAACTTGGGGTCGGCGCTCTCATCGTTGCTGGAGGTAAGTTGCACGGCGGTGCCGTTGTCCAGGCTGTAGAGCCAAAGCTGGCCCATGGAGTCGAAGAGCAAATGCTTGGAGTCGGGCGCCCACTGATAGGCGGCGATGGAGTAGCGCGTCGCCGCTTCTTTCTTGCGCTCGTCCTTGATGGCGCTGGCAGGCGGAGCCAGCGACGCCAGTTTGCCGCTGGCTACCAGCACCGCCGACTTGCCGGTGGCGACATCGACGTAATACAGCTCGCCGTGATCGCCGCTGTCGTCGCGTTGCACGAAGGAGACTTTGGCGCCGTCGGGACTCCACTGCACGTTCTCAGGGCCGCGGCCAAGAATGCCGCCCGGCTTGAACATTTCTTCAATGGTCAGTTGCTTCTCGCCTTGAGGAGCAGGCGCGGCGGTTTGTGCGAGAAGAAACGAAGAGCAAAGCGCAAAGAGAATGAAGACAGCGAAACGAGCTTTCACGGCAGCTCCGGAGAGTGAATTGACTGCGGGGAAAGTTTATATCAGGAAGCGGGGGCTGAGGATGGCAGATGTGAGGAGAGACATATCCTGGTGACTCGAGGGGTCCTTCGACTCCGGCGTCGCAAAAGCGGCGACGCCTCCGTTCAGGATGACACATCAAGGGAAACTAGGGTGCCATCTGGTAAATGCGCAGCAGCTCGACCAGCACGATGAAGATGCCGATACCGAAGTACAGATTGCGGGCGGTCTCTGTGTCTAGCGCTGCGGGAAGCGGTACGCCGCGCTGGCGGAAGCTGAGCACCAGGGAGCGCTCGCGCTCCAGCACGAAGTCGGCGATTCGCCGGTGGCAGGCGGCGAGCAGCACGCCAAGAAGAAGTCGCGCAAATTCCAGTGGCATGGAGCAATCCTAAGCTGGTGGGCGACGCTCGCTCAAGAGGAAAAAGCTAATACCAGTGATCAGTGACTAGTGGGATAACTTCCAGGATGGGCCAGCCGGTCGACACTCCGATGGTGGGGTCGGCCGGGAGTCCCAGCACGAGCTGTCGCCGGTTGAATGCTATAGAATCGAAAAGCCACGATGAATTCAAACCTGCAAACGCTGATTGAGCTGGAAAAGGTCGATTTGCGCATGGCTGCGCTGCGGGCGGAGATCGCCGCCCTGCCCAAAGAAGTAGCCCAGATTGAGGCCAAACTGGCCGGCTCCAAGACCAAAGTCGAGGCTGCGCAGGCTGCGATCAAAGCCGACGAAACTGCCCGCCGCAAACACGAATCCGACATCAAGGACCAGCAGGAGCGGATCAGCAAGTATCGCGACCAGTCGCTGAAGGTGAAGACCAACCAGGAATACAAAGCGTTGATGAGCGAGATTGGGCAGGCCGAAGCCGAAATTGCCAAGCTGGAAGACAAGGTGCTGGAGATCATGGTGGCCGCCGACACGCGCAAGGACGCCCTGAAGCAGGCGGAAGCGACGCTGAAGGCTGACACGGCGGAGAACGAGCGGGAAAAAGAACACGCCCGCCAACAGACCGCCGCAGACCAGAAACAGCTTGCCGAACTCAGTGACCAGCGCCAGCAGTTGCGCTCCAGCGTCGAAGAAGAGGCCTTGACCCATTATGACCGGGTGCTGAAGCTCCGCGGCTCGGTTATGGCTGCGGTCTATGAAGACGAGAGTTGCTCGGCGTGCCGCGTGCGGCTACGTCCCCAGGTGTTTCAAGACGTGACGACCAACCAGCAGTTTGTCACCTGCTTTTACTGCAACCGGATTCTCTATTTCGTTCCGCCTCCGCCCAAAGAAGAAGAAGTCAAAGAAGGCAACGCGCCCGCCGCTGCGGCCTCGCAGGAAGAAGAGCCGACTCAGGCGGATGACGCTGCGACGCCGTAACGGCAAACGGACAAAAACGCTGAGCAATCTCCTCCCGCGTTACAATAGATCCATAGCATGGCTACGGCTCCAGACCTGATTCAGATCGAAATAGGCCCGCGCCAACCCGCTCCCAAGCCGGAGTGGCTGAAGGCGCGCGCGCCCATGGGCGACAATTATCACGACCTGAAGACGCTGGCGCGCAAGCTGGATTTGCACACGGTTTGCGAGTCGGCGCACTGCCCCAATATTGGCGAGTGCTGGAACCATCGCACCGCGACCTTCATGTTGCTGGGCAACCTGTGTACGCGGCGCTGCGGATTTTGCGCCGTGCCCAAGGGACGGCCTCAGCCTATCGATTTCGAAGAGCCTGACCGCGTAGCCGAAGCGGTGGAGAAGCTGGGCCTGAAGTTTGCGGTCGTTACCAGCGTGAACCGTGATGACGACAATATGGGCGGGGCGCGCGTCTTCGCCGATACCATACGCGAGATCCGGCGGCGCGTTCCGGAATGCCGCGTAGAAGTGCTGATCCCGGACTTCCAAGGATTGGAAGAGCCGCTGCGCATCGTGATGGATGCCGAGCCCGACATCCTGAATCACAACACGGAGACGGTGCCGCGGCTGTATCGCGTCGCCCGCTCTGGCGCGCGCTATGAGCGCACGCTGCGACTTCTGGAGCGTGCCAAGGAGTTGAATCCTGCCAAACCGACAAAGACGGGCGTGATGGTTGGCCTGGGCGAAAGCACGGATGAGTTGCTGGAAGTGTTTCGCGACCTGGCGGAACGCAAAGTCGATATCCTCACTATCGGCCAGTACCTTCGGCCATCAAAAGACCACCTGCCGGTGGCGCGGCTGTACCCGCCCGATGAGTTCCGCTTTCTGAAGGAAGAATCGCTGAAGATGGGATTCCGGCACGTGGAGTCGGGTCCGCTGGTGCGATCGAGCTACCACGCGCACGAGCAGGCCGACGCGGGCACGCGAATAATCTAGTTGTCTCTAACGAAACTCTTCATCCTGCGCAATACTGATTCCGGCGCCTGAACGTCGAGTTCAACATAGCCGTCGCGATACTCGCGCGATAAGACAACCGACTTGGCGTCGAGCGTCGCCAACACTTTTCCCTCAGACTGGGGCACGTGCAGGCGCACGCGCTGGACTGGATCTTCCGAGATTTTGGCGTCGATCAGCTCCAGCAGTTTGTCCAGGCCGATTCCCTTGGCCGCCGAAACATGTACCACAGTGTCAGAGTCGCGCAGGCTGTCTCGTTTCTTCTCCGGCAGCAGGTCAACCTTGTTCATGACGTAGAGGCGGGGCTTGTCTTGCGACTCGAGTTCGCGCAAGACTTCTTCTACCTGGGCCTGCTGCTCGCTCGCCGTCGGACTGGTCACATCAGACACATGCAACAGCAGAGAGGCGCGCTGTACTTCTTCGAGCGTTGCTCGAAAAGCCGAAACCAGCGTGTGGGGTAGGTTGCGGATGAATCCTACAGTGTCAGACAGCAGGATCTCACGTTTGGAAGGCAGGACGGCATGCCGCAATGTGGGATCAAGGGTGGCGAACATGCGCTTGCTTTCCAGCACACCGGCTTTGGTCAGTGCGTTGAAAAGCGTCGACTTGCCGGCATTGGTGTAGCCGACGAGGGCGACGGTCGCGATAGGCGCAGACTCGCGGCGCCGGCGCTGCTGGCCGCGGATGCGGCGCACGTTTTCCAGTTGCTCCTGGACATGACGAATGCGGCGGTTGATCTTGCGGCGATCGGTTTCCAGCTGAGTTTCGCCAGGGCCGCGGGTGCCGATGCCGCCGCCCAGTTGCGACATTTCCACGCCGCGTCCGGCCAATCGCGGCAGCAGGTATTGCAGCTGCGCCAATTCCACTTGCAGTTGGCCTTCGCGGGTGCGGGCGTGGCGCGCGAAGATGTCCAGGATGAGCTGGGTGCGATCGAGGACGCGAGCATCGAGCTCGCGTTCCAGGTTGCGCTGCTGCGAGGGCGTCAATTCGTGATCGAAGATGACGAGGTCAGGCGAAGTGGAGGCAACCGCGCCCTTAAGCTCCTCCAGCTTGCCGCTGCCGATGAGTGTAGCCGCGTCGGGCCTGGGGCGGCGTTGCAGCATTTCTCCGGCGATGTCGGCGCCGGCACTGGTGGCGAGTTCCCGTAGCTCGGCCATCGACTCTTCGGTGGAAAAGCCACGGTCCTCGTGGTCGGGAACATGGAGGAACGCAGAAGCCGCATCGCGGGCTACGCGAGCACTGGGCGGGATAGTGCCGGAGGGTCGAAGATGGGAAGCGGCGTTGGCCAGGAGGGCATCGCCAGAGTCTGGAAGTCGCTGCGCGCGAGGCTTGGGCGCAGGGCGCGAAGAGAACTCGACTCCCACCAGAAAGGCCCGTTCCGGATGATCGCGGCCGGTTTGCCGGGAGCGGCGACTCGATCCGGAGCAGGTTCCCTGTGCGCGCGAAATAAGCTATTCCTCAGACACAGAGGCCGCGCTAACGGCCTGCGTTGGAGTCGCCGTCTCCGCCATAGGCCGCGAGTCGAACTGACGCTCCGCATGCACCACGCGTGCCATTACAACCGTGGAAATGGCGTGCTTGAAGATCAGCTGCTCCTGGTTGTTGGTCTCCAGGACAACCGAATATTTGTCGAATGAACGAATTCTGCCCGCCAGCTTCACCCCACTGAGGAGATAGATGGTGATGACAGATTTATCTTTTCGGGCAGTATTCAGAAACGAGTCCTGGATGTTCTGTGCTGGCTTGCTTTCCATAGGTCCTCTCGCCAACCTAAAAAAACAGCACAGTCCCAGAGTTCGCGGCCCCACACGAACCGAGGGTCTGTTGGATATCCGCCTTTCGTTGCGCGCTCCAAGTAAGAACGAGAACGAAAGGTACATTGGGCACCACTCTACGATAAGCCGCCGCAGGGCCGATTTCAACTGCAACCCGCACACACCTTAGTGATGTAGAATTCGCCCGAACGCTGAAAACAGGAAGCTGGCGACGGGAGCAATCCCGCTTGCGCCGTCTGGAGACCGAAATGACTGCTCCGTGGGTAGCTCTTATCGCATCGCAAATCGATTTTCCCGGAGGCGAACAGGCCATCCTGATGGTGCTGCGCTGGATACATCTGGTGGCCGGGATCACGTGGGTGGGGCTGCTCTACTTCTTCAACCTGGTCAACACGCCGTTTCTGAAGGAGCTGGACGCGCAGCAGCGCGGCATCGTGGTTCCGAAGCTGATGCCTAAAGCGCTGTGGTGGTTCCGTTGGAGCTCGGTTGTGACCGTGCTGGTGGGTTTTGCCTACTGGAACCATGCGGTCGCCGAGAACGCCCGCGCCGCAATTGCCGCCGGAGAGACCGCATCGGCGGGCCGCGTGATCGGGAGCTTCGTCCTGATCTGGACGCTGGCCTTCGTGGTGGAAATGGGAGTGCTGATGTCGCCGGCCGAAGTGCTGCGCAAAGGCCCGGTACTGGCCGTCATTATGGCCGTGGTGATCGTCGCGGCCTCCTATATTTTCCTCAGCCTGAATGAGCAGGGATGGGAGAGCAATAACGTCCTTGCCATCGGCATCGGGGGCGGGCTGGGGTGGTTCATGATGCTGAACGTGTGGGGCATCATCTGGCGAATGCAGAAGAAGATCATTCGCTGGACCGAGGAGAGCGTAGCCAAGGGCACGGCGCTGCCAGCAGAGGCGGCGAAAGCGGCGCGATTGACCTTCCTTTGTTCGCGGGTGAATTTCTGGTTGTCGTTTCCCATGCTGTTCTTTATGGGAGCGGCAAGCCATTACATGATGTTTGTGGGGCGATGAGGAACTGGTGTGCCGCCGGCCCGAAGCCGGCTCGGGGAAAAATGAACGGCTTATCGGCACGACTGACGTCGTGCCCTGTTGCAAAGCACTCCGAAGACGAGTTTTTCTGCAGCCTGCGAAGGCGTGCTCCACCAGCCGTACAGCAAACGCGAAACTAATCTAAAATCACTTTGTCATGTCAGTAAGGTCGGTCCCGCAACCCGCTGTTTCTTCTGATGCGTCCCATCATGAACCTGTCCCCATGCTCGATCTGAAGCGGCAGTACGAGAGCATCAGGGACGAGATCGCCGCGGCCATCGAGCGCGTGCTGGTATCGCAGCACTTCATCGGCGGCCCGGAGGTCGCGGGATTTGAACACGAATCGGCGGAATATCTGGGAGCGCGCGCCAGCGTTGGCTGCGCTTCCGGAACCGACGCGCTGTGGCTCGCGCTGCGCGGCTGCGGAGTTGAGGAAAACACCAGCGTCATCACAACGCCCTTCAGCTTTTTCGCGTCGGTGAGCGCGATTGTTCGCTGCGGGGCGACCCCGATTCTGGCAGACGTCGATCCGGGCACGCTCAACCTCGATCCTGCCAAGGTGGAGATCGCTTTGAAGCGCGGACGCAGCCAGAATGTCCGCGCTGTGATGCCGGTGCACCTGTACGGACAGTGCGCCGATATGGATCGCTTTGGTCAGCTCGCGCAAGCGTATGGGGTTGCGATGGTGGAAGACGCGGCGCAGGCCTTTGGCGCGGCGTGGAAAGGCAAGAAGGCTGGAACGCTGGGCAAGGCCGCAGGTTTCAGCTTTTATCCGACGAAAAACCTGAGCGCCTACGGCGACGGCGGCTGCGTCACCACCGACGACGAAGAACTGGCGGCACATGTAAGGCGCCTGGCGAACCACGGCAGCCGACGCCGCTACTATCACGAAGAGATTGGCTGGAACAGCAGGTTGGATGCCGTGCAGGCGGCGGTGCTGCGCGTCAAGCTGAAGCACATCGACGACTGGAACCAGCGGCGGCGAATCGTCGCCTGCCGCTATCATGGCATGTTCGCGGCTGCGGGATTAGTGCAGGCGGAGGCACACAGCGTCAATCAGCAGGCCCCGATCGCGCTGCTGTCGTCGCTGCCGGAGGCACACCATATCTATCACCAGTTCGTGGTCCGGACGTGGCGACGGGATGAGCTGCGCAGTTTCTTGAGCAAGAAAGGCAATGGCAGCGAGATCTACTACCCGGTGCCACTGCATCTGCAAGAGTGTTTTGCCTACCTTGGATATCGGGCCGGCGATCTGCCGGAATCGGAGCGCGCGGCGAAAGAAGTGCTTGCGTTGCCCATCTTCCCGGAGCTGCGGGAGGACGAGCAGCAGCGAGTGGTGGGGGCGATCGCGGAGTTCTACAGCAAGTAAAGGGCTGTGGCGCCGCGTTTGCAGGGGCTGAAGCCGTGCCCTGACACAGGGCGAATTATCAGGCGGCCAGGCACGATAGGGGTCCTTCGACTCCGGCGACCAAAGGCGGGTCGCCTCCGCTCAGGATGACACACCAGAAACGATGATGTCTGAGGGTATATAGGACTCAGTCATATACCACATTGTAGGATATAGACAAGAGATCGAAGGCAAAGTCCAAGCCTACTGCTTCTTCTTGTGCTTGCGGGCGGGCGGCTGATTGGGGTGCTGGGCGTGGTTGGCTGACATCTCCTTCATGCGGTTGGCGAGAGCGGCCTGGTGCTGCGCCTTTTCGGCTGCCGCCTCTTCAGGCGTGAGCACGCGGCGCACAATAGGGCCGTTCATCTTATAGGTAGCTTCGACGATTTGACCCGCATCATTCTTCTTGCGAATGGTGAATGTCGGCAGGTCGCCTTCCTTCCCAAAATCCTGATGTCCAACCCGCACCGGCAGGTAGCCCTCGAGGTTGTGCTCGCGGTAGGCCGTCTCATAACGATGCTTGGGGCGATTGCGGGTGAATACGCGGATCTGGTTGTAGTCGTACGGCAGCCCGTCTTTGGGTTCATTCAGCAGCACGAGATATTGCGGCTGCGGCTTGCCATCTTCTTCGACGTTATTGAGCACGAAATACGCCACGATGCGCTGGCCCTCGGCATACTGCGCAATGTCGAGCGGGACATCGAGATCGACCATGCGCAACAGCACCCAGCCCACATGCCCCGACGAGCTGCGCACTAAGTACCAGTCTTCCATGATCGGCTTAGGCGGCGGAGGCGGTTGTTCGCCGGGCTTGAGCGCGGCTGCGGAGGGCGTGGTTGCAGGCGTTGTCGCGGGAGTAGTTGCGGTCGTTGTTGCGGGAGTTGTTGATGGCGGCGTGCTTGGCTTCGGAGTCGCAGTGGCCGCGGCTTTCGGCTGCGTCGTCGCACCCTTCTTCTTAGGCGAGGTCGTAGATTGCGCCGGCTTTGCGGGTTTCGGCGGATTCTTCTCAGCCGTGGCGCGCCGCAGGACTTCGACCTTCTCGCCATCCTTGAGCTGGTAAAGGTGCTCGGCATCGCGCGAGGCTGTGACGTGCATGTTGAGCTCGGCGCGCGTGGTGCCGTGGGCCTGCACCGGAGTGTCGGCATTGTCCTGCGCCAACTTCTGGAAGCCGTCGTAGACATCCTGCGGAATCAGGCTGCGCTCCTCGATCCAGCCTTCCTGGCCGCCGTCGGTGCGGACGCGGACGAAGCGCCGCTCCTTCTCCAGCACCTCGACGCGATCGCCGTTGTGCACCGTTCCCATCTTGTTGTACATGGTGGCCACGCGATCGCGCAGACTGGTCTCAGCCGCGGAAACGTACATGTAGTCGTGATGCGCCATGCTCTGCCGCTTGCACGCTGCGCTGAGAGCAAGCAACAGCAACACAATCGCCAGCAGAGTTCGGTTGGGATGGGGACGAGAAGATTTCACTGCGCCACAGAACACTATAAACCAGTTGTCAGTGGGCAGCGGTCAGTGGGGAGTTGCAAACGAGGTGCGTGCGGCGCGGGTTGTCGGGTGCGGCCATCGTCCCGTATAGTGTTCTCACTTACCGATTTCTTACGTGGGGTGAACGATGGAATTGCAAGCTTTCTTGACCGCGCTGGAGCAGCGCATTGCCCGCTACGATCTGCTGGGCCATCCGTATTACAAGGCGTGGACCGCCGGCGAGCTTACGCGCGACGATCTGCGCGAATATGCCGGCGATTACTACCATCATGTCGCGGCGTTTCCAGCATACTTGAGCGCGCTGCATTCGCGGCTCGACGATGGCGAGCTGCGCCGCGCCGTGCTGCGCAACCTTTGCGGCGAAGAGATTGAAGGCCGTCCGCACAGCGAGCTGTGGCTGGACTTTGCCGAAGGCATGGGCGCCGATCGCGACGAAGTTCGCGGACGCGAGCCGCTGCCTGAGGTGCGCGAGCTGATTGCCGAGTACCGTCGCGTTGCGCGCGAAGGCTCAACCGCCGAGGCCCTGGCGGCGTTTTATGCCTATGAGTCGCAGGTGCCGCGCGTCGCCAAAGCCAAGGCCGAAGGTCTGGCCGAGCGCTACGGCGCCGACGCCAGGACTTGCGGCTACTTCAAGCTGCACCAGTTTGCCGACGTGGAGCACTCCCATGTTTGGCGTGAGCAGCTGAGCGCGGAGATCGTGTCGCATCCCAAACAGGCCGAGGCTGCGCTGGACGCCGCCGAAGCTGCGGCGCAGTCGCTGTGGCATGTACTCGACGGCATGGAAGCGCGCCGGACGGCTGTGGCGGCGTAAAGCATAAAGTCTTACCAGTAAGATTTGTGCCCTGAATCTTACTGGTAAGACGTCTTATTAGTAAGAAAATCGGCAGGTCTCGACTCTCCGGCCCAAGCCGAGTATTTCTAACTTCAATAGTTGCAGGTATATGTCCGGACTAGGCCCGTTCGTAGGCGTGCTTCAGATGCAGCTCTTCCAGCGCGTGGTCCTTGGCTCTCACAAACTCTTCCCGCCGAGCCAGCAGCTCATCGCCGGCCCGCGCATAGTCGCCCTCCAGCTCAATCATCCCCCGCGCCGCCAGCTCCTTCGCGGCAGCCACCAGCTTTTCGGTGGTGTCGGGATCGGGCGCGCCAAGGTACTGCGCGTCGCAGGGATCGGCGATCAGCACCGGTTGGTGCTCGCTGCCCTCACCCTCGCGAGCCAAAGCCGGGCCCGCCGCTGACCCCGCGCCGCTTCCCCAAAAGACCTTGCGCGCCACGAATTCTTCCACTTGCTGCGGCGTCGCGCTAGCAAACGTGAAGTGCTTGAGTCGAATGCTGTAGCAGCGGCTCGACACTGGCAGCGGCTGCCGCTTGCCCGACTTCAGCAGTTGCAGTTGTTTCTCGTCGAGCCCTTTGCGCGCGGTATTTACTGCAACCCAGAATGCCAGCTCGCCGTCGAGCGACGGCAGCGCCTCTCTGACCGTCTGCGCCAGGTTGAGCGCAAGATCGGCATGCAGCGGCCCACCATCGTCCAGATGCAGCCTGCCGTGCAGCACATACCAGTCGCTGCCGCCCTCCGACCGATGAAACGGCCATTGCAACTCAATGCGCACGGGCATTCCGTGCAGCGTAACGCCAGTGAAGAGTTTGTCCATACCTTGGTAACCAGCAACCAGTAGTTAGCACTCGGCATTCAGCACTGGGGCGTTGAACGCCGGCTCGGCGGGTTTGGCCAATTTGCTAACCGGAGCAGGTACTTGTTGAAACAGCCACGCATAGTTTCTCACGAGGGATTGCACCCCGCACCCTCAGCAATGACATTTGTGCGTCGAAGGCCATCCTATGAAAATTCAATAGACAGACGACATCTTGCCATTTTAGCCTCTGACTCAGGCAGTCGCACCCCTGTCCTATTGACCCGCCCTCGCGCCCGGCCTACTATTGTGCGACTCCGTGATCGGCCAAACCATCTCGCACTACCGCATCGTCGAGAAACTCGGCGGCGGCGGCATGGGTGTGGTCTACAAGGCTGAGGACCTGACCCTCCATCGCTTCGTCGCCCTCAAGTTTCTGCCCGACGAAGTATCCAGAAACGCCCTGGCCCTCAGCCGCTTTCAGCGGGAAGCCGAAGCCGCGTCGGCCCTGAATCACCCGAATATTTGCACCATCCATGAAATCGGGCAGCACGACGGGCCGCCCTTCATTGTCATGGAGTTTCTGGATGGCATGACCCTGCGGCATCGCATCGCCGGCCGCCCCATGGAAACCGAGAGTATTCTCTCCCTGGCTATCGAGATTGCCGACGCGCTCGACGCAGCTCACGCAGAAGGCATCATCCACCGGGACATCAAGCCTGCCAACATCTTCGTCACCAAGCGCGGCCACGCCAAGGTCCTGGACTTCGGGCTGGCGAAGGTCGGTCTTACGCGCATTTCATCCAGCGAAATTGCGCTTGATCTGCAGACCGGTTCGATGAACGCGGACCATCTCACCAGTCCCGGCTCTACCCTCGGTACCGACGCTTACATGTCGCCGGAGCAGGCGCGGGCCAAGGACCTGGATGCCCGCACCGACTTGTTCTCGTTTGGAGCTGTCCTTTATGAGATGGCCACGGGGCAGATGCCCTTCCGTGGCGACAGTACCGCCGAAATCTTCGATGCGATTCTGAACCGTGCTCCTGTCGCCGTCGTGCGGCTGAATCCCGATGTGCCCGCCGAACTGGAGCACATCATCAACCGTGCGCTGGAGAAAGATCGGGAACTCCGCTATCAGCACGCCTCCGAAATACGTTCCGAATTGCAGCGCATGAAGCGGGATTCAGAGATAGGGCGAGCCATCGCGGCGGGTTCCGGCACGGTGGCGGGCGCACTGGAAAGCGGCGCTCGGGTCGCAGCCCAGCGCCCCTCGTCGCTGGCTTCGGGTTCCTCGGCTGCGCCGGCTTCATCTCCGCCGTCCAGCGTCGTGCAGGTCGCCCCGGTTCCGGTTCCGGGCAGGAAACTTTGGAAGGTTCTGGTGCCGGCCGCCGTGCTGCTTTTCGGGATTGCGATCGCGGGAACGCTTTACTTCCGCTCGCGCCAGGCTACGCACCGCCTGACCGAGAAAGACACCATCGTTCTCACCGATTTTTCCAACAGCACGGGCGATGCGATTTTCGACGAAACGCTGAAGACGGCGCTCAACGTCTCCCTGCGGCAATCGCCTTTCCTGAATGTGCTCTCGGACCGCGAAGTTGCCAAGACCCTGCAGTTGATGACCCGTCCCGCGGGCACCAAGCTGACGCCCGATTTGGCTCGCGAGCTTTGCCTGCGTGCCGACAGCAAGGCTTACATTGCCGGAGCGATTGGCAGTCTGGGAAGCAAGTATGTATTGGAATTAAAGGCAGTGAATTGCCAGAACGAAGAGATGCTGGCCGTGGAGCAGGTGACGGCGGCATCCAAGGAGACGGTGCTGGACGCGCTGGGCGGGGCTGCCTCGAAGCTGCGTACTGAGTTGGGCGAATCGCTGGCTACGGTGCAGAAATTTGATGTTCCACTGCAACAGGCAACCACCTCTTCGCTGGAAGCTCTGAAAGCCTATAGCCTGGGAGGAAAGGCGTTCACCGAGAAAGGCTATGCCGCAGCCCTGCCTTACCATCAACGAGCCATCGAGCTTGATCCGAATTTTGCCGTTGGCTACGACAAGCTGGGCAAGGACTACTTCAGTCTTGGCCAAATAGGGCGGGCCAGCGAGTACTTTACCAAAGCATTTCAGTTGCGGGAACGTGCCAGCGAACGCGAAAAGCTGGCGATCAGCGCCGATTACTATCGCAATGTCACCGGAGAACTGGATAAGGCGGCCCAAACGTATCAGGAGATGATTGAGAGCTACCCACTGTCACGCGAATCGTATGTCGATTTGGGCGTTGTCTACGCCTTACAGGGGCAGTATGAAAAAGCTGCGGAAATCAATAGACGGAGGCCGAGCGTTGCAGCGGAGCCAAAGTTGGCGTATCAGAATCTCGCCAATTACGCTCTTGCCTTGCAGCGTTTCGACGAGGCACGTCAGATGATCCACCATGGGCTGACGGGACGACCAAATGATTTCGTACTCCACAATGCTCTCTACGCTTTTGCCTTTCTTGGGGCGGACTCCACTGTAATGGCAGAACAGCAGCAGTGGTTTGCGAGCAAGCCGGGGTATGAGAGCTATGGGCTGGGGCTCGCATCCGACACCGAGGCGTATAGCGGTCATTTCGGCAAGGCAGGGGAGCTGACCAAGCGGGCTGTGGACTCCGCCATCCGCACCGACAACAAGGAATATGCGGCGATACTTCAGGCGAGCGCTGCTCTGCAACAAGCCGCTTACGGCAATCCCGCAGAGGGCCGGCAGTCAGCAGCAGATGCTCTGAAGCTGGCCCCCGCGAGTCAGGGCGCGGAGGTCGAAGCTGCGCTTGCGTTGGCTATGACGGGCGACACGGCACGAGCCGAATCGGTGGCGCAAGAGTTGGGGAAACGCTTCCCGCTGGACACGCAGATGCAGTCGCTTTGGCTCCCTGCAATTCAGGCGCAATTGGCCCTGGACAAAAAGAATCCCACTGCCGCCTTGACTGCCCTGCAAGCTGCTTCCCCCATTGAGTTGGGGCAAATTCAGTTTGTGGCCAATCTTTCCTGCCTCTATCACGTTTACGTACGCGGAGAAGCCTATTTGGCGGCCGGACAAAGCAGCGCTGCCGCTGCCGAGTTTCAGAAAATCATCGACCACAGCGGCATCGTCTGGAACTGCTGGACGGGCGGGCTGGCGCATCTGGGAGTGGCCCGCGCCAACGCCTTGCAGGCCAGAGCCTCGCAGGGGGCGGACGCCGACGCCGCCCGCGTCCGAGCGCTAGCCGCATATAAAGATTTTCTCGCCCTCTGGAAAGATGCCGACCCCGACATCCCCATCCTGAAAGAAGCCAAGGCAGAGTACGCGAAGCTACAGTGACCGGGACCGAGGTAAGTATCTTCGGCGCTTGGTATTAAATTGATGGCCCTATAGCTTTGGCTAGTTGCTAATTGCTACTCTCACCATCTTCTTGCCCGCTCGCAGGGTAAACTCCGCGCCCAGCTTCACTGCGACCACGACTTCGCTCTTCAATTCGCCGTCGACCTTCACCGCGTTCTGCTTCACTTTGCGCAGGCCGTCGGTGACGGATGTCGCCAGTCCTGTCCGCGCCAACAGCTTGTCCAGCTTCACCTGCACATTGCCGTCGACGCTCGCCGCATTGGGCGCCGCGACTTCGGCAAAGGGAACCGCGATCACCGGCAAATCCTCCGGCACTTCATCCTTCTGGAACATCCGCGACCAATCCTGCGCCGCCTGTTCCGCCGCCTCTCGCGAATGAAAGTCGCTGACGATGCCCTTGCCCAGCTCCTGCTTCAGCTTCATGGGATGCGCTGCACCGCTGGCGACCTCGCGCTTCATGCGCTCGATGTCGGACGTGCTGACGTCGGTGACCAGCTCGTAATAGCGCCACATCAGCTCGTCGGAGATCGACATCACCTTGCCAAACATCTCCTGCGGCGCTTCGGTGATGCCAATGTAATTGCCGTACGACTTCGACATCTTCTGCACGCCGTCGGTGCCTTCCAGCAGCGGCGTGGTCAGCACAATCTGCGGCGGCTGACCGTAATGCCGTTGCAGCTCGCGGCCCATCAGCAGGTTGAACTTCTGGTCGGTGCCGCCCAGCTCGACGTCGGCCTCCAACGCCACCGAGTCATACCCCTGCGCAATGGGATACAGCAGCTCATGCATCGCAATTGGTTTCTCTTCCATAAAGCGCTTGTGAAAGTCCTCGCGCTCCAGCATCTGCGAGACGGTGAACTTCGCCGCCAGCCGGATGAATCCTTCGTAGCCCAGCTTGTCGAGCCACTCGCTGTTGAAGCGCACTTCGGTCTTGTCGCGAGCAAGAATCTTGAAGACCTGCGCCTTGTAGGTCTCGGCGTTCTCATCAATCTGCTGGCGCGAGAGCGGCGGCCGCGTCACTGAGCGCCCCGATGGATCGCCGATCAGCCCGGTGAAGTCGCCGATCAGGAAAATGACCGTGTGTCCCATGTCTTGGAAGTGTTTCAGCTTGCGCATGAGCACGGTGTGGCCCAAGTGCAGATCGGGCGCGGTCGGATCGAAGCCGGCCTTCACCCGCATGGGCTTGCCCGCCGCGCGCGACTTCTCCAGCCGCTCGCGCAGGTCGCTCTCGCGAATGATCTCCGCTGCGCCCTTGCGCAGATAGGCCAGCTGCTCTTCAACCTCGGGGAATGCGGGCATAAGGTTTGATTATAGGAGGTTGGTAGCAGGTAGCCAGTGGTCAGTTTTCGGTTGTCAGTAGCCAGTGCCCCCCGTCCCGCCGTGTGGGACGACTCAGCTGGAGCGAAGCGGAGTCCCGCGTAGGGATGAAAAAATCACCGAGTCCTGTAGGTACGGCACCAGCCGGCAGCCAAGGAACCGTTATGCTGAGTTCTAGAAACTGGAACCAATTTCGCGCGCGCGCTCAAGATTCGATTGAGAAGGTATCACCGTGGAACCAGAGCAATAAGCACGCGCTTTGTAAATCCCTTTCCTACGTGACGGCTCCAATGCTTTACTGACAACTGACTACTGGCAACTGCCTACTGAAACCATGCAGACTCGTCTTTCTTTTATCGCCATCTCGCTTGCCCTGATCGCCGCCGGGATCTGGGCCTACCTTCATGATGACAACCTGCGTAAGAATTCCGCTCAGGTGAATATTGGAGACTCCCATCAGGTGGTGCTCCAGTTGCTCGGCGACCCCACTATCGACGGGCCCTGCGGCTCATTGACCCCAATTCCTACAGGCTGCAGCAGCGAGTACGTTTATCGCTACTGGTACTCCATCTTTCAGCCGCACTATTTGGTGGTCTGGTTCGACAAGTCCGGCAACGTGCTGGGCGAACAGCACGTGCGGTCGTCGTTTTAGCTGTCGTTACTCTTTTTGCTTTCCCGCCAACAGATCCAGCTGTTCGATGACGGGTGGTTTAGCCAGCAGCTCTGGGGCCTTTGCCATCAGCGCGGCGGCAATCGGTCCCGATAGATGCGCTTGCCGTCCGGCTTCGTCATTGAAGGTGTCGAAGATTCCGAACATCGAGGAACCGATCCTGAAGGCAAACCAGGAAATCGTTCCGGGCTCGCTTTGCGCCAGGGGAAGCGCGCTGCTGAGGAATGCAGCCACTTCCTCCTCTTTGCCAGGTTTCGCTTCTAATCGCACCAAAAGAGCTAGTTTTACCATGTCGAATCTCCTGAGGAAACCCCGACCAAAGTCTGTTATTTGAAGGGGACGGCCTTTAGGCCGTCCGTAAGAGCCGCAAAATCACTGCGGCTTCAGCCGCTGACGGACTTCACGATGACTTGATCACAGTTTCCCTAAGCGGCCGCAACCGGCGGTGTCGCGGAACCTCAGCGTGCGACAGCGTGGAAAGCCTCGTCCATCACGGCTTTCAGCTGATCGAGTGTTTCTTCCACCGTCAGCGCATACATCTCGCGGCCGTTGTCTTCACCCGATTCTATCGCCCACTTCAAGTAATGACCGGCAATCTGCACCGCCATGGGATCGGAGATGGTTTTTCCTGTTTGCCGGTTGTATTCCACCCATGCGACATGCGGCAGCGCAATCCATACCGGACGTTCGCCGACTAGGAACTTGATGTCCACCGCGTCGGCATGGCGCGTCGCAATAGCGACAATCAACGCCTGATAGCGGCAATGCACTCGCTTGCCCGTCCAGCGGTCGACAGCATGGAATTCGTCATACATATTCAAGAATGATATCCGACAGCTGCCGGGCGGGCAAAGGGCCGTGAGCTTTCGCTTGTGATAAGGCGGTATTTCGCCAACGGCAGATGACGGCTAAGGGCTGTCAGTGCACTCGGTTGCGACCCTGGGTTACACCGGGATGTCGCGAGGATGCAATGCGACGCAACTCTGGCAGCAGAGAACCATCGTCGGGAATGAACATTTGCCCTCTGGGTACATAAACTCCCACACAATTCGCGTCGAGCATTTCAGCGCACAGCCCTGCTAGTACGGCGTACTCAAGTTCCAGATCAATCCCACCTTTGGCATAATCTACTGCCGTCCATGCTGTATGCTGAGCCCACGCTTGGCGTTGACTTGCCATTGGCATCGCCTTTCCAAACTCGTCAGAACGATCCCCGTAAGGCTTCGTGTAGTTCAGAAAGCTCAACGTGTGAGGTCCAGCTTTCATCAGGGTGAATAATGCTTTCTGAAAGACACAATGTGGTGCCGACAGATCGCTCGAAAAAGGTGCTCTGAAAGCTCTCTCCCCTGCGGATCGAAGCTGCTCTAGTGTAAGAAAATGGGGTTCGCGAAGAAGCAGGACCATGGAAACGGGCAGGTTCTCGCTCTTGTTTTTGTCGCGAGGCGCCAATGATCGCCAGTGGGTATCAAGCGCGGCCCTCAGATTCAGCTTCATAAAGTTGCCCGCCGATTATAGCCAACTATTGCATCAGGCCTTCTAGTAACCGATCTGCCCAAGGCCGCCCGCACTTCGTCACGCCCGTTCGTGGGCCTCGCCCAGTTCCACCCGCAAGTTCATTTTCCTTCGGCCGCGGTAGATGGTGACGGTAACCGTGTCGCCGGAGCGATGCTTGTTCATCACA
>JBEKCJ010000079.1:0-20104 GCA_050014935.1 Candidatus Korobacteraceae bacterium
TGATGCGGGCCAGCCCTTCACCGTAATTGTCGACTACGCTCACAGCGACGACGCGCTCCGAAATCTCACCACCGTGGCCAGAGATTTTCTGGCGCAACGCGGGGGCGCAGGACGTATCATCATCGTCTTCGGCTGCGGTGGCGATCGCGACCGCAGCAAGCGTCCGCTGATGGGCGAAGCCGCAGGCGCGGGCAGCGATTTCGTAATCCTCACCAGCGACAATCCGCGCAGCGAGAATCCCCTCGACATCATGAACGACGCGCTGGGCGGCTTGCAGCGCAGCGGCACGCGCTATACGCTGGAACCCGACCGGCGCCAGGCCATCGCCCTCGCGGTTCGCGAAGCGCAGCCGGGCGACATTGTACTGATCGCCGGCAAGGGGCACGAGAAAATTCAGGTCACCAGTGCCGGAACCGTTCCCTTCGACGACATCGAAGAAGCACGCAAAGCATTGCTAGCCGCAGGCTATGGAGCGGCTGGGGCCGATTCCGCCAAATCATGAAGCTCACACTCTCCCGCGCCGCCGAGTTCATGCCTGCTACCGGTGACTTCGCTCACGACGCGGTTGCTGCCGGCTACTCCATCGACTCACGGACCCTGCAACCCGGCGACTTGTTCTTCGCCGTTCGCGGTGAGCGTCTCGACGGCCACGATTACGTCGAAGCTGCCCTCGCCAAGGGCGCAGTCGCCGCGGTTGTGGAGCAAACACAAGTCCAGCGATTCCCCTCGAAGTCGCAATTGCTGGTGGTTGGCGATTCGCTATTCGCCCTGCAACGTCTCGGGGCAGCCGTTCGGCGAATGTGGGGAAAGCCGCTGATTGGTGTCACCGGCTCAGCGGGAAAAACTACCACTAAAGAAGCCATCGCGCACGTCCTGGGAACGCGCCATCATGTGCTGAAGTCGCACGGCAATCTGAACAACCACTTCGGCATGCCGCTCCAGTTGCTGAAGCTGGAACCGGAGCACGACATTGCGGTCATTGAGATGGGAATGTCGCACGCGGGCGAAATCACCGCGCTGGCCAAACTCGCACAGCCCGACTGCGGCGTGGTGACCATGGTCGCGCCCGTTCACCTGGAGTTCTTCGAATCCGTCGCCGCAATCGCGCGCGCCAAGTATGAGCTGATCGAGTCGCTGCACGCCGGGGGCATTGCCGTACTCAACGCCGATGACGAATATGTTTCGCAGTTCGGGCGCGACTTCCACGGGCGGGTCGTGATGTTCGGCCTGCATAAGCCGGCGGATGTTGCGGCGCAAGACATTGAATCGCGCGGGCCCGAGGGATCCGCCTTCGACATTGTTGTCGACGGCCAGCGGACGCGCGCCATCTTGCCCCTACTAGGCAAGCACAACATCTACAACGCGCTGGCAGGAGTGGCTGTGGGACTGCAATATGGCGTGCCGCTCCCGGCTGCTGCGGAGTCGCTGGCCTCGTTATCAGCTGGTGACAAGCGAGGAGAAATTCTCAAGATCGCAGGGGCGACGGTCATCAACGATTGCTACAATTCCAATCCGAAGGCCCTCGACAACATGCTTCGCTCGCTGGCGCAGATTCCGGCGCAGCGCCGTATTGTGGTTGCGGGCGAGATGCTGGAACTGGGCCCGGTGGCGGAACAGATGCATCGCCAGGCGGGCCTGCACGCGGCGCAGTGCGGCGTCGATCTGCTTCTGGGAGTGCGCGGGTTGGCGCAAGCCATGGTCGACGGCGCGAAGCAAGCGGGAATCCGCGCTGAGTTCGTCAATACTCCGGAGGAAGCCGGCGAATGGTTGCGGCGCGAAATCAAGCCGGACGATGTGGTTTTGCTGAAGGCCTCGCGTGGTGTCCGCCTGGAGCGGGCCCTGGAAGTGTGGACCGGCAAACCGGCAGGCAACACGCATTAGTGTTCGGCGATTGTTGAGTTTCGGTTATTAGAACGGGGAAGAATTTTGCTCTACTGGTTGCTGTATCAGAAGGGATTTGTCGTCTTTCATATCGGCCCGTTCCGAATCTTCCGCTACCTTACGTTTCGCACCGCCTTCGCCAGCCTCACCGCACTCTTCATCGGACTGATCATTGGACCGGCCGTCATTCGTCGCATCCGCGAATTTCAGATTGGCCAATATATTCGCGAGGACGGCCCCAAGGCCCATCAGCAGAAAGCCGGAACCCCAACCATGGGCGGCCTTCTGATTGTCGTGGGCATGGTGATTCCCACCCTGTTGTGGGCCGATCTCGGCAACCGCTTCGTGTGGATCGCACTGGTTGCAACTCTGGCATTCGGCGCTATCGGTTTCGCTGACGACTATCTGAAAGTTGTGCATCGCCGCAATCTGGGACTCACCGCGCGCGCCAAGCTGTTCTACCAATTTCTGGCGGCCATCGCCGTGGGAGCGACACTCAGCGGACTGGAAACGCATGGCCTGTACTCGACGCGGCTGATCGTGCCGTTCCTGAAACACTTCCGTCCTGATCTGGTGATCAGCAAATGGCATCACGGCTACTTGTCGCCCCTGGCGTTCTTGCCGTTCATCGCGTTTGTGGCCCTCGTGATTGTGGGTTCCAGCAACGCCGTGAACTTGACTGACGGCCTGGACGGGTTGGCGATTGGCTGCACCGTGATCGCCGCCGGGGCGCTTACCGTGTTGACATACGTCAGCGGTCACGCCGTCTTCGCGGATTATCTCGAGCTGTCCAAGATGCCTCAGGTGTCGGAGGTGACCGTCTTCTGCGGGTCGATGGTCGGTTCGGCGATTGGCTTCCTCTGGTACAACGCCCATCCGGCGGAGATCTTCATGGGCGATGTCGGCTCGCTGGCCCTCGGCGGGGCCATCGGCACCGTCGCCGTCATCGTCAAACAGGAACTTCTCCTGCCTTTCATCGGCGGAGTGTTTGTCATCGAGGCGTTGTCGGTGATCCTCCAAGTGGGCTCGTACAAGCTGCGGCGCAAGCGAATCTTCAAGATGGCGCCCATCCACCACCACTTTGAGCTGATGGGTTGGAGCGAGTCTAAGGTGATTGTGCGCTTCTGGATCGCTTCCCTGGTGTTTGCACTCTTTGCTCTCACTACATTGAAGTTGAGGTAGCGACGCCGGGAACGTGGCACAATGGCGGGTTGGGTAGAGGCGGCTAGCCGCGAGCTTTGTAGTGAGCCGGTGGACCCTCACCGACGCAAGTAAAACCCCGTAGGGGTGGGATTGCAGTTAGCCCGCGACGGAGCGCAGCGGAGTCCTGGGTAGGCTTCGGATATAGAGTTGAGTCCCGTAGGGACGGCAGGTTTTAGACGCAATAGGGTCCTTCGACTGCGCGCCCGCCGCGACTCGCCAAGGCAGCGAGTCGCAAGAATGGGCGGAGGCTCCGCTCAGGATGACAGACGTTCAAACAATGGATATTCAAGGCAAACGCGTGCTGGTAGTGGGACTGGGGAAATCCGGAACAGCCAGTGCTCTGTTTCTGAATGCGCGCGGTGCAAAAGCTGCCGTCTCCGACGCCAGGTCGCAGGAGCAGCTTCGCGAGGAGATCCCTGTGTTGCTCGATCACGGCATCAGCGTAGAAACCGGCCAGCACGGCGAACGCACATTCCGTGATCAGGACCTGATCGTCGTCAGTCCAGGCGTGCCCTTCGATGTTCCGCAACTCGTACACGCGCGCGAGCGGGGTATTCCCGTGATCGGCGAGGTGGAACTCGCGGCGCGCTTTCTGAAAGGCCACATCGTCGCCATTACCGGCTCCAACGGCAAGACCACGACGACGACACTGGCGGGCGAGATCATTTCTGCTGGCGGCCGCAAGGTACTGGTCGGAGGCAACATCGGAACTCCGGCGATAACGTTTGTGGATCGCTCTACTGACGATAGCTGGATCGTGCTGGAAATCAGCAGCTTCCAACTGGAGACGATCGAGACCTTCCATGCGCACGTTGCGGTCGTGCTGAACATCACTCCCGATCATCTCGACCGTCATCACACTTTCGAGAACTATGCCGCCGCCAAGGCCCGCATCTTCGAGAACCAGACTGCCGGGGATTTCGCTGTCCTGAACGCCGACAGCGAGCCGTGCGTAGCGATGGCATCAAGCACCAAAGCCCAGGTCTGCTGGTTCAGCCGTGTGAAGGAAGTCGAAAATGGTACTTTTCTGCGCGGAAATCAAATCGTCTGGCGCGACGAGGAGGGCGAGCGCGGAATTCTGCCTGTCGGCGAGATCGCTTTGAAGGGCGCGCACAACGTCGAGAACGTGCTGGCCGCAGTTTGCATTGGAATGATTGCTGGGGTTGAGCCGGCACAGATTCGCATGGCTGTCGGCGGCTTCAAGGCCGTCGAGCATCGCCTGGAATATGTAGCGACGGTCCGCGGGGTGGAATACTACAACGATTCGAAAGCGACCAACGTTGACGCGACGATCAAGGCGCTGGAGTCGTTTCCCGGTCGGATTCACCTCATTCTCGGTGGCAAAGACAAGGGCAGCGACTATAGCCTGCTTAATTCCTTGCTGCGGGAGCGGGTGAAGCGTGTGTACACCATCGGGGCGGCGGCGGAGAAGATTGAAGCGCAGGCGAGCGGGACCGAGATCGTCAGCGCCGGCACGCTCGAAGCAGCTGTTCGGCGCGCCAGCGAGGCGGCGACCCCAGGTGACATCGTGCTATTAGCTCCGGCTTGCGCCAGCTTCGATCAGTTCGACAGCTACGAACATCGTGGGCAGGTCTTCAAGGCACTGGTCGGGCAATTGCTGGCGAGGACACAGGAACGCGAGCGCGTTGGAAGCGGCGTTCCTGGAGGCGACGAATAATGGCGAAGCGGGTCAGCGTCGACAAGTGGCTGTTCACTGTGACCCTATTGCTGGTCTTCATTGGATTGGTGATGGTGTTCAGCGCCTCAGCGGTAATGGCGAAAGAGCGGTTTGGCTCGCCCTACGGCTTCCTGATACGCCAGATGGCGTGGGCCGTCGCCGGCATCGTGTTCATGATCGTCATCATGAACGTTGACTATAAGAATTTTCGCAGGCCGCCGGTGGTATTCAGCTTCCTGGGAATTACCTCTCTGCTGCTGATTGTGGTGTTTTTGTTTCGCGATTCGCACAACACGCATCGCTGGATCAAGTTTGCCGGCCTATCGTTCCAGCCTTCCGAGGTGGCCAAGCCAACGTTGATTCTGTACCTCGCGTATTTCCTGGAATCGCGCTGGCAGGAGATCACCGACGTCAAGAATGTCCTGATTCCCGCGGTCGCGCCGACCCTCCTGTTCGCGCTGCTCATCGTGAAAGAACCGGACCTGGGAACGGCGCTCGCCTGCGTCGCCATCTCCACCGCTGTGCTGTTCGTTGCCGGCATGAACATGAAGTATCTGTGGTACGGACTGGCAGCGTCAGTGCTGCCACTCTATCTCCTGATTGTGCGCGTGCCCTGGCGATGGGCGAGAATGCAGGCTTTTATTGATCCGTTCAAAGATCCGCAAGGCAAGGGCTTTCACATCATCCAGTCAATGATTGCGGTGAGCACCGGCGGGCTGACCGGACTCGGCCTGATGGAAGGCAAGCAGAAGCTGTTTTATCTGCCTGAGCCACACACCGATTTCATCTTTGCGGTCACCGCGGAAGAGTTGGGCTTGTGGGGATCGCTGCTTGTAGTCGGGCTGTTCGGCATCTTCTTATATCGCGGCATCCGGACCGCGTTGCGCACCAGCGACATGTTCGGTAAATTCCTGGCCACCGGCATCACCGCAATGGTAGTTGTACAGGCACTGTTCAATATCAGCGTGGTGCTCGCGCTGGTTCCGGCCAAAGGCATTCCCCTGCCATTCATCTCTTACGGCGGCTCATCTCTGTTCATCACCCTGGCCAGCGTCGGAGTTCTGCTTAACATATCGCAGCAAGCGGAATAGCTATGCGCGTGATTGTGGCTGGCGGCGGTACCGGCGGGCACGTTATTCCCGCCCTGGCAATCGCAGAGGAATTGCGTTCGCACTATCGCGCGGAAGTGGTGTTCGTCGGTACCCGACGCGGTATTGAGACGCGCCTGGTTCCGGCGGCGGGATTCGAGCTGCGACTGATCGAGATTGGCGCGCTGAATCGCGTGGATCTTGCGACGCGAGTGAGGACCTTGCTGGACTTGCCGCGCGCGGCCATTGCCTCGGCAAAGCTCATCCGCGAATTCCGCCCTGACGTGATGATCGGCGTAGGCGGATACGCCTCGGGACCAGCGATGCTGGTCGCTGCGCTGGTGAATATCCCCACTGTCGCGTTTGAGCCCAACGTGGTTCCCGGCTTCGCCAATCGCCTGCTCGCGCCTACCATTCGGGCAGCGGCAGTCCACTTCGAGCAGACTTGCCATTGCTTCCGCAACTGTCACGTGACAGGCGTCCCGGTGCGGCGCGAGTTCTTCACCGTCCCGGCGCGGCCGAAAGATGCGCCCCCGACGCTGCTGGTTTTCGGAGGCAGCCAAGGAGCGCATGCCATCAATCGCGCCGTGATCGATGCCTTGCCGAAATTGATTGCAGCGCTGCCCGCGATCCACATCATTCATCAGACCGGCGAACCAGATTACCTCGAAGCGCAGGACGCCTATCTCGCCACGATGGTTTCCGCCGAGGTCTCGCCCTTCATCGACGATATGCCCGGGGCCTTTGCCCGCGCCGACTTGCTGATATGCCGCTCGGGCGCGAGCACGGTTGCCGAAGTCACCGCAGCTGGAAAGCCGGCCATCTTTATTCCCCTTCCCACCGCAGCCTATGATCATCAACGGCATAACGCGGCGACCCTGGCCGCGGCCGGCGCAGCGCAATTGCTACCTCAGTCGGAGCTTTCGCCCGCGCGACTAGTGAGCGAGGTCGTTTCGCTGCTCGGCGATTCGGCGGCCCTGACCAGGATGTCGCAAGCGGTGCGCAGCTTTGCTCATCCCGACGCGGCTGCTACCATTGCCTCTCTTGCTGCGCGAGTGGCGGGCGGCGCGAACCGGCGCGCGACAGCGAAATAGCTTTGGTAGTGCGGCGCTTCAGTGCGGCGCTTCAGTGCCGCGTTCGCAGGCGAAATAAAATAACTTGGGTGTCGCAGTCATTGGAAATGACCGCGACGCCCCAACTCGAATGAGGTACGCTTTAACGCCGAGCTGAAGGTCGGCACTACCCAGTCTCTCCCATGTTTGCGAAGATTCAGCGCATACATTTTGTCGGCATCGGCGGCATCGGCATGAGCGGCATCGCCGAGGTGTTGCTCAACCTCGGATACAAGGTGTCTGGCTCAGACCTGCGGCGTTCCCCACTGACAGCACGTCTAAGCGGCCTGGGTGCCGTGATCTGCGAGGGGCATCGCGCGGAGAACATCGCTGGCGCCGAAGTTGTCATCGTCAGTTCGGCGATTGCGCAGGGCAACCCGGAAGTGATCGCTGCGCACGAGCAGCACATCCCGGTGATCCAGCGGGCCGAAATGCTGGCTGAGCTAATGCGGCTGAAGTATGGCATCGCCATCGCCGGCATGCACGGCAAAACTACTACGACGTCGATGGTGGCAGCGGTGCTGGCCGCGGGCGGACTCGATCCTACAGTTGTTGTCGGCGGCCGCGTTGATGCTTTGGGCTCGAACGCGCGGCTGGGCAAGTCGCAATATCTCGTGGCCGAAGCCGACGAGAGCGATCGCTCGTTCCTCAAGCTGTCGCCGATTCTCGCCGTGGTGACCAACATCGACCGCGAGCACATGGATTGCTACCGCGATATGGAAGACGTGGAACGGACCTTCTTGCAGTTTATGAATTCGGTGCCGTTCTACGGAATGGTTGTGGCCTGCAATGACAACGATGATTTGCGGCGACTTCTGGCTGGAGTGCGGCGAAGGACCATCTCCTACGGCCTGCGCGAGGACTCCGATTTTCGCATCTCCAGTCTGCGCTGTGGTCCCAGTAAAGAGAGCGCGGCCTTGAGCCGCTTTCGCGTGACCTATCGCGGCAACGACATGGGCGAGTTTGAACTGCGGGTGCCTGGCACCCACAACGTCGGAAACGCCACCGCCGCGATTGCCGTGGGAATCGGGCTCGACATGCAAGTGGAGGAGATTCGGCGCGCGTTGGCGCACTTCAACGGGGTCGATCGCCGCTTTCAGTTGATTGGCACCGCCGAAGGCGTGACCGTGATCGACGACTACGGACACCATCCCACTGAAATTCGAGCGACCCTGGCGGCGGCCCGGCAGTGCGGATTCCAGAAGGTGCATGTCATCTTTCAACCGCATCGCTATACGCGAACCCAGTTGCTGCTGGAGGAATTCGCCACGGCGTTTCGCGATGCCGATTCTGTCCTGGTGCTCGACATCTATGCCGCCAGCGAGCCACCGATCCCAGGAATTACCGGAGAGCTCCTCGCGAAGCGCATCACGGAAGACGGTGGCCAGGAAGCGCTGTATGTTTCTTCTTTCGCGGCGGCGGTGGAACTTGCGACCGGGGCGGCGAGTGCGGGAGACATGATTCTGACTCTCGGCGCGGGAAGCATCTCTCAGCTTGGGCCACAGGTGCTGGAGCACCTGCAGAGCCGGATGCCAAAGGCCCGCAATCTTTAATCGAGCTTCCATTTACCTTTGTGGTTCACTCGCTCGCATGTGCGGGTCCAAGTAGAAAAGCGTCTCCGCAATCGATCACAAAACAGTTATAGTGAGGCAAATGGCCGCGGTCGCAGCCATTTCGTCCTGTTTTCATGGCGCGCAAAACCTTATCGACAATACCGGAAGACGAGCTCGAAGAATCTGCGAGCGAGTCTGCGCGTCGCGCGCGAAATGCCGACGACTCGCCACTCGATGCGCGCATGCTGGACCTCGACGATGAAGCCGAGTCCCCGTTTCTGCGTGGGCAGAAACGCGTGCCCGTACGGCGGGGAGCGTTGCCGCGCAAGGCCGCAAGCCGCGTCAGAATCCTCTTTATCCTCTTGTGTGTCGGAATCGCGATCGCGATGCTGGGCATTGCGCTGCAGCGATACGGAACAGGATCGTGGCGCTTTCGCCTCGATTCCAGCGACAACATCTCTATCTCCGGCACCAACAATGTGAGCCGTGCGCAGGTTCGAACCGTGATGGCCAGCGACATCGATCGCAACGTCTTCTTTGTTCCGCTGGAAGAGCGCAAGAAGCAACTGGAGCAGATTCCGTGGGTGCAGTCGGCGTCGGTCATGCGCCTGCTGCCCAACCGGCTGAAGATCGAGATCACGGAGCGCACTCCGGTGGCCTTCGTCGAAATCGGTTCGCACATCGCGCTGATCGATGCCAACGGCGTGATCATGGAGCTGCCGCCGGGCCAGGCCACAAAGTATTCGTTTCCGGTTGTCGTCGGCATCTCCGACAGTGACCCGCTTTCGACTCGCGCGGCGCGAATGAAGATCTACTCGCAGTTCACGAAGGAGTTGGACTCAAGTGGAGGGCATTATTCGGCCGACATCAGTGACGTCAATCTTTCCGATCCGTACGACATAAAGGCGACGGTCACGGATCCGCAGGGCGCGGTGCTGGTGCACCTTGGCCCGGCGAATTTCCTGGAGCACTTCAAGGTGTATGTCTCTCATGTGCAGGAGTGGCGCACTCAGTTCAAGAAACTGGAGTCCGTGGACTTGCGCTACGACCACCAGGTAATCGTCAATCCGGATTCGCCGGGCATTGAAGTTCCGCAGAGCACGGCGGATACTCCGGCCAGTGCCGTCGCTGCGGTGCCGCAGCCGCCAGCGCAACAGAAGAAGACGCCCAGTAAGACGAAGAAGCATACGTAAACCATGGGAAGCCAAACAGAGAACCTGCTCACGGTGATCGACGTCGGTAGCGCCAAGACGTGCGTGATCGTCGCCGAAGTGAACGACTACGCGCTGCGCTATCGCGGGCATGGCATCTCCGATTCGCGCGGTATGCGAAAAGGCGTGATTGCCGATCTCGACAAAGCCGTGGACTCCATCAAGAAGGCCGTAGAAGAGGCCGAGAACGTGGCGCAAGTGCCGGTGGAGCATGCCGTCGTGGGCGTGGCCGGCTCGCACATTCGCGGCGTGAACAGCCACGGGGGCATCACTCTGGGCTCGCGCTCACGGGAGATCAGCCGCGATGATGTCCGCCTGGCGGTGGAGAAGGCGCGCAGCATCGCGATGCCCGACGATCGCGAGGTGCTGCACCTATTGCCGCAGGAGTTCATCCTCGATGGTCAGGGCGGCGTGCGCGATCCGGCCGGGCTGATGGGCAGAAAGCTGGAAGTGCGCGTCCACATCGTCACCGGAGGCGGCACGGCTACTCAGAACGTGATCTCCGCCGTCAACCGCGCGGGGATCCATGTGAATGACACGGTGTTCGAAGCGCTGGCCTGCGCTGACTCTGTGCTGCAAACTGACGAGCGCGAGCTGGGCGTTTGCCTGGTAGACATCGGCGCCGGCTCGACCGACCTCATCGTCTACTACGAGGGCGTCGTGATCCACACTGGCGCCATTCCGATTGGCGGCGATCATTTCACCAACGATGTCGGCGTCGGCTTCCAAACCCCGCTGCCGGATGCGGAGAGCATTAAGAAGATGTTCGGCTGCGCCATCGTCACGCGCATTCCCGAAGGCAACGAGATTGAAGTGCCTTCGGTCGGTGATCGGCCTTCGCGACTGATGCAGCAACGCATGTTGGGCGAGATCCTTGAGCCGCGCGCACGCGAGCTGATGGAATTGCTGCGCGATCATCTGCGGCAGGCAGGCATCTCCGAGTTGCTGGGTGCAGGGCTGGTCCTCACCGGCGGCGGCTCGCGGCTGAACGGCCTGCTCGAAGTCGCGGAAGACATTTTGCGCCGGCCGATTCGCCAGGGTTATCCCGTGCCCATTGCCAAGTTACCGTCGCAACTGCTGGAGCCGGAATTTGGGACCGTAATCGGCATGGTGCTGTATGGACATCGGGCGCGCCAGGCGCGCATGAATCTCGATCGAGGACTGGGCGCGAAGATCAAAGCTCTGTTTGCCAGGCAGGGCGTGTAGAAAGACGCTTTTCGCTATTTGCTCTTCGCTTTTGGCCAATGGAGTATGAGGCACGAAAAAAACAGCGTCAGAAGCGCGGAATAGTTTAGCCCAGCACGCAGCGGAGCGGAATGCTGGGTAGATCGCAAAGTTAGTGCAGGGTCTAGTGGGGACGGCACAGAGGTTTCGATGAAGAAGAACCTGCTGGACGACAACCTAACAACATCATGACCAGGTTTCTGTGGGGTAGATATGATTGAAGATTTCAACGACAAGAACCCGCCGGAAAGCGACATTCGCATCCACTTCAACGAAGAATTGCTGAACAGCGCCAAGATCAAGGTCATTGGCGTGGGCGGTGGGGGCGGCAACGCCGTCAATCGCATGATTGAATCCCACCTGGAGGGGGTGGAGTTCGTGGTTGCCAACACCGATCTCCAGGCGCTGAAGGGTTCCAAGGCATCAGTGAAGATTCAACTCGGCGTCAAGCTGACGAATGGACTGGGCGCAGGCGCCAATCCCGAGGTTGGCCGCAGGGCCGCGCTGGAGGACGCCGACAAGATCATCGAAGCGCTGGAGGGCGCGGACATGGTGTTCGTGACCACAGGGCTCGGCGGTGGCACCGGTACCGGGTCAGCCCCGATCATTGCTTCGCTGGCCAGCGAGATGGGTGCACTGACGGTCGCAGTCGTGACCAAGCCGTTTGCCTTCGAGGGCAAGCGCCGCCAGAACCAGGCAGAACGCGGCTTGCAGGAGCTGATCGACTCGGTCGATACCACCGTCGTCATCCCCAACGAGAAGCTGTTGGCGGTCGCCAAAGACGCGGGCTTCTTCGAATCGTTTCGCGTGGCTGACGACATTCTGCGGCAGGCAGTGCAGGGCATCTCGGACATCATCACCATTCCCGGCATCATCAACCGCGACTTCGCCGACGTGAAGACCATCATGGCCGGCATGGGCTACGCAGTGATGGGCACCGCGACCGCGAAGGGCGAAGGCCGTGCAACCCTCGCAGCGCAAGCCGCGATTGCATCTCCACTGCTGGAGGCAGGCGCAATCGATGGCGCGCGCGGCATCCTTATCAACATCACCGGTTCAAGCTCGCTGCGACTGGCCGAGGTGAACGAAGCTTCCACCATCATCCAGAGCGCTGCTCATGAGGATGCGAACATCATCTTTGGCGCGGTACTCGACGAGAAAATGAAGGACGAAGTGAAGATCACCGTCATCGCGACCGGATTCAGGGAGGTTCGTCCGCGGCGAGAACATTCCGAGCCCGCGACAGCGCTTCACAATGTACGGGGAGCCGCAGCGGCCAGCGTGAATGCGACCTACGAAGTGGCGGCAATGCGGGAGACGAAAACGCCGGCTCCCGAACCCATCAAAGCATCCGAGCCGGAAATGCCGGCGCCGGAACATTCGCGCGCAGCGGCCTCGTATCTTCCCGACAATTTCGACGAGATCGATTCGGAGATTGTGCGCCACGCCGAGCCGCTGGAGGAGACTCTACGACGGCAGAACGCCGCGCCCGAGCCGATGGATACCGTGAGCAGCAGCGTCGAGATTCGCTACGATACGGATGATCTGGAGATTCCGGCGTTCCTACGGAAGCGTGCAGAAGGTTGAGGCGGGCAGATTGCCATCGTCACCGGTGGCGAAATCCAGAAACGAAAAAGCGCGTCCTGATACTGAGGAACGCGCTTAATTCGTCTAATGAGACCAGCTTTTACTTGATGATGTTCTTGCCGAATCCAAACTTCGTTCCTATCGAGAGTCGCACGCTGTTCCGGGGCCCATCGAGTATATTCGAGAAAAAATTATAGCGAGCGTAATCGACGGTGGCCCGTATCCCAAAGTGTGGATTGATCTCCCATGTCGCTCCGCCGCCAACACCATAAAACACCACCGTGTCAGATTTCGACAGGCCCCCATTCAGCAGGCCTTTGACAACCACCTGGAGATACGGGTTGTCGGTCGTGGAAGTAAAATTTGCGTGCAAAGCTCCCAGGGCCGGGCGCGCGAACAAGGTCACGTGCTTGAAATGGCGGTAATTGAATTGCGGCCCACCTTCGTAGGTTTGGGTGGAAGAATTGTAAGGGACGGCCAATACGAGACCAGGCGGCAGTAACGGCAGGATTTGCGCTAGTTTCCCCTGTGTAGTCTGATTCAGATCGTTCGGCACCAGCGTGCTGTGTCCAGTGAAGGTGCTGAAATCGAAACCGAGCGTCAGCCAGCTGTTGTAGTTGTATCCGAAGTCGCCATCGAATCCACGCTGCGTCAGATTCAACGACGGTGTGCTCAGATAGGAATAACCGCCAAAAGCGGCGAACTGCGTAACTTCGGTCTGTTGTGAAAAACCGGTGAGAGCGGTTAGAAAAACAAAAATAACAACAACGATGAGAGCCTTAGGCCGCATGAAAAATCTCCTTGCCAATCGCCCTGGGTTCGGGAAGTCGGCCAAATAAAATAAATTAAGTTTGGGCTGCCGATCTGGGGCACGGTTTCGCAAGGTTACAAACCAGCCAAAATCGACTAAGCCTGATTTAGTATGCTCCTGCCGGACGGATCGATTCAGCAAGCGAAACGCAATGTTTTCGAAAAATTCCCGAACCGGTCCCGTATGTGTAGTCCATCTTTAAGCGTATCGCACAGCAACTTAGCTGCAACACGGAATATAGCTTGAGTCCTACTACTTCTGTGGTAGGGACAGCGCTACCGCGTTTGTGTCGGGGATCTGCCGCGCTATTTCGTCGGTCGGGCCATGGCCAGGCGCTTGGCAACGATGGCATAGACCGATGCGTTGAAAGCGAGTCCTATATGCGTACCAGGCACCTCGAAGTCGCTTTTGTAATCGCCGGTCATGCAGTATCGCCAGTCCGCAACTCCGTCGTTACGAGTGTAGATGGCCGTTTCCTGCACCGTTCCGGGCAGCTTGCGACGAAGGGAAGAAAGGAAATCGCAAGTACAGCGTCCGGTATAGCAGGTGGGAAGGACGCCGGGCCCGTGTTCCTGCAAAATTTGCCTGCGCACGGATTCGGCCGCATGCAAGATGGTGCGATGAACAACCGTGCCCCGAAACGGCGACGCCAGAGTAATGACCGACGCGATGTCATGGGGGCGCTGGGACGCCACGGAACGGGCGATGATGCCACCCAGACTATGCCCGATTAGATGGATCTTTCTCCCGGTATCGCTGAGCGCTCGTTCAATGTTGTCGTTCAATCGCTGCTGGATGAGCAGATTGGGACACTCTGCGTTCAGTCCGATTCCCGAGAAGTATGGCCGATAGCCGATGCGGCCAAGCCACGAATGCAGCTGGGTGAGATAGGCGTCCGTTCCCAGAAAGCCCGGTACCAGGACAATGGCGGACCCGTCGCCGCGCGGTATGCCAAGGCCGTAATAAACAGGAGAAGAGTGCAGCAACAGAAGGTCGGCTGCAAATAGAGCTTCTTTCCAGATGGTGATGTCTGCTTCGGCGTTTTCCGGCTGAAAGGTTCCAGCTGGCGGCGGGGCCATAGACGAGTCTGCGCTCTCCCTGTCTCGTTCGGTTGGAACTGCCCGCTCACCAGTTCACCGAAAAAACTCGGTAGAGACCACAATTGGTTCGGTTCAGCTTCCGGGTGATTAGTGTAGATACAGGAACAGCAGGTTGCCAACAAGAATTTGACGCCCCTGGAACCTTCGGGTACGTGGACTTCCTGGGCAGGCAAGCGGCAGGCTCGGAGATTGGCCTACGCAGAGCCGGTCGAACTCGGAAGGGAAAACAAGTTGACGTGCCGCCCTTGCTGACGGCACGTCGATTAGGTGTTCGTCGCTCCCGGTTTGGAGTCGACACGACACCAGACAGCGTAGGCTCGCTTACTTACACAGTGGCGTGCGCTGGCATCTTGATCGTCCGTGCCGGGCGCTTGCGCTGCGGCGTGGCCTTGCTTGCGTGCTTGACTTCCGGACGATGCATCACGGTATCAATCAGGGCTTTCTCCGCCGAGACGAAGTTCTTGACACCTTCCCGGGTCAGATCAGGTATCGGGATAAAGGGAAACGGCGCAACCAGATTCACCGTTTTCCCGGCCGCCCGCATGGCAACATTCACCTGCTTGCCCGCCACGTCAATCAGCTTCTTCTGTGCGTCGATGAAGGCTTCCGTGGCCTCTTTGGCCAGTTCGGTAAGTTCCGTTTTCCTTATCTTCTTTACGGATTCCTTGGCGCTCGTTGCCTTCGCGGTCTCTTCGGCGATGACATCAAGGAATTTCTTTTGAGTGCGGACGAAAGTGTCCATCGCTTCGCGGGCCATTTCGACCAGGCTGCCGCCTTCGAAGCCCTTGCCATCCTTGACTGCCGTCAGCCAGGTGTGGGTCTGCTTGCTGGCCATCTTGAGGACGTCCTGCTGCATATCGATGAAGCTGTCGAAGCCCCGCTGCGCCAGTTCGGTGGCGGCGACGGCTGGCGTGTAACCGGCAACGCGCTCCTTCAGCCCGGTAGTTACGATCTCGTACTCCTTTTGCGCCAGACTGAGGAGCAACTTCTGGCCCTCAACGAAGTTCGACATGGCTTCGCCGGCCAGTTCACTGGCAATCGAAACCGGACAAAAACCGGGATCAGCGAAGCGGCCTCGGACCAGGTTTACGGCATTGGCGTTTTGGGTCATGGCCAGATCGACCAGGATTCGCTGGGTGGCAAAGAAATTCTCTACTCCCTGCTGCACCCATCCGGACAGCAGAGAAACAAAGGATGAATCCCCGATATGGACGGTGGAGGACTCGGGCTTACCATTTCTGGGCATTGTAACCTCCGAATTGCTGCAATGCAGCATCAACCTGAATGTAGTATTCTCAATGGTACTTGTCAAGGATTATGTAACTGATTTTGCGTTGCAGCAGGAGAATGAGCGGATGGATACCGGCAAGGTGGTGATCAAGAAGTACGCAAACCGCAGACTATACGACACTTGCAACAGCCGCTACATCAATCTCGAGGATATTGCGGCGCTGGTCCGAAATGGGAAAGAGGTGCAAGTTGTCGACGCGGGCACTGGCGACGACATCACACGCGTCACTCTAACCCAAATTATCGTGGAGGACGCGAAGGACCAGCCGGCTGGTCTGCCCCTGGAACTCCTGCGGCAACTCATCGTAACCACCGACCACGTTGGCCAGGAATTCATCATGTGGTATCTGAAGTCGGCGTTCGACAGCTACCAGAAGGTTCACAGTTCCTTACAAGACCGGTTCAGCCAGATGCAATCTGCCGCGCTGTCGCCAGTACAGATGCTTAAGAATGTTCTTCACAGTGTCGGCCCGGAGAAAAGCGCGGAATCCAATCCAGAAATGGATGAGATGCGCAAACGCATCGTCGAGCTGGAGATGCAGCTGCAAGAGTCGAAAATGCGGAAGAAGAGGGGCCGCAAGAAAACGTAGATTCAAGAGCGACCTGGGCTGTGAGTCAATACCCAATTCCTTGTGCGCGGCTACCTTGACAATCGCCGAGGACGGGTACACGATTCGCTTAGAGTCTGGCGTAGCGAAGGGATTGTGCAGCGGCAGTATCGGAACTGCACGTGGCAACGATGGCCCTGGAAAGTTAGGGTTCGCGGGATCCAGAGTCCAGGAAGGGTGTTAACTTCTGATCTCTGAGGGCCGACCACAAGGGGAACAATGGAAAAAGCGCTCGGTTTGGCCATGACTGGCGGCGGAGCTCGCGGGGCTTATCAGGCAGGCGTTCTTAAGCGCATTGGGGAGATCAAACGGCTCCAGAATCGGGGCAACCCTTTTTCCATCATCGGCGGCGCTTCGGCCGGCGCGATTAACGGCTCAGCGCTCGCGGCCGGCAGCGACGACTTTGCTCAGGTGACAACGGTCCTTGCCGATCTTTGGGCTCGCCTCAAACCTTCCGACGTTTTCCGCTGTGATCTTTTGTCCCAGGCCCATAACTCCCTTATCTGGATTCTGGATCTTTCGTTTGGAGGAGCTCTCGGCGGAGGCAACGCCCGGTCGTTATTAGATGCAACTCCGTTGCGCCACTTTCTCAAGACCCACCTCGATTGCAGCCGCATTCAGGAAAACATCAGGCGCGGCAATCTTTACGCCCTCGCCATCTCGGCAACCAATTACAGCTCAGGGAAAAGCTACCTCTTCATTCAGGGAGCCAAGGGCCATCCCATGTGGAACCGGAGCCGGCGCGTCACCCTGGCGACAAAAATCACGGTGGAGCATATTTGCGCGTCGGCCGCCATCCCGATGGTGTTTCAGCCGGTACGTCTCGATACCGCGCACGGCACGGCTTTCTTCGGCGACGGCTGCTTGCGTCTCCAGCAACCGCTGAGTCCGATCATTCGTTTGGGAGCGAAAAAGATTTTCGCCATAGGAGTGCGCTGCGAGAATCTTGAACATCAGGAAGAAACTACGGACCAGAAGGACCCATCGGTGGCGCAAGTGATGGGAGTTCTCTTCAATGTCATGTTTCTTGATCATCTGGCCACCGATGTCGAGCACTTGGAGCGATTGAACCAGTTGATGAACAGCGGCCACATCAGCCAGCTTGGCATTGAAGGCTGCGAGCAGATGCGGCCCTTGACCGTACTGCAAGTCGCTCCTTCGGTGAACTTGACCGAGGTGGCAGCGCAGCACCAGAAGGACATGCCGTACCTCATTCAGTATTTCGTCAATAGCCTGGGACGAGACGCGGCTTCGTGTTCGGACTTGATGAGCTATTTGCTGTTCACGCCCAAGTACACGCGTGAATTGATTCAGCTTGGTTACCACGACGCCGACAGGCGCATCGACGAGATTGAAGATTATCTCTTTTCCATGGATAACAGAGACAGCAAGGGCGTCTCAGCGGGGCCACGAGACGGCAAATCGCGCGATGCGGAATCAGCTCCTCGACGACCTGCAAGTCCAGCACGCTCGCGCTTGTAATTGTGCGCCACCGGTGGCGCACGGCTTTGCCGATCAAGGCAGGAACGGCAAATCGCGTTTATCAGGTACTCATGGTGCAAACCGCCAACGTCGTGCAGTTGAAGCCCCGGACGCTACAGGCGTTCGAGAGCTACATTATCCAGGCGGAGGCTGGGATGGAGCCGTCGCTGCACGGAAGTAGTGCCTTTCTGTGGTCCGACGCCAACTCGCAACGAACACAACAGGTTCGACAGGGACAGATCGTCGCCCAGTTGTGGACAGGCGATGCGCCGGTCAAGGTCCCGAATGGGCTGATTCATGACTGGATTGGTGCGGCGTTTGTTCCGGATGCAACGGTCGACCAAGCTTTGGCTCTTGTACAGAACTACGATAACCACAAGAACGTTTACCAGCCTGAAGTCATCGACTCCAAGCTAATCAGCCGGGCCGGCAACGATTTCAAGATCTTCATGCGCCTGCTGAAGAAGAAGATCATCACCGTGGTCCTCGACACCGACCACGACGTTCATTATTCCGAGATCGACACGAATCGCTGGTCTTGTCGCTCCTACACCACGCGCATTGCCGAGGTGGAAGACGCGGGTACGCCAAAGGAAAGAGTCCTCGAACCTGACACAGGCTATGGGTTCCTGTGGCGCCTTTACTCGTATTGGAAATTTGAAGAGAAGACGAGCGCAGCTGGCGAGGCCGCCGAGCGACCGGCGAGCGCTCACTCGAGGGACGGGCTCTACATCGAATGCCGTGCCATCTCCCTAAGCCGCGACATACCGCTCGGACTGGGCTGGATCATTGAACCCATTGTTCGCAAACTGCCGCAGGAATCGCTGACCCACACACTGGAATGTACGCGCAAAGCGCTGGTGGACGGCTGAGGGAGCCGGAGCGTACTGGTTTCAGAGCGTCAACGAGTTCTCCTGACGTCAGTCTCCCGCTGCAGCCAACCCTTTTGCCGGCGCCCGCTCCGAAACAACCTGCGGTCGCGGTAACAACGATTTAACCGCAGGCACTGCGGCGCCTACGGGTGAGGCGGTCTTGCGACGCGCCGGTACAGGTTTGGGTGCCACCGGCATCTTCACATTCCGCAGCTTGCGCTTAACGGTTTTGTGTTCCTCTGCTCTCGCCGGCTCTGGCGGTTGCTTCGGCTCCGCTTTTACGCGCTGGCTCGCCTTATACAGCTCAGCACAACTCGCAGCTAAGAACTTCTCCAGGTTCTCCGGGTCCGGCACGGCATTGACGTCACAGGTGAATCCGAAATAGGCGACGCCGTTATAACTCAGGATCGCGCAATTGACACCCATCTCCCCGCCGATCGGAACATAGGGATACCAGGACAGCATCTTGTGCCCAAGCAGATAAAGGGGCATCGGCGGCCCAGGAATATTGGTGATGATGGTGTTGCACAAGCTGAGCGGCAGTTGGCTGGCGACCGGCCCGATAGCAGCACAGATAGCGCTGGGGATAGTCGAAAACAGTCCGCCGGCGAAGCCAACCAGCTCAGCCGCGCGAGACCGCTTAAGCATCTCCATGCGTTCGCGCACGAACGTGAAGAGTTTCAGCGGATCGCGAATGTCCAGCGGAATGGTCACGGGAAGAAAGGAAATCCGATTACCAAGCTCCTTGGCGTTGCCGTTGCCTCGCACATTTACCGGAATCATGATCCGGGCCGAGCGCCCCTTCACGCGCACGCCGCGCAGTTGCGCATAACGTCGGATAGTGGCTGTCATGATGGAGAGGATGACATCATTCACAGTCCCGCCACAGTGTTGCCGGATGGATTGGATTTCCGCCATCGGGACCTCCGTCCAGCCGAACTTCTGCGGTCCCTGGCAGACGACGTTGAATGGAAGCCTCTCCGCAGGCGTGGCGAGCTCGGGCATTACGGTGATCAGGTCGTTGAGCGGCCCGCTTGGATTACCCATCATCTCTTGGGCTATGTTCAGCACCTCAGACTGAAGGGTAAGTGCGCCTTTGACTGCGGAGAAGTACGACTTCACCAAGCCGTCGAGCAGTTGGGCTCCGGCATCGCGGGCGGGTGGAGCGGGTAATGCCGGCTGCTTACGGGCCAATGGCTGCAGCAACGGGCTCGGATCCAATAGAACATTCATCATCGCCAGACCGGCGATTCCGTCCGCCAGACAATGATGAATGCGGACGATCAGTCCGGTGCGATTGCCCTCCAGTCCGCGCACCAACGTCAGGTCCCACAGCGGCTTTTGCCGGTCAAGATGGGTACTCACAATCTTTGAAGCCAGGGCCTTCAGCTCGCGCTCAGTTCC
>JBEKCJ010000080.1:0-32110 GCA_050014935.1 Candidatus Korobacteraceae bacterium
ATCTCGTTGGCCTTCGCGATCGCGCCCTTCATGCCCTTCACCCCGGGCGTCAGGACAAGCTCCGCGCCAAACGCGAGCAGCAGAACGCGGCGCTCGGTGCTCATGGTGTCCGGCATGGTGAGGATGAGCTTGTAGCCTTTGACGGCGGCGACAAAGGCCAGTCCTATGCCGGTGTTGCCGCTGGTTGGCTCGATCAGCACGGTCTTGCCGGGCTGGATCTTTCCCGCGCGTTCGGCTTCATTGATCATGCTGACGCCGATGCGATCTTTTACGCTGCTGCAGGGATTGAAGCTCTCCAGCTTGGCGGCAACGGTGGCGCGCGCGTCATTGGTCACTTTGTTCAGACGAACCAGCGGGGTGTGTCCGATGAGTTCCGTTACGTCATTGGCTATCTTCATTGCAATCTCCAAACGATAGTGCCGTTGGCCGGCGATACAAGTTTGACTTTGGTGGAAAGGCGAAGGAACAGCTACCGACAACAACAACAGGGACAGGGGTGCGGGAAGCGGGTAGCGCCAATCTCAGCGTGGGCATGCTGATATGTATCGATGCGCATAGTGGGTCGTCCGATTCCGCTGGGACTGGGTTAGCTTAGCATGCCTTGAGCCCTACCGCTCCACCGCCAATCCCACCGCATTGCCTCCGCCGAGACACAGCGCGGCCATTCCCTTGTGCACGTCGCGGCGAATCATCTCATAGAGCAGCGTGGTGAGAATGCGCGCGCCGCTGGCGCCGATGGGATGGCCCAGCGCGACCGCGCCGCCGTTCACATTCACTTTGTTGAGATCGAGTCCCAGCTCGCGCGTGACTGCAATCGCCTGAACGGAGAATGCTTCGTTCAGTTCGTAGAGATCGACGTCGTCGTTCTTCCATCCCGTTTTCTTCCAGAGCTGGCGGACAGTCTCAACCGGCGCCATCATCACCCATTCAGGAGCGATGCCGCTGGCGGCTTGCGCCACGATGCGGGCCATTGGCTTCAGCCCAAGCTCCTTCGCCCTAGCCCCTGACATCACCACCAGCGCCGAGGCACCATCGTTCACGCCGGGCGCATTGCCCGCAGTCACGGTGCCGTCCTTCTTGAAGGCCGGCTTCAGACTCCGCAGCACGTCAAGCGTTGTGTCTTCGCGCGGCGATTCGTCCTTGCTGAACAGCACCGGCGGTGCGCCCTTTTTCTTCGACGGCAGCTCAATGGGAATGATCTGGTCTTTGAAGCGGCACTCGTTGATGGCGCTCAGCGCCTTGCGATGAGAGTTCAGCGCGTACTCGTCCTGCTCCTCGCGCGTGATCTTGTATTTGTCGGCGACGTTCTCGCCGGTGTTGCCCATGTGATAGTCGTTGTAAGCGTCCCACAGGCCGTCGTGCACCAGGGAGTCGATGACTTTCTGATCGCCCAGGCGAAAGCCCTTGCGCGCGGTCTGCAACAGATACGGCGTGTTGGTCATGCTCTCCATGCCGCCGGCGACGACGATGTGCGAGTTGCCGGTCTGGATCCCCTGCTGCGCGAGAGCCACGGCCTTCAATCCTGAACCGCAGACCTTGTTGATGGTCATGGCAGCGACCTTGTCCGAAAGTCCACCGCCTAGGGCAGCTTGTCGCGCTGGATTCTGTCCGAGTCCCGCAGAGACAACGTTGCCCATGATGCACTCATCGACGGTCTGAGGATCGATGCCGGCGCGCTTGACCGCCTCGCGCACCACGATGGCGCCCAGTTGCGGCGCGGTGAAATCCGACAGCGAACCCTGAAATTTCCCAATTGGAGTACGCACCGCCGATACGATGACGACATCTTCAATGAAGGCCATGGACGTGAAGCTCCTGAGCTAAGAATGAGTACCCAACATTATAAGATGGTGTGCCTTGTCCGGGGACACACAAATACCGCCTGCAACGCAAGCTGCTCCCGCCGGGCGCGATCGGCTGCTGGCTCCCTGGTGGCACACCACAATCCTGATCGCGGTACTGTTGATCGCGTCGGTGAACGGCAACCGCAGCACGCATCCGCTGGCCGCCGGCAGTAAGATACCGCAATACCTCTGGACGATGAGTTGGGAGTGGATCCTGGCCGGCTTCGTCTGGCTCGGTATTCGCAAGCGCATCCGATTGCGTGAATTGATCGGCGGGCGCTGGGCGACGTGGGAGGATTTTTTTCTCGATGTCGTGTACGCCGGAGTCTTTTGGGGCGGCGCGATGCTGGTGCTGGGAGTGACGGCCAAGCTGATGCGTCTGGACCAAGCGGGCAAGATCGAGATCATGCGCAAGCAGCTCGGGTTTTTGACCCCGGGAACGAACCTGGAGCTGGCCGTCTGGTTCTGCGTGAGTATCACCGCGGGCTTCTGCGAAGAGATTATCTTCCGCGGATATCTGCAACGGCAGTTCGCGGCAATCGCCAATTCGATGCTCGCCGGAGTGCTGCTCTCAGCGTTGGTATTTGGAGCATCACACGGCTACGAAGGCGCCTCACGGATGATTTTGATCGCAATTTACGGATTAATGTTTGGGGTACTCTCATGGTGGCGAAAGAGCCTTCGCGTAGGAATGATGGCGCATGCATGGCACGATGCACTCAGCGGAATGATTTTGCGGATACTGAAATAGCCAGTGTTTATGCGGCTTCTACGCATGTGCGAATTGTGCGATGCGAGAACTTCGGGGCCCGCCGTAAGAAATGCGAGATCGGGAGACGAGGGTGCGGTGTCGCACGTTGCCGGTTTCGCAGTTGCGAGACGCTTTTTTTGCTTGACTATTTTTTTCATTAACTCTATACAACTAACAAATTGCGATGAAAGTTAATGTCGCAATATTCCATGACAAATGGAAAGGGAGAATAGAAACCATGGCAACTAAGAAGGCTGCAAAGAAGGCTAAGAAAGCTGCAAAGAAAAAGAAGCACTAACTTGGTCTTTACGTCAACTTGGTCTTTACGTCAACCGAGGGGGCGCGCAAGCGTCCCCTTCGCCTTTGTGCGGGAGTTTTTGAAAAGGTGGTTTGACTCGGCATCCTGGAGTGAGTGGAGCAAGGGTCAGGCCCCTAAAAAACTTAAAAGCAGATCCCTCGTCGGCCTAAAGGCCTCCTCGTGATGACAAATTTAAAGGATGCTGAAGGCGGGCTCCGCCCGGTCGGCCTTAATTCACTTTCGCGGCGTTGCTGGTGGTAGGACGCGGCAGCGGCTCTTCTTGCGTAGGGCAGATGCTCTGATAAGAACACCAGGCGCACGCGCCGCTGGGCCGGGGATCGAACTCGCCGGCGGCGATCTTTGCCGCTATGGTTTTCACTTCTTCTTCCGCCGCCAACAATTCCTTCGGCGTGCGTCGCGATTCGATCGCTGTTCCGTTTTCCAGATTGATGAGCACCAGCGATGACGCGACGCAGCCCAATTCCCTCTGCGCGGCGAGCGCGTAGACGGAGAGCTGCAAGCTCTCGTCGGCGTCGTCCTGCGTCTTGGCCTTGCCGGTTTTGAAGTCGATCACAGCGATTTCGCCGTTGGCGCTTTTATCGATGCGGTCGATGCGGCCTTTCACACGGGCGCCGCCGATCTCGACCTTGAAGCGGCGTTCGGTTTCGAGTACCGGGTTGGCGGGATGCGCGAGCGGTGAGCGCAGGAACGTGGTCAGCTGGTCGCGGCCTTGTTTAGTGTAGAGATCGCGTTGCACCTCATCGTCGATCTTGGCTTTGCCGAATTCGTCGACGAAGCAGTCGATCACGCTCCGCTCGTCCGGCGGACGGCCGGCGCGAACGCCATCGAAGTACGCCTTGAGCGCCAGATGCATGGCGCTGCCGAATTGCAAGGGCGCGCTCGCCTCCTCCGGCAGGTGCCAGTCGTAACGCAATTTGTATTTCAATGGACAGGTTTCGTAGTCCTGAAGCGAGCTCGCGCTCAACTCCAGCGGGCCATCCTGACGAGGCGCAAGCCTTGTCCATTGCGAGACGGTGAGTTCAGGTGCGGCGGCAGCGGCGTGGATTTCGGCGATGTACGCCTCAGGCGGCAGCAGCCGCCATGCGATTGCGCCGCGCAAGACGGCATTCGCGTGCGCGACCAAATCGCGCATGGAGCCCTTCGGAGGTACGGGCTGCTTCTTTTCGCTACCGGCCTTGCCGCAGAGGTAAAGCTCATCCATGGCGCGCGTCATGGCCACGTAGTAGAGCCGGCGCTCCTCCTGATCGTGCAGGGTCTTGGGATCAGTTTCGGCAGCGTCACGGTTTCGCAGCTTCCGCGGAAACTCGACGAGCGACTCCTTGTATCCACTGGGGAAGGCGGGGGAGCCGGTTCGCACAACGAACACGTGCGGGAATTCCAATCCCTTGGCGGCGTGAACCGTCATCAGCTGCACCGCGTCTTCGAGGGGAGCGGCGGCGAGTTCGCTGGGCTCCAGCGCGGCAACGGGATCATCTTCGTCCGTTTCCTCCACGAGCATGCCCTTCGCCTCCTCGCGAAAGACGGACACATACTGCAAGAAATCGTTCAGCTTTCCGTCGCCGACGATCTGCTTTGGCTTCTCCTGCCAGCGTTTCGCGAAGTCGCAGAAACGGCGCAGCGGCATGGAGTCAGGAAGGCCGAAGGCGCGCTGCGCGATCTCTAACGCGGACGCCAGTGCATTGTTCGCGTCGAGCAACTCCTGGCGCGCCGCGCGGATGGTCTCGACCACCTGCATGCCGCCAGGAACGTTCTCCAGGACCGCTTCGACGGAAAAGTTCCGGCCCGCAAGCGCCAGCTCGGCGCGAAAGCGTTCGGGATCGACATGAAACTGCGGCAGAGCGGCGACGCGAAAGAGCGCGACCGGATGCGACGAATCCAGAACGCGGAGCACCGCGATCGCGTCGCGGAGTTCAGGCGTGTCTAAAAGATCGGCGCCCTTCACGCGCACCGGAATGCCGCGATGTGTGAGCTCGGCGACAATCCGCTCGCGGCAGAAGTGACTGCGATAGAGCACAGCGATGTGGCTGAATTTGGTTACGGGCTGGTTCGCGCGCATGGCCGTGATGGTGTCGGCGACGAAGGCAGCTTCGTGCTCAGGACCAGTGTGGACGATTGCCTGCACCGCCGGAGCCGAAGCGACAGCAGGGTCGTGTTCCAGCCGGGCGCAGCTCAGCGCTTGGCGCGGGCTGCCTCCATCAACGCTCACGATCGCCGGGTTGCACTGGATGAGCTGATACGCGCAGCGCAGGATGGGCGGCGTGGAGCGGCGGTTGGCCGACATGGTAACGCGCTTTACGCGATCGGGACCGAAGGTCTGGAGGAAGTGGTCGAAGGCATCGCTGGTGGCGCCGCGAAACTGGTAGATGGCCTGGTCGGGATCACCGACAGCGAAGACGTTGGCGGCTTCTCCTGCAAGCAGGCTGGCCAGCTTGATCTGGGCGACGTTGGAGTCCTGGAACTCGTCGATGAGAATAAAGCGCGCCCGCCGCTGCGCGCGCTCCAGCACTGACTTGCGACGGGTAAGCACATCAACCGCGCGCGTCATGATGTGGCCGAAGGTACCGAGGCCTTCTTTTTGCAGCAGGTCTTCAGCGAAGCGAAAGGCACGCGCAACCTCGTGGCAGCGGGCGAGAGCTTCCTCGCCGGACATGGTGGCAGCGTCTTTCGCCTTGGCCATGCGCGGCATTGGAATCTCGCCGCACTCCAGCTTGGCGACGTAGGCGTCGTAATCGGCAGGAGTGCGCAGCTCATCGTGACAACTGCTGAAGAACTTCAGCAGATCTTCCAGGAACTTTCCGGGAGTGGCAGCCTTGATGTAGTGCTCCAGCTTCATGTCGCCGATATGGCGGCGCAGCAGGACGAACAGGTCTTTGTCGTCGAGGAGCTGAAATTTGGTGCCCGCGTCCCGCAAAAGGCGGTAGCAGTAGGAATGAAAGGTGTGCGCCTGGAGGCCGCTGGCAAGCAACTTTTTCGCAGCCTTGGGACGCTCCAGCTCAGGATAAAGTGAAGGCTGCTGGTCGAGGTTCGGATACAGGATGGCGGCCACACGATGAATCAGCTCGGCGGCGGAGTTGCGCGTGTAGGTGACAGCAAGGATCTCGTCGGGACGCGCGGCTTCAGTCTGGATGAGGTGGGCGATGCGACGGGCCAGCACCGTGGTCTTGCCAGTTCCGGCGCCGGCAACAACCAGCATGGGACCGTGGATGTGCTCAATGGCTTGGCGCTGGTCGGGGGTGGGAGTGAAAATGGCGCTCTGCAATGGGTCACTTGACTTGCGAACAAAAGGCGAAGAATCTAGTATTTTGCATCGAACCAGGGGATAAAGCAAGGCCCACCCTTAGGGAAACCCTGGATCACGTCGAGGCGAAGTCTCTTAGCGGCTAAAAGCCGCATTGATATGGCGGCATTTACGGACGGGCCTGAAGTGTCTGCGAGAGAACCGTGTCGCCGCTCTGCGGCTCGGCGCAATTTCCCACTTCACCCGGCGCTTACGCGCCGGGCTAACGCCATTTCGCCGCTGCGCGGCTGGAGTGAGCCAGTTTCGATGCTTCGCGTTCCACTGCAATCTGACAAGTCGAGTCCTCACGCAGACACTGAAGGCCGTCCCGTTCAAAATGTGACTTAGCCATAGTTCCTTAAGTCATGTCGCCCGGGAATCACCGGCTCACCTCACGGTAAGGACCGCAAGGCGGCAGTTGCCGGGTGCAAGCGGTGCGGCTTCCGATGTTAAGATTTCTCATTCATGGTTACCTTCGTGGTGCTGCGGATCGTAGCCGTGGTCTTGCTGATCGCGGCAAACGCGTTCTTCGTGGCCGCTGAATTCGCGCTGGTGAGCGTGCGCGAGACGCGACTGCAACAAATGATTGCGGCGCATCGCATCGGCGCGCGCACGGTTCAGAAGCTCCATCAGAAGCTCGACCTTGTCCTGAATGCCGTGCAATTTGGAGTGACGGTTTGCAGCCTGGCCCTGGGCTGGATAGGAGAAGCGTCGATCGCGCACATACTAGAGCCGCTCTTCCAGCCGCTGCCGCATTCGCGGCTCTATGCGCATGGCTGCGCCGTGGTCCTGGCCTTCGCACTGATGACCTATCTGGTGGTCATCATGGGAGAGGTTGTTCCCAAGTCAATCGCCTTACAGCGGACGGAGCGGGTGGCGCTGGCCGTCGCCGGGCCAATGGACTTCTTCATCACCGTGGCTGGGCCGTTTCTGGCATTCATGACGGCTTCCACCGGCGCTGTGCTGAAGACGTTCGGGATGCGGCAGGTGCGCGAAGGCGGCGTGCATTCGCCGGAGGAGTTGAAGCTGATCGTCTCAGCCAGCGGGCGGCTGGGAATACTGGCGGCACCGCAGGAAGACCTGATTCTGCGAGCTCTCGATCTCGAGAACATCACGGTGCGCGAGATCATGGTGCCGCGGCCCGACATTTTTTCACTCCCGGGTAATCTATCGCTGGAAGAATCGCTGCAGCAGGCAGTAGACGAGCAACACTCGCGCATTCCGGTCTATGATCCGCAGCGCGGCCCCGAGCACATCATTGGCGTGCTCTACGCCAAGGACCTTATGCGCTGGCTGCGCTATCGTGTAAACCGCACTGCTTCGGGACGCCCGGTCAGCCGCCCCAGTGGACTGGAAGTGCGGCACATTATGCGCGAGGTGCTGGTGGTTCCCGAAACCAAGCCGCTGCCGGATTTATTGCTGGAGTTCAAGGCGCGCAAACGGCACCTGGCAGTGGTGGTGGACGAGTTTGGCTCGACGGCGGGGCTGGTGACCGTGGAGGATGTCCTAGAGCAACTGGTGGGTGAAATTGAGGACGAGTTCGATGTCACCGGCGAGTCCTTCCTGCCGGGCGATCCTTCGATGACGCTGGACGGCTCAGTCAATATTCGAGACCTGGAGTCGCAGTACCACATCGTTTTGCCGCGCGACGACGGCTTCGAAACTCTCGCTGGATTTGTGCTCTCGCGGCTGCAACGGATTCCCAGGCCTGGTGACACCTTTGAGTACGAAGGCCGCCGTTATACGGTCGCTCGCATGGACGGACTGCGGGTGGAGAGCGTCAAGATTGAAACCACGCAGGCCGCCCAACCGCCTTCAACTTCTCCGGCGCTGCCGGCCCCACACTGATGCCGCGCTACCTTCTCTCACGCCTGCTCTACACGTTGCCGGTTGTATGGCTGGTGGTGTCGGTCGTGTTTCTGCTGATTCATCTGGTGCCGGGCGATCCCGTACAGCAAATGCTGGGCGAAGGTGCGGCGGCCACGGACGTCGCGGCGGCGCGTCATGCTTACGGCCTTGATGTTCCGCTGGGGCAGCAGTATGTGAATTACTGGCGCGGCATCGTCCACGGCGACATGGGGCGCTCGCTGCGCCTGAACCAGAATGTCGGCCACATCATCGCGCAAGCGTATCCCTTTACGATGGAACTGACGCTGGCTGCGCTGGTGGTCGCGCTGGGACTTTCGATTCCTGCGGGAGTGCGCTCGGCGCTGCGGCGCAATCGGTGGGACGATCGGGTGCTGAGCTTCGTCTCGCTGCTGGGGCTGTCGTTCCCCAACTTCGCGCTGGGGCCGATCCTCATCTTGATTTTCGCAATTAAGCTGGGATGGCTGCCGGTCTCAGGCTCGGGCTCGCTGGCGCATCTGGTGCTGCCAGCGATCACCATGGGAGCGGCGCTGGCAGCCATCCTCACCCGCATGGTGCGCACTTCGATGCTGGAAGAGTTGGGGCAGGATTACATCCGCACCGCGCGCGCCAAAGGACTGCCGGAGCGGACCGTGGTTTATCGCCACGCCCTGCGCAATGCCATGATTCCTATTGTCACGGTGATTGGACTGCAATTCGGGGCGTTGCTGGCGGGCGCGATTGTCACGGAGACAATCTTCTCGTGGCCCGGCATCGGACGGCTGACGATTACCGCGATCTCCAACCGCGATTATTACCTGGTGCAGGGCTGTATCCTGATGATCGGCCTGACCTATGTGCTGGTAAATCTTCTGACGGATTTGCTGTACTCAGCTTTCAATCCGCGGATACGGCAGTGAGGTAGAGCCGGCGTCGTGTGCCGCCCCTGAAGGGGCTCAAACTTGAAATAGAGCGTACCCAGCACTCCGCTCCCCCAGTTCGCCAAAAAGCGGCGAACCGGGGACCCCGCTGCGTGCTGGGCTAAGCTGAGTCGTCCCGCACAGCGGGACGGGCGCATCGTTGTTAACGCAGCGTTGCGAGCTCCTGCATTCCAGGCAGCTCGGGGATGAACCGTTTGCACTACGTGCTGGGCTATCCTGTCGCCGTCCCGCTTTGCGGGACTCGATTGCCGGCACTCCACACTTATCCGCCGACTCTGCGGTTGCTAGTCGCGGCGAGGAAATCAACAAACCAGGCCAGACATGGGTCGCTTTGCCTGCCTTGAAAAGTGACGCGCTTACTTGATTTTTTCCGGCTCCGGGTTTCCAATTTCGTGCTAGCAGCATCTTCCCAGTTGAGTGGAGGTCGATATGGGCTGGAATCGGTCCCTTGGGCATCCGGAGCAGACGGGCAAGGAAGCAGGCCATCTTCAAACCAGACGTACGCCGGCAACGAGCGGCAGTATCGGGACGCATCGCAAGGCAACGGCGCACAGCGATCCATCGAGTCAGCCGTCGCCCAGTCCGGCCCATCCTAGTCCTGAGCAACCTGCGGAGAACCTTCATTCAGCCAAAGTTCGTACGGGAATCGTGTCAGTGAATGGCTGCGATGTCGGCATAATGCATTGCCGGCGCCCGTAGCGGGGACGCAGATCCGTCGCAAAACTAATGTTGGAAGGGTCCGGGCAGGAGAACGCGAACAGCAGACCCCCCGCGGGCTGAAGCCCGCTCGTGATGACAAAACAAACGGCTTCGGCACGACTGAAGTCGCGCCCTGTTACAAAGCACTCTAAAAGCGGCTTTCGCCACAGGCTATAAAGTCGACTCGTGATGGCAAGTAAAGACTGACGACCGAGCAGGCTGAAGCTGCGCCTCTCCAAGACGTTCCGTCCTAACGCTTCACCACACCTTGCACACTTTATCGGCTGGTTTGACCATGGGCGATCCGGCTTTGCAGCTAAAGGCCGGACCGAACTCCGGGACGTTCACCACAACGCCATTAACTCGATACTTCGCCGGCGAATGCGGATCGGTGATGGCGCGGGCGCGCAAGTCTTCTGGACGGTCGTTCTCGCAGGCCCACTGCGCGAAGCCGACGAAGAAGCGCTGGTCGGGCGTGAGTCCATCGCGATTGGTGAGTTGCTGGCTCTTGTCGGCATTCTGCCACGCGATGTAGGCGAGAATGGTGCCGCCCAGGTCGGCGACGTCTTCGCCTTCGGTCAGCTTGGAGTTGATGTGTATGTCATCCACGATAATGTACTTCGCATACTGATCGACGACGCAGTCTGCGTGCTTGACGAACTGCGCCGCGTCCTGCGTAGTCCACCAATCCTTCAGATTGCCTTTGCCATCGTACTGGCGGCCTTCGTCGTCGAAGCCGTGGGTCAACTCGTGCCCAATGGTGGAACCGGTATTGCCGTAGTTGGGCGCATCGTCCAACTTGGCGTCGTAGAGCGGCGGCTGTAGAACGCCGGCGGGGAAGTTGATGTCGTTCATCTGGCCACTGTAGTAGGCGTTAACAGTGGGCGGTGTCATGTCCCATTCGCTGCGGTCCGTGGGCTTGCCCACCTTGTTGAATTCGCGATGGTTCTCGAACTCTTCGGCCCGCTCGGCATTGCCGTAGAAGTCGTCGGGAGCAATGGTGACGGAGCTGTAATCGCGCCATTTGTCGGGATAGCCGATCTTGTTGCGGATGGAATGCAGCTTATTCAGCGCCTGCTGTTTGGTCGCGGGACTCATCCAGTCGAGCTGCTGGATGCGCATGGCCATTGCGTCTTCAATCTGCTGCGTCATCCGGAGGGTCGCAGCCTTCAGCTCCGGCGGAAAGGTCTTGCGGACATACTCCTGACCCAGCGCCTCGCCCAGCTGATCGTCGACGTACTCGACGCAGCGCTTCCAGCGGGGCTGCAATTCCGTGGCGCCATGCAGATACTTGCGATAGAAGTCGAAGTTCTCGTTGACGAAGGCCGAGGAGAGATACGGGGCGTTGGAATTGGCAACATGGAAGCGCAGGTAATTCTTCCAGTCGGCGAGGGAAACCGCCGTCAGTTGGGCGTCCAGGTCCTTGAAGAACTTTGGCGAGTCCACATTGAGGACTTCGAAGGGAGGAACCTGGCTGGTGGAAAAATAAGCGGCCCAGTCGAAGTTGGGCGCGAGCTGGTTGAGTTCGGCAACCTTCATCTTATGGGTAATCTTGTAGGGATCGCGGCGGTCGACGCGGGTGAGCGAGGACCTGGCCATCGCGGTCTCGATCCGCATCACGGTGTCGGCCTCTTTTTTAGCAGCCTCGGGCGAGTCGCCGATAAGAAGGAACATTTTCTCTACGTGTTGCAGATAACGCTGACGGATCTCCTTCGATTTGGCGTCGTCCTTGGTGTAATAGTCGCGGTCGGGAAGACCGAGACCATCCTGGTCGAGGCCGACAATCATGGCATCGGAGTTATCGGGGTCTTGCTGCGAGCCGCTGCCGAAGAGCATGGTTTCGCCTTCGAGATGCAGACGAGCGATCAAGGGCGCCATTTCGTGCAGGTTCTGCAAACCCTGGATCTCTACCAGAGCGGGAAGTATCGGCTTAGCGCCGCGCTTCTCAATGCGAGCTTCGTCCATGCAGGCGGCGTAGTAGTCGCCGATCTTCTGGGTGACGGCGTCCCGGTCTTTGGCCATCGCGGCGTGCTCAAGAATGCCGCGCAGGTAGGCCAGATTATCTTCGTAGAGCTTGCCGTAAACGCTCCACGATGTCTGGTCAGCAGGGATGGGATTGTTCTTCAACCAGCCGCCGCAGGAGTAGGTATAGAAGTCGACGCAGGGATCGATGGAGCGGTCCATGGCGGTGACGTCAAGGCTGGGAGTGTAAGGCATCGTGGGCTCGACATACATCCGAGGTTGAGGCGGAGTTGCACCGGAAGCGCCGGGCTGGGAACCCGATTGCTGGGCAACCGCGCCAGCAGCAAAGGCCAGTGATAATGAGAGCAGAAAAAGTTTGATGGGCACAATCCGTTCTCCAAAGAACGGAGGATAGCAGAGGCAGGCGATGGGATGCGAGTCCGGGAAACTGTGCTGACCTCACAGAGAGGAGCCTTCGCCACTGAAAGCCGCGAAGGTTTTGGCGCTTAGGGACGGCCTGAAGGCGGCCCCCCTTTGAAATGTAGCAGTTACTCCGGCGGAGGAGGGGCAGCTCCCGAATCCGAATCTGAGCGCGGGAGTAGCGCAAAAAAATAATTTGCCATTGGTTATGATTCGGTTACTCTGCTACCCTATATACACTTTGCGGCTGCCTACAGTTCGCGGGCTGCTAGCGGTTGATTGGGAGCTACGCTCAGCCGGGCCGGCCGATCCCCCAAGTGTTCTAAAACCAGCTTCTACCGATGTGACGAGGAGATCCATGAAAGGGCTGAAACCTTTTCTATCCCTGCTAGTTGGATGTTTGGTGTGCGCAATACTAAGCGGTTGCGCCGGTAGCGTTCCCCAGAGCGGCCCTGGGGCCCTGACCATCGCGCAGTTTGCCTTATCCGAAGGCGTTCCCGGACTGGCTTATAGACAGTTGTTGATCGCCAGTGGAGGCAAAACGCCCTACACGTGGACCATTAGCCAGGGTAGTCTACCTCCCGGATTGAGCTTAGCCAGCGATGGAATTATTAGCGGCACGCCCACGACTACGGGAAGCTATGACTTCACAGTCAAGGTCGTCGACTCGCAGACCCCGACCGCGGCCGTGGACACGACGCCCTTGAGCATCATGATCAATCCGCCACTCTCGCTGGTGACCACTCCGCTGGCCAGCGGAATTGTAGGGGCCAATTACTCGGCGACCCTTAGCGCCAGCAACGGTGTCGCGCCTTACACCTACTCGGTTGCGTTTGGCAACTTGCCCCCTTGTTCACCGACGCCGCCATGCAGCCCTAACCTGACGCTGACCACGGGCACTCAACCGGTAGGAGGCGGAGCGAATCCCGCAACCATCGGTGGGCTTGTACCTCTTAGTAACGGTCAATTCTCGGCGGAATCGCCGACCCAGGCGGGAGTGTTCAACTTTACTATCCAGGCGACCGACTCGTTGGGAGAAGTTGCGACTGCCATCTACTCGATTACAGTCACCGGTCCACTGCAAGGAAATTACGCGATTACGTTCAATGGCTTCTCCCACGGGTTGCCGTTCTACCTGGCTGGCGAGATTAACGCCGCCAGCGGCCAAAACATAAATGGCACCATAACCGGCCCCATAACCGGCGTCATCGATCAGAACGGTCCCAACGGAGTGTCCACGGCGGTGCCCCTGACGACCGGTAGCTCTTACAGCCTTCCCGTCGGCAGCAACCTGGGCACGATAACGTTAGAGACGTCGACGTTGGGCAGGTATGTGTACAGTATTGCGCTCTCAACCATCAGCGATTCCGCGTTGATCCTGGTCAATGCGAACATGTATGGTTCGGGCCTGGTGAAAAGGCAGCCGCCAGTACTGGCCCTTCCCGACAATGGCGCCAGTTACGGCTTTGGACTCTTCGGCAACGATAGCGCCGGCAATCGCTACGCGGCAGCTGGCACTTTTTCCATTAACCCGTCGTTTGTGGTCACCGGCGGAGAGGAGGACACAAACGATAACGGAACGATCTCAAGCGGGGCGATTCCAATTACCGGCGGAAGTCTGGTGCCCGATGCCAGTAACCCAGGCCGGGGAGTTGCCACGTTAACCACTGCCTCCGGGACCGCAACGTACGCCTACTACATCGCCTCCCTCACCGAGCTGGTCGCGGTGCGGATCGACACCGGCCCCATGACGATCGCCGATATCCAGCAACAGACCTCGGCCGGCATAACGGGATCGCTAACGCTGTGCAAGGCGGGCTCAAACTGCCAGAGCGTGGTTGAACTGGATGGCTATTCCTCATCCGGCGGCACATCCGTACCGATCGCCGCGACCGGAGTTGTGGCGTATGACGGCAGCGGAAACATTGCCGGTCCTAGAGGACTGCCAGGCTACGTCACGGACCAGAGCATAGGTGGAACTTACGCCCCGATCAGCTATGAGACCGGAAGCTACACCGCGGACTCGCTGGGACGGGTGACGGTTGATCTTCAAGGCGCCACCAGCCAACCGGTGTGGTACCTGGTGGGGACGGGACAGGCGTTCGTTGTGGGTACCGATTCCACGGTAATGTCCGGCACACTGCAACCGCAGACGATTCCCACGAGCGGTTCCTTCGGCGAGGTGAACTTCCTGGGTTCTTATTTAGGGGGTACGATTACGCCGGCCCTGGCCTCGATTACCAATGAAATTGATGCGGCCTTCACTCCGCCGCCGGGAGGGATCTTCGATCAGCTGTACGAAACCAACGGACCGGGAGCAGGTCAGCCGATAACGACACCGGCAAACTTTATCGGCGGTTATATCATCGATCCTACATTTGGACCAGCTTACGGGAGATTTGCGGTTTGCGCGCAGAACGCTTCTCAGTACTGCACGGGCAGCACCCAATTCACGTACGATCCAAGCAGCCCGCCAGTCTATATTTTCTACGTCATCGGCTCCGGTTCGGCCGGAGTGACAGGGGGCAAGACAGGACTGAGCGAGTTGAACTTCGGACTGGTGCAGCCTGACCAAACCACTATCGTGGATCCGAACCCCAGAGTGAGCGTTTTCGGGCGGTAGTAACGATAGGGGAATTCATGAAAATCTTACTGGTAAGACCGTCTTACCAGTAAGATTATTGCCGGCAGCGCAGCCTTTGCGGATTCTTTCCGCAGGCCGCTAAGTACACTTTATGGACGATTGTCTTTTCTGCAAGATCATCGCCGGCAAGATTCCCTCGAAGAAGGTTTACGAGGATGACAAGGTCTTCGTCTTCGAAGACATCAGCCCTAAGGCTCCGACCCACGTGCTCATCATTCCCAAGCGTCATCTCGTTGACCTGAAGGAAGCTACGGCGGAAGACGCCGAGATCATCGGCTATAGCCAGTTGATCGCCGCAAAGATCGCCCGTGAGCGCGGCATCGAAGACGGATACCGCACGGTGTACAACGTCGGCCCGCGGTCGGGACAGTCGGTGTTTCACCTGCACCTGCACATGCTCGGCGGGCGGGATTTAACTTGGCCTCCGGGATAGACGAGTGGCCAATGGTCAGTCGAAGGCTCCATCCGTCCAGCGCCTTACTTCCACAACAAAGCATGAGACTGGCTCCCCTGGAGCCTTCGGCCTTACCCAATCAAAGATCTCGCGTCCTTCGAGACCTGGGGCACATATTACTTAACATCGCGCCTGCGTCTATTGCGCCAGATAGCGCGCGACCGCGAAGTTGTTTACGACGTCATCTCGTTGCGGGACAGCGGAGTTTCCGGCCGCGACGATCTTGCCGTCACTCTGTATCGCCAGCGCGCTGACGGACGAGATGTTGGTCTGGCCGACAGTGGTGATTACGGTGCCATTCGTGCCGAAACTGGTGTCCAATTGTCCGGTTGTCGTATAGCGGGCCAACGCCAAGGATGCGGAAGCCAATTGGGTCGGCGGCACGTAAGCGTTGAACGATGCATCGCCTGCCACTCCCGCCACTACAATCTCGCCATTGGATTGAACGGCCAGCGCGAAGGCCCCACTGTAGGGGAATGAGCTGCCAAATCCGGTGATGACGCCGCCACCGCTGCCCAGACCGACCCCGGGATGAAAAGTCGTATCAATGCTTCCATTTGCGTTATAGCGGACCACGCCGAAACCTGTCAGGTTGTTGATGTACATTCGGCCGTCGTAGAGAACGTTTCCCAGTCCGCTGGTGATCGTCCCGGCTACGACGATTTTGCCGTTGCTTTGAAGGGCAATGCCCGCCGCCGAGGCCACGCACGCTGCTTGTCCCGAGACCCCGAAGGTCGTATCCAGAGTGCCGTTGGTATTGTAGCGGGAAATCGAACCCGCGATTCCACTCGGCAGGGGCGGTGCTGTCTCGATTACGGTTTGAGTCCCTGCGCCCGTGGTGACCAAGATCTTGCCATCCGACTGCAACGCCATACCGGTAACAATCAGGGAGTTCAGTGTCGCCACCCCGTTGGTGCCAAAAGTCGTATCCACCTGACCGGTGCTGGTGTAGCGCGCCATAAAACCGCCTCCAGTCACCACAATGCTGCCATTGGGTTGCAAGACCATGGCATTGCTTGCTCCCGGCGGAGAATTAACCGAGTCCGAGGTGGCAAAGCCATTGCTACCAAACGCGGTGTCGACGCTGCCGTCGGTGTTGAAACGGCCAACCGATCCTTCGTCCAGGAAGCCTCCTTCCGCCGCAGCCACAATTTGTCCGTTAGCCTGGATGGCAATGCTGAAGACGATGGCGCCGCTGGCATTGCCGAAGTCACTAGTGACGATGCCGCCCGTGCCGAAGCTGGAGTCGAGCGTGCCATTGGTATTCAGTCGAATCAGCGCGCCCGCACCTCCGCCAGTACTGACCGCAACCAGGCCGCCGACGATGATCTTGCCGTCACTTTGAATCGCGATGGCGTTGTCGGCCGTGGCAGGTTGGGCGAAGCTGGTGCTGAAGATGCCACCGGTTCCAAACGTCGAATCCAGTGTGCCCGCCTGAGCGAACGCCAAAGTTGAGCCGGTGATTACCATCAGCATCGCCAGGATGCCGAAGGTGTAGCGAACGGGCCCAGTGGCTGGTGCGCGCCCGGAAATTGGCCGCCGGGAGCGGTTGCTGTCAGCGATTACTCTAAGCATGTTTCTCTCCTCACTCGTGTCGGCGGTTCGGGATGACCATAGCCAGTCGAGCCATATTTTCTGCAAGCCGGCAGGATGTTGGGAAGTAGACGACAGGAAGGCAGCTCCTATGTCAACACTATGTCACATTTTTGTCAAAACTTGGCATTAGTCCCACAGCGCTGCAGTTTAGAAACAACTCCCACGCTGTTCGCAACGCCTGACGATCCACTAACCACGAACCACCGCCCTCATGTAACGTAGTACTGCATGGGCCGCATCCACGTTCTGTCGGAAAACGTAGCCAACAAGATCGCCGCAGGCGAGGTGGTGGAGAGACCGGCCTCGGTGGTGAAGGAGTTGCTGGAGAACGCGCTGGATGCGGGTGCGCGACGCATTCGCGTGAACGTTGAGGCCGGCGGCAAGAAGCTGATCCAGGTGATCGACAACGGCTGCGGCATGGTGCGCGACGATGCCATGCTCGCCTTCGAGCGTCACGCGACATCGAAGATCCGCAACGCCGATGACTTGCTGACCATTGCGACTCTGGGGTTTCGCGGCGAGGCGCTGCCGTCGATCGCGTCAGTCAGCCGTTTGCGGTTGGAGACGCGCGCGGCAGAAGATGCTGCAGGAACTGTTGTCGAGATCGCCGGCGGGAAAATTCTGACCGTCGAAGAAGCCGGACTGCCGCTGGGAACTTGCATCACAGTGCGCGATTTGTTCTTCAACATTCCCGCGCGGCGAAAATTTCTGAAGGCCGAGTCGACTGAGCTGTCGCACATTGCGTCGCTGGTGACGCATTACGCGCTGGCGCATCCCGAGATGCATTGGGAGCTGCATTCCGCGACCAACGCGATGCTGGTTGCGCCGCCAGTGGCAGACCATTCGCAGCGCATCTATCAGGTCTTCGGCAAGGAGACGCTGGACCAGTTGATCGCGGTCAGTGCGCTGCTGCCGCTGGAGCGCTTCGGGCTGCCGCAACCTCCGCCGTGGCGGCGCAGTGAAATGGAAGAACCCGAAGAGCCGGTGAAGGGCGAACTGAAGCTGCACGGATTCGTCTCACGGCCGGAGATCCAGAAGCTGAATCGCAACTCGATCTTCGTCTTCGTGAATGGGAGGCTGATTCGCGATCGTCTGGTGCAACATGCGCTGACCGAAGCCTATCGCAACATCAATCCGCCGACGGTCTATCCCGTGGTCCTGCTCTTTCTGGAAATGCCGGCGACTGAGGTCGATGTGAACGTGCATCCGTCGAAGACGGAGGTGCGCTTTCGGCAGTCGTCGATATTGCACGACTTCATTCGCGATTCGGTGCGGGCGGTGCTGATGAAGTCACGGCCGGTGCCGTCGTTCATGACCGAGATGCATGCGAGTCCGAGCGCAGCGGCATCGCTGACGTCGGGTGGGCAGGAGTTTGCCAGCAGCGAATTGCACGTGACCGAAGCGGACGCCGCCTTTGCACTGCGCGCGCAGGAGTTACCGCCGTTCACCGCGCCGCTGCAGTTCGGCGGCGGGTTTGCCGTTGAAGCCAACGCGGCGATTCCAGTGGCGCGTTTTGGGCCGCAGACGTTTGGAGGTCCGGCAGCGCCCACCCTGTCGCCAGCAGCAGGCGACAAGAGTGGGGTACCCGCAAGCGGTGGAAACGGATGCTCGCCAGAAGTGGCGGATGAAGATGCTCCTGCCGGACTGGAATCGCTGGCAACGCTGAAGCCTGTGGGACAGATTCGCGATTCGTTCATCCTGGCGATCAATCCGCAGGGGCTGTGGATCATCGATCAGCACGTGGCGCACGAGCGCATCCTGTTCGAGAAGATTGTGAAGCAGCGGCTGGCGGAGTCGCCGGAGCGGCAGCAGATGCTGATGCCGCTCGTCGTAGAGCTGACGCCGGGACAGATGGCGGTGTTCGCCGAAATTTCCGATGAGCTAAACCGCAATGGCTTCGAGGTGGAACCGTTTGGCTCGCGGACGATCGCAGTGAAGACAACCGCGGCGGGAGTCGTGGCCGGGCAAGTGGAGCATCTGCTGCACGAGATTCTGGAGCAGTTCGAGCGCGAGGAGCAGTCGCTGAACCTGGAAAAGATCCGCACCAGCCTTGCCGCCAGCATCGCCTGCCACGCTGCCATCAAGGTAAACATGCCGCTGGAGCAGAACAAAATGGAGTGGCTGCTGCAAGAGTTGGCGAAGACGGACTGCCCGATGAGCTGTCCGCACGGGCGGCCCGTGGTTCTGCGATATTCTGTAAAGGACATTCAGAGGGCGTTCAAGAGAATCTAGCTGCGAGCCGCGAGCGATCGGGAATGCGCGATCAGCGGCGAGAGTCGGCCACGAGCTAACAGCAGCGGCCGCCGGATTTCAATGTGTCGAGGCGACTTGACTCGAGGCTAGTAGCTCGCGGCTCGTAGCTTCTTATGCACGAACAACAACTCCAGGAACTGCGCCGCGAGAAGTGGCGGCTGAACGGGCGGGGAGTCCGCACGCTGGAAGAGGCGCGCGAGTTCATCGACACGGTGGGATTTTGCCTGCTCTATCCGCAGCGGCCTGCGGTGCTGGCGCCGACGTTTGTCGGGGCTTACAAGGGGAGCGACGAGAAGCTGCCCGTAGCGCACATGGCCTTCGCCGACCCGGAAGCGGTGGAGGCGAAGGAGTTGATGGTGCGCCTGCTGCGCGAGAAGTCGGCCTATGAGGCCAACGTGTTTGCGGAAAACAATTTCATCGTCGCGGCCTCGGTGTTTCCGTACTTCTACGGACTGATCGGCGACCGCAATCCGAGGCAAGCGCCGGCCGCGGGCGCACGCTCGGAATATTCTCCGCTGGCGCTGCATGCGTTTCAGGTCATCGAAAGGGAAGGCCCGATTTCGAAGGAGCGTTTACGCCAGTTAGTTGCGGGCGCGATCTCCGAGGCGGCGCTGGACCGCGCGCTCGACGAACTATGGGCCAAGCTGCGCATTACCCGCGTCGACTACAAACCTGACGAGGGCGTGTTCTGGGACGTGCTGTTCCGCTGGTCGCCGGAGGCGGTAAAAAAAGGCACACAAATCTCGGTGGCCGAATCGCTGACGGCGTTGGTTTCCAAGTATCTGGACTGCGTGCTGGCGGCGCAGCAGCAGGAGGTGGAGCAGTTCTTCTCCAGCCTGACCAGCCGCGCCCGCGTTCGCGAAGCCATCAACGCTTTGCAGGCTGCGCGCGAGCTCCACTTCGTCCATGTGGATGGGCGGGTGATGCTGCAAGTTTCAGAGCTACAGGAGCAACTCGCGCACGAGTTCACGCCCAGGCCGAAATTCGAAGCGTTTCCCCCGCGGCCGGGCAAGCCGCTGGTGCAACGGCGGCGAACTACCCCAACCCGCGCAAAACCGGCGCGGGCTGGGGGCCCCGAAGGTCCGGCGTCGTCCAAGCCAAAACCACCCAGCAAGGGAACTGTCAGCGAATGAGCGCGCGGCGAAAGCTGGTCATCGCAATTGATGGGCCTGCGGGATCGGGCAAGAGCACAATCGCCGCACGGCTGGCGAGAAAATTGGGCTACATCAATCTGGAGAGCGGCGCCATGTATCGCGCGCTGGCGCTGAAGGCGATGGAGCAGCAGGTGCCGCTGGAGGACGCAGAGGCGCTGCGGCAGCTGGCGGAGAAATCGGTAATCCAGCTCGAGCCGAGCGGGGACGGCAATCGCGTGCTGCTGGATGGGAGCGATGTCTCGCGGCGAATTCGCGAACCTGATGTGACGGCGTCCGCGTCGCGCGTGTCGGCCCATCCGCAGGTGCGGCGGGTGATGGTGACGCGGCAACGTGAGTTGGGCGCAAACGGCGGCGTCGTGATGGAGGGCCGTGATATCGGTACGGCGGTGTTTCCGAATGCCGAGGTGAAGATCTTTCTCGACGCGGAGCAGAGGGTGCGTGCCGAGCGGCGGTTCCTGCAGAACGAATCGCAATCGCCTGACGAGGCGAAACGCGTACACGCCGAGATTGCGGCGCGCGATGAGCGCGACCGCACGCGAGTGGTTTCACCGTTAGTCCCCGCGGCGGATGCAGTTCACGTCGATACCACTCATAAGAGCATTGACGAGGTGGTAGAGGAAGTGGAGAGGATTGTGGGGAGAGTGGCTCGTGGCTAGTGGCTTGTCAAGAAACTGCCCCGCCCTAGCCAAAAGAAGGCTAGAACGGGGCACCCGCTTTGTCGTTATTCCTGCGGTCGTACGGAAATGCCGACCGATCTGGAAACTCGGAACTCGAAACTTCTAGCCACTAACCACCGATCACTGGCCCCTGCGTTCAGCTCTTGACGATCTTGATGTCGCCGGTGTCGGTGTTGACCTGGAGTTTGCTGACGCCGCTGCCAACGGTTCCGGTAGCGTGCGAAGCGTCGTTGTTCTTGTTGATCCTGATCGCGTCGAAGTCCGAGGTGATCTCACCTTTGCCGGTGCCAGCGGTGATCTGGAATCCTTCGTTCGATGGCAAGGTCAGGGTGACATCGCCGTGCTGGGTCACCACATTCACTTTGTCGGGCGGCGTCTTGGCGGCGAGAGTGAGAGCGACGTCACCATGCTGCGTGTCAACGCTCAGCTTGCCCGATTGCTTGCCACCGGTAGTGACTTCCACATCGCCGTTGGTCGATTGCACTTGCAAGTCGCCAGCGACGTCTTCCAGGTGAATGTCCTTGGAGCCGGTTGACACGCGGCTTGGCCCCGTCAGATCGGTGCCTCGAACCTGATCGCTGGCAATCTCGATATCGCCGGGCACGGAGGCGATCTCCATGTCAGAGCGCGAGGTCTTGAAGACAACGCCCTTGGCGATCTTGCTGAGGCGAATGTCTTCATAGAAGTCGCCGTTGAGGCGCGCCGCGCCCCCGACTTCATCGATGCTCACGTTATCGACGTGGCCGGTCACGTCCACGTCGCCGGTGATCTGCGCGGCCCGGATGGAACCCTTTTCCAGGTTGATTTTGACCGAGCCGGTAATCTCGGTCACATCAACGTCGCCGTGCTGTAGCGAGACTTTGACATCTGCCTTGCGGCCATTAATGGTGACGTCGCCGCGCTTGCTGGCGATATCCACCGAGGCGTCGGCCGGCACGGTGATGTCCATGTCCGTCTGCACGCTGTGATCGCCCGCGCCGTCGGTATTACCGTTCAGGACAACCGAGTTGCCGCTGATGGTGATCTGGGGCTTGCTGCCCTGGTTATAAGTGTTGGCGTCGTTCTGGTTTTGCGCGTAGAGCTTTTTGTGGACGACCACGCGGAGAGTATTGTCGGAAGCGGTGGTGATGTTCAGGGTGCCATGATCGCACACCACGCGCAGATTGCCGTTTGCCGGGAACTGCTCCTCCAGGGTGTCGTCGAAGGTAAATGCGGTGCCGAAGATGCCGCCGAGATCGTCGTCCATCTGCAACTGGTCGCGAATGCCGTCCCAGTTGTAGTTAGAGTCGGACGTGTAATGCGCTGAGACGCCCAGCGTGACCAGCAGCACCATCAGAAGAATACCGCCCGCGCCCAGGCTGCGGGTGCGATACCCCATGCGATTCGAGGTCGTGTTCTCGATAAGAACGATGACGCCCCAGAGAATCAGCAGCAGCGGCCACCAGTGCCCGAACCAGTGCCAGATGGGAAAGCGGAAGCCGAGGTTCCTCAGCAGGAACAGCAAGCCAATCACGATGAGAATGACTGGTGGCGCAGTTACCGAGTATGGATTCACGCTAGACATTTTGTCCCCCCTTATCGTCAGGCCTCACCACCTGCGAATCCGAGGTGATGAAACCAGCCGGAGGATTGGGCTGCGGCGTGACGATTGGCGCCTGCGGCCGCGGCGGATATCCGGGATAGCCCGGATATCCGGGAGTTCCCGGAGGAATGGGTTGTCCTGGATTGGGCGGCAGCGCGGCATTGTATTCGCGCGGAATGTGGCCGTAGATGGAAGAGCCGTGCTCCAGCAACTTGATCAAGCCGAGCACGATCAGCAGCGCGGGCCAGGTAAAGTCGAAGCCCATCCAATGCGCATGACCCATCTGGTCCAGCAGAAACAGGACGCCAAGGGTAATGAGGACAGCGGGCGCGGTGTAGCCATGAGCACGACAGCGGGGGCAGGAGCAATATTTGTTGTAACGGTATTTCATGATGTCCTCCTTACCAGCCTCTCCGCTGCCGCTGGATCAGGATGCGGACGCCGACAGCTATGAGAATCAGCGGCCAAAAGCGCCTCAACACCCAGTCAAAATGCAAGAAATCCATTTCGTTCAGCAGAAACAACACACCCAGGCCGATCAGGACATAGGCTCCAACCGGAACTCGCGAGGAGTGGTCTTCAATGAGTGGTTCGCCTTGCGGAACCGTGCCCGGATTGGGGTTGACGCCCGCGACATTGGGAGAAGCGCCAACCGGAGGCGCGCCGGGAGCAAAAGAATTAGCGGCGGTACCAGCCGTGTGATTGGAACGCGGATCCGAGGAAACGAGGTGATTGAGGCCGAATGGATCGGGAGCAGGCAAGCCGAGCTCGCGCGCCCGCGCGGTCTTGTAGGCCTCGATGGGCATATAGATCGCGAATGCTGCGATCGCTAGCCCGAACAGGCCACTCCCGTGCTCCGGATTGGCTAACCAGATCAGGGTGGCGAAGATCAGCACGTGGATAAAGCCTTTGGCGAATTCGCCGTTGTACATGGCTCCCACACCCGGAATGACTCCCAGGATGGCGGCCAGTTTGGGACTGGGGGTGCCAGGCGGGTGCACAAGCGGAGGCACGGCGGTTGAGCCTGGTGGTGGCACGGCGCCACTCAGGTGCGAGGCTAAACACTCCTCGCAATAAATGACGCCACGGACGTCGCGCGTGCACACATTGCACAGTGGCTTGCCACAGGTGCGGCAATATGCAACCGCGGGTGCGTCGACATGATTGGCGCAGTTCATGCGGTTCTCCTGACTCGCCGGGCCTGGGGAATTGCTGCTAAGAATACAGCCGGAAACGTGGCCAGCTGAGGCTCGCCATTGTCACGGCTGTAGGTGTGATTGCTGCGATCGGGCAGCCGGTTGTCGCTCTTCGACGGATTCTTTGGACTGGGAGCCGGACTGGTCTTGGGCGCAGGCGTCTCCTGCTGCTGTTGCTGCTTATTGTTGTCCTGGGCGTTGTCGGGAGTCGCGGCACGGCGCAAGTCACGCACTCGCGACTCGATCTCGTATACCAGGCGCATATTCTCGTAGTAACGCATGACCCGGGCCTGAGTTTCGTAGTAGGCCCTGGTGATTCCCTTGGAGCTCAGGTCAAGGTGGCGCACATCGGCGAAGTGGAAGCCGGCGATGCCCAGCAACATGGTAATGGAGAAGAATGCCATGCCGAAGGACATGGCGAAGCGCGGCGTAGCCACGGGCGCGAACACCGGAGCCAGGCGTCCCTTCAGCTTCTCCAGCCAGCCTTCGCCGCGCGGCTTCGGCACAGCGTGCTCCGAGGGCAGCGCTCCGATGGTCTGCGCCAGGATGTTGTGGACGAGATTGCGCGGAGGCTCGGCATCGTCCAGCCCCTGCAGGAAGTTCATTCCAGCCTGGGCGTCGGCGACCATGGCACGGCAGGCGGCACAACTGTTCTGGTGCACCTCGAAGGCCACCAGCGTTGGGCCTTGCAGCGTTCCGTCGAGAGCTTCCGCCAGAAGGGCCTCGACCTCGACACACTCCACCCCAGCTTGCCCAGAAGAAGGGCGATCCGGGGACCCCGGCTGCATTGCGGATTGGTTCTCGCTTGCCATTAGTTCGCCTGCTTATACGTACGTTGCAACAGCCTTGCCAGTTCCGTTCGTCCCCGATTTATGCGACTCTTCACGGTTCCCTCGGGCACACTGAGGACTTTGGCAATATCCTTGTAGTCCATATCCTGCAAATCGCGCAAGATGACCGCTTCCCGCAGCTCGGGCGAGAGCCGCCGCAGCGCCTCGTGCACCAGCTTCCTGGTCTCCTGGCTGCGCATCAGCGCCTCCGGACTTGCGGCCCCGTCTTCCAACTGCTCGGCAATCGTCAAACCGTCTTCCTGATTGCCCGGCGTCGCGTCCAGCGAGTCGGTCACCCGATCGTACTTGCCTTTGCGGAAGTGGTCGACCAGCAAGTTCCGCGTGACCGTCGTCACCCAGGTCATGAACGAAGCTCGCGTGGTGTCAAACGTACTCAGCGTGCGATACATCTTGATGAACACTTCCTGGGCCAGGTCGGCTGCGTCATCCGGCGATCCCGAAAAGCGATAGCAGATGTTGTAAATCCTGCGATGATACTGCTGGACGATTTCCTGCCAGGCCGCAGCGTCGCCGGACACACAGCGACGGACAAGCGCATTTACGGCCTGGTTGTCGTCCAATCAACTCTCCCACGGGGCACGACTCCTGGCCCAAATCCCGCTCACTGCTAAGGGGATATACGGTCCAACGGGGCCAGCAGTTCGACGGATTCGCGAGGCCCGAATGCTCTGGGTGCCCCGTTCTAGCCTGCTTTTGGCTAGGGCGGGCGCTTGCTGTTTGCCCCGTTCTTGTCATCCCGACGGTAGCGAAGCGGAGTCGAGGGACCGGTCCTGAGCTTGCCGAAGGGGACCTGCTGTTCTCCACTCTTTTGGCCAAGGCCGCCGCTTGCGCTTCGCGCCGCCAAACCCACGCGATTCCGCCAGAATTGTAGCAGGGGGGAGAGGCGAAGAAATCGGAGACCGCCGAACGCGTCGCCAAGGGAGAACATCTTCTTTTGAACGGCGGAGATTGTTCCCCGGCCGTTTTTGTCCCATTTTGGGAAGTCACGACCACAGTGTGGCGATGCTCGATTGACTTTCTGCCGGGAATCAGCACCTTAACCCACCTGACATTAAGATTGACAACCACCAGAAACGACGACACAATCCCAGCCTTACCTTCCGGCCACATTTCACTGCCGCGTTTGAAGGACACGAAAGGAGCACTCATGCGCGCCGCGTCGTCTCTTGTCCTGGCTGTCTTTACCCTGGTAATGGTTTCCGTTGGCTTCACCCAGCAAGCTTCCGTCACCACCGTTCCCAATCTCGTTCGCTACGGTGGGACCCTGCGGGATGCGCAGGGTGCGCCGCTTTCTTCTTCCACCGTGGGTGCCACGTTCGCTATCTATAAGCAGCAGGATGGCGGCGCACCGGTGTGGATGGAGACGCAGACCGTCACCTCCGATGCCAGCGGCAACTACAGTGTGCTGCTGGGCGCCACAACCACCGCAGGGCTGCCCGCCGATCTATTCTCCGAGCAGGAGCAGCGATGGCTGGGGGTTCAGGTCGAAGGGCAAGCAGAGCAGCCGCGCGTGCTGCTGGTCAGCGTGCCCTATGCCTTCAAAGCGCACGAGGCCGAAACCCTGGGTGGATTGCCGGCCTCGGCGTTCGTCCAGGCGGCGTCAAGCCAATCCAGCAGCGGATCGACGACGGGAACCGCCGTGAACGCTTTGAGCACCGCGGGCAACGCAAGTGGCACCGGTTCTTTCGGTACGACAAAGCCTGCTTCCGCGGCGCCATGCGCTGCGGCCATCACCGGATACATTCCCTATTGGAACCCGGAACCCACGCTATGCAACTCCGCCATCTTTCAGTCGGGCAGCAACATCGGCATCGGGACGATCACACCCGGATCTCCGCTGGCTGTAGATGCCAGTACCACACCGGCCAGTTCGTCGGTTGTGAGTGTGACGCAAACCGCAGCGACGAGCATTTCGGGGTATGCGATCTCAGCTGTCAGTAATGCATATACGATCAACGCCGTCTCGAATGACACCACCGGTTTTTCCGGGGCGATTCGCGGGTATTCCTCGGCTCCGTCCGGATTTGGTGTATTCGGCGGCGAGACGTCTGCGACCGGCGTCAACTTCGGCGTGTATGGCAGGTCCGCCAGCACCGGCGGCGTCGGCGTGTGGGGATCGTCCACGTCATCTATCGGCAGCACCGTCGGAATCATCGCGTCCGTCGCCAGTGCAAACGGTACGGCGGCGGTGTTAAACAACGCCGCGGGCGGCAAGATCCTCAGCGGCCAGAACAATGGCGTCCAGAAGTTTTCCGTCGATGGCAGCGGCAATGTGAATGCCCTCGGTACGTTTACCGGCAACGGCTCCGGGCTCACCGGCATTCAGTTCTCGCAACTAAGCGGCACCTTGGCCAGTTCGCAACTGAGTGGAGCGTATGGCAACGTCGTGACGCTCTCCAACAGCGGAAACTCCTTCGGCGGAAGTTTCAGCGGGAGCGGCTCAGGGCTGACCGGCATTCAGTTCTCGCAGCTCGGCGGCACCTTGGGAAGTTCCCAGTTCAGCGGCGCCTATAGCAATCCCGTAACGTTTTCCAGCACGTCGAATGTCTATTACGGTAACGGCTCCAACTTGGCTGGGATCGTTCCCGGCGCAGGCTCTCCTTATTACATTCAGAATGGGACGACGCTCCAGAGCAGCACCAGCTTCAATGTCGATGGAAGCGGAGCGGTTGGCGGCATACTGACCGGCACAACCGCTGTTAACACCACCGGGACATATCAGATCGGTGGAAGCGGTGTCGTAAGCCTTGGCAGCCCCGCCGACGGCAACCTGTTCCTCGGTGTGGGTGCTGGCACTAACAACACCAACGGTCAGGGAACATCCAACAGCTTCTCCGGCTACCATGCTGGCTACAACAACACCCTCGGCTACAGCAACACGTTCTTCGGCAACAGCGCCGGCTACAACAACACCACAGGCTACCTTGACATATACATCGCCAACCAGGGCCCAGCTGCGGGAAATGAGGCGAACACGATTCGCATAGGTGACCCGGCAAACCAATACTATTCGTACATCGCAGGCATCTACGGCAACTTGCCCAGCGGGCAGACGTTTCCGGTCGTGGTCAACGCAAATGGTCAGCTCGGAACGGGATTCGGAAACACCGGCGTTCTTTCCTGGAACGGCCGCACCGGCATGGTTGTGCCGCAACCCGGCGACTATCAGTTTCCAATGATCCAAGGGACCTTGGGCAGTATGCAACTCAGCGGAACCTACACCAACCCCGTGTCCCTGCCGAACGGCGGCAATACTTTTGCCGGAACCTACTCCGGTACCTACATGGGCAACGGTTCTGGGCTCACAGGCGTACTCCCCGCGGCTGGTTCCCCAAATTACATTCAGAACACGCAGTTTCAACAGTCCAATACCAGCTTCAATATCGACGGCTTCGGAACGGTGGGCCAGGCGTTCTCTGCCATGGTGGTGAACAGCGCTACCAACTACACCATCGGCAACAACCCTCCCAGTACCGTGCTGAGCGTGACTAACAACGTTAACCAAGGCAATTTATTTGTCGGAGTTGGGGCGGGTGGAACCCAACCGGGGGGACTCGACAACACCTTCACCGGGTACGAGGCTGGGTACAGCAACAACGCGCAGTTCAACACTATTTCTGGCTACCAGGCCGGCTACAACAACACTGGCGGCAATAACAGCTTCTACGGCTATCAGGCTGGCGGCTTCAACACTGGCATCCAGGCAACTGGCAGCAACGACAGCTTCTTCGGTGCGATGGCTGGCATCAACAACACCAGCGGCAGCAGTAACATCTTCATTGGACAGGGGGCGGGCGTGTCCAACACCACCGGCAGTAGCAATATCTATATCGGTAATCTAGGCAACCAGGGCTTCCAGGAGAGCAATGTGATCCGCATCGGCACGCCGGGCACCGCAGGTGGCGAGCAAAACGCGGTCTACATTGCAGGCATCGTCAGCACTCCTGTGGCTAACACCAACCCCGTGTGCGTCCTTGCTACTGGACAGCTCGGAGTTTGCAACGCCTCCTCCCGCCGCTTCAAGGACCAAATCGCCGACATGGGTGACAGCAGCAGCAAGCTTTTCCAGTTGCGTCCGGTCAGCTTCTTTTACAAACCGCAGTATGACGATGGAACGCACGCTCTACAGTATGGCCTGATCGCAGAGGAAGTGGCTGCAATCTATCCGGAAATGGCGCTCTACGACAAAGACGGTCAGCCCTCGGGGGTTAAGTATCAGATGCTCGCTCCCATGCTACTGAACGAATTGCAGAAGGAACACGCGATAGTCTCCGCCCAGCAGGACCAGATCAACGATTTGCAGCAGCGCCTGTCGCGGTTGGAGTCGCTCATCGACAAGCAATAAGTATGCAGCACCAACCCGGGCCGTGGCCGCAAGGAGATCCCCGCCGGATTTGTCCCCTGGACTGCCGCGCGCGCTGCACCGACTTAAAACCGAATATGCGGGTTCCGCGTTACAATGCCGGGGACAAAACGGGCAGGCCTTAACGCCCGGCTGAACGATGCAGCTAAGGAATCTCTGATTAGGTATTGCTTTGAAAGGGACCGCCTTCAGGCGGTCCGCAAAGTCGAACCAATGAACCCGGCTTTGGCCGCTGAGGGCCTCGGCATTCACTTAATCAGAATCTCCCTAACGAAGGAGGCAGCCTATGGCCTGGATTTACCTTGTCGTCGCAGGGTTGTTGGAGATCGGTTGGCCGCTCGGTCTCAAGATCGCCCAGAACCCTGACAGCCGGGTCCGCGGCATCATCATAGCTGTGCTCTTTATGACCGGCAGCGGAACCTTATTGTTGCTGGCGCAAAGGGACATCCCAATGGGCACCGCCTATGCCGCCTGGACCGGCATTGGCGCCGTTGGCACCTTGATCGTCGGCATCCTCTTCTACGCTGAGCCCAGCGGCGTAATGCGCCTCGCCTCCGCATCCCTCATCGTCATGGGTATCGTCGGGTTGAAGCTGGCCCACGGGTGAGCCAATGAACCGCGGCCTTACCAGAGTACTGACTCTTCTTGTTGTGGCGGCCCTGCTTGCGCCCCTCGTCTGCGCCGCAGCCGACGCCGCGAGCGCCGCCAATAGTGCGCGGACGAAAAGCTACTTCCAGAGCATCCGCAACGATCCCAATCTGCTGCTGGTTTTTCTCCGCCAGATGCCCAAAGGCGGCGACCTGCACAACCACCTCGTCGGCGCTATTTACGCGGAGACGTTCATCGGATGGGCTGCGGAGAAAGGCTTGTGCGTCGATCCCGTCACCTTCTATCTCAGCGCGCCGCCTTGTGGAGGCGCTAAAGGTACGGTGCCGGCCCGCAATGCGCTCACGGACCGTTTCCTGTATCGCGACATGGTGGACGCCTACTCCATGCGCAAATGGGAACTGTCTGGGCTATCGGGGCACGACCACTTCTTCGACACTTTCGACAAATTCATCGTGGCCAGCTACGGCAAGACCGGCGAAATGCTGGCGGAAACCGCTGCTCGCGCAGCCTCGCAGCACGAGGTTTACCAGGAGCTGATGCATGCCCCGGCTTTTCCGGAGACGATGGCGCTGGCTAACAGCTCGGGCTGGGACGACGATCTTTCCCGCCAGCGCGCCAAGCTCCTGGCCCATGGCATGGCGCAAGTAGTGGCCGCGGCCCGCAAGGAGATGGACGACGCCGAGATTGTCCGCAATTCCACATTGCGCTGCGCCTCCAGCCGGCCCGATCCCGGATGCAGCATCACACAGCGCTATCAGTACATGGCATTGCGCGGTGTGCCGAAGGAGATTGTCTTCACTCAGATGGTGCTGGGCTTCGAGCTGGCCAGCGCCGACCCCCGCTTCGTGGGAGTTAATCTGGTGCAGCCCGAAGAGTGGTATGTTTCCCGGCGCGACTTTGCCTTGCACATGCGCATGCTCCAGTACCTGCACAGCGTCTATCCCAAGGTGCACATCTCGTTGCATGCCGGAGAGCTGGCCCAGGGCATGGTTACACCTGAAGAACTGAGCTTCCACATTCGCTCGTCAGTCGAGACCGCTGGCGCCGAGCGCATCGGTCACGGTATGGATGTCATGTATGAAGACCGCGCGCAGGACCTGCTGCGAGAGCTGGCGCAACGCAATGTGATGATTGAGATCTGCCTCACCAGCAATGCCACCATCCTGGGCGTCACCGGTATCCGTCACCCGCTGGGGCAGTACATGCGCGCGGGAGTTCCAGTCGCGCTCGCCACCGACGATGAAGGCGTCTCGCGCTCCGATATGACCCAGGAGTATCTGCGGGGCGCACTCGATCAGGGCCTCACTTACACGCAACTGAAGAGTATGGCGCGCAGCAGCCTGGAATACGCCTTCATCTCAGGCGCCAGTTTGTGGAGCGATGCCAAGACTTTCACGCCGGTGAAGCAGTGCGCGTCAGATTTGAGCGCGGCGCCGACGCCGTCGGCGACGTGCCAAAGCTTTCTGAAGAAGAATGCTAAGGCGAACCTGCAATGGGAGCTGGAATCGCAACTCATCGTGTTCGAATCGCAGCCGTGGCAGATGGAGCCAGCGCCCGGGCAGTAGGCGCGAATTGGCCGGGGTCGCCTTTACTGGTTACTGGTTACTGGCTACTGGCTACTGACAACTGGCCACCAGCCACTGGCTATAATGGTCTGCCGGGCGATGTGTGGGTTTTGCCCGCTTTGAATCCCCGTACTATTCCCTAGCATCAAGCCAACTGGAGGACGATCAGAATGGCATTCGAAGTTCCGCCCCTGCCCTACGACTACGCTGCGCTTGAACCTTTCATCGATACGCAAACCATGCATCTGCATCACGACAAACACCATCAGGCTTACGTCACCAACCTGAACGCCGCGCTGGAGAAGGCTCCCGAGCTACAAAAGCTCAGCGCCGAGGATCTGCTGAAAGGCCTGGAGAACGTGCCCGAAGCGATCCGCACCGCCGTCCGCAACAACGGCGGCGGCCACGTTAACCACTCCATGTTCTGGAAGATCATGGCCCCCAACGCCGGAGGCGAGCCCAGCGGCGCCATCGCCGACGCCATCAAGAGCACCTTTGGCGACTTCAACGCCTTCAAGGAGAAGTTCAACGACGCCGGGCTGAAGCAGTTCGGCAGCGGCTGGGCCTGGCTGGTGCGCGACAACGGCGGCAAGCTGCAGGTTGTCAGCTCCCCTAATCAGGACAACCCCATGAGCAAGGACTTCTACCCCATCATGGGCAACGATGTCTGGGAGCACGCCTACTACCTGAAATACCAGAACCGCCGCGCCGACTATCTGAAGGAATGGTGGAACGTGGTCAACTGGGCGGAAGTCAACAAGCGCTTCCAGGCGAGCGGGAAGTAGAACGTCCAGCAGCTATGAATGCGAAAGGGTGCGGCGATCGCACCCTTTTCTGTTTCCCGCTTGGCGACGTGCCACGCCTGGCCGCGCCTGAACTCAGCTGTGTGATCTGTTCTTTATCCCATGAATCTCCGTCTCGCGCTCTCAATCGCCCTTCTATCCTGCCTGTTCACTGGTCTCGTCGTACTCGCTCCCGTCCCTGCTTCGGCTGCCGCCAAGGACGCTTGCAGCCTCATCACCTCCGCCGACGCGCAAGCCGCGCTGGGTGAGCCGGTTTCGCCGCCCAGAAACGAGCCCCGGCCCGGAGCCAGTGCCTGTAGGTTTCG
>JBEKCJ010000081.1:0-19755 GCA_050014935.1 Candidatus Korobacteraceae bacterium
GCGACAGCACCGCCCGCCCGCTCTTGGTCTTCATGCGAGAACGAAATCCGTGCGTCTTTGACCGGCGACGACGGTTGGGTTGGAATGTGCGCTTCGGCATGCGAAAACGGCGCTCCTCACTAACACAAATTTGGACAGGGCAAACAAAAAGTATAACGGGCCGTAGGCCCTGCTGGCAACTTGGGGAAAGGTCAGGTAGCGCCTCAGGGTGTAACTTCGCCTTAAACGTTGCAGATTTTCTTACCAGTAAGACAACGTGAAGAAATAAGAAAATCTTACTTTTGTAAAAAGTAAGTAAAGTAAGAAAATCTGCGCTATCCGCGGGGAAGTCCGGGCTGCCAATATATCTAAGTGGCCTTAAGGCAAGGTATTAAACGAACTGCCGACTTAGTTGACCCGCGTCGAAACGCTCTGCTCCCGCTCCCGTGATTGCCAGGGAAACGCATTCGCCCGCCGCATCCACATCACGATCAAATCCGCGCGGCGATGCACCCCAAACTTGCTCAACAGATTGGAAACATGGAACTTAACCGTGCGCTCCGCCACGAACAGCTTGGCGGCAATCTCCTTGTTCGAGAGGTTTTCCAGCAGCAGGTCCAGCACCTCGCGTTCACGACGGCTGATCTCGACTTCGGGAGCGGGCGACTTGCTGCCGTAAAGCTCGGGGAGGATTGACTCGATGAAGCCGGCCAACAACTCGCGCGGGACCCAGTAACCACCGACCGCCACCTGGCAGGCAGCTCGCGCCAGCTCGCGCGGCGGCTTGCTGTAGGCCCACAGACCTTTCACGCCCAGCCGCAGCAGCGAATAGGTGTGCGGACTTTCCAGTTTGGGCAGCAGCGCCAGCACGGCAAGGTTGGGCTGTTTGATGCGAAGCATGCGGACGAATTCCACCGCCGCCTGGGCGTCACTGCAATCGAGAACGGCGAGGCTGGCTGGCATCGCCTGGTGGGTTGTGCTCTCTGGATTTTGCTGCCGCAGCTCGGGGCTGACCACCACCTCGAATCCTGCTTTGCTCAGCAGGCGCGCGAATCGTTCCTGGGCAACCGGATGCCGGCAAAACAGAATCAGCTTGCGTCTGCTGCGAGGGGCGGAGCTACGATAGCGGGTCGCTCGATAGCCGGTCTTTCGATAGCCGTTCAAGGGGTCCATGTGCCGATAGCCGCTTCTCTGTTTCTATCGGCGAGACGGGGCGTCTTGATGAGTACTGTTAGGAGTAAAGCCCGCGGGAGATAAGTGGTTTAGAGATCGGCCGATGTATTTGTGAGTAAGGCGTGCCGTCCCTACAGGACTCCATTCAAACTGCCAGCCTACCCAGCACTCCGCCTTCGGCTGCGTGCTGGGCTAAGCTGTTCCGCGCCTACGGCGCTCGTCTGGCGGACTTCCTAATGCACCGGCGAAGATGAGATCAGTCCTCACAGAAAGCTTCCTGAAGGCCGACATGCGCTCTCGAGGAGGTCGGGAGTCGGTCTAATACTTGCCGATACGGATGCTGCCGTCGCCGGTGCTGATTTCCAGCAGCGGACCACCGCCGTTCACCTTGCCGCGTACCCGCGAATGCTCAATGGAACCACTCACCGTCACCGGCAGGTCGAGCTGGATGTGCCCGTCGCCGGTATGAGCGTAGAGCTCGCAAGCCAGGTCCTGAGGCAGCTTGGCTTCAACGCGGCCGTCGCTGGTATGAATCAGCCAGCCGCCATTCAGCTTCGAGCCGGGACGCACCGTGAGGTCGACATGGCCATCGCCGCTGCGCAGGTCCAGGTCGGTGAACACGCCGTCAATGGTCATGTGTCCATCGCCAGTGTGGCCATGCAGCGCGCCGCTGAAGTTCTGGACGTCAATATGACCGTCGCCCGTATCCAGCCGCGCCTGGCCGGAGATGCCGTTCACCAGGATGTGACCGTCGCCGGAGTGCAGGTCCAGGGCCGATTGCGGCGGGACCTGGATCTCCACTCGCACCCCGCGATGCATGCCGAAGTGAAATCCCCAGTCGTTGGGAATGTGAACTTGCAGGTCAACCTTGTCGGCATCCTGGTGCTCGGTTATGCGCACGCCGCTGCCGCCAATGCTGATGCCGTCGGTAATGACACGCGCGTTGATCGTGTTGCTGACGCCGTGGGTGACTTCGATGGAGGCATCGTTGGTATCGACATGCAGAGAGGGAGTGTTGCTGACCTGGTAGCTCTTGGTCCATTCCTCCGCAGAGGCGGACAGGCCCAGGCTCGAAACGCAAAGCAGGAGAATGAGGGAAATTTTGCTCACAGTGCTCCTCCTCGTAGTGGTACGAGAAGGAGCTCCTGCAAGTTCCGTTGCGAATGAGGAGAGTAAGTAGGGCCCTGTGTGCGGTGCCCGGGGCATGCGAACTAGCGGAGTGGAACGTCCCGCATGCCCCTAATGACATCGCTCCCTGCTTGTTGAAATAGACGAGGACGGGGGGAAAGGGTTAGCGGAGACGGGGCGTTTTTGCTGCTGCTGCACGCCTGCGTTATGCAAGAGTTCTCGTGTTCTCGATATTGCGAAATCCTAGGCCCTCAATACAGAAACCAGCCCGTAGGGCGGCTCAGTTTAGCCCAGCACGCAGCCGAAGGCGGAGTGCTGGGTAGGACGAAAATATGGTCTCAGTCCCGGCAGGGACGACAGGGGCCAACGCTATCCGCCCGCTGCAAAAAGAAGGCGGATTCTTGGTTTCGGTGAGTTCACTCCTCGCTTCGTGGCACCCACACCCACGCCTGCACATAAGCTCCATCACTGCCCCCAATCGAAACGCGCGCGTTGGGATCGACCTCGATTTCACCCTCTTCGTGGTAAAGCTCCTTCGCTCGCGTCCGATACCACTCTAGGTCATTCATAAGCCGGTTCCTCTTGATGGCCAAAAAGTTCTAGATCATAAGTTTCAAAGCTGATATCGGATCAAATGCATAATTTGAAATCCTCATCTATCACGGTCTTGCTCAGCTTGAATCCGTCGACCAAGGCGATTGGATTCTTGCCTTCCTCGCCCGCCTCATTGATAGCCGCCTTCGAGAAGTGCCCGGTCGTGACGACCGCGCCCCTTGCGAACGGTTGCAGGCTCCCCCGTAGTTCGGCAACCTCCCTGCGGCCGACAGAATGAAGCCAGCGCTTTGCCTGCACCTGAATCAAAGTGTTCTCAAAAATCCAAATCTTAGGCCCTACCCTGGCGTTGACGTCGATGCCACCATCGGAGCTGTACCTCGTCACACAGACATCGAGGAAACCACAATGCTGAAGCAACTCTTTGATGAAAAACTCAAAGCGCTTCGGATCCATGGACAGCAGACTGCCCCTGACCTTTTCAATCCGCTCAATGTTTTCCGTGCGCTGGTCGTGACCCTCATCAACGATATCGTCGTCCGGATTGTTTGCGGCCTCGAGTCTCGAGGCGGTCAGGATCTCGTTGGAAACGCGCACGTCAACGGCAAGCGGCAAAACCTTTTGCTCCCGATGGATCTTAAGTTCAAAAAGCCAGACAGTGCGAACTTTGCCATCGGCATCAATCTGGGTATCGGGATAGTGGCGAAGGTACTCGAGCAAGCCGAGATATTCCCAACGGTTTGAACCAACGGATGTATCGCGCCTGCTGGCGATTAAGACAAATCCGTGTATTGGAAAATTGAACGCCTTTTGTTGGATCAGCCGATTGTTCATGCCTGCAAGCGTCTGGTCGCCTATTTTGCCAGCCGCCGTGTAGGTTAGAATGCCGCTCTCAAGCCTATCGTGGTAGGGGTTTTCGCCGACACCGTGGAAATTCTCTACGGATGTCATGACCACCCCGCGCGCGACAACCTTTTCGCGCAGCGAAAGCCGGATCCCCCCTGCATTCGATACTCCTAGAGATCTGAATATCTCCTCGTTCGAATATCGCTGTCCGATCACCAACTCTTCAATCATCGAGGTCGGCCATCAGTTCGAGCAAGCTCTTCATCTGCGCGTCAAAGCGTAGTGGGCACGAAAGGACAAGGGCTAAAGTGAGCGCGTGAGAACTGTGCCGTCCCTACGGGACTCGGTTACTTTTTCCACTCTACCCAGGACTCCGCTTCGCAGCGTCCTGGGCTAACTGCACTTCCACCCCTTCGGGGTTCTTTTTTCGTGAGTCATACTCCACCGCCGGAAATCAAACTTATTCCTCACGCAGACTCCAAAGCCCCCTCAAATCCGCATCGGCATCACGACGTACCGGTACTTAAACCCGTCGTCGCCGGCGTCCTCGGGGCGCATCTGGCCGGCGGATTGCGCGTCTTTGAACTCCAGGCGCACGTCGCCGCCATCGGAGGCCTTCAGGAAATCGAGGAGGTATTCCGAATTGAAGCCAATCGTCACCGGGTCGGAGGTGTAGGCGGTCTCGATGGAGTCTTCCGACTCGCCGGCATCCGTCGACGAAGACGAAAGCTTCAACTCGTTCTTGTCGAGCTTCATGCGGATGGCCCGCGAGCGCTCGTCGGCGAACTGCGCCACGCGCTGGATGGAGGTATTGAGATCCGCGCCATGCAGCACCACGAACTTGTTGGCCTCGCGCGGCAGCACGGCTTCGTAGTTGGGAAACTGTCCGGTCAACTGGCGCGAGGTCAGCAACCGCTCGCCAATCCGGAAGAACAGCGTCGATTCGTCTTTGGCAAACTCAATGGCCTCCACATCGCTGTTCTGCAGCAGTGAGTAAATCTCGCTCATAGCTTTCTTGGGGACCAGCGTCCGCTGCTCGCCGCTCACGTCGAACTTTTCGCCCTGCTTCTCGATATGCGCCAGGCGATGTCCGTCCGTCGCCACCATGGTGATCGATTCCGGTTTCAACACCATCAGACCGCCGTTCAAGGTGTAGCGCGACTCCTCGCTGGAGATCGCGAAGATCGTCCGCGCGATCATGCTGCGCAGCGTTTGGGCGGGAATCTTCACCGCTCCCGCCGCCGGGAACGTTGGCAGTCCCGGGAAGTTGGCGCGCGCCATGCCAACCATCTTGGTATTGGAGCGGCCGGCGCGAATATTGACCCAATGGTTCTCCAGCAGCTTGATGGAGATATCGGTGTCGGGCAGCAGTTTGACGTAGTCGTACAGCTTGCGCGCGGGGATGGTGCAGGCGCCCTCGCGCTTCACCTTGGCCGCACAAGACGTCCGCAGGCTGAGGTCGAGATCGGTCGCGGTGATGGTCAGCCGGTCATTGGCCGCCTCGAACAAAAAGTTGGAGAGGATGGGAATCGTGGTCTTGCGTTCGACGACGCCCTGTGTGGCAGTCAGTTCTTTGAGCAACTCGAACTTGCTGACACTGATTTCCATCGCTGTACCCTGCACTGCTCCCGTTGCTTCGGCAACCATCAATCCCACCTCGGCAGGCATTCGCCCGGCCCTCTTATACTGCTACTCCTTATATCAAATCAAAAACATATAAAACCAGTAGTAATAGTAGGCACTGCGGAAAAGTGGAAATTTAGAGCAGAATTGCAGCGGCTGCAGGCGGAACGGGCTCGCGCCTGTCTAAAATCTGCACTCCAGGTTGTGGCCGGCTGTGACGATTCAGGGCGAGAGAAAAATTCCTGCCCCAGCTTCCACCGAATCCACATCGCATCCACAGGACAACAGGAAGAAAACTCGCTCCCAAAGTGAAAAACCGCGCTCGAGGCGCGGCTCATAGGCCCAAGCTCTCCGTGAGCTTGTTCAGTACCCTGTTTAAATCTTTGTCGATCTTCCGCACCTCCTCGATCTTGCCAACCGAGTGCAGAACGGTTGTGTGATGTTTGCCGCCGAACTGGCGTCCGATCTCCGGAAGCGATGCGTCGGTGAGATGCTTTGCCAGATACATCGCAATCTGCCGCGGAAATACGATGACGCGCGAGTTGTTCTTGGACTTGATCTCCAGCAACCGCAGCCCAAACTGCTCGCATACTGCCTTCTGGATCGACTCAATCGTGATCTTGCGGACCTGCGAATCGATCAGGTTCTTCAGCACTTCCTGCGCCGTCTGTAGATTGATCTCCCCACCGGTCAGCGAGGAATAAGCGGTCAGGCGGATGAGCGCGCCTTCCAGCTCGCGTACGTTGCTGCGAATGTTGGAAGCGATGTACAGGGCCACGTCGGTGGGCAGCATCACCCGCTCGGACTCGGCCTTCTTTTGCAGGATGGCGACCTTGGTCTCCAAGTCGGGCGGCTGGATGTCGGCGATCAGGCCCCATTCGAAGCGGCTGCGCAGGCGATCCTCAATCTCCGCCAACTCCTTGGGCGGACGATCGCTGGCAATCACAATCTGGCGCATGCACTCGTGTAGCGCATTGAAGGTGTGGAAGAACTCCTCCTGGGTGCGCTCCTTGTTCACCAGAAACTGGATGTCGTCGACCAGCAGCACATCCATGTTGCGGTACTTGTCGCGAAATCCGCCCATCTTGCTGTAGCGCAAGGCGCTGATCATGTCGTTGGTGAAACGCTCGCCGGAGACATAGCAGATGGACTTTTCCGGCAGCCGGAGCTTGATCTCGTGTCCGATGGCCTGCATCAGATGGGTCTTGCCCATGCCAACGCCGCCATACAGAAACAGCGGGTTGTAGGCCTTCGAAGGCCGTTCCGCCACTGCCCGCGCCGCCGCGTGGGCAAACTGATTGCCGGTGCCTATCACGAAGTCGTCGAAGGTGTATCGCGGGTTTAATTGCGCCGCTCCATCCCAATCGAAACGTTGTTGGGCGACAGGTCCGGATACGGGTTTGTCAGAGACGGGCGATGCGGCCGCCTGCTGTCCAGCGCTGGCGGTAGCCTTGCCATCGGCGCTGCGCTGCTCTTCCGCAGTGACGAATTCCACGTCGCGGAACTCGAGGCCGAGGTTCTCCAGGGCCTCGCTGATCAGATCGCCGTAGCGCTCGCCGATGTGGCAGAACTCTGGATTGGGAACGCGTACGAACAGAATCGCGCCTTGCGCGTGATCGTAGCGGGTAGGCTTCAGCCAGGTTTCGTAGGAGTTGCGGTTGACTTTTTTTTCCAGCGCGTCAAGAACTCGCACCCACGGATTAGGGGAGGTAATGGTAAAAGAAGACATAAAAAGTAAAGTCCCGAGGCGAGAGGGCCTCTCAGTACAGCGATTGTCAGTTAGCGGGAAACGGGAATCGAGTACAGCCTAATAAAATGCGGTACAAACCCAAACGGAAATCAAACTTTGCAAACCGGTCGTCGCGGTGTCAGAGAGCATTGCACCGCATTTGTGCAAACGACTTTCTTCGTGACTGCAAGGGATACTAGCACGAAAAAAATTTCACGCCAGCGAAATTATTGCGGTTGTCTTCCACGTTTTGTCGGAGCGATTGATTTGGTGAAAGTTAAGCGCAAAAAATATTTTTTCAACTGCCGCGTCTTCGGTGCAACGTTGCCAGACGCCCGGCAGGATCATCACTAAGGTGAAACATCCATCACCTTAATGCGGCCGGCGGTGAGAGTTTGGTGACGCTGTGCCCGCCGCAACCATGCCATGCCACGCGGAGACCCCCGAACAAGCAGCTCACGGCGCGAAGTAGCCGGAGATGTCCAGGATCAGTTGGGTCAGTCCGGCGGCGTAGGCGTCGATGGAGCCGTCGTTGGTCGGTACGACTGCCATGTTGGAAGTGACGAAGGCATCCAAGGCATTCAACGTCGAGACCGTAGGCTGCTGCTCGCCGTGAGGCCACAAGGTCAAGTAAGGCATGGAGCCGCTCGGCACCACCGTGGCATTGAAGACGAACCCCTTCGCAGTGCCGGGAGGAGCGCACTGACTAGTCAGGACATCCACACCGTTCGGAGGATTCCACATGCCCATGAAGGGCTGGCCATTGCCAACCTGACGGGTGTCGAGAACGCGGCAGGGCGTCAGCGGATACAGTGACAACCCGTCCGTTCCCGGTGGCGCGAAGTAGCCATCGACATCCACCAATAGGTTGGTGGCGTTGCTGTGAGCGTAGAAGGCGGTTGCGCTCTGGCTGCCCGCAGGAACGATGGCTGCATTCGCTACCACCGTTCCAGTGTTGTCGTTCAAGGTGGAGACCACAGGTTGCGACTCACCCTTGGGCCAGACGGTCAGGTAATCCAGGCCGCCGCGGGCCGGGAGCACCGTGACATTGAAGGAGTAGGCCATCGCACTGCTGGGAACACCGCAAGTTCCCGCAATCGTGTAATCACGTTCCACGCCCGCCTGAAGCATCCCTCCATCGCCGCTACGGGTGTCTATTATGCGGCAGGGGGTCAGCGTGTAGAACTGCAAACTGCCTTGCATTGGGGTAGCGAAGTAGCCGTCGATGTCCAGAATTATGTTCGTCGTGTTCGTCACATACACGCTGACGGAACCCGACGGCATTCCTGCGGGAACGATGGCCGCGTTGGCTTTGATCCGCCCGTCCGGCGAATTCAGCGTGGACACCGTCGGCTGGCCCTCCCCGCTCGGCCAGATCGTCAAGTATCCCAGCGTGGCTTCCGGCACTACGGTGACGTTGAGCGAATACGCCACAGCGGTGGAGGGAATGCCGCAGGGGTTGCCGCTGAGCGAAAGCGGGAAACTACGGGATGAATTCCCGCCGATAGCCGGACCGCCGAAGGTACCGTCGGGATTGCGCGTATCCACCACGCGACAGGGCGTTAGCGGCACAAATTGCACCGGTGTAGGCACAGGATTGACGATCTGCGAAACCGTGCCGTTGCCGGGCAGGTAATTGCTATCGCCGGAATAGGTCGCAGCGATCGTATCTGTCCCCACCGCTAGGGTGGCGGTAGTGCACATCGCTGTGCGCGAAGAAGACAAGACCACTGCCGAGCAGCCGGTGATGGTCGTGCCGTTCGAAGTAAAGCCTACACTCCCAGTTGGGATGGGCGGTCCCGCCGGCCCGACCGTCGCAGTCAACGTCACCGGTTCTCCAAAGGTGGACGGGTTCTGGCTGGACGTCACGGTCGTGGTGGAGGCGCCTTTGTTCACGGCTTGCGAAAGTGAGCCGCTACTGCCGGCATAATTCGCGTCGCCCGAGTAGGTTGCGACGATGGCGTTGTTCCCGGCCGCCAGCGCAGCCGTGGTGCAGGCGGCGGTGCGCGAAGCAGAAAGCGGCACTGCCGAGCAGCCGGCAATGGCCGTGCCATTTGCGGTGAAGCCTACGGTCCCGGTTGGGATGGGCGGTCCCGCCGGCGCAACCGTTGCGGTAAACGTCACCGGCTCGCCTACGGTGGAGGGATTGGCAGAGGACACCAGCGTGGTCGTGGTGGGAATCTTGGGCGGCATTAATTCAAACACCGTGCCGCAGCCGCCGGCACCACTGCAATACACGCCACCTGTCCGCGTGGTGCCGTACAGATTTCCGGCGTGATCGAAAATCAGGTTGGACCAGGGGTCGGTCCCGTCGCCGCTGCCGCCGAAGGGGTGGAGCACCGTCTCGGCGTAGCCCCCGCCTGTTTGCGGCGACATCTTGAATACGGTTCCGAAGTTGTTAACGCCGCCGGCCGAGGTCGTGCCGTAGAGATCACCGCTGGCATCGAAGATCAGGGCGCCTAAGGGGAATTGTCCGTCTGTGCCCTTGCCGAAACTGTGCAGCACCGTCTCCGTCCAAGTCCCGCCCCCAGTGGGCGACAGTTCGAACACCGTGCCGCAGCCGCCAGAGCTGGTGCAATAGACGCCGCCGGCGGAGGTTGTGCCGTAGAGATTTCCGGCCGCATCCAGGATCAGAGCGCCTAAAGGCTGGTATCCGTCCGAACCGTTGTCATTGAAGGTGTGCAGCGTCGCGCCCGTCCAGCCTCCTTGGCCGTTGGGCGACAACTCGAACGCCGTCCCGTAGCCATATAGGCCACCGAACTTGCATACGCCGTAGAGATTTCCGGCGGCATCGAAGGTCAGGCGGCTTCGGGGATATCGCCCAATGCCCGTACCGTTGCCGAAGCTGAACAACACCGTCTCCGTCCAGGTCCCGCCTTCTGCGGGCGACAGCTCGAATGCTGTCCCGTAGCTGTATAAGCCGCCGTCGTAGGTAGTGCCGTAGAGATTTCCGGCGGCATCAAAGATCAACCCGGTGAAGGGGTTTTGTCCGTCATACGTGCCGTTACCGAAGCTGTAGAGCACCTTCTCCGTCCAACTCCCCTGGCCGTTGGGTGACAACTCGAATACTGTCCCGGTGTTGAAAGTGCCCCCAAATTGGGTAGTGCCGTAGAGATTTCCCGCAGCATCGAAGATCAGGTTGACGGCGTAGGGGACCTGCCCGTCCGCGCCAGTGCCGAAGCTGTGCAGCACCGTCTCGGTGTAACCGCCGCCCTGCTGTGGCGACAACTCGAAGACCGCTCCCAGTCCGTTACTGCCGCCAACCGAGGCCGTGCCGTAGAGATTGCCGGCGCCATCGAAGATCAGCCCGGCTAAAGGCAGCGCGCCGTCGGTGCCATTGCCAAGGCTGTATAGCACGGTTTCCTGCTGAGCTGCACAGGGGATGGCCGCGAAGAGGGCTACGGCAAAGGATGCTATGGCCGACCTCAACCCGATAGAAAGTCTGTTGCCTCGCATGGAAGCCCTCCGTGGGCAAAACGTTGCGGAAGTGTAGCGGGATAGCCCCGCTCTGAGCTTGCCTTAACTGTAAAGAATGGCGCTAATCGTACATCGGCCTTAGAAAAGATCCTCTCCAGTTTGTTGACGCATGGGGTCTTCGGCACGATAGAGAAACCCTGGTAACGCGCGAAGGTTGCGCTACTGAGCGTGAAAACCGCCGCCAAGAGTCGCCGATCCGTGAGATATTGAGATATAAAAAACGACCCATTGCTCTCCCGATCCAATTTGCACGAATATTTCAGCCATCCCGCAATTTCAAACCGAGAGCTGCCGGCCTCTCCGCGGTTTGACCCGCGTTTCCACAGGCTGATAAACTAACGTTTTCCCACCTTCGTGACTAACCAGAGAAGGACCACTCGTGCGCAGTTACACTCGACATCAGCTTAAGCAGGATTCTTTTACAACCTCCACCGCCGAAACCATTAACTGGGCGGTCGAACACCGCTCCAAGCTCGTCGCCGTTGGAATTGTGGCGGCGGTGATTCTGGCCTTGCTTGGCGGCGGTTGGGCCTATGTAAACTTCCGCGACCAGCAGGCCAGCGCCGAGCTGGCCCTCGCCATCCAGAAATACAACGAACCGATTCGTCCGGCCGGGACCCCGGCCACTCCCGACGTTCCCAGCTTCGCCTCGATCCAGGAGCGCGACAAGACCACCAACGCTGAATTCGAGCGCATTGCCAACAAGTACTCCTTCACCCAGTCGGCCCAGGTGGCCCGCTACTTTGCCGGAGTTACAGCCCGCGATCTGGGTGACAACGCGGGTGCCGAGAAGGACTTGCAGCAAGTGACCGCCAGCCGTTACCCGGAGATTGTCAGCCTGGCCAAGCTGGCTCTGGCCGCGGTTTATCACGATACCAACCGCAACCCGCAGGCCATCGACATCTACAAACAATTGATCGACCACCCCACGGTCTCCGTCGGCAAGAATACGGCGCAGCTGGCCTTGGCCTCACTGTATGAATCCATGGACCAGCCCAACGAGGCCCGCCACATCTATGAGCAGATGCAGAAGGATTCGCCCGGTACCGCGGTGGCACAGCTTGCGATGCAGCGCCTCCAGGCGCTGGGCAAGCCGCAATAAGGGCCTCACGTGCCGGCGGTTTTTCTCCTGATGCCGACCGTCGGCGCAGATGGTCATCCCATCCCCAAGCGAGTAAACTGTCTTCGCCATGACCCTGTTCGAAGCCCAGCCCTACGATGCGTCGTCCGCGCGCAAGAAGCGCATCCTCATCATCGCGCTGGCTTTTGTGGTGATCGTCATCGCCCTGGTCTGGTGGCAGCTCCGTTTCTGGCCGGAAGAGCGCATCGTAGACAGCTTCTTCGACGCGCTCCAGCAGCAAGATTACCGGCAGGCCTACGGTATCTGGATGCACGATCCGAATTGGCAACAGCACCCCGTCCGGTACTCGCGCTACTCCTATGACGACTTCGTCAAGGACTGGGGGCCGGGTGGTGAGTGGGGTCTGATCAAGAGCCACAAGCTCGATGGGGCAGCCATTCCCCACGGCTACAGCGGTTCGCGCTTCGCGGTGTCCAGCGGCGTGGTGGTGGTGGTCACGGTTAACGACCGCATCGCCGACAAAGCCCACATCTGGGTGCAGAAAGCTGATAAGACGCTGGGCTTCTCGCCGTATTGAAGCGCTTCACAATGGGTGGAGCACCGCTTCAGCGGTGCATTTAGAGGCGCAGAAAGAATCGGCTTTAGCCGCTGAGGTGAGAGAAACATTACCTCAGGCGCTAACAGCGCCGGGCGATTATGGCAGTCATTTATGCACGTCTGAAAGGCGTGCTCCACCCGCCGCAAGGCCCACAGCAATTCTCGAACGGCCCTACCTAAGCGAACAAGCCCGAACAACTACTGCGTCGGCGCGACGAACTCCTTGGGCTTCTCCGAGCCTTCCCCAAAGAAGTACGCTTCCATCTGCTGCACAATGAATTCCTGGTGGTCCTTCTTCCAGGGCTGGAGCCGATATTCGTTGAGCAGCATTTTCATGTGCTCCTGCCATTGCTCCCAGGCCAGCTTGGAAACGTTGTTGTAGATCTTCTGTCCTAGTTCGCCATCGAAGGGCGGCTCGTCCAGGCCCTCGGCCTCGCGCCCCAGCTTTACGCATTTCACCATGTGTGCCATAGAAGCTCCCGTCGGAATGACTGCCAAGGATTGATTCTAATGGCGCAGTGACGTTTTTCGCCATTCGCAAGGCGCTAATCGCTGTTCGCCTTTCGCTCCTCGCCCTCTTAGCCGTTAGCTCTTAGCAGGCGGTGGGCTTCCTTTGCCTGAGCCGTTACTGGTTTCTACGGGGGGCTAAGAGCTAAGAGCCTGAAGATCCCCTCTGGCGAAAAGCGAACAGCGAACAGCGAAAGGCGACGCTGGCGACCAGCGGCTACTCCCCCAACCACGTCCCATACGGCTTCAGCCTGTCAATGTGGTCGCAAATGATCTTGATCGCCCCGGTAATAGGCACGGCCAGGATCAGTCCCATCGCTCCCCACAGCCATCCCCAGAACAGCAGCGCCAAAGTGACCGCCAGCGGATTTAGCTGGAGACGCTTGCCCAGAATCTTGGGATAGAGCACATTCATACCAATGAGGTGCAATCCCAATACCGCGCCGATGATCAGCAAGGCGGCGCCCGCGGTAAGGTGTCCAAGATCGGCAATCAACGGCGGCAGGATCGCCAGCAGCACGCCGAGATAGGGAATCAGGCTCAGGAAGCCGCTGATCACTCCCAGGAAGTAGAAGTACGGCAGACCCAGGGCTCCGAACAGGGCGATGCTGCACGCGCTCAGAAACACTCCGATGATGAAATTGCCTACGATAAACGAGCGGATCATGCTGGCGATCAGGCCGAGCATGACGTAGGCGGAGTTGCGGTTCTCCATGTTGAACAGCATCACCGTGGCCGAGCGCACGTGGTCCTGCCAGCTCAACATGAAGAAAACCAGGAACGGTATGAACGTCAGCGCCAGCAACAGCTCCGACACGGAATTGGCATTCCTGCTGACCAGGTCGGTCCAGCTGCTTGACTGCTTCACGGTGACCGCGTGCTGGTCTGCCTCGTTTTCAGGGAGCACTGTCTCGGTGGTCTTCTCTATCTGCTCGGCCTGTTCGCGAAGCTTGGCTCCCATGCCCTGAATTCGGGCTTTGTATTTGGGAACCTCGTGCATGAACTCCAGCGCCCGGCTGTACGAGCCATAGCTGGCCAGGCCGAGCACGCCCACCAGCAGCCCTACCGCCAGCAACGCAGCGGGGGCTCGCGGCACCTGAAAGCGCACCAGCAGGTCCACAATAGGGGCCAGCACAAACGACAGCAGGATCGAGACCAGAATCACCACCAGCAGCAGCTTGCCGACGTAGATCAGGCAAAGCACCGCCGCGCTCGCCAGAATCACCAGCGCGGTCGACTGAATATGCAGGTTGCGTCGGCGCTCCAACTCCGCCATGGTGGAGCGATCAACCGAGATCTGGGGCACGGCGGCAGGTTCGCCGGCGGCATTGGCCTCCCGGCCGGGGTCGATGTCCTGGCGGGCTGGTTTCGGATTGTCCAGAAGCTGGTCCGGCATGTGGTTTATCGTACTCGTAACCGTAAGATTCACGACATGATACTTTGTGCTGTATCCGAATGGAAAACTTCCCGACCGAACCCGCCACGTCACCGCCTCTCCGTATTCTCGCACTGGACTTTGGCTCGCGAAACATCGGACTAGCGGTCAGCGACGAGCTGGGATTGACTGCCCAGGGGCTGCCCACCTGCCGCCGCAGCAATAAAAAGCATGATTTCAACCATCTAAGGCACGTGATCCGGGAATATGGGATTGGCGAGATCGTGATGGGACTTCCCCTTCGCATGAGTGGAGTGGAAGGAATTCAGGCGGAAAAAGTGCAGGAATTTGCCGAAGAACTGCGCCGCAGGTTCAAGCTGCCGGTCCACCTTTTCGACGAGCGGCTCACCTCGGTGGAGGCGAATCGCGTCCTGCGTGAGACCGACATGAGCATTCGCCGCCGCGCTGAAGTGGTGGACCAACTTGCCGCCGTCCTGATTCTGCAATCGTTTCTTGAGTTCCGCCGGTCCTCGTCGCAAAGAGACGCTGCTGATCAGGTCCCTTAATTTTGTCATCACGAACCGGCTTTCAGCCGGTGAGGGATCTACTTTTGCCTCGGCAGCCCGAATCCAAGTGGGGGTGCCGGACTCAACATGCCTAAAATCACCGCCGTACGGGATGTCGTTTCGGCCGAGCAGCGCCGTACAACATCGCTTCATCTAAACTACTAACTTCGTGCGCACTCTATTCACGCTCGTCCTCGTGGTTGTGCTGGCCTTCGCCATCTGGTTTGCCTGGGCGGCACTGTTGCCGCTCCAGCCGGCGCAGCCAACTTTCGTCCTGCTCCGCCCGGGCTGGACCACGCGGCACATCGCCCGCGACCTTCAGCAGCAGGGCATCATCCGCAGCTCCGCAGCATTCCTCATGGTGCAGTACGCGAAAGGCCTCCACACCCTTAAGGCGGGCGAGTACAAGTTCGATCAGCCGGCCAATGCTCTGGATGTATGGAGCCGCCTGGTTCGGGGCGATGTTTACGCCCGCACCGTCGTCGTCCCTGAAGGCTTCAACATGTACGATATTGCCGCTGCGGTCGAGCAGGCGGGACTCGGACCCGCCTCCGACTTCCTGACCGCAGCGCGCAGCGACATCTTCCTCCTACGCAATCTCGATCCCGATGCCAAGTCGCTGGAAGGATATCTCTTTCCCGACACCTACCAGTTCACTCGCATCGACACCGCTCACGACATAGCAGCCGCCATGGTGCATCGCTTCCGGCAGGAGGCGCAGAAGATCGGGCTGCTGGGAAATGCCGACATGCATCGCATTGTGACCATGGCATCGATCGTGGAAAAGGAGACCGCCGATCCTAAAGAAAGGCCGCTGGTCGCCGGGGTCTACTACAACCGGCTGGGAAGAAACATGGCTCTGGCTGCCGATCCCAGCGTGATCTATGCCGCCCTGCTCGCCGGCAGGTATCGCGGCACAATCTATGTCTCGGACCTGCAATTCGACTCGCCTTACAACACGTACAAGTTTCCCGGACTGCCACCGGGTCCAATCGCCAACCCTGGAGTGGCTTCACTACTGGCTGCCATGCATCCGGCTCACACCGACTTCCTCTATTTCGTGAGCGACAATAACGGCCACCATCGTTTCGCGCGCGACCTCCAGGAACATGCCCGCAACGTAGCCGCCTATCGCCGCTCCGTGGCGGCCGCCCAGTAGGGAAACTCTGATCAAGTCCAAGTTGTGAAGGGGACGGCCTTCAGTCCGTAAATGTCGCACTATAAATGCGGCTTTAGCCGCTGGGGGACTTCGCCTTGACTCGATCAGGATTTCCTTAGCTCCTGAGTCCAGGGAGGACGGTCGCGCATCTGCCGTATACTACGGAATTCGATAACTTGTCATAGTCGACCATGAGGCCTTCCAGAATACTTGCCGCGGTTTCCTTGCTCGCTCTGCTGGCTGGCGACACCGGATGCCTCTTCCGCACCCGTACCGTGGAAATCCGTACCAGCACGGCCAAACTGCAAACCGCCAGCAAGCAGGAGCTTCTGGACCGTATCAACACCGCAGCGGCAAAGCTCCAGACCCTCAACGCCACCGTCGACATTGCCACTTCGGTGGGCGGAGAAAAGAAAGGCACCGTCACCGACTACCAGGAGATTCGCGGCTACATCCTGGTGCGCAAACCGGACATGCTGCGCATGATCGGTCTGTTCCCCATTGTGCGCAACAAGGCCTTCGATATGGTCAGCGACGGCACTCAGTTCAAGTTGTCGATACCGGCCAAGAACAAGTTTTACGTCGGCCACAATAATGTCGAGCATCCGGCCGGTAGTTCTCTGGAAAACCTGCGGCCGCAGGTCATCTACACCGCATTATTGCTGCCGGCGATCGATCCCAAGACTGAAATCGCGGTGCTGGAGGACAGCAGCGAAATCATCTACGACGCCAGGAAGAAAAAGAACCTCGAGCAGCCCGATTACGTAATCGATGTCCTTCAGCACGAGGGAGACGATTGGTATCTGGCGCGCAAAATCGTCTTCGACCGCACTACTCTGGTGCCCCATGAACAGATAATTCTTGACCCGAAGGGCGCGGTGGCCACCGATGCCATCTACCAGGTCTACCAGGATTACAACGGCGTCAGCTTTCCTAACGTCATCGAGATCAATCGTCCGCAGGAGGAGTATTCCATTCGCCTCACGGTAGTGAAGCTCGTCATCAACGAGCCCATGCACGACGATCAATTTGCCCTGCAACAGCCGCCTGGCTCGCAGCTGGTGGATCTGGACCAGTCCAACCAAAGCGCGTCCTCAAACTCCGTCTCCGGCACGCCCGAAACCAACAGCAACCCGCCAAAGAAATAGCTCCAGCCCGATTGCACGGACTGGAGCTGGACAATCAGCGATCAACGCGGGTGCCCCGTTCTAGCCTTCCTTTGGCTAGGGCGGGCCAGCGACTACCGCTTCGACGTGCCGCGGACCATCTTCTTCACTTTCCGTTTTTCCGCGCCCCGCGCATAGGTGCGCGGCGCTTTGGGAGCGGCCTTCTTGCGCGCCGTGCGCTTTACCTTCTTGCGTTCCGCCTTATCGGCAATGCTCTTGGTATTTGCCATGAACTCTAGGTGTCCTTATGAACGGAGTTACGCCTTTTCCAGTTGGGCGTACTTTTCGACCAGCTTTTTCAAACCGTATCTTGGAAATTGTACCGTAATCTTGGCATCTTCCCCATCGCCCTCTCGCTTGTACACTGTTCCCTCGCCGTATTTGGGATGGCGCACCCGCTGTCCGGGACGGAAACCGGTCCGCCCTGCCGGTGCTGTTATCTCAATCTTTGGCCGGGTAAATTTCTTGCCGCGCGAGGCAAAAAATTCCGCAATGTTGTCGATGGAGTTGTACGTCGGCCCAGCATAGGAATTCCGCTGCGCCGTATTACGCCGGCCGGACTGCGGGCGCTGGTCCTCGTCTTCGTAGGCATAGTGCCGGCTGCTGCCGTAGTCGCTGCTCACCTGCGACGAACGACGCGGCGCTCCCAAATCCTGTAACAGCTCCTCGGGAACTTCCTCCAGAAACCGCGATGGCACGCTCGCCTCGGGCATGTCCGTTCCGTAGCGCCGGCGGTAACGGGCGCGGGACAGAATAAGCGTGTCCATCGCCCGCGTCATGCCAACGTAGCAAAGCCGGCGTTCCTCTTCGATGTCGTCCGGCGCCAGCAAGGTCCGCGAGTGCGGAAACAAGCCTTCTTCCAGCCCGACCAGAAATACCAGCGGGAACTCCAGACCCTTGGCCGCGTGCAACGTCATCAGCGTGACGCGCGCGTTCTCATCGTAATCGTCGGCGTCGCTGACCAGCGCCGCGTGGTCCAGAAACTCACTGAGCGTTTCGCCCCGATCGCGCGAATCCATGGCCGCGTTAACCAACTCGCGCAGGTTCTCGATGCGGGCCGCCGACTCGGGCGTGTCCTCCTGCTCCAGCAGCTTGATGTAGCCAGTGCGGTCCAGCAGAAACTTCAATAGCTCGCCGGTATTCGCTGGCTCACCCGGCGCGCGAAAGCCTTCGACCCGCTTCAGCGGTTCTTCACCAACGGTTTCTGCACCCTTATCCGCGAGGGAGTCGGGCGAGAACTCCGTTGAGTCATCCTTCTCAGAATTGTCATCCCGAGCGGAGGCGGCCTGATTTTGGCCGCCGGAGTGGAGGGACCTGCGGTCCGCCGGCCCGGCAGAAAGCTCTGCCTCTTCTTCCTCGAACATCTCCGGCGAAAAGTCCATGGAGTGCTGGAAATCTTCCTCGGAATCCGCTGCCAATTCCACCGCATTCTTTACGGCTGAGGCTTCCTCCACCCGCTCGCGAAACGTCCCCAGATGCATGGCGCGAGCGTCTTCAATCAGGTCGCGAAATCCGGCGAGCGCGGATAAAGCCCGCCCCGGAAGCAGCCTCTGCCGGATGATCTCGTTGACCGCTCCCCACATGGAAACCCCCGTCTCCAGCGCGATGCGCTCGATGGTCTCCAGCGTGGTCTTGCCCAACCCTCGTGCGGGGGTATTGATAACTCGCTGCAAGGCGATCGAGTCGTCGGGATTACTGATGACCTTCAGGTACGAGATCATGTCCTTGATCTCGGCGCGCTCGTAAAAACTGAAGCCTCCCACAACGTGGTAATTGATCTGGTAGCGGCGCATCGCCTCTTCCACCAGCCGCGACTGGGAGTTGGTGCGATACAGCACGGCCGCACGCGGCGTCTCGCCGTGTTCGCTTTGACCCTGGCGCAGATACTTGGAAATGAAGTCGGCGGCGAAGAGTGCTTCGTTCTCACCGTCGGGCGCTTCGTAATACCCGATCTGCGCGCCGCCGGTGCGCTCCGTCCAAAGGTTCTTGCCCTTGCGCTTGATATTTTTCGCCACCACCGCCGACGCCGCCTGCAAGATGTTTTGGGTCGAACGGTAGTTCTGTTCCAGACGAACGATGCGGGCTTCGGGGAAGTCCTGCTCGAACTCCAGAATGTTGCGAATGTCGGCGCCGCGCCAGGAGTAGATGCTCTGGTCTTCGTCGCCAACGGCGCAGACATTGTGCTCGCCGCCCGCCAGCATGCGCATCAGCTCATATTGCGGCCGGTTTGTGTCCTGGTATTCGTCGACCAGTAGATAACGATAGCGGTGGTTGTAGCGCTCGCGCGTCTCTCCGGACGCCTTCAAAACCCGCACCGCGTACAGCAGCAGATCGTCAAAATCCAGCGCATTCGACTTGGCCAGCTCCTGCCGATAGACCTCGTAGATGTGGGCCACGCGCTCGCTGTTGGGCTCGACTGACTCCAGGTAGACCTGCTGCGGATCGAGCATGTGGTTCTTGGCCCAGGATCATCGATGCCCAACCGCTTCATCGCCGCCTTCACCACGTTCTGCTGATCGGACTCGTCGTAGATGACGAAGTCCTTGCGGTAACCTTTGCCGGCGATCTGCAACGTCTCAATGTCTCGCCGCAGCAGGCGCACGCAGAAGGAGTGGAAGGTAGAAATCAGCGGCTTGGTCACCGACCGCGTCCCAACCAGAGACTCCACGCGGCTAGCCATCTCCGACGCAGCTTTGTTGGTGAAAGTTACCGCCAGAATGGAATCCGGCGGCGCTCCCAGGCCATCGATCAGGTGTGCGATGCGATAGGTGATGACGCGTGTCTTGCCGCTGCCCGC
>JBEKCJ010000082.1:0-20589 GCA_050014935.1 Candidatus Korobacteraceae bacterium
TCTTCATCCGAATATCCGAAGACGCCCAGCCAATCGAACTGCGCCTCGCGCACGAACTGGCAGAGCAACTCGAAGTCCTGCTGGGTTTCGCCCGGGAAGCCGACGATGAACGACGTGCGCAACGTGAGATCAGGAATTTCGCGCCGCATCTTCCCGATGGAACGCAGGAAAATATCCGCTCCCGCGCCCCGCTTCATTCGCTTCAGCACATCCGGCGAGGCATGCTGCAACGGCACGTCAATGTAGGAACAAACCTTCTCGTGCGTTGCGATCGTCTCCAGCAGTTTGCCCGTGATCTTGTTGGGATAGGCATACAGAAACCTGATCCAGCGCAGCTCGTCGATTTGCGCCAGTCTCTCCAGCAGCAGAGCCAGGCCGTCTTTCAGGCCGAAGTCTTCGCCGTAGCACGTAGTGTCCTGCCCGATCAGCGTAACTTCGCGAACGCCTTGCTGCGCCAACCGTTGTGCCTCGGCGACCACCGACTCGAAACGCCGCGAACGAAACTTCCCGCGCAACTGCGGAATGATGCAGAACGAGCAGGGATGATCGCAGCCTTCGGCAATCTTGATGTATGCCGAATACTTCGGCGTCGCCAGCACCCGCGGCGTGTTCTCGTCGTAAAGATAATTTGGCAGATCGGCGATGGCGCCGTCCCATCCGTCTTTAGAGAACCTGCCCGCAGCCTCTCGGGCATCGCCTTCGGAACGGCTGCTCAGGATTACGAACGGTGAATCACTGGAAGATTCGCGCGATTCGATACCGGCGGCGCGCAGTATCTGTTCCAACTCGCCAGTTCCGACGACGGCATCGACTTCCGGAATGTTCTTCTGGATTTCGTTGCGGTAGCGCTCCACCAGGCAGCCGGCAACGATCAGCTTCTGCGCCCGGCCATTCAGCTTGTGCTGTGCCATCTCCAGGATCGTGTCAACTGACTCCTGCTTGGCGGTGTCGATGAACGAGCAGGTATTCACCACGATGATGTCGGCGTCTTCGGCGCGCGGCGTAATCACGGCTCCGCCCTGCGCCAGCAGGCCCATCATTACCTCGCTGTCCACCAGGTTCTTGGGACAGCCCAGGCTGACAAATCCAATTTTCTTGGGAGCGGCTGTCACGGAACGCGCTTCAGGCGCGTCCAGTAAGGCCACAGAATCGCTTTTCGGCTGCATGCAATCCCTCTATTTTAGCATCGTTTCGCGCAGCAGCTTCACCGGCGCCATTTGCCATCCATGGTGCAAGCCGCGCGGTCCGCACGCCCCGCGTGGGGATGCTATATTGGAATTCGTCGGGCGCTGGTCCCGCGCAACGCAATCTTGTGAAACCCGCCAGGTCCGGAAGGAAGCAACGGTAGCAGGCCAGTGCGTGTGCAGCGGTCAACTGGCGCCTGGCTTGGTGCCGGCTCGCTGAACTCCACCTAATTTTGGGCCGCGTCCTTCTGGCGAAAAGCGAAGAGCGAAAGGCGAATAGCGATCAACGGAGCACTCATTGCCTGATACCCGCGCCAAAATCACCGCTCTCGGCACTTACGTTCCACCTCGCATCCTTAGCAATCAAGATCTCGAGAAGATGGTTGATACCACCGATCAGTGGATCCTGGAGCGCACTGGCATCCGCGAGCGTCACCTGGTGGACAAAGGCGTCGCCGCCAGCGATCTGGCGGTTGAAGCTGTAAAGAACCTGGTGAAGTCTCATCCCATCGACCTGCAGGAAATCGATCTTATCGTCGTCGGAACCGTGACGCCCGACATGATGTATCCCTCCACCGCTTGCCTGGTACAGCACAAATTAGGGATTCATCGGACCTGGGGCTTCGACGTCTCCGCCGGCTGCTCCGGCTTTCTCTACTCCCTGAACTCTGGGGCTGAATTCATCGTTTCTGGCCGCTACAAGAAAGTGCTGGTGATCGGCTCAGACGTGAACTCCTCCATGACCGACTTCACCGATCGTGCCGTCTGCATCATCTTCGGCGATGGCGCCGGCGCGGTACTGCTGGAGCCGGCCGAAGCAGGCGAAGATCTCGGAATCATCGATAGCGAAGCCCAGATCGAAGGCGTTGGCGGGCAGTCCCTGTACATGCCGGGAGGCGGAAGCCTGCATCCTGCTTCGCACGAGACCGTCGATCAGAAGATGCACTACATCCACCAGGATGGCCAGCAGGTCTTTAAGTATGCCGTGAAGAAAATGGCGGAGATGACCGAGCGCGTACTCCAGAAGAACGGCCTCACCGGAGCGGACGTCGATTGCTTCATCGCTCATCAGGCGAATAAGCGAATCATCCTGGCGACTGCCGAGCGCCTGAAGATGCCGCTGGAGAAGGTCGTCATCAACATCGAGCGCTATGGCAATACAACCGCGGGCACGATCCCGCTCGCCATGCAGACCGCGGTGAATGAAGGCAAGCTGAAGAAGGGCAATCTGGTGTTGCTGGCCGCCGTCGGCGCGGGCTTCACTTCCGGCGCGACGCTGCTGCGCTGGGCATTCTAACCGCCTGGATCTCCGTACACTCGCCACACATAGCGCTTTGTGTCAGGGCACGGCTCTTAGGCTGCGGAAAGAGTCTTTTGTATCAGGGCACGACTTCAGAGGGCTTCGGCATTGCCTTAAGCCTCCTTAGCCATCAGCGTTCAACCTCCGCGACGGTTAGCCTCGGTCCGAAAAGCCGTGCGCCACCAGTTGTCTCGCGCTCGAATCCTTTCCCTCAATCGGCCGCTCTTCTCTGGTAGAGGCCAAACATGGTTTCAAGCATCAGTCCAGAGTCGCTTCGCGAAGGCATTGCCGGCTACCGCAAACTGATCGACGTTCGTTCCCCGGCTGAGTTCGCCGTAGGCCACATTCCGGGGGCGATCAATGTTCCGATGGAGCAGGTCGAGGCCAGAACCGCCGACCTCGGCGCAGGCCCGGTTGTCATGATTTGCGAAGCAGGCACACGGGCTGCGGTCGTGGCCGGCTGGGTGGAGCGAAGGCAGCCGGTGTCTGTTCTGGCCGGCGGTACCGCAGCGTGGAGAAAAGCGGGATTGCCGCTGGTGTCGTGCGCGCCCTGTCGCTGGACCCTGGAGCGCCAAGTCAGGCTGGCCGCGGGGTTGATCGTGCTCGTAGCCTCGTTGCTGGCCGTCATCGTCAGCCCCAGATGGATTTACCTGGCGATGTTCATTGGCGCCGGCCTCACCTTTGCCGGAGCCACCAACATCTGCGGCATGGTCGTGGTGCTGGCGCGGATGCCCTGGAATCGCGATGGCAAGTCCAAAGCGGCAGCCGTCACAGGCATCGGTGAGGGTTGCCGTTCGTGAACTGTCAGTCCAGTGCCAGAATGAAGCATGGACTTCGAGGCGCTTGCCGGCGAACACAAGGATGCGGTCTACCGCCAGTTAATCCGCGCCTGCGGCAACCGCGAAGATGCCGAGGATGTGCTGGTCGAGGCATTGCTGAAGGCGTATCGCAACCTCGGGCGGCTGCGCGATTCGGCGGCGTTCCGGGCGTGGCTGGCGCAGATTGGACGGCGCGTTTGCTGGCAGCTGAAGCAGCGCGAGGCCTTGCTTCCCATCATGCAACTGTCGGCGATGGAAGCGAGTGGCATTCAGCTCCAGTCCGACCAGGATGCGCCGGACTTGCTGGCTGCCCGGCAGGAAATGAAGCAGCTCCTGCGGCAGGCCATCGAATCTTTGCCGGAAGCGGAGCGCACGGTGTACCAGCTGCGCGATCTGGAGGAAGCGAGCGGCGAACAAGTTGCCGCCCGCCTCGGACTATCGCTGGCGGCCATGAAGTCGCGCTTGCATCGAGCGCGGGCGTCGGTCCGGCATTATCTGGATGCCGCACTTACGCCAGGCCCGGACGCCGCAACCCAACGGCGCGAATGAAAGACCTGGGAGGGGACCATGCAAGTCATAGTCGAACATCTGGGAGCGGTGCAGTTCGAAATCAAGGCCCGGCAGCACACGATTATTTCCGATCAGCCAATCGACAGCGGTGGAGACGACGAAGGCATGACCCCGCCGGAGTTGCTGCTGGCGTCGTTGGGATCTTGCGCGGCCTTCTATGCTGTCGATTACCTGAAGCGCAACGGCCTTCTGCGCGACGGCGTGAAAGTCCGCGCCACCGCCGAGAAGGTGAAGGGCCCGTTCCGTGTGGACAATTTCAAAATTGAAGTGGAAGTGCCGGGCGGCATCGAAGAGAAGCACATGAAGGGACTGGACGACGCGGTCCATCGCTGCCTGATTCACAACACATTGTTGCATCCGCCGAAAATTGAGCTGGTGATTCAGTCGCCAGTGGCTGCGTAGGTAGCGCCGCAGGGTTCTGTCTTCCGCGTGGTGATGCTGCCCGGCAACGAACCGCAGATCCCTCGGCTTCGCTCGGGATGGTAGCATTGGAAAGCGAAGCGTTCTGCTGACACCGTGCTTCTTTTCCTGCCTGAGCCTCGCAGCGAATTTCTATTGAGTATTCGCCAGCTCCCAGCCCCTAAGCCCTAGCCCCCGCTTTCAGCCCCTGCCCTTGACCTTCTCCCGTTCCTTCGCCGCGTCCAACGGCATCACCGGCTCGGTCATGCGCGCCGGATCGAGGATCTCCTTGATCTGTTCTTCCGTCAAATCGCCCCGCTGTCGGGCGATCTCGATAATCGATTTGCCGGTCTTCACCGATTCCTTCGCAATCTCCGCCGCTTTGGCATAGCCAATATACGGATTTAATGCGGTCGCCAGCGAAACCGTGCTCTGCACGTAATAGTCAGTGCGTTGCTGGTTGACGGTGATGCCTTTAACGCAGAAGTCGGTCAACTGACGCAGCATGTTGGTCATGATGGTGATTGACGTCAGTACGCTGTAGGCCATCGTCGGCATCATGACGTTGAGTTCGAGTTGTCCCGCCTGCACCGCTAGCGCCACGGCTGCGTCATAGCCTACAACTTGGAACGAAACCATCGCGGCCAACTCGGGCAGTACGGGGTTGATTTTGCCCGGCATGATCGACGAGCCAGGTTGCAGCGCGGGAAGATTAATTTCTCCCAGCCCGGTATTCGGTCCGGACGCCAGTAGGCGCAGGTCGTTGGAGATGCGAATGACTTCCAGCGCCAGGTTGCGTAGCGCCGAACTCACGCTCGACATCGCCAGATTCGACTGCATGGCATAGCGCATGTCATCGACGACGTGCAGCTTCTGGCTCGAGATGCGCGCCAACTCGGCGATGGCCTTGTGCCGGTAGTCAGGATGAGTGTTGATGCCGGTGCCCACCGCCGATCCGCCGAGTCCGATCTCCCGCAGAAGCTCCGACTGCTCGTGAAGCGATTTCTTCGCTCGCCTGATTGCGCCGCCGTAAGCGGTGAACTCCTGTCCCAGCCGCATCGGCACCGCGTCCTGCATGTGCGTACGCCCCGATTTCAAGACGTGGTGAAACTCTTTGCCCTTCTCATCGAGCGCGGCCACCAAGTTGTCGAGCGCGGGGTACAGCTTCTCCAACTCCAGCAGCGTTGCCAGGCGCATGGCCGTGGGAAAGACATCATTCGTCGATTGGCCGTAGTTGACGTGGTCGTTGGGATGGACGTGCTTGTACTCGCCGCGCGCGCCGCCCAGCAGCTCCGCCGCGCGATTGGCGATGACCTCGTTGCTGTTCATGTGGAAGCTGACACCAGCGCCCGCCTGAAAAACGTCGACCACAAAGTGGTCGTCCCACTTACCCTGCTGGACTTCCTTCGCGGCTTCGACGATGGCGTTGGCAGTCCTGGCATCGACTAGACCAAGCTCGCGGTTCGCCAGCGCGGCCGCCTCCTTCACCATGGCGATGGCGCGGATGAGCGTGGGATGTGCGCGCAAGCCGCTGATGGGAAAGTTCTCCACCGCCCGCGCCGTCTGAATGCCGTAGTAAGCGTGGCCGGGAACATCCTTGTGGCCGAGAGAGTCTTTCTCAACTCGGATGGGATTTACGGGTTGCGACATCGTGACACCCTCTAACTAAACAGATGACTCCAGCACAGAACTTGTTTCGCTCGATTTGCGGCTGTTCTTCATCCCGCAGAGAAATCAAGCATCGGGAGCTTGCTCATGGGACTGTTCCAGCTGTTCTCCGCCAAACGTGGGCACGATGAAGCGCCGAGGAGAGCGAAATGCAGCGATGGTGAGAGACCGTAGGATCGCCCATTGCTCACGTGGACCCACGTTGTAAGCGCGAAGGGCCACGTAGGCCGCAATTGTGAAACTTACGAATAGGTTGAGGACGAAGATGACGACGATGCCGAGGGTGGCATGATAAAACCAGCGATCACCTAAGCTGGCCGTCCCAAAGCGCGCCGCTGCCAGAGCCAGAGTGCCGCTGGACAGGGTTACATGACGGATTTCGATGGGCAGTCCGAAGAACGCTCCTACTTCCGGCGCGAAACCCAGAAGGTATCCCAGAACGATGCTGATGGACCAGCCGCCGACGTTGTGTCTCACCAGGCGCGCCGCTTTTTTCGAAAAAGCTTTGCTTACTCGCAGGCCGAGGGGATGCTGCGCCACGGCGTCCGCCAGTCGATAGTAAACCGCAGCGTTTTCCATCCAGCTGCCGGCCAGCGCCGCAAGCCACAAGATGACGCCGGTTTCCATGGCATAGAGTGCGGTACCGGAAGCGAACGGATTGAGGGTTTCGTAAACGTGGTTCGCACTCAGTTCCGGAAGATAGGACTCGCGAAAAATGATCCTCCATAGCGCCTCGAATGCCACCCCTCCCAAGCACACCGCAACCACATTGCCGATGGCCGCCGCCAGTTGCGTGCTGGTGATGCGGGCCACAAACTCGGTGAGAACGGTGGAGCGTTGCGCCCCACCGTGGTCGCGAATAATGCGGGCGAAGGCCGCCGCGGTCGTGGCCGGTTGCTTGGTTGCCAGCACAAGCCCGAAAACCTGCAACAAAACAAAGCTGACGGCGTAGTTCGTTCCACTGGCGAAGCCCTCGACGAACGGGGGCAAGTGCGCTTCAATGATGCGCAGCTTGATGGCGGCGGTAAACACGGTAAGCAGGCCACCGCCAAGCGCCGCCCTCCACATGTGCCAGTACTCCGCTTTGCTGCTGGCGATGTAATGCTCGCCGGTATCGCCGGAGCGGTCCACCACTTTACGCGCCAGAAGGTTGAGGTTCTCGCGCAGCAAAGAGGAAAGCTGCTTGTCTGAGATATTGCCTTCGATGAGCCGCACCAGCAGGGCTCGAACCGCCGCGGTTTGCTCCTCTGGATTGGCCGTCGCGAGCACTTTCGCAATGGCCTCCATCCTGATCAGGCATGCCTGGATGGTTTTCAAGTCGAAGACTAACTCGACGCTGATGCCGGCCGACTCCATGTGGTCATAGACCACTTCCATTTCCCCACGGCAGCGCGCGACCACTTGTCTCCAGGCGTCCGGTTCGGCCGCGATTTCGGAGTCCCCTGCGGCAAGCAGTTCTTCGGTTTTCGAGACCAATTCGTAAAAGGGAGAGTGTGCGACCCGCGAAGCGGTCGAACGATCGCGCACCTCAGGTTGCAGCCCTAATGCGCTGACCCGCGACGCCAGAAGGCGGATGGCTTCTTGCAAATCGTGTTCCTGGCGTTCCCAGAATGCCGCCTCGTTCTCAGGCGTCAGGACATTAACAATGCGGTCGAATAACTCCGGCGTAAGGGCGACAAACTGCTTTGCGTAAAACTCCGACGAGTAAAGGTCGGTCAGCAGTTTGCGGGCATCGGCATCGTCTCGCGCTGAAGGCATGAATTTGGCCACCAAGCGCTGCACGATTTCTGTCGCAAAAGAATGTACGGAAGGAAGGCCAGCCTCGGTGAAAAGAGAAAGAGAGTCGACTTCGCGAAGCAACTCGCCAAGAGAGAGTTGGACTTGCCGGCGCAGTTCGGTGTCGTTTTCAAGCAGCTGCACCAAGCTCAGGAGACGTGGGGCGCCGCCTCGGCTGCGCTGACCGGCACGGGTCCAGCGCACGATGTTTACAAAAGCTGTCTCACGGGCGGACAACGTCTCCGCGTTGCGGAACGCGGCGACCACCTTAACTAGCTCTTCAGACGGGGCGGAAGAGTCTTGCTCAACAGGAATGAGATTGGATGCGGGGCTGCCGCTCAAATGCGATCACCGGGAGTAGAGATGCAAAACGTTCGCTGAGCTTAGCACAGCCGCCAGCCCGGCGGCGCTGGGAACTCTCGCGATGGGTTCCAGCATTGACATGACACGACGAAGGTCATCGAACTGATGGTAAACGTTCACCTAGGAGCGCCCGCGATGGCAACCACCCAGGTATCGCTGGATGAATATCTCAGGACGGATTACGAACCGGACTGCGATTATGTGGACGGCGAGCTGGAGGAGCGCAATTTGGGTGAGCAAGAGCATTCCCTAACGCAGGCCTTCTTCATCAAGTGGCTGGCGAAGCATGAAGACGACTGGAAATTAGAGGCCTGTCCTGAGATCAGAATGCGGGTTTCGCGCGGGCGGGTTCGCGTTGCCGATATCGCTGTTCTTCCGCTCCACCGACCCTTTGAGACTGTCTTGGCTACGCCTCCGGTCGCAATCATCGAAGTGCTCTCCCCCGAAGACCGAGTTTCACGGTATCAGCAGCGGCGGGACGATTATCGTTCGATGGGTGTTGCCAACGTCTGGGTCATTGACCCCATGCGACACAAAGCGTTTGACTGCAGCCAAGGTGGCTGGCAGCCCGTCAGCAAGCTTCTGATTGCAAATTCCCTGGTCGAAGTTCCTCTCGATCCTGTGTGGAAGAAGCCGGACGAGCTGCATTCCTAGTATCTATCCAATCTCCACCAACTCCGCGATCTTGGCTTGCCACTCTTTCGGGCCGCTTTCATGGACGGAGTTGCCGTTCACATCGACGCCGACCATCACCGGCATGTCTTCCACTTCGAACTCGTAAATGGCTTCCATGCCGAGATCGTGGAAGGCCATGACGCGCGATTTCTTGATCGCCTTCGACACCAGGTAGGCTGCGCCGCCGACCGCCATCAGGTACACCGCCCTGTGGTCGCGGATGGCTGCGATGCCTTCAGGTCCCCGCTCCGACTTGCCGATCATGCCCAGCAAATTAGTCTCCTTCAGCATTTGGCGGGTGAATTTGTCCATGCGGGTTGCGGTCGTAGGGCCAGCCGGGCCCACCGCTTCATCTCTCACAGGATCAACCGGCCCCACGTAATAGATAAAGCGATTGTTGAAGTCAACCGGCAGCGCCTCCTTGCGCGTCAGCATCTCCGTCATGCGCTTGTGCGCGGCATCGCGCCCAGTCAGCAACTTGCCGCTGAGCAACAGAGCTTCGCCCGGCTTCCAGCTCGCAACGTCCTCGCGGGTGACGGTGTCGAGGTTCACGCGGCGCGCGTTCACCGGATTGTAGGTGAGCTTCGGCCAGTCTCCTAGCGACGGCGGCTCCAGCGCGACGGCTCCGCTGCCGTCGAGTACAAAATGCGCGTGACGCGTAGCGGCACAGTTGGGAATCATCGCAATCGGCAGATTCGCGGCGTGCGTGGGATAGTCCCTCACCTTGACGTCGAGCACCGTGGTGAGTCCGCCGAGTCCCTGTGCGCCAATGCCCAGCGCATTGATCTTCTTGTAGAGCTCGACCCGCAATTTTTCTGCGGTGGTCTTGGGGCCGCGCGCGATGAGATCCCCAATGTCGATGGGCTCCATCAGAGATTCCTTGGCCAGCAGCATGGCTTTTTCCGCGGTGCCGCCGATGCCGATGCCGATGATTCCCGGCGGGCACCAACCCGCGCCCATGGTGGGGACGGTCTTCAGCACCCAGTCGACGATCGAGTCGGACGGGTTCAGCATGGCGAACTTCGACTTCGCCTCTGAGCCGCCGCCCTTGGCCGCGACAATCACCTCCAGCTTGTCGCCGGGTACGATTGTCATGTTGATAACGGCGGGAGTGTTGTCCTGGGTGTTCTTGCGCGTGCCGGCGGGATCGGCCAGAATGCTGGCCCGCAGCTTGTTGTGTTCGTGCTGGTAAGCGCGGCGCACGCCCTCGTTCACCATGTCTTCAACGCTCATGGTCGCGTCCCACTGCACATTCATCCCGACCTTAAGAAACACGCTGACAATGCCGGTGTCCTGGCAGATGGGACGATGGCCCTCGGCGCACATGCGCGAGTTGATCAGCAACTGCGCAATGGCATCGCGCGCGGCCGGCGATTGCTCCTTCTCATAGGCGCGCGCCAGGCTCTGGATGAAGTCGACGGGATGGTAATACGAAATGTATTGCAGAGCATCGGCAATGCTCTGGATTAGATCGTCCTGTTTAATGATTGTCATGATGGCCTGCCATAGGAACAGTTTTTCGAGACGAGACTGTTCGCAACCAAAATTATACGGTCTCGATGAACGGTGCTATGTGATCCATGACCCATCCCGATGTTTATCTCGCGGGATCTTCTTTGCGGGCTGTATTCCGGACTGTTGGCCTGCCTGCCGCGCGGAAATCGTTTAAAGTAATGAGCGACCATGGGGTGAGCGATGACCGTTGCGCCGGGGCATTTGAGTTTCGACCCGAAGAACCTGCCGGACCTGCCGTACGATTCCTGGAAGGACACACTTGCGACTCTGCACATGTGGACGCAGGTGGTCGGCAAAGTCCGGCTGGAGCTGACTCCGCTGGTCAACCACTGGTGGAATGTTCCACTGTATGTGACCGCTCGCGGTCTGACGACATCCCCTATGCCGTATGACAACGGAGACGTCGAGATCATGTTCGATTTCGTCGATCACAAACTCCGGATCGAGACTTCTGATGGCAACGCTGTAGAACTGGCGCTAAAGCCCCAGAGCGTGGCCGAATTTTACCACTCGGTGATGACGGCGCTGGCCGACCTGGGCGTGCATGTGAAGATCTGGACGACGCCATGCGAACTTCCTCCTGAGAAGACGATTCCGTTTGAAAAAGATAACGAGCACAAATCGTACGACGCCGAGTCGGCCCATAAGTTCTGGCAGATTCTGGTCTGGGCCGACGACGTCCTTAAGGAGTTCCGGGCGGCTTTTATTGGCAAAGCCAGTCCTGTTCATTTTTTCTGGGGAAGTTTCGATCTGGCGGTCACTCGCTTTTCCGGCCGGCGCGCGCCGGCGCAACCCGGGGCCGATCCGGTCACCCGCGAGGCCTACTCGCACGAAGTCAGCAGCGCCGGCTTCTGGCCGGGCGATTACCGCATGACTAAACCGGCATTCTATTCTTATGCCGCGCCGGAGCCGGCCGGCTTTGCCGATCAGGTCGTGCTTCCTAAGGCTGCTTACTACAATCCGGATCTGAAAAACTTCCTGCTGCTATACGATGACTTGCGCGCGGCGGCTTCTCCCCGAGCGATGTTAATGGAGTTTCTACAGAGCACGTACGACGCAGCTGCCAATCTCGGCAAATGGGACCGCGGCGCTCTCGAGCGCTGAGCAAAGGAGAATACAAGTGGCGGAAACCTGCACTCACCTCAATACGATTAAAGTTACCCATACCAGTGTTCACGTTTGCCCGGAGTGCGTGAAGCTGGGCGATACCTGGGTCCATCTGCGGCTTTGCCTGGAGTGCGGACATGTGGGCTGCTGCGACTCGTCCAAGAATAAGCACGCCACAAAACACTTCCACACCACCAAGCATCCCCTGATTCGCTCCATCGAGCCGAGTGAAAGTTGGATGTGGTGCTATGTGGACGAGATCTCTCCTGGGGAGATACCCGAGTAGCTAGAACTATCTGAATAGATACCTTCTAGCCTTTTGGATAGCATAGTCGGCTGGTCTGGCGACCTTGGAACCCATAAACAACATTCAGTGATCAACTGGATTGCGCCAGCAGCGTTTCTAGTGTACGGTGCGGCTATGTTGCGCGCCATCGTCTGCTATTGCTGTCTTGTTCTCTGTCTCTTGATGGTTCCCAGCCTGGTTGCCGATCAGACAGCGAATTCCGACGCCACCTATCAACAGCTGCGCAATATTACCCTGGGCACAGAAGCTATCACTGTTGTTAACGCTACCCTCAAGCGCGATGCGGCTACCTTCCAGCTAAACTCCGGCACTGTATGTTTCTTGTCGGCAGTACAGGGGAAGGTGACGGGAGCGGTTTTTGTGGGTGAGGGAAGATTGTTGCTGACGCCTCCGATTCTATCCGAGGAGCGCAGCTTGTCGCTGCTGACCAAAGCGCCGGAATATAGCGAAAGCTTCAATCGCATGCTGCTGCGCTTTACCGATGACAGCTATGACATCCTCAAGAAGTCGGGAAAGCCTGGTTCCGCTACCGCCTGCGAAGCCGCCCTGATTTCCGAAAGCCAGCACACGATGCGCAAGAAACTCCACTACAACCTGGACGCGCGCATTCTACAGGATGTTCTGAGTTCGGAGCCGGGAGGATTTTTTATCGCCCTGCTCCACGGTAAGAACTACAGTGACAAAACGCTGTTCGTGATCGACCCTCATGGCGTACCGGACGTTTATCCCGAAGAAATCGAGTTGCAGACGTACGAGGACCACAAAGAAGGGGTGTGGGCCGCATTCCATTACAGCTCAGAGTACGCCAACGGCAAAGCAACCAGCGCGCAACAAAACAATGTAGTTCACATTGAGCATCAGCAGCTGGACACGGAGATCGAGAAGAGCGGTCATCTGAACGGCAAGGCGGTGACCACCTTCACGTCCCGCCAAGCTGGCGTCCGGGTTGTACCTTTTACACTGTTTCCTACTTTGCGTGCCAAGACTGTTACCGGCGAAGGTGGGCAGCCGCTGAATTTTATTCAGGAAGACAAGCTGGACGATCCGCAGTTTTGGGTAGTCCTGTCGAAGCCGCTGTCTCCAGGCGAGCAATACACCATCACCACAACCTACGACGGCAAGGACGCCGTGACCAACGAGGGCGGGGGCAATTATTTTCCGGTGGCGCGTGAAAACTGGTATCCCAACGCAGTGGCAGGCAGCCTGGGCGAATATACCAACTACGACCTCAGCTTCCGCATCCCCAAGAGTATGAAGATGGCCGCGACCGGCAATCTGGTGAGCGAGAGCAAAGATGGCGACCACGACCTGACGGTATGGAAGAGCCAGGCTCCGCTGGCGGTTGCCGGCTTTAATTTTGGCAGGTTCAAGGTCGAGGCGGCGACCCTGGATAAGCCGTCGATGCAAGTGCTCTCCTATGCGAACGAAGATCCTCCCGAATGGGTGCAGAGCCTGCAATCGGTGGTGAACACGGAAACGGTTGGAATGATGCCAGGCACGACCACCAGAGGGGCCCAGCGAGCGGTGGGTGGAGCGCTGGGCAACATGAGCACGGTGGAGCTCAGCAAAAACGCTCTGGGCGAAGCCGAGAACTCGATCCGGATCTACTCTGACTTCTTTGGCCCGATCGACTGCAAGCGCTTGCAGATTACGCAACAGACGGCGACTAGCTTCGGACAGTCCTGGCCAGGGCTGGTTTACCTGCCAATGTCCTATTTGTTCGACACTACCACGCGGCACGCGCTTGGCAATATCATGCGCCGCCTTTACCCCACGTATTCCGACGATCCCGACGGATACTTTACCGTAGTGGCGCCGCACGAAGTAGCGCACCAGTGGTGGGGACATGCGGTGGGTTTCAACTCCTATCGCGATCAGTGGATGAGCGAGGGTTTCGCCGACATGTCCGCCTCCATCTATCTCCAGTTGGTCTATGCCAAGCAGCCGCAGAAGTACATCAAGTTCTGGAACGATGAGCGGCGCATGCTCACCGAGCGGAATGCCCAGGGATTCCGCGCCATCGACGCCGGACCGCTGGTGATGGGAGACCGCGTGGCCAACAGTCGCGAGGGCTTCGACAGCTATCGTCGCCTGGTTTACCCGAAAGGCGCGTACGTTCTCCACATGGTCCGGCAGATGATGTGGGACCGCCAGTCCGTGGACCAGCGCTTCAAGGACACGATGCACGATTTTGTGACTACCTATACCGGCAAAGTCGCCACCACGGAAGATTTTAAGGCCATGGTGGAAAAACACATGAGTGCGGAGATGGACCTTCAAGGCAATCACAAGATGGATTGGTTCTTCCGCGAGTATGTTTACGGAACGGCCTTACCCAGCTACTCGTTCGACTCGTCCTTTGCAAAAACGCCGAGCGGCGACGTGATGCTGAAATTTAAGCTGACCCAGTCGGGAGTCGACAAGAACTTCGGCATGCTGGTGCCAATTTATCTGGAAATGCCCAACGGCACGATTGTGCGCGTGGGCTCGCCGCGCATGATCGGCAATTCAACCGCTGAACAAAGCATTACCTTCACCGGCTTGAAAGACGCTCCCAAGCGAGCGATGATCAACTATTACGATGACGTCCTGGCCGCGAACTAAACCAGCTTGGCGGGCCATCGATTCAAGCAGATTGGCTTCGCGATGAACGGACAGATTTTCTCAGCCGCCAGCATGTGACTATCCAGAAGGCACTTCGGCTTACAGCTCCTCTTGCTTTATCCTGTTCCTTATGCCCGCACTCGTCGAATGTGTACCGAACTTCTCTGAAGGGCGCGACAAGGCCCGCGTCGATGCCATCATCGCAGCCATGAAGGTGGATGGCGTCTACCTGCTGGACCGCGAGATGGACGCGGACCATAACCGTTGCGTGATCACGCTGGTCGGCGATCCGGTCAATGTGGCTGAAGCTGCCATCCGCGGCGTTGGCAAGGCGGCCGAGCTGATCGATCTCACTAAGCACACTGGTGCGCATCCGCGCATGGGAGCGGCCGATGTGATCCCGTTTATCCCAATCGAAGGTGTGACCCTGGAGGACTGCGTCGCCATCGCCCGGCGCGTGGGCGAAGAGATCTGGAAGCGCTACAAGGTTCCGGTGTATTTGTACGAGGCCGCCGCGCAAACGCCGGAGCGGCAAAACCTGGAGAATGTGCGCCGCGGACAGTTCGAGGGGATTCGCGAAGAGGTGAAAACGAACTCGGCGCGCAAGCCCGATTTTGGCGAGGCTGCGCTGCATCCGACGGCCGGCGCGACGGTGGTTGGAGCGCGCAAATTTCTGGTCGCGTACAACGTGTATCTCAACACGCCGGATGTGGAAATTGCGAAGAAGATTGGTAAAGCGGTGCGCTTCTCCAATGGCGGGCTTCGCTACGTGAAGGGCATGGGTGTGGGCGTGCGGGGGCTGGCGCAGGTTTCCATGAACCTGACCGACACCGACCAGACGCCGATTGCGCGCGTGTTTGAGTATGTGAAGCGCGAGGCGGCGCGCTATGGCGTGATGCCGCTGTCCAGCGAGATTGTCGGGCTGATTCCGAAGAAAGCGCTGGAAGATGCGGCGGAGTGGTTTCTGCAAGTGGAGAATTTCGACTCGTCGCTGATTCTGGAGAATCGTCTGGCGGCGGTGATGAGCGGCAAGATGGCGGTGGGCGGAATTCGCGCCGGGGTCGAGCCGTTCATCGAGCAGCTTGCGGCGCCCACGGCCGCTCCGGGAGGCGGTAGCGCGGCGGCTGCAACCGCGGCGATGGCGGCGGCACTGGGTAGCATGGTGGCGGGAATGTCGCGCGGCAAAAAAGCCTATGTGCAGTACGAGCGTCATTTGAGCGACGCGCTGGCACGGTTGGCCGAATTGCGCGAACACTTTAAGGCCGCGATCGACGCCGACGCCGAGTCGTTCAATGATGTGATGGCGGCGTTCAAGAAGGCGAAAGATCATCCCGAGGCGCAGGCCGAAGTGGAAGCGGCAACGAAGAAAGCGACCTTGGTTCCGCTGGTCGTTGCGGAGCGGGCAAGGGAAGTTGTGACGACCATTGACTCATTGGCCTCGATGACAAACCCGAAGATGATGTCTGACCTCCAGGTAGCAGTTGTGCTCGCCTGCGCCGCCACTGAAGGCGCGCTGGCTAATGTGGAGATCAATCTGGCCGACATCAAGGATGAGGCGTTTCTGGCGGATGTGAAGCAGAGAGTGGCGGCGGTTAGGGGCTAGGGATTAGGGGCTGGGGGTCAGTTTAGTGAACTAGTTATCCTCTTCCAGCCAGGTTGCTTGTCGAATAGTAATTCAGTCGCATCCTGCCCAAAACCTTACCTCGCTAGCCGTGTTGATGTTGGCAGAGCTCGTTCGTCTAATTCCTGCCCGCCAGAATGCGATCCGTACCCGCGCAGACAAGAATAACGAGCATTTCCGCATCTGTGCTGAGACAGTCGAGTAAAATAAAAGAAGATGCATATGAAGCAGATTTTCACCAGTCTTTTCCTGAGTGCCGTGATGTGCCTGCCGGCCTCCGCCGCACCTTTAAGCAGCAACGCCCAGACAGTTGTTCCCGCTGCCGTGCAGCAGATCATCTCGGTGGATTACAGCGCGCTGCGCGATTCGCAGACGGCGCGCGCGCTGCGCGACCGCGTGATGCCGGACAACGTGAAGCAGTTCGAAAGCGCGCTCCGGGGCGTGGGGATCGATCCCGAAAAGGATGTCGAGCAGCTGACGTTCGTCAGCTACCGCGGGCCTAAGGGAGGACTGCGCAGCATCGGGATAGCGCAGGGTCCGCTCAAGCAGAAAGATTTTCTGCTCAAGATGAAGACCAGAAAGATCAAGCCGGAGAAGTATCTTCTGTCGTACATCTATCCCATGGGCTCAGGGATGGAGATGGTGTTCCTTGACCCCACCACAATCTTGTTTGGCGAGAACGTCGCCATCAAGGGCGCCATCGATGTGCGCGATAACGGCGCCGAATCGGTGCAGACCAATACAGTCATTGACGACCTGATCACCAGCATCGACGGCGCGACGATATGGAGTGTACTGGACCAGGCGGGCACGCAGAACATGATGAAGTCGGCGTTGGGTCAGGCTGGCTCGCTCACCGATTTCGATGTGATCAAGAAGCGGCTGCTGGCCTCCGATTACGTGATGAACTTCAACAACGGAGTCACCTTCGATCTGAGTGTGAAGACCTCCGATACCGTGACCGCGGCCACTCTCTCGGGCCTGGTGAAAGCCGGAGTGCTGTTCCGCAAGATGAGCGCCAGCCCCTCCGAAAAGAGTGCGCTGGAAGATACTACGGTGAACAGCTCGAACGATCTGCTCCAGATGCACTTCAAAACCGACGATCAGCGCTTCCAGGCGTTACTGAAGTCGGACCTGTTCGCGGCTGTATCGAAGTAGAGTGATCTTGCGGGCTATCTTTTGCAATGTCGGGCAGAGCCGGCGTTCGGGAATCGGCCCAAATAAGCTGGAGTTGGTGTGGTCATCGCTGATGACCGCACCACTCCAGCGATTTAATTGACTGTGGCGAACGCGGCGCTGAAGCGCCGCTCTACCTGTACTACGCTAGGTTAGAAACTGTCCCGACTTTGAGATCTCTCACCCGCCAATGTGCACCATCGTCCGCGAGGCTGGGATGAAGCCCGGCTCGCCAATGTGGTGGCGCGCTTCTTTCTGATCAACGACCTCCCGGATGAACTCAGCTAGTTCGTCATCGCTCGCGCCAGCCTCCATCAAAGCAGCCAGGTCGTGCTCGCGTACCGAGAACAGGCAGGTGCGAATCTTGCCATCGGAAGTGAGTCGCACGCGGCTGCAATGGCCGCAAAACGGGTGCGACACCGGCGCAATGATGCCGATCTCCCCAATGCCATCTTCGAAGACATAGCGGCGGGCGGTCTCGCTTCCCGTGTGGCCGATCTCGCGCAGGGGCATGAACTCAGCCATGCGACGCAGAATTTCGTCGAGGGTGACGACGATCTCCGGCGACCACACTCGATCTTCTTCCAGCGGCATGAACTCAATGAAGCGGACAACGACGCCTTCCTCGCGCGCGAAGCGGCCAAAGGCCGCGATCTGGTCGTCATTGAAGCCGCGCAGCAGCACGCAGTTAATTTTCACTGGATCCAGACCAGCACGCTGCGCCGCGCGAACTCCGGCCAGCACCTTCTCGTAGCCGTTAGCCACGCGCGTGATGCGAGCGAAGCGTTCGGGGTCAACGGCGTCCATCGAGACGGTAACGCGCGACAAGCCAGCGTCGGCCAGCGGCTGCGCCATGTCGGCCAGCAGATGTCCATTAGTTGTTATGGCGATGTCGAGCGGAGTGCCTTCGACGGTTCGCATCTGAGCAATCTCGTGCACCATCTCGATCAGCCGCTTGCGCAGGAGTGGCTCGCCGCCGGTCAGGCGGACCTTCGTGATCCCTAATCCGACAAAGACCTTGGCCATGCGCAGGTAGTCGGCAATTGGCATTTCCGGAAACTGCGGCCCGTCGCTGCCCGAGCGGCAGTAGACGCACCTGTAGTTGCAGCGATCGGTAATAGAGATTCGCAGGTCGCTGATGCGCCGCCCGTGTTTGTCGTGTAGGAACATTGCTCTTCGCGGTTCGCTCTTCGCTTTTCGCCAGAGGCTCCTGCCGAAGTTGGCGAAGAGAGAAAGGCCCGTAGTCGGGTGCCCCGTTCTAGCCTTCTTTTGGCTAGGGCGGGAGTTCCAATTGTGCGGGGAAGGGAAGGCGCAGACGTGCGGAGGCGGCGCTGCGATCGTTTCCTTTCCAAGCACGGGAGGCGTGGACGTTTCCCTCCACACCCTCGGTCCTGCTGTCATCCTGAGCGAGCGGCCCTGTTTAGCCGCGACTCGGAGAACAGCGGAACACCGCCGCCGCAGCCATCGGTATGCCATTAGGCCGCGGAGGTCGGAAACACTTCAGCCATTATAGATGTATAGCTGCGAAGAAAGCAGCAACAAGGTGGTAGAGCCGAACTAGATAGATTGCGTTCGAATGATAGGGGTCCTTCGACTCCGGATCGCAAAGGCGGCGATCCTGCGCTCAGGATGACACTGCATATTCGCGCGGATTTGTGTCTCTGGCGAAAAGCGAACAGCGAAAGGCGAAGAGCGAGAGAACGGCCTCCGGCCTTCCTCACATCCCCTCGTAATTCGGGCCGCCGCCGCCCTCCGGCGGGACCCAGGTGATGATCTCGTAGGGGTCCATGATGTCGCAGGTCTTGCAGTGCACGCAGTTCGACGGGTTGAGATGGATCTCCAGACCACTCGGCGTGTCTTTCGCCTCGATCATCTCGTACACGTTCGCCGGGCAGAAATTCTTGCAGGGATTGCCGAACTCCGTCACGCAACGCTCATTGCAGATATTGGTGTCGTGTATCACGAGATGCGCCGGCTGGTCTTCTTCGTGTTTCGTGCCCGAATGATACAGGTCTGTAAGCTTGTCGAAGGTAACCTTACCATCGCCTTTGGCCGCGCCGATTATGCTGCTCCGGGTTCCTCCATCGGCCGCCAGACGGACGAGATGGCGCATGCGCTGGTGTCCGGGTTCGTTGGTGTAATGCGCTTTCAGGCCGCGTCCGCCGGTGAACTGCTGAACCCCGGCGTGGAACATCCCTGACAGGAATCCGCCCTCGAATCCCTGATGGAAATTGCGTACCGGCCATAACTCGGACTTGATCCAGCTTTGCTCCACTCGCGTCTGAAAGGTCTCCAGCATGGGCAGCGAAAAATCCTGCTTCACCATGGCATCGAAGGCAGTTTCGGCAGCCAGCATTCCGCTCTTGATCGCCAGATGAATTCCCTTCAGCCGCTGCGAATTGACCAAGCCGGCCGAGTCGCCGGCGATCATCCAGCCATCGCCTGCCAGCGGCGGGACACACCACCAGCCTCCGTAGGGCATCGACTTGGCGCCATAGCGCACCATCTTTCCGCCTTCCAGCAGTTTGGAAACGAAAGGGTGCGTCTTGAACTGTTGCAGAATGCGCTGCGGATCAACGCGCGGATCGGCATAATCCAGGCCGGTCACAAAGCCGAGCGAGACGGTATTGTCTTTCGATCCATAGATCCAGGCGCCGCCGTACTCGTTGAAGGTAAGCGGATAGCCCATGGTGTAAATGATTTCGCCGGGGGCCATGCGGCCGGCAGGCAGCTCCCACAGTTCTTTGATGCCGACGCCATAGGTTTGCGGATTGCGCTCGCGGTCGAGTTGAAAGCGGCCGATGAGTTGCTTAGTCAGAGAGCCGCGCGACCCTTCGGCAAGAATCACGACCTTGGACTTCAGATCGTAGCCGGGTTCGAAATTCGATTTCCGCTGGCCTGTCTTGTCGACACCTTTGTCGTCGGTGCGGACGCCGACAACGCGGCCGGAGTCGAACAATAGCTCAGAACCAGCAAAGCCGGTGAAGACCGTAATTCCGGCCTCTTCGACCTTGCCGCCCAACCACTTCGCAAAGCGGTTGATCGAGATGACGTAGTTCCCATGGTCGCGCATAGGCGGAGGCGTGATGGGAAACTTGAACTTGCCGGTTGGAGTGAGGAAGTAAACGGCCTCGCCCGCGACGGCGGCGTCGAGTGGCGCTTCCTTTTCGAAGCCGGGAAGGAGTTCGCGCATGGAGCGAGGATCGAGCAACGCTCCGGAAAGACAATGGGCCCCCACATCACGCGCCTTTTCCAGCAGGTAAACGTTCTCTTTACTGAGCTGTGCTTCGGGATGTTTGGCGTTGTGTTCGTCAATCAGCTGCGAGAGCCGTAGAGCACAAGCCATGCCTGCCGGGCCTCCGCCGACAATGACGACATCGGCCTCCATTGCAGGACGATCAACATCAGGGAGCGGGGTGCGAAACACGATCATTTGGGCTTATTCCCGAGGCAATACAGTTCAGATCTTTACCTACTTCTTACAACACTACGCGATACCCAGCCAC
>JBEKCJ010000083.1:0-19214 GCA_050014935.1 Candidatus Korobacteraceae bacterium
GAGATCGCCTCCGAGTACCTGAAGAAAGGCAATAAGGTTTACATTGAAGGCCGCCTGCACAGCGACTCCTGGGACGACAAGGAGACTGGCCAGAAGAAATATAAGACGGAAATCATCATCAACGACCTGGTGCTGCTGGGCGGCGCACGGGAGGGTGGCGAAAGCGGCGGAGGTGGTTACAGCGGCCGTGGAGCAGGCAAATCCTCCGGCGGCGGTTTCGACCAGCGTACGGCCGAGAGCGAAGCACCGCAGTCGGCAGGTTCCAGCGGCCCCGAGATCACGGACGAAGATATACCGTTCTGAGGGCGGCGAAACTATGACGTATTGGCGCATGCAGTTACATCCGGATGAGTCTGAGCAGGCTTTGAAGAGTACCGTTGAAAGCCTCAGCGCGGGCTACATCGGCCTAGATTTTTCGAGCGATGTAGGGGATTTAACCCGGGCTTCCCCGTCCCAGTTGCCCGAGAACCAGAAAAACTACATGGCATTTGCCAACGAGATGCAAGAAGGGGACAAGGTGTTAGTTTTTGTTCATCATTTCCCTTTCGCTTTGGCGACTGTCGATGGCGAGTACAACTACATCCGGGCTCACGCGCCGGAGATAGGCGTTTGGTTTCGACACTTCCGCCGAGTCAAGGACGTTACGTACTTTGGCGACGTAATCGAGACGGACGCCAGAAAATGGGAGCAGATACGCATGACCGCGACGATTACTCCGCTTCGGAAATCGTCGACGCAATCGTGGAAACTGATCGAGCGTTGGCTTCGGAAAATCGAACAGTCAACTACGGTTGCCAGTGCTACTGGGTGAGCGGGCGAAGAGAAGTTTTACTATGTGGAAATCCCTCGTTCTGATTTGTCAAAAAGCCCGCAGGGGCTAAAGCCCGAGTATTTCTTGCCGCGGTTGCGGCACGGCTGAAGCCGTGCCCTGACACAAAGCTCTCTCGAGGCGACTTGTAGCGTTCTTAATGCGAACGCAAAAGCAGACGATTACATTCCGGGCCGATCGTGAGCGCGTGAATGCCCTCGACCGTGCGGCGCGATCGCTTGACCGAGACCGCAGCTATCTCTTGAATGCGGCAGTAGACCAATATTTGTCGCTGCACGCGCACCATGTTGAGGAGATCGCAAAAGGATTACAAGAAGCACGCTCTGGAAAACTAATCCCCTACAGCGAACTCAAGGCTGGCTGGACGAAGCGGCTCGACCGATAAGGATTGCCCTCACAGCATCTGCGTGCCCCACAGGTCATGCAGGTGCAGCACGCCTTGCAGCCGTCCGGCTTCGTCGACCACGGGAAGGGAAGTGATCTTCTTCTGCTCCATGATGTCGAGGGCGGCGATGGCGAAGATCTCCGGGCCGACGAACTTGGGTGAGCGCGTCATGCACTCGGCGGCGGTGAGGTCGAACACCTCTTTGCCGTGATGTTCCAGCAGGCGGCGCAAATCGCCGTCGCTGATGAGGCCGACCAGTTTGTCACCTTCCAGCACCGTCGTCATGCCCAAGCCTTTGCGCGACATCTCATAGATCACCTGCGCCATAGGAGTTGCGGGCCCGACGCGAGGGACGGCGTCGCCAGTGTGCATCAGCGCCGCGACGCGAGCGAAGCGCTTGCCCAGCTTGCCGCCGGGATGCAGGTTGGCAAAGTCTTCCTCTTTGAAGCCGCGGCGTTCGGAGAGCGCAACCGCCAGTGCGTCGCCCAATGCGAGCATGGTGGTGGTGGATGCCGTGGGCGCGAGGCCTAGCGAGCAGGCTTCACCGGCGACCGAACAGTCGAGAGCAACATCGGCGGCCTGGGCCAGCGTGGAAAGCGAGCGGACCTGGCCCTGAACTGCCCCACCCTGGCCAGAAGAAGGCCAGAATGGGGCATCCGGCAATTCGTCGCAGGTCATGGTGATCAGCGGTACGCCGAGGCGCTTCACAGTCGCCAGCATTTGCAGGATCTCGCCAGTCTCGCCGCTGGCTGAGAGCGCGAGCACGACGTCGCCGCGCACCACCATTCCCAGGTCGCCGTGCATGGCCTCGGCAGGATGCAGGAAGAGTGCGGGACTTCCCGTGGAAGTAAGTGTGGCAGCAACTTTGCGCGCGATCAGCCCACTCTTGCCCATGCCGGTGACCACGACGCGTCCAGCACAGTTGTACAGCAGCTCGACCGCGCGGTCGAAGCTGGCGGACATCGGTCCAGCCAGGCGATCAGCCAAAGCGCGCAACGCCTCCGCTTCAATGCGAACTACATTCTCGCCGACATTTTTCATGGATGGTTGCGGGGTAGCATCGCCACCGGGATCTTTCATGGTGCGACCGTCTTCGGCCGCTTGTCCGGCACCAGACCGCGCGGGTCGAAAACTAGCACCTGCTCAGCGTTTGGACCGCCCGTCAGAGCAACGTTCTTGCCGTTGAATGTGACTTCTACCGCGCCCGCATTACCAGTGTAGAAGACGACCTGACCGGTGGCGTGAATCGTTCTCACATCCGGAGGCCTGATGATGCCGCGAACCACATATTTGCCGTCGGACTTAACCGATACCCAGGCACTGTCCTTGGGGCGAACGATCACTTCAAACGGAGCTCCGGGGGATGGGTTGGCGGAAGAGCTTTCCGTGGATACCTTCGGCGCCGCCGCAGTTTCTGGAGGCGGCACGACAGCCGCGCTGGCAGGAGGTGAGGCGTCGGTCGCAGCAGGGCTTGTCGGCGAAGTCTGGACTGGCTGCGCGGAGGAAGCTTGATCGGCCGCAGGTCCGCCAGCGGCAACCGGCGCGGGCGTATTCGCCGGCTGTTGCGACACATCAGGGTTCGGCGGAATTGCGGCCCGTTTCTCGCGATCGTTCTGGTGGTCCTGATAAACCTTCCAGCCGCCGATTCCTCCGGCGATCACGACCACCAGGATCAGGACCGGCAGAACCGGGAAACCCGAGCGCTCCATCGGCCGGTTGGAATGAATGGAAGCGTGTTGTTGCGCGATGACGCGAGTATCAGGCGGAGTTTCATTTGCCGCCTGCATATACTCGGCAACCGCTTCGTCCTCGTTAATGCCAACGCACTTGGCATACGCGCGGACGTAAGACTTGTTGAAGATTCCGCCGGGAAGCAGATCGAAGTGCTCCTCCTCCAGCGCCAGCAGCAGACGGCGTCCGATTTTCGTGATCGCGACAATCTCTTCCAGAGAGACGCCGCGCATCTCCCGCTCCCGACGCAGACGCTCGCCAAATGAGCCCACGTTGTCCTCGTCCCCCCGCACCTAGTCTACCCGGATTGTCTACGGAATCAACGGCTGCCTGTCATTTCGCCGGAACTGGCTGCCAGGTATTCGGATTAACTGGCGCGCTAGGGTTGACGCCGAAATCCCAGACGTACAAGTTCATCTCGGTTGGAGTCAGCATCTCGACGACGGCATACTCGCCCGCAGCCAGGTCCTGGCTGGGTGTCAGCTTTATCCACTGGCCGGTTCCCAGCTTGGAGACGCTGACCGGGAGGGAACTGATCTCCTCGCTGACTTTGCCTCCGACGGTGACCTTCACGTTGCCGATCACGCGCGCGTCCTTCTTCACCACGGTTCGTACTACGCGGAAGCGATCAGCCAGCGCGGCGTCATTCTGCGCGCCTTCGTCAATGTCGATGTAGAGGGTGGGACGCAGCAGGTGCGACTGGACCTGCGCGTGCTCGCCCTTGATCTCGAACGCCCGTTTATTGCTCGATAAGGGGATGGCAGCCCGAAGCACGCTTTTCTTGGCGCTCTTATTCACCTCGCTGCCGTTTTGCACGATTTCCGCCAGCTCAGCTTTGCCTTGAAACACATCCAGCAGAAACACCCCACCGCTTCCTGGAAGTTTCAATCCGGGCGCAATTTCAGGCGAGTTGGCAGCCTCTTTTTCGCGCTCTTCCTTTTCCTCCGGCGTCTCTATGACCTTGGTACGAAGCTTACCGCTGGTGAGCGCGTCGTTGTATTTCTTCGTGGCGTCCCAATCGACGAGTGACGCTGGGATGTCTTCCCACTCGTAGCGTTCGGCGCTGAGATAGTGCACCCGATCGCCCTGCATTTCATACTTCTGGACCGACTGATACGAACCGTCTTTAAGGATGAGCCGTTGCGTAAGTTGCTGCGCCTGTGCCTGGTGCCGCACCGACAGGCTCGCTGGGGCCGCAACCAGAAGCAAGCACAACGCGAAACCAAGCAACCGGCGAGGCATTTAGTGCTCCCGCGTGAGTACCAGCGGCTTTTCGCCTGGTTTGGATAAAGTCATGATTGCGCCATTTGGCGAAAGCACGTAATGCAAGGTTCCGGCGGCCAGGGTCGCCTTGCAGGTGAACAATCCATCCCGTTCCTCGTGGGCAGCGGTATCCAGAATTGTGATTTGGTCATTGCCGACGGTGATCGCCGAATCCACCTGGGCAAGCAGCGAGTTGTTACCTTTGGAGCAGCTGATTACTTGCCGCACACTGCTGGTATTACTGTCTGCGTTGTTATAGAACACAAGCCTTATCTGGACCCGGGTATCTTTGTCGTCGAACGACGGCAATAACCAGCTTCCGTAGAAGTTGGTGGGCAGCACGTCGCCATTCGTCCCATCCTGGCGCACCAGATCCAGAATGTCGGGATTGCCGCCCGGATTGGTGATGGTCACCCGAGTGCCATTGTCGGACATGGTGTAGCTCATCACGTCCGCCCCAACGCTGACCCTGCACATGGCATCGGCTTCGCCCGGCTGAGCGTCAGAGCCGCCTTTGAGCACGTGAATGTTATTTTCTGAAATCTCGACGGGAGAGACTACTTTAGCGGTGGTGGTCCGATATTCGCCCGGACAAGTGCGCGTCAGCGTCATTTCGTCCTTGCCGGTGGCGGCGTTGTGACGAAACTCGTAACGAATTGAACCAGTGTTGGAACTACCGAGCGGGTAGGGACGCCACATTCCGTAAAACTGAGTTGCAAAGGAGGTGGTTTGCCCGCCGGCCGAAGCCGAAACCAGCCACCCGGGAGCGAGGGCCCAGACAACCAGGAAAACCCATTTCTTCACATCTTCCTCCGGCAAAATCTAACGTACCACATCTAAGATATCGGCCGGAGGCTGCAAATCAAAAGCCGGAGCTTTCGCTCCGGCTCTGGGTCCTTGTAGGTGAGAAAACTCGACTATAGGTTGAACTTGCGACGGGCAAATCCAGCAATCGCGACGATTCCGGCTCCCATCATGCCCAACGTCCCGGGCTCTGGGACCGTGGAGGAGCCTTCGGAGAACTGGTCTGTAATTACTGAGACTTCAGCGCTTCCATTCGTGCCGGCGGTGATCAGGAGGTCCTTCTCGACGGAGACTTCATTCACTCCCGCGAAGTTGACCTGGTCGAACAGCTGGCTTCCGCTGGCGTTATCGAAAACACTGAGGGTAACGATGGTGCCGCCGCTGCAAGCAGGCAGTACGGCTCCCAGGCAGGCGGTTTCGTCAAGATTAATCGAGCCAGTTCCTGAAAAACCTACGCCAGCGATGGAAAGGCTAAGGTCGGTGATCGGCGAAATGCTGGTGGCATTCCACTCGAATGTCGAATCCATAGACAAAACACCAGAATTAGTGGAGGCGTACCAGCCCGCGGTAAACTGCAATCCCGGATTTTCAGGCGTGGTGATGGGAGTTACCGTGACGGCGCTCGCAGGAGGCGCAAACCCGCTGGGATTCGACTCAGATGTGTAATTGAAGGTCGAATACGTCTGGTCAGTGACCGTACACGAAAAGCCGGAGCCAAGGTAGTTGTTGAGAGTTGTCTGAGTGCAGGTCTGGGCATAGCCCGCTAGAGCGCCCACCAGAACCACAACAAGCACGGCTGCAATCTTCCTCATAGTCGCCTCACCTAGGGTACTTGGAAATGGCTCAGCCAGCTGTCCACGCAAGGGCCAAATCAGGACAGCAGACGAAGTAACCTTGACAGTGCACTTTGGATTCCAATGTGGGACGCCACAAGTGCTTACTTTTCAGCACGTTTTTGAAAGCGTCCCAAGGGAAAGTGGCAAGTTGTTGCACATCTCGAAGGAAGTCATTTACTACTACCACCTAGGTGTAAGGTATAGGGACTGCTCCGACCCATCGTCTTACCCCTTAGCCTATGGGTGAAAGTATGCACCATTTATGAGGCAGTCCTAGCACGAAGCCTGAGGCACCGCACCTACGGCCTCCGCGGGGCGGGAGGCTCTTTTCGCCGCGTACATAGCGCGATCGGCAGCCGCGCGAAGTTGGTCTGGGCCGCTGCCATCATCGGGATAAAGCGCCAGCCCGATGCTCAGTCCGGTTCGCACTTGTCTGCCTTCGACAACAATCGGATCGGAAAGCGCAGACTCCAGGGCCGAATGCAGTACCCGGGCTCCCTCCGCATTTTCCACTTGGCTGATGATGGTGAATTCGTCGCCCCCCGAACGTGCTAGTGTGTCGCTCGCTCGTATGCGACTCCCGAGCCGGGCGACGACCTCCCGCAAAGCGAAGTCGCCGACCCTGTGGCCGAAGGTATCGTTCACTTCCTTGAAATGATCCAGGTCCAGCACAAACACACCAACCTTGCTTCTGGTGCGGCTGGCCTGAGCCAGGGCCTGATCGAGGCGGTCGTCCAACAGCCGTCGGTTCGGCAAATCCGTAAGCTCATCATGATAGGCGAGATAGGTGCTTCGCTCGATCTGGTCTTCCAACAGAGTGAGAATCATGCCCACCGCCACCAGGTACTTGGGAATGTTCCAGACCTCGGATTCAACCCGTACCGAGGACGCAAAGACCTGGAGTAAAACCGCGGCGGGAAACACCGCTCCCCATAACACGAATCCACAGACCGCCGTCAGAACTCCCGCAGTGACGCGCTTGTGATGGTTCCAATACAGCATCGCGGTGGCAAAGTTGAGGGCGGCAAGTATGACCGTGATGCCCAGTTCCGGCATACCGCGAGCTATGCCCCACACCGTTATCCCGCTTGCTGCGGCGGCTGCTACGGTAGCGCCCACGGCGTAAAGACTGCCCTGCTGGTTGTAGCTCCATAACAACACCAAGGGAGCCAGAAGCCCAATCGCTGCGCAGACGTAGTAATAGCTTAGGTGGACATTTCCGAGGATTGCTCCGTTGGTATATGCCAAGGCAGGTATGGCAATAGCGACCGCGAGATACACTTTGCGTTGGCGATTCGAGGCGATTGCCGAGACCGAAATCAGAAACGCAACGCTCGCCAGAATTAACGAGTCCAGGCTGATCGACGTTGCCACCACGCCCCATAACCCGCTGGCTGTAGCTGTAAATTGGGCGGCGAAATGCGCCAGCACGAGCGCCCAGCCAATCAGCCACAGGTGTACCTGTTCGCCGACGGCTTTGCGAGAGATTGCCCAAAACACCACCACCAAAATGGCCAGAGCAATCAGGTTCGGTAGGGTAGTGAAATTCATAAACTAATCATGGCGCAGTGCTGAGAGTATGACAGGAATTGCCGAAATTGTTGACTGAAATTGTGCGAAGAGGTAGGACGTTTGCAACTAGCGCAATGGTAGTGCCCGTTTTGGGATAATCGGGATTGTAGTAATCACCCGGTTGTCCAGGATTTGAACGGCAGTATTTACCCACTGTCCAAGCTCCGGTGATCGCTCCCCGCTAGCATCAGGAAAGCAGAAATCCCTCGCGCCCCTACTTTGCCGGCGCGGACTTCTTTGCCGCCTTTTTTGCCAGCTTCTTCGATCCACCCACCGGCGCCCAGACGACGATCGCGTCTTCACCTTCGGGTGGGCCGAGCGGTGGGCAAATACAAAACACCTGGGCATTCCAGGCATAACCACCCTTGACCAACTTCACTCTAAACAGAGAACCGCCCCGGGCGCAGGCTGCTTCGCCTCTACAGTGACTCTCTCCACCACAGGGCCAATGATTCACCTTCTTCAGCCATTTCAGCGCTTCCTTCTTGGTCTTCCAGTTCGTGGCCAAGCCACCTGGACACGGGATGTAAGTCATCACCTTCCTCCCTCAACCAGTTCAAGTCTGGTGTAAGCGACACTCGCTGAGCGGCAATGTTTGAGTGAGCTTTATTATGTGCCCGGTATTATGTGTCCGCTTTCCTTTATTGGCAAGCATTTCTCGCTATTGGCGTTGCGTAAACCTCGTGGGGAATTGAGGGCGCAAATTCACCATGCCCTCGTGTGCGAGCGGAAGGCAGGCAGCCTGCTCCCGCAGCCTCACCGGACCTTGACGTCCGGCTCAACCGACATTCCTGGTCGCAGCAATCCATCTTTGTTGAAGTCTGGCTTGTCATTGCCATCGAAGTCGATGCGCACCGGGAGGCGCTGCACCACTTTTACATAGTTGCCGGTGGCATTTTCCGGCGGCAGCAAGCTGAAGATTGCCCCCGTGGCCCCGCCGATATTGGAGACGTGGCCGTCCCATTTCCGGCCGCCATAGGTATCAACCTTGATCTTCACCGGCTGCCCAGGATGCATGTTGGTCAGTTGCGTCTCTTTGAAGTTGGCCGTGACCCAGACATCGTTCAGGGGAACCACCGCCAACAAATCCTGGCCCACGGCGACATTAGAGCCCACCTGCACCGAGCGCTTTCCCACCACCCCGTCGACCGGCGCAACGATGGTGGTGTAGGAAAGATTCAGTTGCGCCTGGTCCAGCGCCGCCTTGTAGCGCAAGACTTGAGCGTCTTGAGACTCCGACTTCGCTTTGGTCGCAGCTACCGTGTTGGGAGTGGCCTGAGCATTCTTGATTTCCGCATTGGCCTGTTCAATCCGCGACTGCGCCTGTTTCACCTGAGCGTCAGCCGCCAGCAGGTCGGCCTTTCGCGCATCCACGGTAGCGTTGGCAGCGGTTGCGGCCGCGATAGCCGCATCGAATTGCTGTTGCGAGATCTCGCGTTTGCCCAGCAGTTGCCGGTAGCGCTCGACATCCTTGTTCAGCTTCAGCGCGTTCGCTTGGGCTTCGGTAATCTGCGCCTGCGCGGCCTCGGCCTGCTTCTGCGCCGCCGCTACTCCGGCCTGCGCAGACGCCATGTCGGCGCTGGCGGAACGAATCTGGCTGAACGATCCTACGCTCGATACCGGCACTCCATAATGCGCGGCCTCGGCCTGGGCTTGCGAATCCTGATAGTCGGCCCGGGCGCGCTCCAGCGCCACCGTGTAGTCCGTGGGATCGATGACCACCAGCACGTCGCCCTGCCGCACCACCTGGCCATCGTCGAAATTCACCTTGATAACCTGCCCGCTCACGCGCGCGCTGATGGGATAAATGTGACCGTCAATCTGCGCGTCATCCGTGTTTTCCCACTGCCGGCTCTCCCACCAGAACCAGCCCACCAGCGCGATAGCCACGATTGCTATCAGGAAAACAATGGGCTTCGCGGCAGGGTGCTTCTGAAACATGCCGCGACGGTCTTCGGGCCGCTGCCGCAGCTCCGCAGCATGGCTCTCGTCGTGGGTTTCGCCCTGCGGCTCGGGATGTTTTATTTCATCTGGCTCGGTTGTGGTCGGACTCATTTGTTCTCCGCATGTTTCATGTTGCTGCTGACCGGCAGCCATCGCAGCGCTGCCGCTTGTTCTCCGCTGCTTTCTAACAGGACACCGGTAGAGCCAGCCTTCAGGCTGGCATCCAAGTCCCTTTTTCATTCCCAGCCGGCTTCAGCCGGCGGCACCACGCTTTGTAACAGGGCACGACTTCACCGGCCGCTGAGCCATTCACTTAACCAGGGCCTCCCTGTCCGCCGGCTGCCCCACCTGTCCGCGAACTTCTCCCACCGCTCCGGAAGCACTCGGCGAAGGGGTCGGAACTGTTCCCGGTGTCGGCGTCGCCGGATTCGCCGGCAACACGCTGCCCGGCTCCGACAAATATTGCTTTACTGCCTCCTCGGCATTTCCGATCGCGCGCGCCAGCAGCACCTTGGCGATGTTGTAGGCGTACAAGCTGTCGATGAACTGTTCGTTGGCCGACGCCAGTTGCTGCTGCGCCTGGATCACTTCCACGTTGTTGGTCACGCCCGCGGCAAAGCGGTCCTGCGACTGCTCCAGCGTCTGCTGAGCATAATCCAGCCCCGTCCTCGCCACCTCAACCTGCTGCGCCGCAGCCTTGATATCGAGCAGCGCGTCCTCAATGTCCTGCTCGATGCCCGCCCGCAGGTTGTCCACTTGTGCCTGCCGCGCTTTCAGCATCGCGTCTGCCTGCCCAACATCGGCTTCCACTTTGCCGCCCTGAAAAATCGGAATGGCCAGCGTCGCCGCGAACGTATAGTTGGGTGCCAGGGCACTGGGAGTGTAGCCCAGAATTCCGTAATCCCCGCTCACGCCGAGCGACGGCAGCCTTTGCTGCCATGCCGCCTGGCGGCTGTATTGCGCCGCCCGCAACGAGGCTAAAGCCGCCTGGTAATCCGGACGCGTTTTCAGCGCCCGCTCATACGCGTCCGCCACCTCCGTCTCCGGCAGCGCATGATAGGGCACGCGGTTGACCAGCCTGAACTTCTGCTGCACCGGCAGTCCAATCACTCGCGCCAGCGCAATGCGCTGTTTCTCCAGATCGTTCTGCGCCTGGATGAGGATTGACTGCTGCGTTTGCAACTGCACTCGCGCTCGCAGCGTATCGATCTGGGGCGCAAGCCCCGCAGTCTCCTGGTCAACCGCCAACTGATAGAGTGCCTGCGCCGCTTTCAGCTCAGCTTCCGCCGCGGTTACTCGCGACTCGTTGGCAATCGTCAGCAGATAGTTCGCTCCCACCGCCAGCACCACCGTGTCGCGCGCGTCGCGATAACTGAACTGCGCCGCCTTCACGTTTTGCGACGCCGCATGAAGGTTGTTGATGGAGTGCAGATTAAGAGGGGTCCAGGTGCCGTTTGCCTGGAGCTCGGTCAGCCCAAACGGACCCACCGAACTCGGGAAGCCCGGAAAGGTGAAGCCGAACGACTTCAGGTTCAGCCGGTTGACGGCTTCGCTGAACGAGCCGTTCACCACCGGCATCAGCTCGCTGAGCGAGCGTAGCCGGGCGGCGCGGCTCTCCTCGGTGGCGCGTTCGCTCAAGTACAGACCGAGGTTATACTTCAGCCCCCGATCCAGCGCATCTTCCACCGTCAGGTCGATGACCTCGGAAGTCGCTTTGCCTTGTGGTATCGATCCGCTGTAGGAATCCTGGTTCCGCTGGATGATCTGCTCGGCCGATGGCAGCGACGTCAACCCAGGACTCTGGACCTGCGCCTGCGCCAGTGAGCTGGTCAGAATGGCGCTGGCGCACAGCCCAATCCCGACGCGATAAACGTTCCCCGAACACAGCTTACTTTTCGTTCGTTCCATGTTGCTTCTAAGACGTACATGTAGGAACTGCCACAACGCGTTGAAAATCTTTAGATGTTGAACCCGAGCCCAAAGCCGCATGTTTTAACTCAAACCGCCTCCTTAAACTCGGGCAGAACTGGCCGTCAGAGACTCTGTCGCAACCGGGAACAGAGTGGGGCGGCGGGACAAACATCTCGAAGTGGCACCAAATCCAGCCGCACAGCGGCGAGATGGGGTTAGGCGTGGGCGTGAGCCCACGCTTGAGAGGCGACGAAATGTGAGCCGCACAGCGGCGGCACGGTCCGCTTTGAACGCTTTGTGTCAAGGCCCGAGCCGGCTTCAGCCGGCGGCACTTAACCAACAAGTCGGCTTTTACCGGCCCCTGAAAAACTCGACTTCCGAAAGCTTTGTAACAGGGCACGACTTCAGTCGTGCCGATAAGCCCTTTATCCTTCTTCCCGATCCGGCTTCAGCCGGCGACACCATGCTCCTACCCGCTCACCAACCCAATCTCGCTGGTCGATGGCCGTCCCATCAAATCGCGGATTGCATCCTCCACATTCTTGCCTTGCTGAAGGATGGCGTGCATCTGCTCCGTGATCGGCATCTCGACACCGGCTTTATGGGCCAGCCCTACCGCTGCGTTCGTGGTCAGCACGCCCTCAGCAACCATGCCGTGCATCCCTTCGATAATGTCAGCCAACTTGCGTCCGCGTCCCAGCTCCACGCCCACACTGCGGTTACGCGACAGCCCTCCGGTGCACGTAAGCACCAGGTCGCCGAGTCCAGCCAGACCGGCCATGGTCGCAGCTCTTCCACCACAGGCCACCACCAGCCGCGTCATCTCCGCCAGCCCGCGCGTGATCAGCGCTGCCCCGGTGTTGTGTCCCAGATCAAGCCCGTACAAAATCCCCGCCGCGATGGCGATGATGTTCTTCAGCGCGCCGCCCAGTTCAACGCCGACGACATCGTCGTTGGTGTAGACGCGGAAGCACGGGTCGCTGAACTCCCGCTGCACAACGGCGGCAAGATCACTATCACTTGAGGCGATGGTGATCGCCGTCGGATCACCCTTGGCGACCTCCTTGGCAAAACTCGGCCCGCTCAGCGCGCCAATGCGCGGACGGAAGCCGTCGGCGCCGCTGCCCAGAAGTTCGGTCACCACCTCAGTCATCCGCAGCAGGGTGTCGTTCTCGATGCCTTTGGTCGCACTGACGAACAGCATGTCAGGCCGCAGATGCGGCCGCATAGCGTGAAACACCCGGCGGGTGTGGTGCGACGGCATCACGCTGACTACGATCTCCGCGCCCAGCAGCGCTTCTTCAAAGTTATTCGTGCAGAGAACGGTTTCCGGAATCGGGTGGCCGGGCAGAAACATCTGGTTGACGCGGGCCGCGGCAACGCTCTCGCAGACCTCAACCTCGTGCGCCCACAGTCGCACGTTGTGCGTCTTCTTGCGGCCCAGCACAATAGAAATGGCCGTGCCCCAAGCCCCCGCGCCGATGACCGCAATCTCACTCACAAAATTCTTCCTAAACGTCCGTGTCGAATATTGTTTCGATGCGTTCCGAACACGGTTCTTTGAAAGGGCGCGGCTTCAGCCGCACCGCGAGCAAGCGCTTCGTAACAGCGCTTTGTAACAGGGCACGACTTCCAGTCGTGCCGACAAGCCGTTTACTTCTCTTTCCCGAGCCGGCTTCAGCCGGCCACACCACGCCTCAACGAAAACGGTTCTCCGTCCCTGCCATCAGGCGTCGGATATTGTCCTTGTGCCTCACGATGATTAACAGAGACGAGGCCCCAATCAGCAATAGGATCGGCGCCGTCGTCCGTTCCCCCGGCCCCAGCCACCACACGCACAACGGAAACGCCGCACCGGCCACCATGCTGCCCAGCGAAACATACCGCGTCAGCGCCACCACCAACACGAACAGCACCAGCGCCACCAGCATGGCCCGCGGCGCCAAAGCTACGAATGAGCCCGCCGCGGTTGCCACTCCCTTGCCGCCTTTGAAACCCAGCCACACCGGAAACATATGGCCAAGAATTGCCACGAATGCCGCCAGCGCCGCCAATAGGAAAATTGTCTCGCTGCTCATGGATCCCGTCGTGTGATCGTAAATGCTGGTGGGAGCCGGGCCTTCCAGCCGCTGCCGGCTGGCCATCCAGAACGCGAACGCCACCGCCGCATAGCCCTTCAGCGCATCCAGCAACAGCGTAGCAATCGCCAGCCGCTTCGATCCCGTGCGCGCGACATTCGTCGCCCCAATATTGCCGCTGCCGGTCAACCGCACGTCTTCTTTACGGAAGACACGTACCAGCAAATAGCCAAACGGAATCGATCCCAGCAGGTAGGAGACCGCGACGATGATGAGGACGATTCTGCTCAAGGCGCAATCAATACTTGCAGGTGAATTCTTTCACCTTGTCGCTGCCGATTTCACGTGCCGCAATCTTAAGCTGATACGGCTTATGCACACGTGCCGTGTAAACATTATTCCCGGCATGGCTAAAAACAGCAGTATCGCATTGGAAGCTGATGTTCTCCGGGGGTCTGGACGGGTCGTCCTTTGAGGTCAGCACGCCGGTCCCGGTTGAAGATGTTGCGCCTTTGTGGGTGTGGCGGGAAGCGCTTGTAACCGTAAGGACAAGGGGATATCTGCTCGCCTCAGGTTCGCCTTGTACCGTCGGACTGTTTTCATAACCTATCCTGGGAACGTTCCGCGCGCTAGCCGCCAACGTCAGCATCAAGCCGCCGCAGACCATCGCGACCCAGATGGTTGGAAGACCCGAGCGGGGTACCATGGTTTGCCTCCTGCACTTCACGCCGGAAGTCCGGATTCACTCAGCGAATATCTCGCCAGCTTCGTGTACTGCGCACCCGTCGCCGAGAGTTTGCTCTCGTAGAGACAGAACTCGCGCGCTGTCATTCTACCGAACTCGAGCGGCGCTAGGCCCTCCACCTTTACCCGCACCGCAATCAATCCAGGCGCACAATGTTCTCCGCGAACCGGCTTGGGCCGCCCACTCCCGGCTCGCGCCAGCGTCAAATGAGGCTTGTACGGGCCGGAGTCGCGCTCGAATCCCAGCGGCTTCAGCGCCGCGCCGACCGAGTTCGCCAGCTCCTGCAAATGCTCGTCCGACTCGATCCCAATCCAAAACACTCGCGGCGCTTTTGGATTCGGAAAAAATCCAGCGCCGCGAAACGCCAGCGGGACCGCTGCGCCTTCGACCTGCTGCAACGCGCCGCGAATCTGGTCCAGCTTCTCCGTCTCACCCAGAAACTGCAGCGTCACATGAAACGTCTCCGGCCCCACCCAGCGCACATCGGGGGCGAACTCGCGCATCTGGTTGCGAAACTCGCCAATCCGCCGCCGAATCCCCGGTTCGATATCCAGTGCCACAAAGAGCCGCATAGATCGACTTGCAAAATGAAAATGAATAAGTCCCTCAGCGGCTAAAGTCGCATTGATTTTGCGATATTCACGGACGGCTTGAAGGCCATCCCCTTCGAAAAGCCGACTTCAAGGTTTTGCTAGCTGCTAATTGCTAGTTGCTAGTTGCTTCTTCTCACATCAACATCCGCCGCACCAGGTCCAGCGCCAACTGACTTGTCCATCGCCGCACGCGCTCGCGGTCGCCGAAGAAGCGGCGCTGCACCACCTCGTGTTTGTGACCATTCGTCACCGCGACGTAAACCAGGCCAACCGGCTTCTCCTCCGTGCCTCCGCCGGGGCCGGCAATTCCCGTCACCCCCACGCCGATATCGGCCCCGCACAGCTCACGAATATTTTCCGCCAGCGCCACCGCGACTTCTTTGCTCACCGCGCCGTGGGCCTCAATCATCAGCGGCGGAACATCCGCGAACAGCGTCTTCAGATCGTTGGAGTAAACCACCGCTCCCCCCAAAAACCAGCGCGAGCTGCCGGGAACCGAGGTGATGCGCTCGGCGATCATGCCTCCGGTACACGACTCGGCGACGGCCAGCTTCGCGTTTCGCATCTGCATGTAGTAGCTGACAATCTCCTCCAGCGACTCACCTTGCGCGGAGAACACAGTGTCGTCAAATTCGTCCTCCAGTTCGCCGGCCAGCCGGTCGACTTCAGCCTGCGCCTCGGCTTGGGTGGCCGCCGTCGCGCGCAGATGAAACTCAACCTGGCCCTGTCCCGCCAACACGGTAGTCTCGACATCCGGGTATTTCTTGTAGATGGGAGCCGCGCGCAGGTCGACCGCCGACTCGCCCATCATCGCCACCTTCAGCACCCGGCTGGCGATTGCCGCGGGAGGAACTTTGTCGCGCATTCGCGGCGCGCATTCGCTGTCCCACATCGCCTGCAACTCGTGCGGAGGGCCAGGAAGCAGCGCGACAATTCGCGGCTTGTCGTCGTACGTCGTCTCCAGCCACTGGCCCGGCGCAGTGCCTTTAGGATTCGGCAGCATCACCGCGCCCTGCAAAACGTCTGCCTGCTGGGCGTTGTTCTCCGGCATCTTGAGGCGACGCTCGGCGAAGCGCTTGTACATTTCGGTAACGAGGGCGTGATCGCGCTTCAGTTCAATGCCCAGCGCGGCGGCCACGGCCTCGCGTGTCAGGTCGTCCTGCGTAGGCCCCAGTCCGCCCATGAAGATGGCAATGTCTGCGCGGGCAAGCGCGGTCCGCGCCGCCGAGATGAGGTGATCGAGATTGTCGCCAACAACCGTCTTGAACGCGACGCTGATGCCCAGCCCGTTGAGGCGCTCGGTGAGGAAGAGAGAATTGGTGTCCTGGCGGTACGGAGTCAGCATCTCCGAACCAACCGCAATGATTTCCGCAATCACAATTTCAGTCTAGCACCGGGAATTGTTCACCACGGAGGCACGGAAGGCACGGAGAAAAATCAGAATCCTTGAAAAAGCGAGAAGAGAGCTAAGAAGAGCTGACTAACTCGGGTTTGCAGGCGGACGGGTCTCCAGTGTCTGCGTGAGTATCCGATTTGAAAGTTTAGGGTGGCAGAAGACTGCTGAGATCGGCGCCAATTAAGCCGCGCAGCGGCGGCATGATGTTAGCCCGGCGCGTAAGCGCGGGGTGGAGTGGGAAATTAACCTAAGGCGCAGAGCGGCGGCACAGTTCTCACTTTCAGGCCGTCCGCAAGTCCTAAAGCCGAAAGTGTCACGGTCTATCTATCCCGCAGCTTCGGATGTCTCGAATGGCCGCTATCCTCTCTGGCTCCTGTCTTATGAATTTCAATTGGCTTCGTTTTCCCTCCGTGCTCTCCGTGTCTCCGTGGTGAAAACATCTTTAGCTTGCCGGCAGCAACGAGCGTCCTTCAATGTCCCACGAGAGATGGTGCACGCTGCTGGTCGTGGCCAGCACAGCGGAGCGTCCCGGCGCGAATGCCAGTCCCACCAGATTGTGTCCGGAGACGACGAGCGAGGCTTTGCGATCGGGAGTGATCCGCACAATGCCTCGCCGCCCATTGTGCGACGCCGCCACATAAATATTGTCGTCAACGTCCACGGCAATCCCCTGCGGACGTCCCAGTCCGCGATAGAACTCGCTGACTTCGCCATATGGATCGACTTGATGGACCGCGTCGAAGCTGGAAGTGGTCGGGCCGGTGATATACAGATTGCCATTGTTGCCGAAGGCAAGATGATACGCCGCAATGCTGGGCTCAATGGTGGCGAAGACGAAGATCTGCCGGTCGCGCCCGATCTTAAAGATGGTTCCGCTGCGATCGCCGACGTAGAGATTGCCGGCGCGATCGAAAGCGATGCCGGTCGCCACTCCCATGCCCTCGGCGTACGAAGTCATAGTGCCGTTTTGCGCGACCCGGTAAACGGTGCCGTCATAGCGCGACGAAACGTACAAACTTCCCGAGCTATCCAACGCCAGACCAGTTGGGTTCATCATCTCGTGCAGGAACGGCTTGATGTTGTGATCGGTGTCGATGCGATAGATGGCGACCGGGACCTTCTGCCCGCGCGAGCCGGAAAAGGTCGCATAAATATTGCCTTGCGCGTCGACGGCCGGGTTGGCAACAGGATGCAGGCTCTCCGCGATAGGCACCGCGATGCGGACTTCCTGGGGGTTGCTTCGGGATCCGTTGGACGAGACCACAACCTCGCCCGACGCAGCGCCCTCAGGAACGCGCGCCACGATGAATTGCTCGGAGCTGATAACGACCGGCCCATCCACTTCGCCAAAGCTCACCTTCGGACGACGCAGCTCGTGCGGCCCCAGGCCGCTACCCACGATGCGCACTTCCCCGCCAGGCAAAGCGCAGACGGGATCGATGGCATCGATGTGGGGCTTGCCATTTACGTTTTTTGTTCCCGCCTTGCGATCCATGTTGTGACTCGGTAGATCTGGCCTTCAGGCCAGCGTCTAAGCCCGTTGTTTCTGTCCTGAGCCGGCTTTAGCCGGCGGCACAAGCTTTCTCCAACCGCAGACCCACTCTTAACGGACCACCCCAAAGTGCAGCAGCACTTGCAAAACAATCAGCGCATAAATCCCTGCGCCCAGATCGTCAACCATGATGCCGGTGCCTTCAGGCAGTTTTTCCAGGCTCCTCACCGGCGGCGGCTTCACAATATCGAACGCTCGAAAAAGTATAAAGCCGGCAAGCAGCGCTTGCCACCCAATGGGACACGCGATGTACGTCACCAGCTGCCCGGCAACTTCATCGATGACGATATGCGACGGATCGTGCCCGCCGCAACCGCGCTCCTCCAGCGTCGCCGCGGGAATGCCGATTGCGACGGTGAGCACGATGAGCACAAGAATTACGGGCAGGCGCGCAGCGGGCGTAAGGTGCGAGGCCAGCAGCCACCACAGCAGCGCCGCTGCCAACGATCCCCACGTGCCGGGCGCCGGACGCAATCGTCCTGCGCCACAGAAGGTAGCGACCATCGTCGCCCACATAGGTGCTGACGACCGGACCTTCGAGGACTCAGTTGGCCTTTTTATTTTGAGCATTGGGATAACTGGAATCGCCGGTTTCGGGGTCGTTCAGCGGCGCAGAGATAACATAGCCGCCGCTCGCCCACTTGCCCAGATCGATCACCCGGCAGCGCTCGCTGCAGAAAGGAAACTCCGCATCGGATGCCAGCACGATCTTCCGGCAAGTGGGACAACGGAGGCTGGCAGTTCGCTTCGCCATAGCTGTTCGTGCATCAGGGGCCGAAATCGTCCCTATCGATGCGTTCTGAACTTTCTCCAGTAGAAGATGACGCCCGCGTGCACAAAAAAGACGCCAACCAGCAGCATGCAGCAACCGAAAGCAACTCCGCCCCAATGAGATTCGGCGCTTCCGAATGTGGAAACTTCCTGAACTCTCCTCTCGTGAATGCCGTAGAGAAGGGCTATTCCTGCAAGAGCAACAATGGTCCCAACGACGATCTGAGCAGCGAACTGGAATGGAGTTGTGTTGTGACTTTGCTGGTAGCTGTAGAGGCCTATCCCGCCTCGTAGGACTCGCCGTCTGTCGCGCTCTTTGAGAACGGCTATTCGATCTTCTTCGATCGCCATGGAAGTGTCCTAAAGCAACTTTGCTACCAAATCATACTCGTGCGCTTCGACGATTTCGCAGCGGTGGAACTCGCCTTCACGAACATCGCGATCGCCAAAGTCGTTGACGTACACCGTGCCGTCGATCTCCGGCGCATGCATCGCGGTGCGGCCCTCCCACAGCAGATCGGTCTCTGCCGACGGACCTTCCAGCAACAAATCGAATTGCCGGCCAACCAGCGCGCGCTTCTTCCTGCGGCTGATCTGCTTCTGCATCGACATCAGCTTCTTGCGCCGCCGCTCGACCTCCCTCGCGGGAACTTTATCTTGCAAGTCAAACGCCTTGGCGCCCTCTTCATCCGAATATCCGAAGACGCCCAGCCAATCGAACTGCGCCTCGCGCACGAACTGGCAGAGCAACTCGAAGTCCTGCTGGGTTTCGCCCGGGAAGCCGACGATGAACGACGTGCGCAA
>JBEKCJ010000084.1:0-28387 GCA_050014935.1 Candidatus Korobacteraceae bacterium
CAGCCTGGTGCCCCAGGTTCGCGTCCCTCGTTTGGACGCTAACCTGGGGCGGGAGGGGCGTAACGAACCCCAGGTTAGCCCAAACGAAGGGCGAACCCGGGACACCCACTAACTCGGGCAGAGGAACACGCGGGGCTGGCCACCTGTCACTTTGAGCTCGCGATCTCTTCCCGTCCACTCCGACTCAATCTCCACCACACCCATCTCGCGGAAGGCGTAGTGCCGAAAACTGCTCCACTTCCAATCGCCCGGGTCGCGCACCAACCCGCGCTTCACCGGATTGCGGTGTAGATAGCGCAACTTGATCCCGAACTCGCGCACGCTGCGCACGTTCCGGTCGTAGTATCTCTTCTGCCAAAACGGTTCATTGTGGGAGTCGCGTTCCTGATGCTGGTGCCCCAGGTTCGCGTCCTTCGTTTGGACGCTAACCTGGGCCCCGCTCAGACTCCTCGCGCGCTTACTGAACGACAGCTTGAGATAGTGCATTGCTCCAGCCAGGTTGCCGTGTTCGGGGTTCGCTGACCAGCAGATGCACGTGCTCAGGCATGACCACGTAGCCGTACACACGCATCCCGAACCGGATTCGCATCTCCTCCAGAACCACCGGAAACAGGTTATCGAGCCTGCCGTCCGCAAACTTTGCTTTTCGGCGATAGCAACTGAAGGTGATGAAGTGCGACTGACCCGATTCGTGGTAGCGACGCAGACCTTGCGGCATAGATCGACGCTACATCGACCGATGCCGGTCATCAGTGACGCCAAACACGCTCGGCCGTGAGCCCAAGACCCAGGTTAGCGTCCAAACGAAGGACGCGAACCTGGGGCACCAGGCTTCTGAGCCGCTTCGATGGAGCACGGTTTAGCACAGTTCGGACCCGGAGATGAAGTTCTTTTAATCCTGCAACAATCGTCAACTTTCGCCCGTCTACCTAGAAGACTTGAAGCGATCCTGAGTAAAATCAACTCAAGTGCCAGCCCCGGAGGTATTAATTTAATCAATTAAGTACAGCCACACGCAGAAGTGTTTCGGGGCCCCGACTACCTCCACTTGCGCCATTTGACTCATTCTTCCAAGTCACCCAGTTTTCCTTCTCATAGAAATACACCCGAATTGGTCTTGCTCTCTGTCCTTGCGCGCGGGAATAGATAAGCGCCTGGATTACTCGGTTCTGCTCTGCTTTGACTTTTATTCCATAGAGCATGATTACGTCATAGCGAGTTAGAAACACTCCGAAGCGGCCGCTGTTGCAAAATGCGGCTGCTCTTCCGGGAGCGGAGATGGATTGGCCAACCAAACCGTCGACTGAAGCAGCTTGAATATTTTGATCACAGTTGTCGAATGCTCCGCCATCACTCAAATGAATCAGTATATAGAAAGAACAATAAACCACCAGGACCGCTGCACAAATCCGTTTGGCAGATTGTGTTCTACCCGTGAAGCCCCTCACAAGGAGGTAGCAACCTCCTACAAACGCGCTGAACGACAGCACCGGCAGAACGACGTCACCAATGGATCCGTAGTAGCGCACTTGAAGTTCGTAGCCGAGTAAGCATCCCGTCAGTGCCAGCGACGTCCCGCCAACTAGATCCGTGCTCCTCAATATGAAACCCCTCTCTTATTGTCCAACACCGTAGGCCTGGTGCCCCAGGTTCGCGTCCCTCGCTTGGACGCTAACCTGGGTCGGGAGGGGCGTAACGAACCCCAGGTTAGCCCAAACGAAGGGCGAACCCGGGACACCCACTAACTCGGGCAGAGGAACACGCGGGGCTGGCCGCCCGTCACTTTGAGCTCGCGATCTCTTCCTGTCCACTCCGACTCAATCTCCCCCACACCCATCTCGCGGAAGGCGTAGTGGCGGGTGGCCCAGCCTAGCATCTTGCGGGTGCCCCATCCGAGCTTCTTTTGCTCGGGTGGGGCTTTTCGTCACAGACTACGCAACGCCTGCTGGAACACCCTACGCTCGTGCCCTGGGGATTGAAGCGCCACCAACAGGCCCGTGGTCTGCACTTCGTAACCTTCAGTTGTTACCGCCGGCAGGCGCTGTTGCGCTCGGCGCGCGCCAAGCGGATGTTCGAACTGGCGTTGGAACAAACGCGCCGGCAGTACGGCTTCCGGGTAACCGGCTACGTCGTCATGCCCGAGCATGTACATCTGCTGCTGAGCGAGCCGGAGCGAGGGACGCTGGCTGTGGCGCTCAGGCGCTGAAGCAATCGGTGGCACGGAGACTGATTGGCGACCAGAAACACTTCTGGCAAGCGCGTTATTACGACTTCAACGTGTACACCGCAAAGAAGCGGATTGAGAAACTGCGATACATACACCGCAACCCGGTCAAGCGTGATCTGGTGGAGAAGCCGGAGGATTGGGAGTGGAGTAGTTTTCGTCACTACGCCACCGGAGAAGAAGGCGCCGTCGAGATCGAAGTCGGAGTGGACGGGAAGAAAGCGCGAGCGGATGGGGATGCCGCTGCGGTTGAGATTGGTCGAGATGTCCGTCACCTTTGGCGGCGAGACGGAAAGACCCCGCCCAAGCAACCCCGGCTTGGCCGGGGCGCCCTCACGATGGTAGGCTGCGCCACCCACCCGCCGCAAAAAAAAACGGCCTGACGATTCTTCGTCAGGCCACAAGCGCTGCGCTGTTCGACTGCTTCCTACTGCAACGACGCCAGGGTCTTATGCGCGTCTTCTGCGTCCTGACCCTTCAGGTTCAACTGCAAGGCCTTCTGCAGCTCGGCCTTGGCCCGGTCTTTTTCCCCTGCGCCACTCAATGCCATTCCCAGGTGATAGCGGAACCCTGGATTATCCGGTGAGCTCTTCACCGCATCTTCCGCCAGCGAAACCGAAACCCGGTAATTGCCTTTCTTGTATTGGATCCAGGCCAGGGTATCGTTCACGGACTGCATCTCCGGCGCTACCTGCTTGGCCTGCGTGGCCAGGCTCAGAGCCATATCGAGGTTCTCGCCCTGTTCGGCATACACCCAAGCCAGGTTGTTGGCTGCCACCGGGTCGTGGGCATTCTCTGAGAGAGTGGTCTGAAAGTACTTGCCCGCCGATTTCAGATCGCCCTTCTGTAGATAAACGTTGCCAATGGCATTGTTAATGGAGGTGGAAACGGGTTGAATTGCGAGCGCCTTCTGAAAAGCATCCAAGGCCGCATCGTATTTCTGCGTGGCCATATAGACTTGGCCGATATGCATGTAGGCGGCGGCAGACTTGGGATCGACCTGCAGCGCCTTCTGATATTCCGCCAGCGCCTGATCGTACTTCTTGGTGGTCGCCAAAGCCGAGGCGTAGATAAACAAGGCGGTCGTGCGCTTGGGATTGGCCGCGGCATACTGCTCGGCTAAAGCAACCCCCTTCGGAGCTTCATTGTTGGCGAACATCATGGCCACGTAGTTTGCCATGGCCCCATCGTAGGCGGGATTGTAGTGTAGAGCGGTTTGGAACATGCGCTCCGCGTCGGCATACTTCTTCTGCCCCGCATACGCAAAAGCCATGTTCACATACAGAATAGGATCGTTGGGTACGCTCTTTTGCGCTTCTTTCAACTCATCCAGGGCCTTATCGTAATTCTTCTCTCCCAAGTAGATGGTGGCGTTAAGGTAATGCGCCATGGGATTGTTCTCATTGAGCTTTTGCAGCCGGGCTGCGTACTCCGACGCCGTGTCGTAGTCGTGGCTATCGCGATAAACTTCCGCCAGGGCTTGCAGGATCATCGGGCTATTCGGCGAAATCCGATTGGCCTCCTGCAACTCGCTCTTCGCGCCGGCCATGTCCCCCGTCTGTCGCAGCACCTGTCCTAAAGCGAAATGGGCCTGCGGGCTTTCCGGTGCATCCTTCACCACTTGGCGAAGGACCGTCGTGGCCTCGGCGGTGTTGCCCTTGATGGCCAGCAAACGCCCGTTCGTCAGGCGCGCCGTAACGTCGCCCGGATCGTCTTTCAGCAGTCTGTCGACCATCTTCTGGGCGTCGTCCGTCTTGCCCATATTGATCATGGTCTCCAGCACGCGCACCTGGAGCTGCTGGCTCTTGGGATCGAAGGTCAGACCGCGCTCGTATTCCTTCAACGCGCCCTCAGCATTGCGGGCAGCCAGGTAGTAGTCGCCAATGGCGGTGGCCACCTCGGTGGAGCTTGGCTTCGCTTGTCGCAACTGCTGCACCACCGCTTCGCCATCGTCTTTGCGGCCCTCCTGCAGCAGTAAACCGGCCAGGCGAAGATACGGGATCGGAGAATCGGGGTTATTGCGGATTGCCAGACGGTAAACTTCCTCCGCCTGCTTGGGGTCCTTCTTGTACAGGTAGAAGCCGGCCAGATTGGTGTACGCCGGAAGCATGTGGGGATCGATCGTAATGACCTGGCGGAAGTCCTTCTCCGCCGCTTCGTCCTGCTTCAGGAAAACATAGGCTGCCCCGCGGTTGAGGTAGGCGTTGGGGTCCGTCGGTTTCAGGGCAATCGCTTTGCTGAAGTTAGCCAGAGCATCGTCCAGATGTTTCTCAGCCAGCAGTACATTGCCTAGCAGGAGGTAGCCTTCGGAGTTATTGGGATCGTGGTCAACAATGTAACGTCCCTGCTCCTCGGCGTTGCCGTAAAAGTTATGGCCTGAGGACAAATACATGCCTCCCAGCGCCACCCGCGCCTTCAGGTGGTTGGGATCCAGTTCCACCACCTGGCTCATTTCCTTGTAGGCCTCCTGGTTCTTGTCCAGTTTCAGGTCGGCCTGCGCCAATTGAAAGTGGGCTTCGGCAAACTTGGGATCGATCTGGATGGCCTTCTTGAATTGAATCGCCGCGGCATCGTACTTCTGCTGATCCATGTACTTGTTGCCGCTCTCGAGATACTTACGCTTGGCGACGTCGGGATTACGGCTGCAACCGGCAAGAATGACGGTTAGCACGGCCATTAGAACGAACAAAACGATGTAGCGCTTCCGCATGACTTCTCCTGGGTTCACCGAGGGATGATCTGATCAACGTCAATTGCAACTTGTTTTGCGAACGCCATGGCCTCTTGCTGAGTCCCCGCCTCATCTCCCTGCTCAACCGGAATAGTTATGCGGACGAGAGCGGCGTCAGTACGGTTCAAGCGTAGCGCGTCATACACCAAATAGAACTTGCCCCAGTATTCGCTGGCCACAATGCGGCCGTGCGACTGGTACCAGTACAGCACGAGTTGCTCGTCCATACCCTTGCGCAGGATATAGAGATTGATCGGCACCTTGCGCCCATCGTCCAGCGGCAACTCATAGATCGAGGCCTGCACGGGATTCCAGCCGGCGCCCGGCAGACAGTTCTTGGGCGAATGGATGGAGGCGCCTGTCCGCTGGCTGCGAAGATAAGCGATATACAGCCCCATCAAGTCCTGGTTCATGCCAGGTTTCCAGTAGCCACGGTCCAGATAGTCGGTCACGTGCAGGAAATCCAGGATTGACTGGTCGATTTTCCAGTCAATCACCTTTGTGTAGGTGCCCACCTGGACGGGAAATTCGGAAAGCGGCTTGGCTTGCGGAACCGACTCACCATGAGACAGGTAAGCCATGCCGGTTGTCGCTCCCAGCAGCACCGCAATCATCACCCAGTAGCGTACCCCCGCCTTCATTGACTCACCGTGGGGGTAAGCGTTGTGGCCTCACCTTTGTACCATCCCAGCTTCTTGCGAACGAATGTGATGGCGCTGTGCAAGAGCAGGAACAAAACCGTGGCCACTACGAAAATTACCCAACCGGAAAACTCGTGCATAAACCCTTCCGCCGCCTTTGGTCCCAGATAGTTCGCCATGAGCGCGGTAATCATCACCCGGGTACCGTTGCTGATGATGGCCAGCGGCACCATCGCTACTATCATGAAGATCCGTACAGGAATGCTGCGTTCAACAAGATATCCATAACCTGCCGCTAACGCAAGCAACGACATGAGGGAGCGGATCCCACTACAGGCCTCCACCACCTCCAAATGCATGTGCGGCAATACCAGTACATTGCCTTCCCGCATCACCGGAAACAGATTGATGATCTCCAGCACCCTGGTCGCAAAGCGCGACGCGATGAACTGCAGGGGAAAGACAATCGAGTTGTACACTACCGTTGGGATGGGAATCGCAAACAGTAGAAACGCCAAGGGAAACGCCATGGCCCGCAGAAATTTTGACCCGGCAAAATAAACGATCAATCCGCAGATTGTCCCCAGCATCGACAGACGAGCCATCGACAACTCGGCCCCCAGGCTACCCAGGAACAGAAGCCCCAGCGAACCCGCCACGATGACCATTCCCCATGGCGAGGGCTGCCGCGGAATTAACCGTAACTTGTCCCGCCGTTGCCAGATCAGGAAGGCCGAAAGCACCGGCACCAGAAACCCATGCGAGTAATCGGGATCGATATACCACTGATAGATCAGCAGCTTGAGTACCGAAGCGTACAGCAGAATCAGAACGCCTACCAGAAGCAGCCCCTGCCAGCCAAAGGGTTTCAAGGTCTGCCAAAAGTTCTGTCCAAAAGTTGCCAGTTTCGAGGATGGTTTCCCACCCGGCGCCACCTCTGGTGCCGGTTCGGTCAAGGCCGTTCGCGTCGTCGTCTTGGTGCCAGCAACCGCCACAGGCGAATCACTCCTTAATGATTGCGTTAGCAAACTTGGTTGTGTGTGCAATTATTTAGCCGAATCGACAAACAACACAATTTCTATCAAATTGATAATACATCACTTATAAGACTTCATTTTGGAAAGCGCAACACCTTGTCCACTTGATGTGCAAATCATTGCACATCGGTTCTAGTCAAATTCACTTGCCGCCCTGCCTGACTGGCCACCGTTCTTACGGCGTGATCTCCCATACCGTGCCGCATCCTGCCCCGCCGCAACCCCCCTGCAATCCGCCGGCGCTTGCTGCTCCGAACAGGTTCCCGCTCGCGTCTACCGTCACAGCCGCTTTCGGACAATATCCGTCCGTGCCTCCAGTAAAGCTATAAAGAATGGTCGTCGTCCATTCGTTCCCGGAAGGCGTCAGCTTGAACACCGAGCCATCTCCGTGGGCGCCATCGTTGCAGCTTGTGCCATACAAGTTTCCGCTCGCATCCTGAGTCAATCCGGCCCAGGGACCGTAGGTCCCGCTGAAGACATAAAGTATGTCGTAATTCCACTGGCCTTCAGACAATGCCAGCTCGTAAACCGTGTCCAGAGTGGTGCCGTAAATGACTCCCGGTGGCCCCAGAATGACCCCTCCGTACGGAAATACTCCAAATAGGAATTGATAGAGCGAAGTTTCCACCCATCCCTGTTGCGTTCGGCTTAGCTTGTAGGCCACGCCGTTAAAGGCGGCAAAGGGCGTTGTGCCGTAAAGATTGCCGGAGGAGTCAAGGACTACGCCGCTTACTGGATTGGAGCCATTGCTGTTTCCCGGGAAAGCGTAAGCAGAGGACCTGGTCCAACCACCTCCGGCGGGCGATAACTCGAACATGGTCCCGCAGTAGTTGGAGTCCGAGCACTGGACTCCTCCGTTCTCCGTAGTGCCGTACATGTTTCCTGCGGAATCAAAAACCAGGCTGCCGTACTGCGGATTCGCTCCATCTTCCCCACCGGCGAAGCTGTAGATCAAGGTATCGCTCCATCCTCCCAGGAAGCTGCCGGTGGCGTGCGCTGGAGGCCTCACGTTGTAAACCGCGCCATCATTGCTGGCGCCTCCGTATTGTGTCGTCCCATAGAGGCTGCCGTTGGGACCGACAGTGACTCCGGCCAGCGGAGAGTTCGCGTCGGTGTTCCCCTGAAAAGCATAGAGCGGTGTGAACAACCAACCCGAACCTCTGTGTGCCAGCTTGAAAACGGTGCCGCAGCCTGTTGCCGCACAATTATTGCCGGTGAACCCGCCCGCGGACGCAGTCCCATAGAGGTTTCCCGCAGCATCCAAAGTCAGCGTGCCATAAGGCGTGGCCCCATCGGCTCCGCTGCTGAAGGTGTGGAGGACCGTAAACGTCTGCCCGGCAATCGGCAATGCCAGAAAGATGCCCGCAGCGAATATAAGGACAACCGCGAGACTCCCGCCGCGCTTGCCCATACACCCTCCTTCGCCCGAAAAAGTACGCGTTGCCATGATGTCCTGTTGACTTCCTGGCCGCAACTAGCAACCGCAAGGTCGGCCGGTAAGCGTGGAGTGCCGGCAATCGAGTCCCGCTTGCAGGACGGCCTCTAAGCCCTCTGCTTCTCATCCTGGACCGGCTTTAGTTGGCCTGCGGGGCAAGCCTCAAGCCGGACCTTCGGCGTGTTTGAAAGCAAAACGCTTCGTAACAACGCACGACTTCACAGGCCGAAAAAGTCCACTTCCGAAAGCTTCGTAACCGGGCACGACTTCAGTCGTGCCGAAGCCGCACCCTTAAAGGTTCTGAGCCGGCTTCAGCCGGCGCCACAAGCTTCGCCGCCAACCTACAACCGCACAATCTTCTCCGATGCGAATGCCTTCATGGCATTGCGCGTATCGACAATCAGCTTCGCCGACGACAGCAGTCCCTTGTAATCAAAATCGGAGTGGTCGGTGACGATCACAACGCAATCAGACTTGGCGGCGGATTCCAGCAGTGGTTCGGCCTGCAATGCGAAGCCATCCAGCTTCAAACTGGGTACAAACGGGTCGCTGTACGAAACCACCGCGCCGCGCTTCTTCAACAGCAGAATCACGTCCAGCGCCGGAGACTCGCGCATATCGTCAATATTGCGCTTATAGGCGACGCCGGCCACATGAATGCGCGAACCGTTTACCGGCTTGCGATGATGGTTGAGCGCCGTCTGGATCTTGTCGACCACGAAGTGCGGCATGTTGCCGTTGATGTAGCCCGCCAGTTCGATGAAGCGCGCTTCGATGCCCGACTGCTTCGTCTTCCACGAAAGATAAAACGGATCGATGGGAATGCAGTGCCCGCCCAACCCCGGCCCGGGATAGAACGGCATGAAACCGAAGGGCTTGGTCGCGGCTGCGTCGATGACTTCCCACACGTTGATTCCCATTCCGTCACACATCAACGCCATTTCGTTGACCAGCCCGATGTTGATCATGCGGAAGGTGTTCTCCAGCAGCTTCACCATCTCCGCAACCCGCGTGTTGGCCACCGGAACAACGGTTTCCAGCGCCTGCGAGAAGAACAGCTTGCCCATCTCCGTGCACGCTGGCGTGATGCCGCCAACAACTTTGGGAGTGTTATAGGTCTGATAAACCGGATTGCCGGGATCGACGCGCTCCGGCGAGAAGCACAGAAAAAAGTCTTCGCCGGCCTTGAAGCCGAGCTTCTCGAAGGTTGGCAGCAGCAGCTCGTCGGTCGTGCCCGGATAGGTCGTGGACTCCAGAATCACCAGCAGGCCAGGGTGGAAGTGCTTGGCAATCGCTTCCACCGCCGACACGATGAAACTCATGTCCGGATCTTTAGTCTTGCGCAGCGGCGTGGGGACACAGATGTTGATGGTGTCCAGATCGCGGACTACAGAAAAGTCGGTGGTCGCGCTGAAACGCTTCTCGCGCACCAGCTTCGCAATCTCTTCGGACGGAACATCCTGGACGTGGGATTCCCCTCGGTTCAGTCCCTCAACCTTCGATTGCAGCACGTCGATTCCGGTGACGGTGAAACCGACCTTGGCAAACTCTACCGCCAACGGCAGGCCAACATAACCCAGCCCGACGATCCCAACCTTCGCGGTCTTGGCTTCGATTTTTTCCTTTAGCGCGTGGAATATCCCCGCGACCTTCGGTGCAGTCTGCATGTGCCTTACCCGTCGTGCCGCCAAAACTGCTGTCGCGCCGCCAAAACTGCCGTCGTGCCGCCAAAACTGCCGTCGTGCCGCCAAAAACTGCCGTCGTGCCGCCAAAACTGCCGTCGTGCTTTGAAGGGGCACGCCTTCAGGCGTGCCGTTAGAACCAATCAGAACAACGGCTTTAGCCGCTGCGGGAAGAGGCCCTCAGGGCCTTAAGCCCAATTCCTCTCCGCACGTTTTCGGCACTCCGAAACAGCCTGCCGAAAACCTCGATTCATGTCTCGCTCGGGTATCGCTCGTTTCGTGCCTCGCCCGGGTAGCGCTTGTGTCGCGCCTTGCTCGGGTAGTGCGGCGCTTCAGCGCCGCGTTCAAGTGCTTTATTCTTGTCTTCCCGAGCCGGCTTCAGCCGGCGGCACCATGCTGTTTCCGATTTTTTTCAGCCGGCAGAGCAGTGCCCTTCAAGTCTCCGGCGCGTTTTCAAGAGTAGCACGCCAATCTCGCTTAGCTCATTTCCATCACCGCCGTTTCCAGCTAATTGATGGTCCGTTTCACGCGCCGCTCGATCTCCGGTTCAACGCCTCCACCAGCACAGCATGCATGGCGAAATACTGCAATCCCTCGCTCGATGTTTGCGAACGGCGCTGCGGCAGCTTGCCAGTTTTCAGGACGTATCGAACCACCTCGCCCAGCAATTCGATCTGGCTTTGGTCCACCAGCTTGCGAACCTCGCCGACACTCCTCGCCCTGGCAACGTCTACTTCGCGAACTACCAGTATGTCTCCGGTGTCGATGCCGCTGTCGATCAGGTGTACCGAGCAACCCACCGGATCGCGATTCCAAGTCGCCCACTCGGCCACGTTCATGCCACGATAGGAGGGCAACAGCCCCATGTGAGCATTCAGCACGCCAAGCGGAGCGGCTTCAACCAGGAGCTGCTTCAGAATCCCGGCCCCGGCATAAACCAGCAAATCAATCTTGTGTTCCCGCAACAGCCGCACGGATTCGGCTGAGTTAATCGCGTCGACTTCCACCGCCGGGATGCCAGCCCGCTTACAGAACTCCAGCACCGAGACAGCGCCATGCGCTCCGTTGTTTTCGATGGGCAGCGGAGGCCCCGAGCGTGGCGCAAGGTTCGGCATCTGCGCGATCCGGCCCTCGGAGACGCGAGTCCGCACTCGACTCCAGAACGGCGGGATTTTCCTGCGCTCGATGAGAACAAAGTCGGGACGGAAATCCCACTTCGACCAAGCGCTGCAAAATTCCATGACCTTGGTCGAGAGCTGGCTGGTCAACAGCGCGACCTTCGGCGTGGTTTGCGCGTTCGGGCTCGTTATCTCCGGCAGAGCCGTCGGCACAGGCGCGCCGATTGCCCCTGGCTTCGAGCGAAACGCAACCTCCTTCCCCAGCGCCTTCTGCTTCGCCAGCAGTGCGTCAATGAAATACTTCGTTGCCCAGTTGGGAAAGGCGTGCGAGATGTAATCGCCCCAGACGGGCTGCGAGCCGGCAATGCCGCCCCTCACGCCGGTGTCTTCGGCATCCATCATCTGAGCCGCTTTCACAATGTCGATGGCCTTCAATGCCGCGTTCAACAGTCGCGGGTCGCCATGTTCTTCGTACATGTGCAGCCAGATCAGGGCGTGCTGCGCGTTGCCGGTAAGGCAGGCATAGGATGACTGCGGCCGCCAGCGGTAATCCAGCACGCCCGGCAGACGGCGCGATAACTCCAGGCGCCGCAGAGCTGCATAGGCAGCCTTTTCCGCAGCGGCCTTGCCCTCAGCGGAGCCCACCACCTCCGACGTTCGAAGCACGCCCCACACCGTGTAGGCAATGGTGTGCGTCACCGCTTGCCGCGCCTCATGATCTTCTTGCGAGAACCCACAAAGATCGAACCAGGCATGTTCGGCGTCGTAGTGTTGCAGAACCCAGGCCAGATGCCGCGATGAACCCTCCAGCATGCGCTCATCGCCGAGGAAATCTCCGGCTTCCGCCAGCCAGCACGTAAGATGGGCGCTATACGTAGTCACCAGGTCCTGATAGAAGAACTTGCGCCAGGCGCCCGAGGGGTCCTGAATTTCGCAGAGCCAGTTTCCGGCACGCTGGAGCGCCGCGCGGCAACGCTCGTCCCCGGTTCGCTCTGCCCAGCTTTGCAGGCCGTGCATGATTTGCGCGGTGTTGAACGGCGACGGGTTGGTGGAGTTCTCGGCAATCTCCGCGCCGGGAAAAGCGCCGCTGGGAAGTTGCACCGATAGCAGGAAGTCAATGGCGCGCTGCGCCCGCGCCAGAAATTCTTCATCGTGTAATTCGTCCGCCAGCCTCAACAGCGTGGGAATGATGTAGCCGGTGGTCTCGGGATAGGACGACGACCAACCGCTCCTGAGGTAGTAACGCCCTACGAATCCGCCGTCGCTGGTGGCATCCTGAGCGCGCTTGAGCCAATTGGCAGCCGCCAACAAGTGCTCGCCGTCCGAATGCACGCGGAGATTTCGCTCCACGTCCACGACCTGCCCCAGCGCAACCCGGAAGTTCGACGGCCGGAAATAGGCTCCGCTCTGGCATTGCCGGGCGAATCTCTTTAACGTCCCAACGTTCATGCGCGACAGGTCCCTGAAGATTTCTGGATGCCTACGACTTGTGAAGGGGCGCAGCTTTAGCTTCGCCGTTACAAGCCCTTTGAAATTGGGGTAGTGGGCTAATTGGCTTTTAGCCCACTACCGAAATTGGCTTCCGAGCCCGGCTTCAGCCAGCGCCACAACATGGCGAGCGCGGGTGCTCCATTCTGGCCTTCTTTTGGCCAGGGTGGGGCAGGGCCGTTTTGTAACAGGGCACGACTTCAGTCGTGCCGATACGCCTTTATTTTTCCTCTCGAGCCGGCTTTAGCCGGCGGAACTCAACCCCCGTCCTTGGAGTACACGATGTGGATCCAATTGCCGTGCGGCTGGGCGAACGACATCTGAAGCTTGTCCAGTCGCGCGGCCACTCCGGAACAGACCTTCGACAGGAACGATCTCCGCTCTGGTTCGACCAGCACCGCTCCGCAGAAAATGCAGGGCTCGTCCTGAATGTATGTCCCCCAGGGATTGCCGGCGAACTCCATCAGCATCGCGGAAACAGCGTTAGTTCCCTCCCGGGTCGTGCCTACGAAGGTTTTGCTCTTGATCGCGAGGCCGGGAAACAGTTCCGCGAGCCGCTGCTCGTCAAAGGTGTTGACATGCCCCCAGGGCGGATTGGTCCTTCCACAACTTGGGCAAGTGGTGCGGTCAGCGCGAATGTCCTGACGATACGGGACGCCGATGATGAGCTCATGCCGGGCGACGCGGGTGAGTTCGCGGCAAGCCTGTTCCACCCGCGGTATGTGCTCCAGAACTTCTGCGCACAAGATGCAATCAAATGATTCGTCGGGAAACTCCAGGTTGGTAGCGTCGCCGGCGACCGTAGTCACTCGTCGAAGCTCGAAGTCTGGCTTTTCCAAATCGAGCGCCGTGACTTCCTGGAAGCGTTCCGCCAAAGGCCGCGACAAGTACCCATCGCGCGCCCCGATCTCCAGGATCGAGGTGCGGCCGCTCGGCATAATGCGAAACAGGTCCGCGATGCGGGCCTTCTCCGATTCGCTGTTCCGGTATTTTTCGAGGTCAATCACCAAAACATTTAGCCCTTATAGAATTTGCGCAGGACCTCGCGGCTGCGCTCGCCGGCCTGCCCGTCCCACAGCGGCGGAATTTGCTTTTTGCAGGGTGAGCCCTTCATCTCTTCCCACGCAGCCAGAATAGTGGCTTTCTTCGCCCCCGCCAAGCGGTTGGTGCCCAACTCGATGGTGACCGGACGTTCGGTGTTATCGCGCAGGGTCAGACAATCGACGCCCAGAACGGTAGTTTCCTCCTGAATGCCGCCCGAGTCGGTCAACACCAGCGAGCTGGCAGCTTCAAGACTCAGAAAATCCAGATATCCCAGCGGCTCCAGCAGTCGAATACCGGAAGGCTGGGAGATGCTACTGTTCGCCAAACGAGCCCGGGTGCGAGGATGCACCGGCCACAACAGCGGCAGCGTCTCCGCAATCACGCCCAGCGCTCCCAGGATTTCAGCCAGAGCAAGCGGGTCGTCAACGTTCGCCGGACGGTGCAACGTCACCACTCCATACGCCTTGCCGCGAACCTCCAGCTTGTCCGCAATATCAGAGCTGCGCGCCCGTTCCAGATGCTGGCGCAGCGAGTCGATCATCAGATTGCCCACCAGGTGAATCCGCTCAGCCGCAACACCCTCGCGCAAGAGATTGGCGCGTCCGCTCTCCTCAGTCACCAGGAAAAGATCAGCGATGGAATCGGTGACGATGCGGTTGATCTCTTCCGGCATGGAGCGATCGAAGCTGCGCAGACCGGCTTCCACATGCACCACATCGATGCCCAGCTTCTTTGCTACCATCGCTGCCGCCGCGGTGGAATTCACATCGCCGACCACGACTATCGCAGTCGGCCGTATTTCTTCCAGCACAGGCTCAATCCGCCGCATGATCTCGGCCGTCTGCTGAGCGTGGCTGCCGGAGCCAACTTCGAGATGGTATTGCGGCGCAGGAATGCCGAGGTCGCGAAAGAACTGGCCCGACATGTTGTCGTCGTAGTGCTGGCCGGTGTGGATCAGAACGGCTTCGAAGCCGGGATCGCCCGCGAGCGCCTTCATCAGCGGCGCAATCTTCATGAAGTTAGGGCGAGCGCCGGCCACCATCGCCAGCCGGATTGGAGTTTCAGGATTCGTCACGAGTCGATGCGCCGGATGTCTTCACTCGGTTCTGCGTCATTGTAAATGACCGGCGGCAAATGAATTCTGCTAGTCTGTTGCCTCGCGAGAGCTTGCGATGGAAGCTGAGGCAATCGAAGCGGTGCACGACCCCAAGCCACACGTGATCATGATTGCTTATCACTTCCCACCTGCTCCGGAGATCGGTGGGCTGCGACCATTCCGCTTCCGCAAATATCTTCAGCGCATGGGCTATCGCTGCCACGTAATCACGGCCTCGCCGCAGGCACAGGACTGCCCTGCCGACACGATTTTCGTTCCCGATGAATTGCGCGCGGTCTGGGACGAAGGGCAGGTCGGCCGGCTGTCGTTCGAAGCCTGGCAGGAGCTGCTGGTCCGCAGATTGATGTTTCCCGGTCACTACGGATTCATCTGGGCGCGGAAGGTTGCGGAGCAGTGCCGGCAGCTGATTCGCACTCGTCCGCAGGAGCGATTTGTACTGTACTCGACGTATCCGCCGCTGGGAACAATTGCTGCTGGCCTGCTGGTGCGATCGCGAGAGGGCATCCCGTGGATCGCGGATTTTCGCGATCCGATTGGGGGACAGTTGCCTGCGCTGTTGTCGCCGCAGACGCGGTTCTGCATTCCGTGGCTGGAGCGGTTGACCTTTCGTCGGGCGAGCGCCGTCGTCGCCAACGTGCAAGCGGCAGCCGATATGTGGCGCAGGCAGTTTCCGTGGGTGCACCAGAAGCTGCACGTGATCTACAACGGCTTCGATCCGGAGGATGTGCCTCGGGCGCGGCCGACACCGGCGCGGGATTACAAGCTGATCGTTCATGCAGGCGCTTTGTATCACGGCAGAAATCCGAATGTGATCGTCGAGTCGCTGGCGCGATTGCGCGCGGCCGGGACGCAGGAGGCGGCGGTGCGCATTCTTTTGTTGGGTGCAACGGACTCGAAGGCCGGCTTCGACCAGGCGTTGTTCGCTCGCGCGCAGCGCGACGGCTGGCTGGAGTTGCGGCCGCAGGTTCCACGCGCCGAGGCGCAACGCCTGCTGGAGGAAGCGGACGGATTGCTGCTGGTGCAGCCGCAGAGCAATGTCCAAGTGCCGGGAAAGCTGTTCGAGTACATGTGCATCGGCAGGCCGATTGTGGCGCTGGTGCAGCGGGCGTCGGCGGTGGAGGACGTTCTGGTTAAGGCTGAGGCGCGCCACGTGTGTATCTATACCGACGATTCGGCCGAGGCGGCGGACCGGAAGATGCTCGAGTTCCTGCGCCTACCCAACACGGCAACCGCGCCGAGCCAGTGGTTTCAGTCCAGCTTTGACGTGCGGCAGCAGACGGCGGAGTTGGCGAACATCATCGAGGCGATTGCTTGAGCGTGGTTTAGACGCCCCATGTCAGGGCACGTCTTCGCAGGCCGCTGAAAAAGTCGCTTTCGACTTGTTTTGAAGCGGCAGCTTTAGCTGCGCCGTCCCAGGTCCTCTAATTTGCCATCACGAGGAGGCCTTTAGGCCAACGAGGGATCTGCTTTTGAGTTTTTCAGCAGGCCGCTAAGACGTGCCATAAGCAGACGCCTTGTAACAGGGCACGACTTCAGTTGTGCCGAAAGTGCCGCCCTGGAAATTCTCAGCCGGCCTCAGCCGGCGGCACAACCGGTCGACGCCCTACTGCCGTGTGTCAGGATGCAAACGCATTGCGTCCTAGTCGGCTTGCTTGACTGCGCGTGGCGCACGGCCGCGTTGCCGCGCCTTTTGGAAGGCATAGAAGTACCACTTCAGATAATGCGGCAGCCAGTGCAGGACGCGGAAGCGCGAGCTGCCGGCGGTGCGGTCGCGCCAGGTGCTGGGAATTTCGGCGATGCGATAACCGTTAAGAAAGCCTTTGACGGTTAGCTCGAGACCGAGCTCAAAGCCGGCAACACTTTCCACCTTGACATCGCGAACCATGGCCGCGTCGTAGAGCTTGAAGCTGTTGGTGGCATCGTGGGTCGGTACTCCGCGCAAGTAATGCAAGGTCAGTCCGCTGACCCGCGACATCAACTGCTTCAGAAATGGCCCGCCTATCAGCTGCCCGCCCTTCATGTAGCGGCTGCCGCACACCACATCGAAGCCCTGCTGGTAGAGCTGGTACATCTGGTCGACCTGCGTCAGATCGTCCGACAGGTCGGCCATGGTGACCAGCACCGGCCCCGACTCCACTGCTTCCAGTCCGGTCTTGATGGCGCCGGTCACTCCGCGGCCGTAAGCATTCTTGCGCAGCGTAAGCCGTGTCTCGCCCGAGGAGATGATCTCCCGCGCTAGGGGCAGGGTGTTGTCCTCATCGAAATCGTAAACAATAATCGCCGTGAAGGGAGTCTGGATGCTGGAAGCGATCTCGCGCCACAGCGCAGGAAAGTTTGCGCCCTCGTTGTAGACCGGGATCACGATGGTGAGTGGAGGCGTGGAGGGCATCCGAAGTCTCGGCTCACATCTGCCCAACGGAGATTTGTTCCTCGATCCAGGGAATAATCTCATCGAGGATCGCATCCAGCGAGGTCAAAGCTTCGAAACCGAGGACCTCGCGCGCCTTGTTTACGTTGGGCGAGCGCTCCTGCACGTCATATTCATACGGCGGATCGGAGACATATTGGAACGGCTTTCTTCCCTTGTGGATCTTGTTCCAGATTACCTCGGCCAGTTCAAGCACGTTAGTTCGCGTCGGCGTAGACAGATTGAAGTCGTTATTCTTCGCGGCCGGATGTTCGATGCAAACCCGAATCCCTTTGGCCAGATCGCCGCCGTAAGTGTAGTGGCGAACCTGGTTGCCCTTGCCCAGAATGTGCAGCGGGTCCTGACCCTTGAGAATTTTCTGCACCAGGTCAGGGACCACGTGCGACATAGCGAGCTTGACGTTGCCGCTCATGATGTCATGGTCGGCCAGCGCTCGCCGTTCCCCTACGCCAACGCAGTTGAATGGCCGCGCAATCGTGTACGGGAGTTGGTATTGCTCCCATGCGCCTTGCGCGAAATACTCGGTTGCCAGCTTCTGGAAGCCGTAGGTTGAACTGGGCGGCGGACAACGGCGCTGCGCGCCCTCCGGCGTTGGGTACTCCTTCGTGTTTTCGAACACCATGCTGGAGGAAATCACGGTGATCTTCTGTAGGCGGCCGTGTTTGTGCGCGTGCAGCGCGCCATCGAAAGCCGCAGCGGTGATGCGTTCGTTCTCGGCAATCAGATCATAGGCGAACTCGTGGAAGTAGCTGATGCCGCCAATCATGGCCGCGGCGGCAACAAAGTGGTCGCAATCTTCCAGCAACTCCTTCAGCAGCGCGCTGTCTTTCGCGTTGCCCTCGACGAAACGATAGCGCGGATGCGAGTCGTAGCTCTTGGCAACGCGTCCGTACTTGCTGAAGTTGTCCAGGCCGACCACGGTGTAGCCGGCGTCCAGAAGCTCCTGTACGAGATAACCATTGATGAAGCCGGCCGAGCCGGTGACGAGTATTTTCATGATTTCGGGCTCAATTTCCTTTGAATGAAAATGAATATGTGTCGTGGTCGCCCCGTAACATGGCACCGCTACACAGGCTGCTGAAAAAGTCCCCTTTGAACGCTTTGTAACAGGGCGCGACTTCAGTCATGCCGAAAGCGCAAGCTTATAAATTCTGAGCCGCCTTTAGCCGGCGACACCAGGCTCTGTTTCGCCTTTTTCAGCAGCCTGTTCAGTCGTGCCCTGATACAAACCTAACCGTCCGCAAAATTAGCTCAACGCTATGTCGGCCGCCTACACCGTTGCCGATGCAAGTTGTCTGGCAGGGAAAAAGTTCCACGGATCAATCAGGATCTTTTCTGCCGGGATCTCAAGGTCGCGATAAACCCCGTGCGGCGCGCCCACGATGAGAATGTCCGCCTTGCGAATGGCCGTCTCCAGCGGAACCAGGTTGCGGTCGGGCACATAAGGATCGGTGCACAGCACTTCCAGAGCTTCCACCTCCAGCAGCTTCTTCAGCTTGTAGGAAAGGCTGTCACGTTTGTCGTCCGATTCCGCCTTGAACCCCATTCCCAGGATCGCCACCCGCTTGTTCGCCAGATCGTAAGGCCGAAGCTGCTCCACCAGAAACATCGGGAGGCCTTCGTTGATCAGCATGGCCGCATGGCCAAGAAAGAAATTGTTCTGGGAAAACGCGGCCAGTTGCAGTGTATCTTTTAGCAGGCACGGGCCGGCCGCGAATCCCGCTTTGGCGAAGCTGCGCATTCGAGGATAATCGCGCGTGACGGCGTCATGAATGCGGTAGAAGTCCAGACCGCGGCTCTGCGCCAGCATATAAAACTGATTGGAGATGGCAAAGTTCGCATATCGCCAGGCGTTGGTGAACAGCTTGGCCAGTTCAGCTTCCGCAGGCGCCAGCTCGATCAGCGACGGCGCAATCAATCCAAACAGCCTGCTGGCGGCAGCGGTTGCCTCGGGCTCAAATCCAGAGACAATCTGCGGCAGCTTGATCAGCTCCTCCACGGCGTTGCCTTCGGCGATGCGCTCCGGACAGAAGGAAAGCAGAATCTTGCGGTTGAGCCTGCGCAGCCGCTCGTGGACAAGCCTGGTCACGCCGGGATAGACAGTGCTGCGCAGAACCAGCAGCGCGCCATCCTGCATATGATCGAGCAGCGCATCGATGCTGCGGTAAACCTCGCCAACGGTGGGATTGAGATGGCGGTCCACCGGCGTGCCCACCACCGTAATGACCGCGTCCGCAGAGTTGATGCAGCTGGGATCGAGGGTCGCGCGCAGCGACTTGCCTGCGACTTTGCGGAGGAGCTCATCCGCGCCGCGTTCCATGAATGGCATAGTCCCCGAGTTGACGAGTTCGACCTTGGCGGGATCGATATCGAGCAGGTCAACCTGAAGGCCTGCCTTGCTGGCGAGCACGATGCCAAGCGGCAAGCCGACATGCCCGCACCCGCCCACGATGGCTATTCTTTGCAGGGTTTTCATTTGCCTACCATTCTAACCGCGTCGTGGCGATTTGCGACGTAGCTCGTCTTGCTTCAGCTTTACCGATTGCTTATAGTGAGTTGTCTGTTTGGTAGAGCGGCGCTTTGGCGCCGTGTTAGCCGTGGTTAAGAAAACGCTGGAATTGCGCTGGTCACAAGAGTGATCACCTCAATTCCCGCCTAAGGTGCCCGGTCTTCAACGCCGGCCTGAAGGCCGGCTCTACCCGAACCGCAGCGGATCTGAAGTGTGATCCGGCCACTCCCTAAGGTAACCGCACCGTGACCATCACCGAAGCCCTGAGGATCACGCAAAGTGTGCCCCGTGATGCCCGGCCATTCGCGGTCACTCTGGCGTGCGGCTTCACCCCGCTGCATTTGCAGACGTTTCTCGCAGCACACCTGCAGCAAGCGCTGCCCGATCGCAGAGTAACGATCACGCCCGGCCTTTACGGAGACCTCGCTGGAACGCTCGAAAGTATACCGGAGGCTGCACCTCCCGATGGTCTGGTGATCGCGCTGGAGTGGCCTGACCTCGATCCCCGCCTAGATTATCGTGGCGCCGGTAGCTGGGGCGCGACTGCAACCAATGACATCGTCGCCAGCGCGCGTACCACGCTGAATCGCATCGCGGCCGCGTTGCTGCGGATTCCGCCCGGCCCCAGGATCGCGCTCTCGCCGCCTACGCTTCCTCTGCCGCCGCTGTTCCACACGCCGGGATGGCAGGCGTCGCATCATGAATTGACACTCGAAGCCGAGGTCATGCACTTCGCCGCCGACATTGCACAGCAAGGCCGGATTGCTGTCCTCAACTCGCAGCGACTGGCGGAACAGTCGCCTGCGTCCGAGCGACTCGATCTCAAGAGCGATCTTTACACTGGCCTGCCTTACACAATCGAGCACGCTGACCGGCTGGCATCGCAGCTTGCCCTGGCTTTGATTCCGCCGGTTCCGAAGAAAGGCATCATCTCCGATTTGGACGACACCCTGTGGAGCGGAATCGCCGGCGAAGTGGGCCCGGACGCCGTTGCGTGGGACCTCGCGAGTCACGCTCAACTGCATGGCCTCTATCAGAAGCTTCTCGCCTCGCTTGCCGATTCCGGCACGCTGATCAGTGTCGCCAGCAAGAACGATCCAGCCGTCGTGGCCAAGGCCTTCGAGCGAAAGGATCTGCTGCTGCGTCCCGGGCAGGTGTTCCCAATCGAAGTGCACTGGAACGCTAAGTCGGGCAGCGTGGCGCGCATTCTGGAGACATGGAACATTGCCGCCGACAGCGTGATCTTCGTCGATGACAGTCCCATGGAGCTGGCCGAAGTTGCCGCGGCGCATCCGGGCATCGAGTCTGTGCTGTTTCCCAGGAATGATTACCGAGCTGGCTTGGCGATGCTGCGCCACCTTCGCGATCGCTGCGGCAAGGAACGAGTTTCGAACGATGACGCTCTGCGTCTGGAGAGCGTCCGTCAAGGCGCAGCGTTTCGCGAGCAAGCCTCCAGCGGAGCGACGCCGGAAAGTTTTCTGGAACAGATCAGCGCGTCGGTGACCTTCGACTTGGCCGCTGCCGGCGAGCCCAGAGTACTGGAGTTGGTCAACAAGACCAACCAGTTCAACCTGAACGGCACACGTTACACACAGCCCGATTGGCAGAAACTGCTGTCAGCCCCCGGCGCGCTGCTGGTTGCGGTCAGTTATGAAGACAAGTTTGGCCCGTTGGGCACGATCGCTGCGGTTGCAGGCCGGGCCGACGGCAAGCGCCTGATGGTCGACACCTGGGTAATGAGTTGTCGTGCGTTTGCCCGGCGCATCGAGCACCAGACGCTGAAGATGCTCTTCCGGACCACCGGCGCAAGCGAGATCGAATTCCGCTTCACCACGACCGCGAAAAATGGGCCGCTGCGGGACTTTCTTGCGAGCTTGCTAGGCGAGCCGCCGCAGTCTGACTTCCGCCTGACGCGTTCCCAGTTCGAAGCGAAATGCCCTGCGCTGTATCATGAGATACGCGAGATGAGGAGAGCAGAAGCGCATGGATGAGACCAGACAACGGCTGACCAATTGTTTCCAGGTAGTTTTCCCCGACCTGCCGCCGGAGGGGATCGCGACCGCCTCCACTGCCACCGTCGCGTCCTGGGATTCAGTCGCTGCCATCACCCTTATGAACGTCATCGAAGATGAGTTCGGCTTCGAGATGGACCTGGACGATCTGGCCGATCTGGATTCGTTCGAGAAGCTCTACTCCTATCTTCAAAAGCGCCATCAGGTGGCCTGATGGCCCGTCCCCTCCGTCTGCATCACGTGGGTTTTGTGGTTGCCAACATCGAGACGGCAATGCCCGGATTCCTGCGCTCGTTGGCAGCGGAGTGGGATGGCCAGGTCTTCCACGATCCGCTGCAAAAAGTTCGGGTCGCGTTTCTGGCCACGCGATCGCTGGATCCTCTGATCGAATTGGTGGAACCGGCGGGCGACGGCTCGCCGGTATTACGCTTTCTGCGGGAACACGGAGGCGGACTGCATCACGTGTGTTATGAGGTGGCCGATCTCGAGGAGCAGCTGGTTGAATTTCGTTCGCGAAGTGCATTGATCGTCAAGCGGCCCAAGCCTGCCGTGGCCTTCGGCGGACGCCGAATCGCCTGGCTGATAACCTCTGAGAAGCTGCTGATCGAATTGCTGGAAGAAGCGATAAGAAATTAAGGGTAAACTGCATAAAGGCAGTCCGTTCGGCAAGCTCAAAGCGGGCTCCGACTCGCCCGGACAAGATGTGTCCGGGGCAGCTGGGTAACAATTCATTAATCTCCGACGATGAAGCTCCGCCGAATAAAAAACAGAAACTGGTGTCCCGCTCTTGAAGTTTGAAACTCGCAACCCGAAACTCCGCATCGCGCAGCTGGTCCTGATCGCATTGCTGGCCATGGTCTTCCTGGGCGCTGACCCCGACGCACGATTCAACAAGCTGGGCCATCAGCTCATGTGCATGTGTAGCTGTAATCAGGTCCTGATGGAGTGCAATCACGTTGGCTGCACCTTCTCCAGCCGCATGCGAGACGAACTGGCCGCAGGGCTCACGCGCGGCGACAGCGATTCGCTCGTCCTGCAAAGCTTCGTGCAGAAGTACGGCAATGTGGTACTGGCCGCTCCCACCACGACGGGCTTCAACCGGGTTGCCTGGATCATGCCCTTCGCGGTCTTTGCGCTGTCCATATTGTTGACCGTCTGGCTGGTGCGCTTGTGGAAGGCGCGCGCTGTGGCCCAACCCGTGCCGAGTCCGGACCTCGACGCGGAACAACTCGACGACCTTCGTAAGAAGGCCCGCCACGAGACGGAGTTCTGATGTACGCTCTATCGCTATCGCCGTACTTGCAATGCAGGAAACACCGGCACGTTCCGCTGTTGGACGGGTGGGGATAATGGGACAAGAGATGGTATTGGTGCTCTTCGGCTGCGCGCTGTTTGCGGCGGCTCTCTTCGTTTATGTGTTTTACCAACCAGACCAGCTGGAATCCGGCGAGGAGAAGACTCGCCACATGTATCTGCTGGAACGCAAGGAAGCCACCTACGAGAATCTCCGCGACCTGAACTTCGAATACAAGGCCGGCAAGTTGAGCGAGCAGGATTACGCGGTGCAGCGAGCTGCGCTGGAAGACGAGGCCGCCGCCATCCTCGCGGAGTTGGAATCGATTGAGAAGGCGCGCGTGGTACTCCGTCATGGCACCCGCCGCGCCGGCGTGCCTCCCAATGGAGGCCGCGCGTGAGCAGGGCCGCACTCCGCCTGTTGTTGTGTTTCTTATGGCTCGGCTCCTGCGCTGCCGCCCAGACCATCACCGGTACGGTAACGAATGGCACCACCGGCAAGCCCTCCGTCGGCGACGAGGTCACGCTGCTCTCCCTGTCGCAAGGTATGCAGGAGATCGCCAACACCAAGAGCGACGCCCAAGGGCACTTCTCATTTCCCGCTCCCGCCGACAGCCAGGCGCCGCACATGGTTCGCGTGAATCATCAGGGCGTAGGCTACTTCCCGCAAGGTGGGCCGCTGATGCCCGGTGCGACTACGGCTGAACTAACGATCTACGACTCCGCAAAGAAGCTTGACGGGCTCAGCCAGACGGTCGAGGTCGACCGCTTCCAGAGCGATGGCAAACAGCTGGACGGAATCTCGTTGTACGCGGTGACTAACAAATCGCAACCGCCGCGCACCGTCGCCAATGACAAGGGAACGTTCGAGATCGTGCTGCCCGGTGGCGCGGAGATCGAATCCGCGCAGGCCAAAGGTCCTGGCGGACAGCCGATCGCCACGGAAACTACCCCCGGCGCGCAGAAAAATCATTTCCTGCTGAGCTACCCTCTGCGTCCGGGCGAGACGCAGTTTCAAATTTCGTACCACATGCCGTACAACGGAGAAACCAGCATCTCGCCCAAGCCGCTTCAGGACGTACAGCACTTTGTGGTGATGATCCCGAAGAGCATGACCTTCACCGCAGCAAGCCCGCAGCAATTCCAGGCGATGTCGGACCCGCAGTCGACCGTGATGGTAGCCACCGACGTTAAGCCGGGCGCGGACCTCGATTTTCGCGTTGCGGGCACAGGAATTTTTCAGACCGACAACCAGCCGGGCGCAGCGGGTGCAGGTGATTCCGGCGGGGGCGCCATGGGCGGATCGCAGGCCGCGGCCAACGATAGCCGTCCGGGCGGTGGCCTGGGCGCTCCCATCGACGCGCCTGATCCGCTGCACGAATATCGCGTCTTCATTCTCGGCGCATTCGCGCTGGTGCTGGTAATGGGCGGCGCTTATATCGTGTCCCGATCCAATCGGCCGCGTCCGGCAACGGCGCCAGCGGGCGTAGTCGAGGCCGGCTCTCCCGAAGCCGCCGCCGCCTTTGCCGACTACGTCGAACCGGCAGCGCCGGCGCGCGATCGCAACGCGCTCCTGCTGGAAGCCATGAAGGAAGAGCTGTTTCAACTGGAGATCGATCGCCAGCAGGGCAAGCTCACGCCTGAGGATTACACCAAGGCCAAGGCCGCGCTGGACGAAACCATCAAGCGCGCCCTGGCACGAAGCCAGAACGTCTAAGCGGACGCCTCCACAGCTCCCGCGGTTACCCGCTTACGCCACACCCTTGGCGTTCATAAACTCGCTGTACTGCTTGTCGACGCCCACGATGTGCTGCGACAGCCACTTGGTAAGAAAGTCCAGCACGCTGAGCGAGAGGCCGGTGGCGCCGGCCTTGTACTGGTCGGCAACCTCCTTGATCTTCCCAGTGAACTTGCGGTGCTGCTCAATGTGGGCGGGCAGTTGCGTGTACCCGAGTTCCTTCATGACCGCCTCTTCCGCGGTAAAGTGCCGCTCGGTGTAGCGCAGCAGTTTGGTCAGCACGTCGTGCATGACGTCTTTGCTGCGGCCCGCCTTCATTCCATCGTGCAACTCGTTGATGATGGCGAATAGCTGCTGGTGGTCTTCGTCGAAGCGTTTTACCTTGACGCTGTAGTTGGAGTTCCAGGTGAAGAGAGCCATGTTTCTTGTCTCCTGCCAGCATTCATCGGCAAGAGAGTCAGTCCCTTTAGGATCTCGTCAGGTTCACGCGGCAACGCCAAGCAGCCCCGCTCCCACTTTGAATTGACCTGGGCCAGGGCAGGCGGCGCCAACTCTTCCTCGCCCACCGGCATCTCTTATTCAGAGCGTACAATCAACTTCCGTTGGTTGCGCGGAAACTTCACAATCGAGGCCCCACATGGTTCTCTGGCAGCAGGGTGTACGTTACGCCGCACAAAGAATGCCCAAGGTGGTGGGGCCGGCAACCCACGCCGCCTTCGACTACGCCTTCGCCGGCTCGTTGTTCGTGATGGCTGCGTGGCTATGGAAGCGCAATCGCCGCGCCGCGGTCGGCTCGTTGATCTGCGGCAGCGCCACCGCTGCCAACGCCATCCTCACTGACCACCCAGTCGGTGCGCTGGACCTCATCAACTACAAAACTCATGCGCGAGTTGATGCGGCGCTGGCGGCACTCACCGCCGCCACACCGCGCCTCATGGGCTTCGCCAATGACGATGAAGCGCGACTGTTCGGTGTCCATGCCTTGGCGAGAACGGTAGTCAGCAGCCTGACCGACTTCGATGAATAGAAATGTCCGATGCCGGGACAGAATCATGTTCCCCACGGAGGACTCGGAAATCACGGAGTGTTTTCTTTTAGGTTCCCCGTGTCCTCCGTCGTGGAAGGAATGTCTTATCCAGCGAATGCCTTCGCCAGAAACCGCGAGATGTGCCAGGCGTCCATGTACTTGTAGGGCGTCTCGCCCAACGAATAATGTCCGCAAGGCAGCGCCTTGATAGTCGTGTCCAGCCCGCGGCGCAGGAACTCCCCCGCCGTCTGTACTGAGAACTCCGGCAGAAACGTCAGGTCATAACGCCCGTAGATCATCAGCGACTTCTTCGGCCAGCGCTCGAACTTGTTGAAGTACACGATCGGGCTGATGCACATCCACACTCGCCGCAGTTCCTCCTGCGTCAGCACGGCCTCGACGCCCTGGCGGATGTGCTGGGTCGATTGCCCTGTCCAGGTCACGTCGCCGAACGACGTAGACGCATGATTGAACACATTCACCCGGATGCGCGAATCGTGCGCACTGGCCAGGAATGCATAGCACGATCCCAAGCTGGTGCCGACGATCCCCAGCCGCGAGTAGCCACGCTGTTCCAGCCAGTCCATGCAGGAGCGGATATCGGCTATGCCCTGCCGCGTGGCGTCGATGGTCCGTCCCACATTGGCGGACACGGCGTAATCGGCGCGCGTGAGGCCCGCCGGCCGGCGAATGTCGTGATAGGGCATACTCAGCCGCAGAGCTGCGATGCCCAGCATGTTGAAGATGCGGCAAAGCGCGTTTTGGCTGACTCCATCCGCGTTCCACTGCGGCAGCAGCACTACCGCCCGATGTCCCTTTGCCGGGAACCAGCGCGCGTTGGCGCAATTGTTTTCAGGATAGGGCGACTCGACCGGCGATGTGAAACGTAGAAACTTTCCCCACTCGTTCTTGGGCTGCTTCTTGGGAGGTTCGCTGCCGGTGTGGAAGAGTTCCACTTTGCGATGCTCGATGCGAAAGTCCTTCGGCGTCTGGTAACGGAAAAACTCGTCGCTGTTCTCCGCCATCAAATCGTTGGCCGCTGTCATGTAGCTGAGCATGGCGTCGCGGTCGCTGGGGTCATCCGGCGCGGTGAGCCGCTCAATCCCCGGCCAGTGCGTTGTCCAATCCATACCCCACTCGAACGGCCGCACGATGCGGTTGTTGTCGCGCGACGTCATGCGCGATTCCCACTCATGGATCCAGCGGCGATAGTGTTCTCGCATCATCCAGGATGTTATCCCACGGAAGCGGTAAGCATCGATGAAACCCCAATCAACATCAGTATTTGGGCGCTGAATGGCGGCTGGCGATGGGCGAGTGGGAAACGCGGCCCGGCATCTTCGCGGTCGAAGGCAAGCCGGCCAAGCGTCTAACCCAGAGGTTGTAGTGCCGATGCGACCGTTAGGGGATGATTCAAATTCCAGTCTCGGATAATCTTCGCAGCATGCAACTCATACACATTGGCGAAACCAAACAGAAGACAGTGCTGGACATGATCCAGGAAATGGCAACCCGTCAGCTTTCGGAGATTGAACAGTTGAAGGCCGCAGCCCAGAACCGGTCGCGAGCCAGACAGCCCCGCCGCGCTGTTCGGCGTTGCACCTCCACCAGCGTTGCCGCCTAGCCGCGCGCCACAGGTGCGGCCCGCAGCCTCAGATCTGGTAGTCCATCTCGATCACTTGTTGCAGCTTGTCCTCGCCGTCGCTGAACACCAGCTCTCGCCCTTTTAGTTCGCGGACTTCCTTCTTCAGCTCCTTGACTTCATTGGCAACCGCAGCCAGTGCTTCCGAGAGCGGATCGTTGATCTGCTTGGGATCGGTGATCACTACCCGCTTGCCATGTTGGAGCACGATGTGGCCGGGTACGCCGACGACTGTCGAGTTGTCCGGTACGTCGCGCAACACCACCGAGCCCGCGCCGATACGGCTATTTTCCCCGATGATGATGTTGCCCAGCACACGCGCGCCCGCGCCAATGACCACGTGGTTGCGCAACGTGGGATGTCGTTTGCCGGTTTCTTTTCCCGTGCCGCCCAGGGTCACACCCTGGTAGAGCGTCACATCGTCGCCAATAATTGTGGTCTCGCCAATCACCACGCCCATGCCATGATCGACGAAGAAGCGGTGCCCGATTTCTGCGCCGGGATGGATTTCGATTCCCGTGATCAGTCGCGTCCACTGCGAAAGCGCACGCGCCAAAAACCGCCAGCCGTGGATCCACAGCCAATGGTGCACGCGATAACCCCACAGCGCATGCAGTCCAGAGTAGAGCAGCACAACCTCCAGTCCGGACTTCGCCGCGGGATCGCTCTCCAGTACCGCGGCGATATCTTCGCGCATGCAGGAAAACATCTTCACACAGTGACCTCGGAGGTCGGCAGAGCTAGAGCCTCGTTGCGCAGCTTCTCGAACAGCGCGCTGCTCAAGTAGCGCTCTCCGTAGTCAGGCAGGACTACGACAATCAGTTTGCCGGCGTTTTCTTCTCGCTGGGCAACACGCAAGGCGGCCACCACTGCCGCGCCCGACGAGATGCCGACCAGCAGACCCTCTTCATTAGCCAGGCGGCGTGCCATGGCAATCGAATCTTCTCCCGACACCTGGATGATCTCATCGATGAGGTCGGTGCGCAGGATGCTTGGGACGAAGCCCGCCCCGATTCCCTGAATCTTGTGCGGACTGGGCTGCCCGCCGGAAAGCACCGGACTCTCCGTAGGCTCAACCGCAATCGCCTTGAACGAAGGTTTCTTCGGCTTGATGAACGCCGCCACGCCAGTCAACGTCCCTCCGGTGCCAATGCCCGATATCAGAATATCGACCTTGCCGTCGGTGTCATCCCAGATCTCCGGGCCGGTGGTTTCGCGGTG
>JBEKCJ010000085.1:0-18738 GCA_050014935.1 Candidatus Korobacteraceae bacterium
GTGCGGAAGTGGTCGGAGTAGCGGCGGGTGAAGACCTGCGTCTTGTTCTCCAGCCGGCGAAAGGCGCGAGCATGGATGACGCGGTCGCGATCACGCTGGAACGGATTGCGATAAGGATGAGACGGCTCGGGAAAGCGACGCCCACGCGAATTCTCGGCGCGGACGGCATACGGGGCGAGCATACCGGAAGTGTAGCAGTTGCTTAGTCGGCTGCTGCGATTGCCGGTGCGATGTCTTCCACGTCGACCAGCTTGGTGGGATACTTGCCGGTATAACAGGCGGTGCAATAGACCTTCTCATCGCCCTCGCCGGCCGCTTTGCGCAGGCCCTCCAGCGAGAGATACGCCAGCGAATCCGCGCCAATGTATTCGCGAATCTCCTCCACCGACTTGTTGGCCGCGATGAGCTGGTTCTTGGACGGTGTATCGACTCCGTAATAGCACGGCGAGATGGTCGGCGGGCAGGAGATGCGCATGTGCACTTCTTTTGCGCCGGCGTCGCGCACCATGCGTACGATCTTTTTGCTGGTGGTGCCGCGGACGATGGAGTCGTCGATGAGCACCACGCGCTTGCCCGCCAATACATGGCGCACCGGATTCAACTTCAGCTTCACGCCGAAGTCGCGCACCCGCTGTTCGGGCTCGATGAAGGTGCGGCCAACGTAGTGGTTGCGGATCAATCCAAACTGTACAGGGATACCGCTCTCGTGCGAGAAGCCCATGGCCGCGGTCACGCCAGAGTCGGGCACGGGGACTACGATGTCGGCGCTCACGGGAGACTCGAGGGCGAGCTGACGGCCCATGGCGTCGCGCGACTGCTGCACCGGCCGTCCGAACACCATGCTGTCGGGCCGCGAGAAATACACGTGCTCGAAGATGCAGCTCGATTGCGGCTGTTGCGGCGAGTAGAAGCGCGAATGCACACCCTCCGGACCGACGATGACCAGTTCGCCCGGCTTGACCTCGCGTTCATACGTCGCACCGATCAGATCGAAGGCGCAAGTCTCGGAGGCGAAGACAACGGTGTCGGCGCGGTGAGCCTCCTGGCCGGAAATGCGGCCCATGACCAGCGGCCGGAAGCCACGAGGATCGCGCGCGGCGAAAACCCGGTCGCGCGTGAGCATGACCAGCGAAAACGCGCCTTCCAGGCGGCGCAGCGAGTCGGCCATGGCGTCGGCCAATGTCTCTTCGCGCGAGCGTGCGATCAGGTGAACGATGACTTCGGTGTCGCTGGTGGTCTGGAAGATGGAACCCTGCTGGTCCAGCTGTCCGCGGACCTCAAGCGCGTTGGTGATGTTGCCGTTGTGGGCCAGCGCTATCTTGCCCTTGTTGCACTCCACCATGATGGGCTGCGCGTTGAGCAGCGCCGAATCGCCGGTGGTGGAGTAGCGTGTGTGCCCGATGGCGAGCGAGCCGGGAACGCGCGCTAGCACGTCGGCAGTGAAGATATCGGAGACCAGGCCCATCGACTTGTGCAGCCTAAGCAACTCACCGTCGGACGCGGCGATTCCCGCCGATTCCTGTCCGCGATGTTGCAGCGCGTAGAGGCTGAGGTAGGCGAGCTTCGACGCTTCGGGATGGCCGTAGATGGCCACCACGCCACACTCTTCGTGCAGCTTGTCGTCGGTTGCCAGTTGCCAGTGGTCAGTGGTCAGTTGCATGATTCGCCCTATCCGCCAGCGATTTCGCGTTTAATCCGGCACAGCACAAGACCAATAACCCCATACAATACGCCGTTCATCAGAACCACTTCTGCAGCCACCAAGACTTGCATTCCCATCGGCGTATTGCTGTTCACGGCCATCGTGCCAAGCGACGGGGGACATAATACAAGCGCGATTACTTGAAAAGTGCCAACCATCAGACGAATATCGTCAACAGGTAAATGATTCAACCAAACTGCAAGCGCAAGAATAACTGCAGCTACTGCAGCACCGACCAGGCCGAACGTCCAAAAGGGCCTGTCCGATCTCTGCAAGGCTGCCATCGTCTAGATCCCTTCTAAGACCGCTGAGGCTCCCGAAGTTAGCGACGCTAGCTCTTCTGCAATGTACCCGGTACCAGCCGCTCTTCGGTTTCGGTGTGGAGGGCCTGCCCCAGTGCGCCGGCCCATACATCCCGCAATTCCGACACGTCCGCCGCGGCGGCAACCACTCCCGCTACCCGGATCTCCAACTTGTCCTGGACCGTTTCCCCGATCGACTCCGCCGAGAGGCCAAATTGTACCGCTAACTGTTGGATTCTCCCCACGTTTAGCGGGTCGCAGGAAATCAGGATTCGGCTGGCGTCCTCGCCAAACAGGACAAATTCGGGCACCAGCCCGTAAGAACTAAGATCCACCTGGGCCCCAATGCCGCGCGCGAAGCCGCATTCCGCCAAGGTCACCGCCAGCCCGCCCTCCGAGCTGTCTTTCGCGGATTCGATCAACCCCTGGTCGATCATCTCCACAATCGCCTTCTGCAGAGCCGCTTCCTTCTCCAATTCCAGCGACGGCGGGAAGCCCCAAATCTGGCCAAGGATCTCCTTGGCATACTCCGACGAGCCAAACTCCGCCTCGACATCCGAGGCGTCACCGGGCTCGCAGCCGCACAGCACAATCAGAACGCGTCCCGCCCCGCGAAAGTGCGGGCCGACGGCTTTGTGCACATCTTCCATGATGCCGACAACGCCGATCACCGGCGTCGGATAGATGCCTTCGCCCAGCGTCTCGTTGTAGAAGCTGACATTGCCGCCGGTAATGGGCGTCTCCAACTCTTCGCAGGCTTTAGTTATGCCGTCGATGGTCTGCGAGAACTGCCACATGATGTGCGGCTTTTCGGGATTGCCGAAGTTCAGGCAGTTGGTCGCCGCGATGGGTGTTGCACCCGTACACGCCACATTGCGCGCCGACTCAGCCACGGCGTGCATGGCGCCCAGCTTGGGATCGAGATAGCACCAGCGGCTGTTGCCGTCGAGCGCCATCGCCAATCCGCGATTGGTGCCCTTCACGCGAATCACCGCACCTTCGCCGCCCGGGCCCTCGACCGTGTTGGTCTGCACCATCGAGTCGTACTGTTCGAAGACCAAGCGCTTGGAGCAGATGTTCGGGCTGGCCAGCAGACGCTTCAGCTCGTCGGTGAAGTCGGTTTTCTCGCCAAGCGAGATGTCGACTGGAACATCGCGCGGCACCGGCGGCTCCCAGCGCTCCAGCGGCCGGCGATACAGCGGCGCGTCGTCGGTCAATGCGGCATTGGGAATTTCGGCGACGACCTTGCCGTGTTCCAGCACCCGCATCGTGGGCTGGCCAGTAACGTGGCCAATCGTAACAGCGTCGAGTCCCCACTTCTGAAAGACGCGGAAGACTTCGTCCTCGCGGCCTTTTTCCGCGACCAGCAGCATGCGCTCTTGCGATTCGCTCAGCATGATCTCGTAGGGGGTCATGCCGGTTTCGCGCTGGGGTACCAGGTCGAGCTCGATTTCGAGGCCAACGCCGCCGCGGCCGCCCATCTCGCAGGTTGAGCACGTCAGGCCCGCCGCGCCCATATCCTGAATGCCGACAACTGCGCCGGTCTGCATCGCCTCCAAACAAGCTTCCAGCAGCAGCTTTTCCAGGAAGGGATCGCCGACTTGGACGTTCGGCCGCTTGGCTTCCGATCCTTCGCTGAACTCCTCGCTGGCCATAGTCGCGCCGTGAATGCCGTCGCGGCCAGTTTTGGAGCCGACATAGATGACGGGATTCCCTTCGCCCGCGGCCTTGGCGTAGAAGATCTGATCGCGCCGCACCAATCCCAGAGCAAAGGCGTTGACCAGCGGATTGCCGGAGTAGCAGCTCTCGAATTTCACTTCGCCGCCGACGTTGGGCACGCCGAAGCAGTTGCCGTAGGACGCGACGCCGCTGACCACGCCTTCCAGCACGGAATGGTTCTTGTGTAGTGTGGCCTGGTCGATCGTGGGTGCCCCACTCTTATCGCCCTCGGTTGGAGATAGGGTGGGTTTAGTGATGGGCCCGAAGCGCAGCGAATCCATAATCGCCACCGGACGCGCGCCCATGGTGAAGATGTCGCGGAGAATGCCGCCGACGCCCGTAGCCGCGCCCTGAAATGGTTCGATGAACGACGGGTGATTGTGCGACTCGATCTTGAAGGCGCAGGCCCAGCCGTCCCCGATGTCGATAATGCCGGCATTCTCACCCGGACCCTGCACCACGCGGCGGCTGTGCGTAGGCAGTCGCTTTAAGTGCACGCGCGACGACTTGTAGGAGCAGTGCTCGCTCCACATCACGCTGAAGATGCCCAGCTCGGTGAAAGTCGGTTCGCGGCCCAGCGCTTTCAGGATGCGGTCATACTCCTCGGCAGAGATGCCGTGGTCCCGCAGCAGTTGGGGAGTAATAGCGGGACCTTTGGCGAGGCTGGGAGCGCTTTCCACTGAGTTCATGGCCTGGGAGGAAGTTCTATTGTCGCACGCAGAATGGGGTTAGGGAAGCAAATGTAGAGGGGGATTATGATCGCGATTGCGCCCGGCGGGTGGTGACATCCTCATTGAAGGGGCGTGCCTTTAGGCGCGCCGTAAAGCCGTCGAAAAACCACCGGCTTTCGCCACCGAGGGAATTCATTTTCTATACAGGGTCGGCTGAAATTCGAGTTTCCTCCGGGGCTAAAGCCGGTCGTGAAGAGGGTACCGATCGGCGCGGCTGAAGCCGCGCCTCTTCATCGGAAGATGTTTCGTCGCCGCAGGTGGTGCGGCTAGTCTGTGGCAAATCTCGAGCGATGGTTCTCCTCGACTACTTTAGCCTTTTGCCCTCTCGCACAGCTTCCGCCCTGCACCGATGTCACATTGCCCGCGGCTGCTTTGATGGTCTCGTTCCAGCAGGCGCCATTGGAATTCGAGTACTGATAGGTCTCCGAGTTCGTCTGGTTGCTGGTCGTGTAATTGCCGGAAGAGTCTACCGACAGCGTATCGGTCGGGGAAACCTTATCCAGCAAGCTGCTGGAATAGGTGGGCGTGCCATTCAACTTCACCAACACGCTCTTGCTGAAACTCTGGTTGATTTGGGTGGACTGCACAACCGAGCCGTCGGGGTTGGCTGTATAAGCGTAATTGAGTCCCAGCGGCCATGAATACTGCGTCGCGTTGGTGGTGATGTTGCTACCCGCAGTGGTGGTGGTGGCGGAAGAGATGCCGGTGATCAGTCCGACGAATTGGTTGTCGACCAGGCCACTCGTCGGGACATAATAACTCTGCCCATTATTGAAATCGATGCTCTGCACGACCTTGGTATCCACTAAGCCCAGCGAGGTCTGGACGTAGCCTTCCACGGTGAAGCCGCGGGTAGAGTTCACTGCCACCGGTCCGGCAGCGTAATTGCCATTACTGATGATGTTCTCGTTTACCACCGGATCGGGCTGGCCGATGGTGTTGGTGGTCACCATCCCCGTCACCTGGGTTGAACCCAGGTCCTGATACAGCAGCAGATTCGCGGTCGCCGAGAAATACTGGTCGGCGTTGTATACGCTGACCGCAACCGTGTGCTGCTGGCCGTTGCTGAACACGCTGGCAAACGGAGTGAGGTCGACGCGATACGGTTCGAAGTTGAGAGTGTGGACGCCGGGAATTGGCTGCCACAGGAAGGGATCGATGCCGCCGGTGAAGATCCAGGGATAAATCGGCGCGACACCGGCCGGTGTTCCGTCGATGCTGACTTCGGCTTCGCGGAAGCCAGTGTTGGGGCAGCTGTCCAGCTCGCCGGCAAGATTGCTGGGAGCGCAGGTGTACCAGAACTCGTCGTTCTGCTGGCCTTGCGCGAACACTTCAAGATAGGCGGCCTCGACGTTGGTCGGCATGGTGAAGGTCCCGGCGAGCTGGTCGGTTGACGAATTCAGCGTAACGGTTCCACCGGTTGAGCCAGCCGACAATGGCAGAACAACATTTGCCGCGGGCGGCGGATTCTGGCCCTGCGCCAGGGGATAAAACTGGAGATAGGCGCTGCCATGGTAGTGACTGGTGTATTCATTGTTGACTAGGTTGAAGAGAATGGCCGTGCCCTGCTGCGGGATGGCGAACAAGGGACCGAGCTCCGTCAGATTGCTCTCCGTGTGCCAGGTGCGGACGAAGTTGCTGGAAGGCTCGGCCGTGGTACCGAAAAAGATTACATTGCCGCCCAGCCAGATGTTGGTGGTGCGATCATATTGCACGCCGGCATCCACCGACCAATCCGCTTCAAACACCACCGCGGCCCATGGTCCCGGACAATCGGTCGGCGGAGTGTAGCTGAAGGGTCGGGGATTGAAATCGTCGAAATCGAAGTTCTGGAACAATGTCACGGTACACGGCGTGGTGGAGGGCCGCGGCACGGGCGCATTGGCGGTAACCGTGTTAGGCGAGCCGACCACCGGCATGCTGGGAGCAACATAATTCTGCGCGAAGGCGGCGCAGGTCACGAGCAATGACATGGTGATGAAGCCGGCAATCTTCCCTGGCTGAAACGATGAGGACCGAGACATTGAGACTCTCCTTGGCTGAACACGCAGCGTGTTGCTCACAACGGACTGCAACAGCATATTGCGTTTCAGGCAACTTCTACAAGCTTCGGACCCACTTTCTATAGGTCGAAAAGGGAAGCAGGTTTTGGCAATTGCGCGATATGGTTTTGACCGCCCCCCGAAATTCTTTAGCCGGTCGCCGTCACAGTCTCGGAAGGCCATCCCCTTCGAGGAGACGTGACTTAATCAGGGCCTCCCAGGAATCCGCGGTCTCGGCTTGGTTGTTTCAACGCAAAGGCCATGCGTGATACGGTTGAGGGCACTCTATCCAAAAAAGGACCCTGATTGTCATGATGTTGGAGACTGAAGTCTTCCAATTCGAGCCGGACATAACTGGCATCTCGTGTGCCGGCCGCTTTACGATGGGAACGCGGCTGAGCGAGACGGAGGCGATGATTCAATCGCTGATCGAGCAAGGTGCGCGCAAACTGGTGTTGGACCTGACCCATGTAGAGTTTGTGGACAGCGCAGGCTTGGGCATCATTATGCGTACTTTTGGGGAGATGGGAGAGCGTGGAGGCCACTTTCGCATAGCCGGAGCGAACCCGCAAGCGCAGCGGCTGTTCAACATCACCCACACCGCAGCTATTCTGCCGGTGGATTCCGATCTGGTGACCAGTGTCAAAAAGCTGCAGGAAGGGGACTCGGATCCCTCGGCTGGAGCCCGCTCGGAGTAAACATAGTAAATGGCCTTCCCCGGCGTACCCTCGGCAAGCTAGGGCAGGCCTGAGGGTGCGCCTTTCAAAAGCGCTCCCGCCTCGAGTTTCAACAAACTCTAAGGCCAGCTCCCAACGAATCGACATTTATGCGCGCCCAAAAAGGGCGAAACCAATCCATTACAGGGACACCACCAAGGTGTACGGCGAATCAGGCCTTTGAGCAATTGCCTGCACTCTCGTCATGGCGATAGTCTTGCTGATGATGAGCGAAAAAGAAGCAAAAGTGCTACATGTGAGACTGGCTCGGCGTGGGTCGGACCATCCACATGCGTTCAAGCAGGCGGATGCCTTTCGTACCTGTCGGATTTGCGGTCTTCCCAGTCGCCACAAAGTTCATGAGGTACCGCCTGAAGCCACGCAAGAGCTGGATGTCAAGGAAAGCCCAGATGCTTCACCCCATCTCTCACCCGAAAAGCCCAGCCCATCTCGCCCGCAGGCCAGGCCGAAGGCTCGTGAAATCCGCCGCTGCCCGCATTGTCGTAAAGTAAACATGACTACTGACTTGTCCTGCTATTGGTGTCAAGAGAAGTTGCCTCCTGTTCCGGCCAAGTAGGATTCCTGGCGTGCTGCCTGAAAAAGCCTGGAAAGGGTCTCTGCCAAAAGCATTCTAAAGGCGAGTTTTTTGGCGGCCTCAAGGTGTGCTCCACTCACGCTAGATCAGTTGACCTGCAGCCGACTTAGACGCCTGGTTCCCAGCCGCTACTTCTTCTCCTGCACGTCGACGGTGGCGATGGTGTTCTCCCATTCCAACTTGAGCACGGCGGCGTTGGCGCCAGTCTTGTCGAAGGAGATAGTAAACGTCTCCAGCCCCGACGGACGCTGCGTGACTCTCATCGGGATGCGCGCCAAGTCCTGGCCCTGGCTGTACTCCGTGCCCCACTGCCCAGTTTGCTTGTTGACGATGAGCTGCCAGTTGCTCATGCCCGGCAGGGTGTAGATGGTGTAACTTCCCGCAGGAACGCTCGTTCCCCCGATGTTGAGATCGACGTCGGTTTTGAGACTGGTGGCCGCGTTCGCGCCCGTGCGCCAGACCTGGTCAAACGGAACCAGGCCGCCAAAGATCTTCCGGTTGCGCATGGAAGGACGGCTGTAGTCGATGGTGACGGTATGCCCATCGGCGAACTTTAGCGAAGCTTGCCCCGGAGGGCTGAGCGGTTTCTTATCTTGCGCGACCGCGATTGCGGTAACGGTAATTAGAGCTGCCAGAATGACGACCCTGGAACGGTTCCCCTGCATTGCACTCTCCTGTTTATTTTTCTTGCCGCTCAATTATTCACATCGCGAAGGAATCGCACAATCGAGTCCGGCCTCGGCGATGTCCGTTTAGAGGCTCGCTAGACGGATTTGCGCTTACCGCTCCGCGTCGTCCAGCAGCTTGCCGAGAGTTGGCTTGTGTTTCTCGGCTTTCGTCTTGCGCTCGGTTGGCTGGGCGCGTGTCGGCGGCGGAGTGCCGATGGCTTCCCGGGCGGCCGCCTTCACCGCCGAAGACGCACGGAACGGTTTGGGCTTTCGCGGCTTGGATGGCATCGCACTCCTCCGATTTTCGTTCCGCCTATTGAGAATTACAGATATCACATTCAGACGTTTTTTGTTCGCTTTTCCGGAAGTTCTTGCTGCATCAGGCTTGCGCGCCGCCGTAACGTTCTTACATGCCTGACCATGTAAGACTTACCCGCTCGCGAATCGCGTAACTATTTCACGATTATTCCTGATTTGGCAGGGGTGATCGCGCTGCTGCTCGGTGTGGCGAGTACGGCATGCTGCGTGCCGGCGTGGCGGGCGGCGCAGGTAGACCCGTCAATCACGCTGCGATCGGAATAGCTGCGTTCGTCCCGGAACTATTTCAGCGGTGAAAAGTCCGTCGGACGCATGTACGTCACGTCCACTTTTTCCACCAGCTTTTCGGCCTGCTCGGCGCTTATCACCTTTTGGAACTCTGGGTCGGCTCGCATCGCATCCCAATTCTTTTTACCTTCCTCCGGGCTGGAATAAGCCACGACCCAGATGAACGCGTTGTCCGACGCGGACGCGCCGTCGGTCACCCAGTAGCCCACAACATTCAAATTGTGCCGGGCCAGTATTTTGGACGTCGTGTCGCGAAATCGCGACTCAAGGGCCGGCAGTTTGCCCGGCAGGGCATGATAAACGCGAAGCTCGAAGACGCGATCGCTGTCGGCGCTCGCTTGCTGTATGTGCGAGAGGCGGCTAGCCACAAGCGATCCAGCGGCAAGGGAAAGCAAGCCGATGCCACAAGCGATCCAGTATTTCGATTTCCAGAAGTTGGTTTTCATGGCTGTCCTTTCGCGGTAATTACTTAGTCCGCAATGAAATCCCTCGAATCGGGCCCCTGGCTTACTTCCCCGGTTGTGCAGCTCGTGGCACCAGTAACCCAGCCAGGGCCGGAGTAATCAGCACCGCCAGCGGTCCCAGAGTAAGAAAGCCAAATTCATACCACCACGGGACTGGTATCGTGCACACCTTTCGTTCAATCGAGACGGCAACCGTAATCATTACCATCAATGCGAGGAAGATCATTGCGCCGCGGCGAACGCGCGCAGCCACGCAACCACCGATTGCGGCTGCCGAGAGAAACACAACCGGCGCAAGGACGACCTGCGTCGCTTGCTGTGGGGCAACCAACTTCGAGATCGATAAGTCCACTGCAAGTTTCAGCATCCCCACGACGATGTAAACGCCCGCAGCGATACTCATACTGGCGAGCCAATTTCCGCTGCACAACCAGGACCAGGCTATAGACGCGACGGATCGACAGGCTTGACTCCAAATCCAGCGAGATGCAATGAGTGGCGAGGCCGATTCCGCGCGGAGATTGTATTCTTCGATGAGGTCGCCGAGCATGGCCTCTCGATACCTTGCCGGTACGACAGACTCGAGAAGCCGGCAAACGAGAGCAGGCGGCGAAGCGTATCTCATAGGCTCTCCCAGCGGCTTTTTAATCCCGTCATGCTGCGAATGGTTTGTTCAGATACCTGCAACGCCCGCTTGCCGGCAGCCTCGATGCGAAACAACCGTTTCGCACGGCCTCCGCGCTCCGCGGTCGCTTCGCCGGTGAATGAGCTGACGTATCCTTTTGCTTCGAGCCGCTCCAAAGTCGCATACGCCGCACCAATCGAGATGCTGCGGCCAGTACGTTTCTCAATTTCGCGACGCACGATCATTCCATGGCCGCCTCCATCCAGCCGCGCCAGGGCCAGCAGAATTATGTGCTCCAGAGATCCTAGAAGCTCCCCGCGTTTCATTTGTTTTGTAATGTAGAACAAATGGAAAACGAAGTCAAGCAGCAAAACGCGCATTGCGAAGGCCATCGAGGTGGCCTTGCGCGCTCGCGAGCTGAGAAAGGCCTCAAGGCGGGGCACTCTGCCGACGGCCCGCTTCATGTAATCGCAGCCGGTCGACTAGCCTACCTTCATCAATTCCACAATTACCTTGGCGGCTACGTCGGTTCCAATGTCCTTCGCGACCTCGAGAACGCCCCTTCCCGCGTGAGAAAGAATCGCGGCCACACGGCTGCCATTACCCTTTTCGGCTTCTTCGGCAGCATCACCGAGCAGAGCAACCTGCTTATCATCTTCTCGGGATGTAGCTACCTTGCGGTACTCCGTCCTCAACCGCTCTAACTCGACGGCTAGCGCCTGAAGGTCAGTGCCCTGCTCGATTTCTTTCCACCGCTCCTGAATGTTGAGTACGCCTTGAGAGTGCCTCCCGATTGCGCCGACTTGGCCGTAGTTGTTTATCTGATCCCCATGGAATACAGGGCCGCTCGATGACGTTGATGTTGGTTCTTGGCCTTTGAGGTGCTTGCGCCCTTCGGAGGTTATTCGGACGTGCACGACGTCGCCGAGCTCGCCACGCATTCCTGACCGAATATGCGGTCCTTCTATCAGCCTTTCAATTAGCAGCGCATCGATCGCGGTGAATAACGCACGGTCGCTCGGCTCCGGATGCAGTTCATGCTTCAGTTCCACCATGTCAAGTTGCCTAGGAAATGACCTGTTGACGGCCTCTAATATCGCTTGCGCCAATTCTGCATCATAGCCGGACGTTACGTCCGTCCCTTTGCTGTCTTGCATAATTGATTCCACCTGCCTCATGGCCTCCTGAACCACGACTCCCTGCCAATCTTCCGAGAATTGGGAGTAGCGCCAGTCAGGGGGAGCTTCCACAACCGTGAACCCGTGCTTACGCAGCGCCTCGCATCGTTCGATCTGTCCGGCGCTTAAGAGTCCGGTCTGTAGCGTGAACGACAGTTCCTTCGTGCTCGACTCGCCGCGAATTACTGCGCTCTGTAACAGCCTTCCATCTGATCCAACATACGGCTCGCGGCGGGTGCTCTCCAGCGATACCGCCACCAGTCGAGAGACTGTGTCTTCCATAACTTGCATTCTATCGAAACAGATTGCGCCAGCACAGTACCTCCGCTATCGTCAGCCTAGCTCCTCTGGCTCATCCGTAGCTCATTATTTCCTCGCCCTGACCAGCGATTCGTAAAACTCTTCCAGTTGGCCGATCGTCTTTCCGACTTCGAAGTAATCGACGCAGCGCTGATAGCCTCTGGCTCCCATGCCGGCTCGCAGGTCTTCATTGCGGAGCAGCTCAATCAGCGGCTTGGCGAATGCCTCCGGCGAGCGGTCGGCGACCAGATAACCGGTTTCGCCGTCGAGGATGGCATCGCGATTTCCACCCACATCGATAGCTATGGCCGGCAGCGCCGCCGCCATGTATTCCATGATCGCGTTGGAAAATCCTTCGCTGAAGGAAGTGAGACACCCGATAGACATCCGTGCCAGGCAGTCCATGATGTTGCCTTCGCCCTGGGTGAAGAAGACGCGCTCGCTTATGCCCAGCTCGGAAGCCAGGTCGCAAAGCTCCTGATACAACTCGCCGCGACCGGCAAGCAGAAACGCGACATCGTCAACCTGGCTGGCAACGATCTTCGCCGCGCGCAGAAACAGCGCGTGGTCTTTTACCTTCCGCAGATTCGCCACTATGCCAACCACGCGAGCGTCGCGCGGAATGCCCAGCCGGTCGCACGCCCGAGGATCGCCCAATCCCCGGCTGAACTTCTTCATGTCCACGCCCTGGTAGACCACGCGCACGCGATCAGGATCGAGCCGCTCGTTCTCGACGGCAATGCGTTTGGCCTCCAGCGAGTTGGCCATGATGGCGTCGGTGCGGAGATTCAGGACGGCAAACATCCTTCGAAACCGGGGCGTGTACCAATAGCCGGTATTCAGGCGGCTGGTAATCACGAGGCGATTGGAGAGGACGGACGTCAGCACCGCGAAGACCGCAGTCTTGTTCATGTAGGCGTGGGCGATCTGGATGCGATTATGCCGCAGATATTGGCGGAAGCGGCGCGCCTGAACGATGCCGCTCCAGGAGTTCACGCTGGCGGTGGGAAAAACCGCGATGTGGCAGACGCCCTCCAGGCTGCGGAGTTGAGGGCTGTCTTCCAGGCAGCACACATGAACTTCGAACCTGTCTTTGTGGAGGCGCTTCGCGGTCTCGATGACCTGCCGCTCGGTGCCGGCGTCGAGTCCCACAGTGTCAGACAGCAGGCAAACGCGGATGCGCTCGCCTGTGACCGCTACGCCGGCTTCGGAGGTGTTCCCCATTCCTGAGGCTTTCCTTTGGTGACGCGAACCACGTTGCGATCCACCGTTCCCACCGAACGGAAGAACTGCAAGGTTTCCTGGTCATACCACTGGAGCGACTGATATCGCGCCAGGTTGGCATTCAGTTCCAGATGCAGTATGCCACCCTCGCGCAGATACGACAGCGCATCCTGCACAAAGAACTGCCACTCCGCAGGCCCCCATTCGTCCGGCTGATCATGGCGATTGAAGCATATCCAGAACGCGGTGATTAAGTCGAGATCGCGCAGCGGCAGCGCCATGGGCACAAAGCGTTCGATCAGCAAGGGCGAGACAAGCTTATCGCAAGACAACGAGGCCAGCATCTCGCCGTAGACCCGCACTTCCACCTCCGACATGACGCTGGCTGGAGCGTCGATTCCGTAGCAGTCATGACCGCAAGCCAATGCTGCCGCCAGAAAGTATCCCGGACCGCAACCAATATCCAGAATACGCAAAGGCGGTGAGCGATGCAGCGCCAGGGCGCCGATGCGGTTCACGTTAAAGGGAATCCAGAGACGGTAATCCGCGTACTTCGCGGCACAGGCGGGATCGTGTTCGAGGGCCGCTGCCGTTTCCTTGCCCAGGCGATCGATTCGCGCGAGATCAGCGTTGCCTCGAATGCGCGAGGGCAAACGAAGTAACGGCAACGAACCATACCGGCAGAGACGGCCCCAGTTACGGGCAATCTCCAGCCGGTTCGAAGAGTTTCCAGACATTAAGGAATGGGCGATCCGTCCCAGCAAAGAAGGCGGCTGGGAACCAGCCTGCGTCTCGGTCATGCAGCAGCTACAAGTGCCTGCTCTTGCATGCTCTCTTTGCGCTCTCTGCCCACCGCCAACTGTAGCGCCGCGGAAACACCCAGCACGGCATATAGAATTCCGCCATACGCAATACTCAGGAAGAATGCACCTATGGCGGCCATCAGGACTGCCATCTGCACAAACATAGCGGCCCGCCGCGTACTGGCCCTGGGATAGCGGTTACGAATGGGCGTCAGCCCGCGATAGGCGCGCCAGAACGCCGCCAGGTAAAAGATCAGGCCCGGTATACCGCATTCGCTGGAAAGCTCGGTGTAGGAGTTGTGGGTGTAATGCCAAACCCCCCGGTGCCCCGCCGCCATCGCCTCCCGGGCTTCGGCCACCATGAACTGTCCTGGCCCCACCCCCAATATCGGATGGTGCAGCGTCATGTCCAGACTCTTGCCCAGCAACATCTTTCTGGTCTCGGCCGACTCGGCGGCTTCTTCCGCCCCAGCTGACTTGGCCTGGAAAATCGTGGTGAAGCGTCCCAGGATGTTAGGCGGCAGCAGGGCGCCGGCAAGAATGAAAAATATCAGGCCGCCACCAACGATGATGATTCTCTGCTTCATGGTGGCAAAAATCAGGAAGAAGATAATGCCTGCGCCCAGCGCCAGCAATCCCGACCTTGAACCCGTTTCGGCCGCGCCGGCCATCACCGGAATCACCGCCAGAATCATGACCACGCGCAGCAGACCCTTCTTGACGGACGCGGAGAACCAGATGAGCGGCAGGCCGACGATCAAGAACAGGGCAAGAAAGTTGGAATCCGACAGCGTGTCGTTGCCGGTGCCCAGTCCCAGGCGGTTGCTGCCCTCACGGCCTCCGCCAATCACCAGCGACAGAATCCCGACCGCGGTCATGGCCAGGGCAATTACGAACATCACGCGATAGCAATCGTCTATGCTGCGGATGAAAGCGGTCATGAAGAAGATCAGCAGCAGCGCCTGCAACGCGATAGTAAATTGATCGAAAGCGCCGCCCTTCCACGTGGCGAACGGTATGCACAGCAGCATCCACCCAGTGAACCAGATCATCGCCCGGCCCACGCTGGACTGATAGATCGTTTTGGTGGTCCCCGTCATGATCATGCCCACCAGCAGAAGCGGCTGGAGCAGCAAGCCCACATGGAAAGCCGGAATCATCTCCGGAATACGGCTGCAATAGAAGAACAGATAAATCAGCAGAAGGTAGTGAAAAGGCTTGTAGAACTCCGCCCCGCGCTTGCGACCGCCGGGTGCGACCTGCGCCTGCGGCTCCGATGCTCGGGGGGTACCGGCCTCCGCTTCCAGCGCCACAGTCTCCGGTAAGGCGTAATCGTCCACCGTGGCGGGATCATTCATCTTTTGGATTGCAGATAGATTCACTTGCTCACCCCATCAGCTCGCAACTCTAGAGATAGTTCCTTAACCACTCGGGCGGGATTGCCTACGGCGACGACTTGCGCCCCCACTGGCCGAACAACAACCGAACCAGCGCCGATGGTGGTACCAGACCCAATATCAGCCATTATGATGGAAGAAGCCCCAATCCAGCAATCCGAACCCACATCAATCGGCTCGAACTTTCCCTCTCCGGAACCGCTCATCCGCCCTTGGGAATCCCGGCTGTGCTGCTGCCTTCCACTCAAAATCTGCACCTGCGATGCAATCTGCGTCCGGTCGCCAAGGGAGCAACTACCCAGAATGCAGTAGGAGCCAATGTAGACGCCCTCGCCCAGCGTGGCATCGGAATGAGCGAAAAACGATCCGAACGACACGCGGCTGTACAACGAACACTGCTTCAGAGTCAGTTTGTAATACGCAATGCGAAGATAGTCTCCCATCACTCCCGGGACCATCGACACAGCATGGGCTCCGATGGTAAACATCATCGGAAACCGGCCGAATCCGGCCAGCGCCGCCGCCGGCAGCGCCAACACCAGAAACAGCCCGTGCAAAACAAGCTTGATTATTCTTTTCATTCCCCGGCTTGCGGAGGACTGGCTGGGGGAAAGCCGCGAGCCAGTATACCATTGAACCACCGCAGATTACGTATCCGGCGCCGGCCCTTCGGGTCAGATGCGGCCTTCAACGCGTCGGCAGTTTTTGGTTACGGATGTAGTTAGCGGTGACCGATGCCCCTGCCCTGGCAAAGCGGAGGGACATGGCGCCCCCAATACTTCGTGTGCCCCCTTGTGACGGGCACCCTTCTTAAAAGCGCATACCCGCGGTCGTCCATAGTTCGAAGCAGCCTGTTTCCAGTACAACCTCGGCCCGGGCCGCAAGCCTCAGAAGAATTAAGGCGCGAAGTAGCCGGAGATGTCCAGGATCAGCTGCGTCAGAGCGTAGGCGTAGGCGTCGATGGAACCGTTGTTTGTCGGCACGATCGCCATGTTGGACGTGACGAAACCATCGTAGGCGTTCAGGGTCGAGACTATGGGCCGCTGCTCGCCATCAGGCCACAGTGTGAGGTATGGCATGCGGCCCGGCGGCACGACCGTCGCATTGAAGATGTAGGCCGCGGCGCTGCTGGGGGGTGCGCAGGGGCTGCCGACGACATTCACCGTAAGCTCGTCCACGAAGGGCGGACCGTTGTTCTGGCGCGTATCCAGCACGCGACACGGCACAGCCGGATACATTGACAATCCACCAGTTCCAGGCGCGGCGAAGTAGCCGTCGACGTCAACTAACAGGTTGGTGCTGTTGTTGTGGGCATAGAAGGCGGTCGCATTTTCGCTGCCGGCAGGCACGATGGCTGCATTGGCCACGACCGTGCCGGTCTTGTCGTTAAGGGTGGAGACGACAGGTCGTGGCTCACCTTTGGGCCACACCGTCAGATAATCCAGGCCACCAGTGGACGGAAGGACCGTGACATTGAACGAATAGGCTGTCGCATTGCTCGGAACCGCGCAATTTCCCGGAATCGAATAATCGCGTTCCACTCCCGCCTGCAGCATCCCTCCATCCTGGTTATTACGGGTGTCTACTATCCGGCAGGGCGTCAGGGAATAGAACTGGTAGGTATTGCTGGCGGCCGGCGCGAAGTAGGCATCGATATCGAGTATGACATTGGTTGTATCGGTGACGTACACGCTGACGGCGCCGTTCACGCCCGCCGGCACGATGGCCGCGTTGGCCTTGATCCGGCCATCCGGCGAGTTTAGCGTGGAAACTACGGGCTGCATCTCCGGGGTCGGCCAGATGGTCAAGTAGCCCAAGGTAGTAATGGGCACCACGGTGACGTTCAGGGAGTAGGCCGCTGCGCTGGCAGGAATATTGCAATTGGTATTTTGCGGAATGCGAAAGCTACGGGAAGTTCCGCCCGGGATAGCCGGGCCGCCAAATTCACCAGTTGCCTGGCGTGTATCCACCAGACGACACGGCGTGACGTTGACCAGTTCCAGCTTGACGTTACCGCCAATAACGGAGACGGTTCCGTCGTTGACATTGGGAACATAGACAGTAGCGGTTGAGGTGTTGATGGCCGCTCCGCTGGGACCATCTCCCACCGCCACCGGCAAGCTAGCATTGGTTGTCCCGTCGATCACGCTGACGGTTCCAGCGCTGTTGCAGTTGATAGCGTTACCGCAGAAATTAGGGACGTAAATCGTGTTGGTCACCGGGTTGATACTCACCAACTGGGGGGAGACCCCGACGCCAACGGTGGTGGTGTTATTGTCGGTGCCGTCGATTACGGTAACAGTACCAGGGCTGCCGCAGGTGGGATCGGCGCCGCACTCATTCGCGACGTAAATCTGGTTGGTCACTGCGTTAACTGCAATACCTTCGGGAGAATTTCCCACAGCAACCGTCATTGTGTTATTGGTGACGCCATTGATTGCCGTCACGGTTCCAGGGCTCTGGCAGGTGACATCGGTGCCGCAGTTATTCGAGACATAGATTTCATTGGTGGCCGAGTTGAGATCGAGGTAGTAGGGATCGAATCCCACCGCCACCGCTACGGTGCTGTTGTTGACGCCGTTGATCACCGTCGCCGTCCCCACGCTGCTGCAAGTAAGATCGTTGCCGCAGAGGTTGGCCACGTAGATCTTGTTGGTCACGGAGTTCACCGCAACGTCCTCGGGGAAAACTCCCACGGTGACGGTCGCGGTGTTATCGGTGGCGCCATTAATTACGGTTACGGTGCCGGGGCTCAGGCAATTGACATCATTGCCGCAGTAATTGGCCACGTAAATCATATTAGTTGCCGCGTTCACCGCTATCGCATCAGGCTTATATCCCACGGTAACCGTCGCGGTGATGGCATTGTTGGCTCCGTTGATCACCGTGATGGTCCCGGCGCTGCCGCACGTGATGTCATTGCCGCAGAGGTTGGCCACATAGATCGTATTGGTAGCCGAGTTCACCGCCACGGCGAGAGGAGAGTCTCCTACCGTAATTGTCGCGGTGGTATTGGTAGCGCCATTAATCACCGTCACTGTGCCCGGGCTGCTGCAGGTGGGATCGCTTCCACACTCGTTCGCCACATAAGCATTGTTTGTCACGGAGTTCACCGCGGCGCTGACCGGCTGCTCCCCGACGGGTATCGTCGCGGTCACCACTTGCGCGATGGCAGGCAGCGATCCTGTCAACAGGCTCAGTGTAAGAACCAAGATCAGAGTGTGGCGCGAGCTATACACAGCTTTTTCTCCCGGCGGATGTTCCCAATCTTTCACAACAGGGTTGCGGCCACGACATCGGTAGATATATATGTGGGCTCCCACGCACGTCTGCGACAGGCCAGCTTGCGGCCCTCACAGTGAAACTAAGGTCGCGTGCAATTTGCAGTCAATGACGATGGTATCTCCGACGGCATCTGCGAGATGAACCTTGAATCCAGAATAGCTTGACCGGTGTTCAAGTCAGATGGATCTACACATGGGTGATCTCCCGATGGCCGGGCCAGACCTTGATTCCTGGGCGGCCTGGCGGAGCCTTGATCTGCGGATGACGGCGTCAGGACCGGATCCTGCGGTGAAGTAATGAACTCTTGATCATAGTAGGCTGCCATGTTTCCCAGAGAGTCGGTTGTCAGGTAGCGCGCGTGATAGATGGTGTTCGGGGTTA
>JBEKCJ010000086.1:0-18650 GCA_050014935.1 Candidatus Korobacteraceae bacterium
CCCATCGCCAGAATCACCGTCGCGCCGCCGGTCACAATGTCGCCGCCGGCGAAGACGCCCGTCTTTGAGGTCGCCAGCGTGTCTTCTTTGGCGGAGATGTAGCCGCGTTTAGTCGTAGCCAAGCCAGGAGTCGTGGACTGGATCAGCGGATTGGCCGACGTCCCCGCCGCGATGATTGCTACCGAGCATGGCGTAACAAACTCCGAGCCCTTGATCGGAACCGGACTCCGACGGCCTGAATCGTCGGGTTCGCCAAGCTCCATGCGAATGCAGCGCACCGCCGTAAGATTTCCCTTCTCGTCGCCGAGGAACTCGACCGGGTTGACCAGCATTTCGAAGTGCACGCCTTCGTCTTTGGCGTGGTGAACTTCTTCCACACGGGCGGGCATCTCGATTTCAGTTCGGCGATAGTAAATACTGGCGCTGCGGGCGCCCAGACGCAACGAGCTGCGCACCGCGTCCATGGCGGTGTTTCCGCCGCCGACTACGATCACGTCGCGGTCCTTGCAGGGATAAAGCGGCTCGTCGTATTCCGGGAAACGGTAAGCGCGCATCAGGTTCACGCGCGTCAGAAATTCATTGGACGAATAGATGCCGTTGAAATGTTCGCCGGGTACGTTCAGGAAGCGCGGCAGTCCGGCTCCAGTAGCGATGAACAGGGCATCGAAGCCTTCTTCAGTCATCAGCTCGTCGACGGTAACTGTCTTGCCTACGACAACGTTGGTCTCGAACTCCACGCCACGGCGGCGCAGCACATCGATTTCGTGGCGCACAATTTCTTTGGGAAGGCGAAATTCCGGGATGCCGTACACCAGCACGCCCCCAAGCTCGTGCAGCGCCTCGAAGACATGGACTTGATGTCCCATCTGAATAAGGTCGCCGGCGCAGGCCAGTCCGGCCGGGCCGCTGCCGATGATGCCAACTTTCTTCCCACTGGAAGGAGCAGTCTTTGGCAAGCCGAATTGGCCTGACTCGCGCTCCCAATCGGCCACAAAGCGCTCCAGGTAGGCGATACCTACCGGCTCGCCCTTCTTACCCAGCACACAGCCGGATTCGCATTGATCTTCTACCGGGCAAACGCGGCCGGTGATGGCAGGCAGCGCATTGTCTTCGCGCACTTTGGCAGCGGCGCCCAGGTAATCCTCCGCCAGTATGAGATCGATGACCGCGCGCACATCCACCGACACGGGGCACTTCAGGACGCATCCTGGCTTGGGGCACTCGATGCAGCGCAGCGACTCCTGGCGCGCCTGCTCCGGCGGAAATCCCAGATTCACTTCCTGGAAGTTGTGAGCGCGAACTTGCGCTTCCTGCTCCGGGACGCGCTGACGCGGCAACTTAGTACGCTCTTTGGCGGGCAGCGGATTGTGGCTGACTTTGGTCTGGGTAGCATCACTCATTGGTCACCCCCACCGTTTCCGGGATCCCCGACGAGCGCTTGTTTTGCGCTTGGCAGGGTGGTTCGGCGGCGCATTCATGCTTGTGATTCTTTTGGCGAAGTCTCTCCACTTCTCCCTGGGGATCAGCCTGCAACCTGTCGACGCTGAGCTTCTCCTGCTCGCGATACATGTTGTTGCGCTGCATCAGGACCTCGAAGTTGACCTGGGTGGCGTCGAATTCCGGGCCATCCACGCAGGCGAATTGGCTGCTGTCATTGACCAGAACGCGGCATCCGCCGCACATTCCGGTGCCATCCACCATGATGGAGTTCAGGCTGACCATGGTCTTGATCTGCTCCGGGCCGGTCATTTTGGCGACGGCGCGCATCATCGGCACCGGGCCGCAGGCGAGCACATAATCCAGTTTCTTGTCGGCCATGAGCTGCTTCAATTTGTCGGTAACCAGCCCTTTGTCGCCATAGCTGCCGTCGTCAGTCACAACGTAAGTTTCGTCGCTGACCGCGCGGACTTCGTCTTCCAGCACCATCAACTCTTTGCTGCGCGCACCTACAATGGAGATAACTCTGTTCCCCGCGCGCTTCAGCTCCCGCGCCGTTGGATAGGCCATTGCAGTCCCGACGCTGCCGCTGACAACCACGGCAGTGCCGAAGTTCTCGATCTCGGAGGGCTTGCCGAGCGGACCGACTACGTCAAGGATCGAGTCGCCGGCCTCCAACATGTTGAGCAGCATGGTGGTCTTACCGATGGCTTGCACGACGATGGTGACGGTGCCGGCCTCGGGATTGGCGTCGGCAATGGTCAGCGGAATGCGCTCACCGCAATCGTCCAGCCGCACGATCACGAACTGCCCCGGCTTCTGCTTCTTGGCAATGCGGGGAGCCTTGATGACAAACAGCTTGATGCCTCGCGCCAAGGGACGCGCTTCCACGATCTCGTACACGGGTACCCTCCACAGTTGATTTTGCTGGGCCGTGTACCGGCAGTCTGTGGCATACGTCACAAGACAGGCGGACATGGCGCACAAGGTGGCCGCAATCCGTAGGGTGAATTGCAACACGCCGTTCGAACCGCGACGACCTACTCGGGGCCATTGTTATACTTCCATCCTGATGCTCAAAGAAATTCTGGAAGAAGGCCGAATCCTTACCGACCAGACGCTGGAGCGTCTGCTTCCGGCTGCCGATCAGTACCCCTCATCGATCCATCAGGCCATGCGGCACAGCGTATTTGCCGGAGGCAAGCGTCTGCGTCCCATCCTCTGCATGGAATCCGCGCAAATGATTGAGGGATGCATTCCGCCCGGCATCGAAGAACTGGGCGCGGCGCTGGAGATGCTGCACACCTACTCGCTGATCCACGATGACCTGCCGGCACTCGACAACGACGACCTGCGGCGCGGCCTTCCCACCTGCCACAAGGCGTTTGGCGAGGCGACAGCCATCCTGGCCGGCGACGCTTTGCAGACGTATGCCTATGAAGTACTGGCTAAGCTGCAATGCACGGCGAAGGCGCGCGTTGCCATCATCGCCGAGGCCGCGCATGCAACCGGCACCATCGATGGCATGATTGGCGGCCAGGTGATGGATCTGGAGGCCCAGCACACACGCCCCGACGCGGAGACGCTGGAGTACATTCATCGCTCCAAGACCGGCGCTCTGCTGACAGCCAGCGTGGTAACCGGCGGCATATACGCGGGAGCCAGTGCTGAGCAGATCCGCAGCCTGCGCGACTTCGGACAAGACATCGGATTGGCGTTTCAGATTGTGGATGACGTGCTCGACGTTACCCAGACGTCGGAGCAGCTAGGCAAGACCGCCGGCAAAGACACGGCGACCGAGAAGGCGACCTACCCGGCGCTGTTTGGGATCGATGCCTCGCTCAAGCAGGCGGATGAGCTGGTGGCTAAGGCTTCCGCGGCGCTGGAAGGCTTCGGTGAGCGGGCCGCCACTCTGCGCGAGATTGCGCATTTTCTGGTGGAGAGGAAGAAATAAGGCGAGCGCAATTCAACCTAGGCGTCCCATGGGTTAATCAGTCGTATACCAGCATCTTCGAAATGCGCAATGTTGCGAGTGGCGAGACTTGCGTGATGACTCGAAACAATACCTGCGATCATAGTGTCGCGCAGCTCAACCGGCCGGCCTTCCTTGCGACGCGCCGCCATCAGTTCGGCGGCGCGCTCTGCCGCATCGGTGTCAAACATCAAGATCCTCTGCCCCAGGTCTTGGAGCACGCCCGCGAACTCCTCGATTAATGCGGTCCGACGCCGGCCTTCAGCCATGATCCGCAAGCCAAACGAAACCTCAAACACTGTGATTGAGGTCGTCCAAAGGGAGGTGCGCGGCTGCCTGTTTAGCCAGTCAAATACCTTTGTATCAGGGACGGCATGCATCAGGGCAGAAACGACATTCGTGTCCAGGACAATCATTCGTCGAAGCTGGGAGGCTCGATCGTAAACCCACGCAGTTCCGGAATGTCTTCCGTTAAACCGATTCCCTTGAAGCGTTTCGCGATCGCCGTGCCCAAGCCCTCGGAGGACTCGGATTCGTCCTTAGCTGCATTGCGCAGGATGTCCCTGACCTCCTCCTCCATACTGCGACCATGTTTGGCCGCACGGCGCTGTAGCCGCTTCTTAACGCTGTCTTCCAGGTTGCGAACAACTAGCTGCGCCATCGACTATACCTCTTCGATATCATGATATCAGATGTTATATCGACTGTACCGGCAGCGCCAGCAGGTCCTCGACTAACCCGACTTCTTTCTGCACAAACGGCTCGGCGTACTGCAGTCCAGCGAGCACACCGTAGTAGCCAGCCATGGCGGCCAGGCGTTCGCGGATTTCAGCGTGCCGCGGAAACAGCTCGCTTCCCATCTTCTGGTCTTCATACTGTGACCTATAAGCCATCAGTGCGGCAAAGCGTGTTTCGAACTGGGCCGAGATGTCCACCACGAATGTTGGGCGAACGTCGGCATAGAGGCTGGCATAGATGATCTTGAAGGGGCGATGCGGCGGCTCGTCCAGAACCAGCTTGGCCAGTCCTGCCAGGAACGCCGCTTCGTAGCCCAGCACCGACGCAGTGGCATGGTCAGGATGACGCGCCTGCCAATACGGCAGGATGAGCACGCGAGGGCGAAGTTGGCGGATGACGCTGGCGACATTCAGGCGGTTCTTGTAGGTGTTCTCCACGCGGCCGTCAGGAATGTCAAGCGCATGTCGCCAGCCGACTTTGAGGATGCGCGCCGCTTCGTCCGCTTCCAGGGCGCGGTCCTCGACGGTGCCACGGGTGCCCATCTCGCCCTGGGTCAGGTCGAGGATGGCAGTGCGATGGCCGAGCTCAGCCATCTTGAGCAGCGTGCCCCCGCAAGTCTGCTCCACATCGTCGCGATGAGCGCCGATGGCAAGGATATCGGTCTTGAAGTGGTCAAACATCGGCGCTAGAGCCTCGTGGCAACGGCAACCCCGTCGCGCAAAGGAATGATGGTGGTGTACCAATCCGGCGAGGAGTAGAGCATCCGGTTCAGCTCGACGACGCCTTCGGTGGATTTATCCGGCTCGGGCCTGGGCAGACTGGGATTGCCCGCCGCGTAAGCGACTTGACCGCTCCACAGAGTATTGTCGGTGATGTACAGTCCGCCTTTGCGCACGCGCGCTGCCGCCATGTTGAAGACGCGGGGATAATCGTGCTTGTCGACATCGCAAAATAGAATGTCGAACTGCTCCTTGCGCTCCGACAGCAGCTCCAAGGCATCGCCAACGTGAACTTCGATGCGATCAGCGACGCCCGCCTGAGCGAAGTAGCGACGGGCTTCGTCGGCGTTTTTACGGCTGCCGTCGGTGTAGTGGACCTTGCCTCCTTCGCCAACCGCTCTTGCCCACCAGATGGTGGAATAGCCGATGGCAGAGCCCATCTCGAAGACAGTCTTCGCCTTGATCAGCGTCGCGTATTGGTAGAAGAGGCGGCCGACCGCAGGCCCCACGATGGGAATGTCGCGCTCCTTCGCCTGGCGCTCCATTTCCTCCAGCACTGGCTCGCGGGGAGGAAGCATCGCATACAAGTAGTTTTCTACGTGTTCGTCAGAAATGTTAGGCATGGCAATTAGCAATTAGCACCTAGGGAAGCTCTGATTAAGTATTGCTTTGAAAGGACCGCCTTCAGGCGATCCGCAAAGTTGAGCCAATGAACCCGGCTTTAGCCGCTGAGGACCTCGGCATTGACTTAATCAAAGTCTCCTTAGCATTCAGCACTTAACCGATGGTACTGCTTTGGCCAAGTGCTAAGTGCGAGATTCACAGTGTTTGTCCGGGTTTCATTTCCAGTATCTCCGGCCCGCCCGGACCAAGGAGTTTTTTCAATTCGCCGGGCCGGCCGGTCAGCATCGGAAATGTACCAAAGTGCATGGGTATGACAGTCTTCGGCTGAAGCAGTTTGCAGGCATAGGCGGCCTCGTGCGGGCCCATGGTGAAATGATCGCCAATGGGCAGGAGCGCAATCTCTGGACGATAGATCTCACGAATAATCTGCATATCGCCGAAGACCGCGGTGTCGCCCGCGTGGTAGAGCTTCACGCCGCCCGGCAGCTCCAGCACGTAACCGCAAGCCTCGCCTCCATAGACCATGCTGCCGTCTTCATCCTCAATGCCGCAGGAGTGGACAGCGTGCACCATGGTGATCTTGATGCCGGCAACGGTTTGCGTACCGCCCTTGTTCATCGCCGAGATCTGCTTAGCGCCTTTCTTCGCCATCCAGGCGCACAGTTCGAAGATGCCAACGACCGTGGGATTGTGCTGCTTCGCGATCTTGACCGCGTCGCCAATGTGGTCGCCGTGGCCGTGCGTGCAAAGCAATACATCGCACTTCTTCACGTCTCTTTCATTCTCCGGACAAAGAGGATTACTCAACCACGGATCGATGTATACAACCGTTCCATCGTTGGTTTCGATGCGGAAGGTTGCGTGGCCAAGCCAGGTCAGCCGGTTGCCTTGCAGATTCATTTTGCCTCGTACGAAATCAAAGTGTACGGATCGTAAAGTCTTCGCTCCGTTGGCCTCATGCGGTTGCGTTCGGCTGGGCCGATCTCGCTGATCTGCGACCGGGGAGAATTCTAGTGGTTGACCCGCGCTGCCGCAACTGGTGGGAATATGCCAGATCGGCGCACTGAGCCGCGCGGCCAGCCAGCGAGGTCTTGCCTGGGCTAGAATATTGCTGGGCCACCACCTGTGGCGTCCAGCCAACCTTATCCCATGCTCGTCTCGCGGACACTAACGGTTCTGTTCTTGTGTGTGATGGTAGGCTCCATGCTGCCGGTCAGTTGCCTTGCGCCGGCAAACATCGCCGCAGGAGCAGGCGATATGCAAGGTGGTTGTCACGACCACCATACGCCCGCGCATTGTCCCGCCCGCAGCTGTTGCTATACCCAGCATCGGCAACCGGCGGCAGTAACGACGCCTGCCTCGCCACGCGTGGTTCTGAGCGCAATACTGGGGTCAATCGCGGCGCATGACGGCGTCGAGCCCGCCGATCGTTTTACCCCGATAATCGCCATCGAGGACTCTTCTCCTCCGCTCTTCACCGTGCTTCGCATCTGATTCCCTTCCCTTCTTGCAGCCAATGATCGCGGACGCATCGGCGGACGCGGTCCACGCTTGTTTGTTCTTCCCGCAGTTCGGAGAGTGTAGTGCGTTTGCCAAAGTATGTTTGCGTCGGCGGCTTGGCCTATTTCTTGATGTGCGCAGCCTTGGTGGATGCGCACGCGCAGCAGCAGTCGATCCCGGTTGGGCCAGACCCGCAGCAGCAAGACTCCGCTCCCAGCCAGCCGCCCAACAAGAGTCAGCAGAATGAGACCGATATGCCGATGCCAAAGATGCAGCCGGCGGCGATGAATATGGGCGGGACACCCACAACCTTCATAGAGGAAATCGAGCAGCACGCGACCTCCGGCACCAGCGCTGAGCCGAACTCTACTCCGGCGCCCATGCTCATGACCATGACGGGCAGTTGGATGTTGATGCTTCACGGAGTCGCGTTCCTGAACGTGCAGCAGCAGACGGGTCCGCGCGGCGCTGACAAAGTTTTCTCGACCAACTGGCTTATGCCTATGGCGCAACGGCGGTTCGGACCGGGAACATTCACGGCCCGCACCATGTTGAGCTTCGAGCCCGCCACCATCACTGGCCGCTATTACCCTGAACTGTTCCAGCAGGGAGAAACCGCCTTTGGCAAGGCCATTGTCGATGGCCAGCATCCGCACAACTTCGTCATGGAGCTGGCCGCGCTTTACGACCTGAATCTGGGTGAGCAGAGCCTGCTGTCGTTTTACGTCGCGCCCGTGGGTGATCCCGCAATGGGGCCGACGGCCTATCCTCATCGCGTTTCGGCTTCGGAAGATCCAATAGCGGCCCTGGGCCACCACCTGGAGGACTCGACCCACATCTCGGACGATGTAATTACCGTGGGGTTGACCCATAAGATCCTGCGCCTGGAGGCGTCTGGGTTTCATGGGCGAGAGCCAGATGAGAATCGCTGGACCATCGAAGCCGGTGCGATTGATTCCTGGTCAACGCGGCTGACCGTGCAGCCAGGGCAAAATTGGAGCGGACAGTATTCCTTCGCGCACCTCACCAGCCTGGAGGCCCTGCAACCCAACGACGACGTCCAACGAATGACGGCGTCGGTCATGTACAACCGCCCGCTAGCACACGGCAATTGGGCAAGTACGCTGATTTGGGGGCGCAATCGCGTGCTCCAAACCGGACTTGTATGGAACGGCTATCTGGCGGAGTCAACGCTGCAATTCGCGCAAAGCAACTACATCTGGGGACGGATTGAAAATGTCGACCGCACCGACGAATTGCTGCTGAAGAACGAATTTGAGCCTCCGGACTTTCATGAGAGCATCATTGGCCGGGTGCAAGCCTATACCGCCGGTTACGATCACGATTTCGCGCTGGTCCCCCATCTAGCAACCGCTCTGGGCGCACAGGTCACGCTGTATTCCACTCCCGCCACGCTGACAGCTTTGTACGGAAGTCATCCTGTTGGCGTTGTGGCATTCGTGCGCGTGCGGCCATTCGGCAAGCAGCGCTGAGGCGAGCCGAACGGCTGATCCCGGCAGAGCCGCTGTTATCATAAAGAGCACACGTAATGTCATCCGTGACCCCACTACCCTTGGTTCCCGCGACGCTCGATTCCTATTTGCTCGAGGTCGCCGACGCGGTCAACACCACGCTGGACCTGAACACGCTTCTACAGCGGGTGGCGGAGATGCTGAAGCGCGTCATCGACTACGAAATCTTTGCCATCCTGCTGCTGAACGAGAAAGCCGGGGAACTTCGGATCCGCTTTCAGGTCGGCCATCCTCCTGAGGTCGCCGAGCGCATCCGCATCAAAGTTGGCCAAGGCGTCACCGGACAGGCGGTGCAGCGGCGTGCAGCGGTTTTGGTGAACGACGTTGCGGCGGAGGAGAACTTCATCAACTCCGCTCCCGGCGTGCGCTCCGAGTTGGCTGTGCCGCTGATCGCAAAGAACAAAGTCATTGGCGTCATCGACGTGGAGGCCGCGCAGCCTGGGGCCTTCACGGAAGAGCACAAACGCCTGCTGACGCTGTTTGCCTCGCGCATCTCCATCGGTATTGAGAATGCCCGCCTCTACACCCGGGTGTCGCGGCAGGCGCGGCAACTCACGTTGTTGACCGAGATCAGCCGCGAACTCACGTCGATCCTGAACGTCGACCAGTTGCTGAAGCGGATTGCCGACCTGCTGACCCGCATCATCGACTACCAGATGTTTTCCATCCTGATGCTGGATGCCAGCGGAAGCGTGCTCCAGCACCGCTTCTCGCTGCGCTTCAAGGAAAATGTGCAGCTCAAGACCGAAATCCCGCTGGGAGTGGGCCTGGTTGGGTACGCCGCGCAACATGGCGAAGCAGTGCTAGTGCCGGATGTCAGCAAAGACCCGCGCTATATCCCCGCCAATCCTGAGACACGCTCCGAGTTGTGCATCCCGCTGATCTACAAAGACAAGGTCATTGGCGTGCTCGATATCGAGCACACACGACGCGGATATTTCAACGAAGACCACGTGCGCATTATGACGACGATGGCCGCGCAGGTGGCCATTGCCATCGAAAACGCAACTCTATATGAGCGCATCGCCCGCCAGGAGAAACGCCTGGAGCAGGACCTGGCGCTGGCGCGGGAGTTGCAATTCCGTCTGCTGCCGCCAAAGCTGCCGGTATTCAGACATGCGGAGGTCGCGTCGCGCTTCGCCCCGGCGCGCCAGATCGGCGGAGACCTCTACGATTTTCTTAAATACGGTGGCCATGGCGTAACAGGAATCGCAGTGGGCGACGTGAGTGGCAAGGGAGCGCCGGCTGCGATCTATGCGGCGCTGGTTAGCGGCATCGTTCGCTCGCATGCGATGGAAGAACCAACCGCTGCCGGAATGCTGGAAGCCCTGAATCTCTCGCTGGCGGAGCGTCCCATCGATGGACAATACGTCTCGATGATCTATGCCATCTGGGACGACAACCAGCAACAACTACAGATCGCCAACTCCGGCCTGCCGCGGCCGATCCGCTGTCGCGGCGGCAAGGTGGAGGAAATCCAGGCCACGGGCCTACCCATCGGCCTGTTTGGGCACGCCACCTACGATGAGCTGAATGTGCGCGCCCGCAAAGGTGACGCGTTTCTGTTCTTCAGCGATGGCATCCTGGACGCCACCAGCTCCGAGGGCGAGATGTTTGGGCGGCACCGCCTGGAGGCGATCACCAAAGCCAATGCGCATCGCAGTGCCGAGGAGTTGGTGGACGCGATCTTTACCGCTGTGTCTGACCACGCTGAAGGCGTTGAAGCCTTTGACGACCAGACCATTGTCGCGCTGAAGGTGAAAGGACCTTCGCCCAAGAAGTGAAAGCCAATCAGCCGCAACAGCGCCCGCCTGGCTTTACCTACCTCCGAGAAAAGCAGCGCATCGGCAGCTCCGATCGCCAACTGCATGCGGAGGCTGTACCGCTGGAACGACTGGCAACGCGCTTTGGCACGCCGTTGTACGTGTACTCGGCATCGGCCATACGCGAGCGCTATCGCCAATTCAATCTGGCCTTCCGCGGCTGTGAGCACACCATCTGCTACTCGATCAAGGCGAACTCTAACCTGTCGATTCTGCGGATGCTGGCGCGCCTGGGAGCAGGGTTCGACATCGTGTCGGGCGGTGAGTTGCAGCGCGTGACCGCGGCTGCGCCAAATGTTGTCGCCAAGGTAGTTTTCTCCGGAGTCGGCAAGCTGGCTGTAGAGATTGATCAAGCGCTTGCGGCCGGGATCTTGCTGTTCAACGTCGAAAGCGCCAGCGAATTGGAACTGCTGGCGGCGCGGGCGGCACATCATCGCAAGCAAGCTCCGTTCGCTGTCCGTGTAAATCCTGACGTTGCGGCAAAGACACATCCTTACATCTCAACCGGTTTGCACCAACATAAGTTTGGGGTGCCGTGGCGTGATGCGACGGCGCTTTACCGGTGCGGCGCCGAAGAGCATTGGCTGAGGCCGGTTGGTGTCAGCGTGCACATTGGTTCGCAGATCACCGAGGTGGATCCTTTCCGCGAGACCATGGAGCGGGTGGCGACGCTGGTGCGTTCGTTGCGAGAAGCGGGCCTCGACATTCGCTACGTGGATGCGGGCGGCGGATTGGGGATCTCTTACTATCACCGATCCACTTCCAAATCCTCCGGCGAGGTCATGCGCTACGCCAAGGCTGTGATGCAGCCGCTGAAAGATCTGGGCATACATCTGCTGTTGGAACCGGGACGGGCGATCATCGCCCCGGCGGGCGCGCTGCTAACCCGCGTTGTTTACCGCAAACAGAATGCCGGAAAGCGCTTCGTTGTAGTGGACGCGGCGATGAACGATCTGCTGCGGCCCTCGTTGTACGACGCCCACCACGAGATTGTGCCGGTCATAATCAAGCCGGGACGCAGGACCAGAGAGAAAGCCGACATCGTTGGGCCGGTGTGCGAGAGCGGAGATTTCTTTGCTCGCGATCGGGAAATCGGGGAGTGGGAGGAAGGTGATCTGCTCGCCATTTTGGACGCGGGCGCGTACGGCATGTCGCTGGCCTCCAACTACAACACCCGGCCACGCGCGGCTGAGGTTCTGGTGGATGGCAAGCGCGCGCGACTGGTCCGCAGGCGGGAGACGGTTGCCGATTTATTGGCACCGGAGAGGGCGTAGCGGAAGAGCCGGCGCTCAGGAACCGGTTCGTCGACCTGTAGGTGTCGCCGCTGGCGCGGCTGTAACTTCTTCCCACCGTTAACCCGGGGCTCACGCCCCGGGCTAACTTCATCGCGCCGCTGCGCGGCTGGCTATGCGGCAATTGGGGATGTTTGCCCCACCGTGAAATTTCATTTCAGTCGCGACACGGTCTGTAGAGGGTCTGCTCTACCGGATCACGGTTGCCGTTAGTTCCCACTTCCGTTGTCAGGCCTGTCCACTTCCGTCCTACCCACTTGACTCTCTTGGGTATTCCTAATTTTGTTGATTGCGTTTGGAGGCAACTTGTCCTATGCTCGCAGTCCACTGGGAGAGCCCATGCAACCAAATCGATCTGACGCAGCCACTTCCACAGCAGTCTGCCTCTGGTGTTATTCCCAATATCTGAAAAGCACAAGCCGAGCTCGCGACGGACAGACCTTTTGCTCCAAGAAGTGCGAATATGAAGCGCGCTATTGGTTGCAGGAGAGCATGAAGTCCGAAAGCGAATAAACGGGGCGCGGCCGCAAGCCGCGCCTTTTCATTTCGGCTGTGTCACACGCGTTACCACCAGCGAACCTAAGTCGCACCTTGCGTCTGGAAACACATTGGCTACGTAATGGCCTGATTTCATCAATCATCTTGCAAGTGAGTTAAGTCTCTTCCCCTCAGTTTCTTACACCGTAATGCAAAATTAAGGTGCGCTGCTGACAGGGCGTGATACTCTTTCGCGCCAGACGAGCCTTAAGGGAGGAGATCAACATGGCCCAGAAGCAGATCGCAGCTTCAATTTTCGACATCAACTTGCCGGCGAGAATAGCAACGCGCACTGCATTGTTGATTCTGGCGGTAGGTCTAACGATTCTTCCAACCGCGCAGGCGCAGACCCTCACCCCGCTGCACAGCTTCACCGGCGGCAGAGACGGCGCCAATCCGATGGCCGGCTTAAGCACCGACGCACACGGCAACCTCTACGGAACCACCGCAATGGGCGCGGCCGGCTATGGCACCGTCTTTAAGCTGGGACATGCCGGATCGGGGTGGGTCTTTACTCCCCTGTACGCCTTCGCCGGCGGCGCGGACGGCGAGTATCCGGTGGCGCGGGTTGTGTTCGGGCCGAACCAAACTCTCTATGGCACCACGCGCAACGGCGGAGGGGGCGGCTGCACCGGTGGTGGCTGCGGCACGGTCTTCAACCTTCAGCCGCCACCGACAGCGTGCGTGACCGCTGTCTGCCCGTGGAGGGAAACCATCGTGCTGCATTTCATCACCGGCAACGGCGGAGCATATCCTCTGAGCGAAGTCACCTTCGACAACTCCGGCAATATCTTCGGAACAACAGAATACGGCGACCCGCTCCAGGATGGCGAAGGCAGCTGCTATCCCGATTGTGGCGTCGTGTACGAGTTGACGCCCTCCAACGGCGGGTGGACCGAGAGCACGCCGTATGGCTTCAAAGACGGAAGTTTCGGACAACTGGGCGCCTACCCCGTAGGCGGCGTCACCTTCGACAGCGCAGGAAATCTCTACGGCACCGCCGCCGGCGGCTATTACGGCTACGGCCTGATCTACAAATTGACTCCGCCGGGCGACCCCTACTGGACTGAGCAAGACCTGTACGACTTCAGCGGAAGCGAGGCGGGTCCGGTTACCAAGTTGATTCTGGATCCGTCCGGAACTTTCTATGGCGCCAGCGAGGGATTGAACCCGGGCTACGGATCAGCACCGGGCGCGGTTTTTTCGTTTGCGCCGAATGGGGAGGGGGGCTGGACCTTCACGAATCTCCATACGTTTTCCACCATCGGCGGAGGCCCTGCCGGACAGCTCTTGCGTGACAGCGCCGGCAATCTGTATGGCACCACCATCGCCGGCGGTAATCAGTATGGCAACTGCCCCTCGGACGGATGCGGCACTATCTTCGAGCTAAGTCCTTCGAACGGCGGCTGGGTCTACACCGTTCTGTACGACTTCACCGGCGGCAGTGACGGCGCCGCGCCCTATAGCAATCTTGTTATGGACGCGAACGGCAATCTGTACGGCACGGCATCCTCGGGCGGTAATTCTAACTGTGCTGGCGGTTGTGGCGTGGTCTTCGAATTCACGCCATAGGTGCGGCCCTCGCCCGGAATGTTGCAGAAGAGGAACGGCAAGATGCGGCTCCGATTTCAGACGACATCCACTTTGTGACGGGAATTCCTGCGGTGAAACCGCCATTGCATAAGTGATCCTCATGCGCCTGTGCTTCCCTACCGCTGACCCCATTTCAACTTGTTGCGCAGCGCATCGAAAAACGTGCGGCGGACGCGCAGCAACTTCACGGAGTGTTGTGCGCGGCGGCAGAGCAGGCGGTCGCCTTGTTGAACCGGCATTCCGACCTGTCCGTCGATGCTGAGGAACGCTTCTTCCGCGCCGGTTTCGATGCGCAGCTCAATTTGCGCTTTGTCGGTCACCACCAGCGGGCGATGGGTGAGCAAATGGGGGCAGACCGGCGTGACCACGAATGACTGGACACTGGGCATCAGCACCGGGCCGCCCGCCGCGAGCGAGTAGGCAGTGGAACCTGTCGGCGTGGCGATGATGACGCCGTCCGCCTTGTAGTTGAAGGCGAGCGCGTCGTCAATCAGCAGATCGAAATCCACCAGTCGGGCGATAGCGCTCTTGTTCACGACCACGTCGTTCAGGGCAAAATGGCGGGCGATGGCCTCATCGTCGCGAAATACCGTGCAGTCGATGACCGCGCGTTGTTCTGAAGGACAGGTACCGGCGTCGACCGCCTCGAGAGTGGCATACATCTCGTTGAGCGGGACCTCCGTAAGGAATCCGAGCGAGCCCAGATTGACCGCCATGATCGGCACGCCTTCACGGGCCACGGCCCGCGCCGCCGAGAGCAACGTTCCATCGCCCCCCAGCACGAGCGCGAAATCCGGATGTTTGTCACCCATGTTCTTGCGGACAACTACTTCTTCTGCGTCGATGTATTCTGCGGTCTGTTCGTCGACGTAGAGCTTGTATCCGCGCTCGCCGAACCAGGCAAGCAAGTCAGGCAGAATGGCCGCCAGTTCAGGCTTAGACGGCTTGGAGATGATCGCGGCTGATTTCATTGGCTTAATTATTTCACCAGGTTTGTGTCAGGGCACGAACTGCCGATAGGACCGCGCTTAGGCCCCCCGGGGCCGGCAGCAGGGGTTAAAGAGACTGTGCCCTCGCCTTAGTGTCGCCGCTCCGCGGCTCGCATTTTTTCCCTCACTGACCGGGGCCTCACGGCCCCGGCTATCTTCATCCCGCCGCTGCGCGGCTAGTTTGATCGCTTGTTCAGGCCGCTTGCTCCATCACACTTTGTTTTCCGGTCGCGACGCAGTCTCTAAAGCCCATCATTCTTGGCGCAGCGTGCGGCACGAGTAAACTCGTGCCCTGACACAAACCTGGTGAAAAGCGGTTCCTCGGTGCTCTCCGTGTTCTCCGGGGTGAGGAACCAACTGTCCTTTTGCGATGCTGTCTGCGACTGCCAGTGTAACGCGATTCTCACTGCTCCGGTCTACGCTCAGGAGAATCGAGCGTGCAGCAGAAACTCGCGGTTGCCTGCCGTGCCGAGGATTGGCGAGTCGATGACCTCAATCCCAGCGCCTCCGAGTTGAAGCACAGCGTGGGCAACCTTGTCGGCCGCTGACTGCTGTGCCTGAGGATCGCGAACGATCCCGCCTTTGCCCACTTGCCCACGGCCCACTTCGAACTGGGGCTTGACCAGGACGACGAGCTGAAAATCCGCGACTGCCGAGCGAACACAGAATACGACGGCCGGAAGAACGAGGGTCGCAGAGATAAACGACACGTCCATCGCCACCAGGCTGATGCAGATGGGATCGCCGCCCGCCCAGATTTGTTCAGGCGTGAGATAACGCGCGTTCGTCTTCTCCAGCAAGCGAACCCGAGGGTCGGCGCGCAGTCGGGCGTCTATCTGGCCGTAGCCGGTATCGACCGCGATCACCTGGGCTGCACCCGCCTGGAGAAGGCAGTCAGTGAAGCCGCCGGTTGACGCGCCGACGTCCAGACAGGTTTGATCCGCAACATCAACGGCCCAATATTCGAGGGCTCGCGCCAGCTTCAGACCGCCGCGACTCACGTAGGGCATTTCGTCGCCGAGGAGGCGGACGGCGGCATCGCCGTCCACGCTGGCGCCAGATTTTTCCAGCTTCTGCTCGTTCACCAGCACTCTGCCGGCGAGGATGAGCGCCTGCGCGCGCTCGCGCGAGAGTACCAGGCCGCGTTCCACCAGCAGTTTGTCGAGGCGCAACTTCACGGCGACAGACTAGCACGACGCCATGGCGCCGCAGTGTTTTGCAACTGGGATCTCGCGTTTGCGAAAGTCGGATCAAGGTTCGTTTTCTTCCGCACCCGGTTCAGTGCACTTTGTTATGGATTGTGAATTTATGCTACTTAAGAGGGATAGAGCCGGTCTTTTCCACAGCGTTATGCACATTTGTGTTGAAAACTTTCACGAGCCATTCATGAACTTCGCAAGCGACTGTAACTCGCGGCTGACGAAGAGTTGCAGCGAGCCTTCCGCGAGTATCCAGCGAGCATTTCCATCTGCGATACAATGACCAATCTTCCTTAAGCGAGCAAAATGGCAACCAGGGTCAGAAGTGAGGCGGATAAATCTTCGCGCAAAAGCAGTGCAACGAAGGCGCCGCTGGCGTCAGCAGCGCCACAAACAATAAGCAGCAACGGCTCGTCCCCTTCCAACGGGGAGACGCTGCGGAAGCTCTACGCGGCGTTGCTGCGATGCCGGTTGGCGCAAGAGCACGTAAAGCTGGCGCACTCGACGGAATATGAAATCGCCTTGGGCCATGAGGCTGTCACCGCCGGAGCGACAGCGGATCTTGGCGCCGAGGACATGATCGCGGCGTCTTCTCGCAATTTGGCGGCGCTGGTTGCGAGGGGATTGCCCTTCGAGAAGTTGCTGACCGAGCGTGACGACTTTCCCGGCTCGATTCCTCGAGCTTCCCTTCCCGAAGATCCCTTCAATCTGGGAACCGGCGTTGCGCTGACCCACAAGCTGAACGGGAAGCAAAGCGTTGTGGTTGCATTCTGCGAGAAAGAGATCGCGTCGCTCGACTCCTGGCATGAAGCGCTGAAGTTTGCCGGAGTCCACAGGCTGCCCATTCTGTTCGTGGTGAAGAGCGGCGCTCCGGATGAAGCGTCTGCCACTGGGCAGCAGGCTTATCTGGAGCAGTTCAGTTTTATGGCTCGCGATTACGGCATTCCCGGCATCGTCGTCGATGGACGGGATGTGGTCGCCGTCTGGCGCGTGGCCCAGGAATCGATCCATCGTGCGCGCAACGGCGCCGGGGCAACGCTCATCGACTGCCGAACCGAATCGGCCCGCGATCCGCTGGAACACATGGAGCACTACATGAGACAGCGGCATGTATGGGACGAGGAGTGGAAGAAAAAGACGGAAGCAGGGATTGCGGGAGAAATTGAGAAAGCCGCCGGGGCAGTGCCGGTCCCGCGGTAAGCGTTTCTGATTGAATTGTCGTCCTTATCAAGACGACAAATTTTGAATTGTCATCCCGAGCGCCGCAAAGCGGAGTCGAGGGATCTGCGGTTTGTCCCTGGTAACAGCCCACGTCTGCGGAACGAAGAGCCGCCCAGGTCTCGAAAAGCGCGAGACCTGGGGCACCCGCCTGATCAATTACAGCTTCTCGTAGAACTCGCACGCCGAGCACGAGATGTACATCCCGCCGGGGATGTTGCGCTCGCGGTCTTTCACACGCTTCACGACGCGGGTGGGCTTGCCGCACTTGGGGCAATCCGTGCTCTTGCTGGTATCCATCACCTTCTTGCGGTCTGCGGTTTTTGCGATCTTCATTCTCGTCTCCTGACAATTGCAGTTTTCTCCCGCAGGCTGCTGCGGTACCAATGTCTACTGGGGCTGGAGTTTCGTGAGATCGAAGCGGACGGGCGCGCTGATTGATGTCGCGCTGCACATGTCTGCGGCCCACGCTCTCTCCACCCCATCTCGCGCAAACAGCGGCGGGATCTGGGGCCGGGAGCGGCTTCGACTGCAACGGGAAATGAGGCGGGCGCGGTTGCTGCGCCGTTCTCGACTCGCCTGGTAGCAAAGTTATTTTACATGAGCGGGAGCAGCCGTGTCCTCGATCCGCTGCCCTTACGATCCCCCTTTGGCGAAGTCCTGCGTGAACTCCACCAGCGAGCGCACCGGAACGCCAGACGGCCCTTTCGCGATCCACGGCTTGTTGTCTTCCATCCAGGCCACGCCCGCAATGTCGAGATGAATCCACGGCGTGTCGCCGACAAACTCCTTCAGAAACATGGCTGCCGCGGTCGCGCCGGCCCAGCGTCCGCCGCCCGTGTTCCTGATGTCGGCGATGTCGGACTTGATCAGCTCGCGATAGTCGTCGTCCGCCGGCAGCAGCCACATCTTTTCGCCCGCCTGCGTGACCGAATGCATGAAGCGGCTGGTGAAGTCGTCATTATTGGAGAAGACGCCAGCGTTGACCATGCCAAGCGCCACCACACACGCGCCGGTCAGAGTTGCCGCATCGATGAGGTGCGTCGCGCCAAGTTCGCGCGCATAGTGCAGGCCATCGGCCAGCACCAGGCGGCCTTCAGCGTCGGTGTTGATGATCTCGATCGACTTGCCCGACATGGCAATCTGCACGTCGCCCGGCTTCTGCGCCTTGCCGGATGGCATGTTCTCGCTGGCGCAGACGATACCGATCACGCGTACGTTGGGCTTCAGCTGCGCGATGGCGCGCATGGCGCCGATCATCGCTGCGCCCCCGGCCATGTCGTACTTCATCTTCTCCATGCCCTCGCCGGGCTTGATGGAGATGCCGCCGCTGTCGAAGGTGATTCCCTTCCCCACCAGGCCAAGCACGCGCTTCTTGGGCGCGCGCTCCGGCTCGTAGCGCATCACGATCAGCCGCGGCTCTTCGTCGGAGCCTTGCGCGACGCTCCAGAATGCGCCCATCTTCAGCGCTTTGATT
>JBEKCJ010000087.1:0-18319 GCA_050014935.1 Candidatus Korobacteraceae bacterium
CCATGTCATCGAGCAGCTTCTTCTGCGCGGCAATCTCCTCTGGCGAAGGTCCCGACGGCGCGGCTCCTTGCGCTGCCGAGTTCGCATCCTGACGAGTCGTCCTCGCACTACGCGGCGGCGCAGCCGGATTGTCTGGAGCGGCAGCTAGTGGGGCGGGAGCTGCGGCAGCAGACTCAGCCTGACCGGACGGCGCAGCAGGCACAGGAGCCAGATTCGCTGTGGCACTCGCGGCGCCACCGTCCGACTCGACTGCCGGCACCGCGGCAGAGTTCTGATTGTGTGAGCGATAGACTTGCGTTCCCCCAAAAACCGCTACCAGGATCACGATGGCAGCAGCCAATATCCAGCCGATGTGTCGACGGCCGGGCTCGGCAGCTCGCGGCTGCAATCGCGCGCGGCCCTCCTGCGGAGAAGCAGGTGTCGCCGCGGCAGCCGGCAGCGGCGTTCCCACCGGCGTTTGTTGTACCGGCGGAGGGGCAACTGGTTGTTCCTGTGGCACTGCCACTGTCGCTGCGGGCGCTGCTGCGACGCTCACCTGCGACAACGCATTGCGAAACGCGTCTGCCGTCTGGAAGCGCTGTGCCGGATCTTTGGCCACCGCCATCACGATGATGTCGTTCAGCGCCTTGGGAAGATTGGGCTGAAGCTCAATCGGTGGATGGGGAGTCTCTTTGACGTGCGCTTCCATGATGGAAAAACTGCTGGTCGCACTGAACATGTTGCGGCCCGTAACCATTTCGTAGAGCGAGACGCCGGCTGAGTACAAGTCGGAGCGCGCATCGATGGGCTCCGCCTTCACCTGTTCGGGAGACATGTAGCACACCGAGCCCATGGTCGTGCCCGTAACCGTCATGCCCAGGTCCTGGGTGGAGCGCGCGATGCCAAAGTCCATCAGCTTTACAACGCCCTGCGGTGTCAGCATCATGTTGGCGGGCTTGATGTCGCGATGAATCACGCCTTTTCCGTGGGCATAGCTCAGCGCGGCCAGCACTTGTCCCATGTAATTCAAGGCGTCCGGGGTAGAAAACGCTCCTCGCTCCAGACGCTGCGCCAGCGTATCGCCCTCCACGTACTCCATGATCATCACCAACTGGTTGTCAGCCGTGAACGCGGTCCTAAGCTGGGCGATGTTGGGATGCTCCAGGCTGGCCAACACCTTGATCTCGCGCATGAAGCGGCTCGCCAGGTCGCCTTGTTGCGCCAGGTCGGGAAGTAGGACCTTCATAGCTTCAACGCGGTCCGAGATCACGTTGCGCACCAGGTAAACCTGCCCCATTCCGCCGTGGCCCAGTTCGCGAACGATTTCGTAGTCGCCAATCCGCTTACGCGTCTCTTCCGCCATGACCATGCCTCCTGACGCTCGACCGCGTGGCCCCATCGGCCATAGGATCTCAATCCCCCAACTCTTGACGGTTGCAATCAAGAAGGAGAGTCTACACAATTCACCAAGTCAAACGCGGCGCAATTATGCGCCCCTGGCCCGTGAGGGTCAAGGAGAACCCGCGACCTGCCGACGAATTGCCAAGCGAGCAATTCGTTGGCACCAGGCCAGACAGGACAGTTGCTTGTTGCGACCCTTGTGCGGCATCGCCCTTTCTCCGATACAATGCATCGCAAGGGTTTTTCCTTCATGAAGAAATCTGCGCTCCTCCTGTTGATCGCACTGTTCGCCGTGGTTTGCGTGGCCCAAGGTGACCGCGTGCCTGCTTACGGCAATGGACCACTTAAGCCCGGCGACGCATTGCCCATTCTCCCCAAGGACCAGTTGCGAGGTGATGCCTTCCAATATCCCTATCAGGTTCGCGCCTATGAGTTGGCGGCCAAAATCCCCAATGTCATTTGCCAACTGCCCTGCTACTGCTTCTGCGACCGCATTGGGCACAGCAGCCTGCACACTTGCTTCGAGAGCACTCACGGGGCACACTGCGGGCTTTGCATGAAGGAAGTCTTCTACGCGTACGAGCAAACCACGCTCAAAAAAACTCCAACCCAGATCCGAGCCGGGATCATCAGAGGAGACTGGAAGGCGGTTGACTTGGATACGGCGGCAAAGCGCGATTAGCGAGGCTCGACGGTCTTGCTCACGAAGGTGGGTTGACGAAGCTCCTGCGTTCCGGTTATAACTCAGCGCAACCGCCTGCACGAGATTTGGGGGTTTTCCACAGCCCAGAGTGGTTCTTTGTCGCAATGATCTAAGGGCAGCTTACCGGATGAAGAAGAAAGCTACAGAAAGCGTCAAAGGAAGCGCTCCCAAGAGCATCAAGGCAAAGAGCTTGCCTGGGTCTACGGCAGGCTTCGAACCGTTAGGCCGAGGTGCCAGGCCCATGAAGGTCTCGGAGGATCCGCGTTTTTCACAGGCTGTGCAAAACTATGAGATCGGCCTGAAAGCCATGCAGGGCCATAAATATGACAAGGCCAAGACTTATTTTGAGAAAGTTGTCGCGGGTCCAAGTCCTGAACTCGCTGACCGTGCTTCGGTGCACCTGCACAGCTGCAACCAGCAAATGAGCCGGGCTTCCAACACCTTCAAGACGCCTGAAGAACAGTACGACTATGCGGTGTCGCTGATGAACCTGGGCGACTATGTAACCGCACGCGATAACTTCGACCTGCTGACCAGGAACTCTCCCAAGCTGGATTTCATCTGGTATGGTATGGCCGCGCTGAATTGCCTTACCGGCCACTTTCCCGAAGCCCTCAGCAACCTGGGCGAGTCCATCCGGCTGAACCCGGCAAACCGGTATCAGGCGCGCAATGACTCCGACTTTAAGAACCTGGCTGACGACCCACGGTTCACTGAACTGCTCTATCCTGATAACAGCGCTGAAGCCGCAATCGAACCCGACAAGTGGCGCTATTAGCTTTCGCAATTTCAGCTGACCATGCCGAATCACGCAAATTCCGCCGATGTGCGTCCCCTCAAAGTTGTCGCGATGGGCGGTGGCACTGGCCTGTCGACGCTGCTGCGCGGCTTAAAGCATTACGTTAACTCTACGGCGGAAGGTGCTCAACCTCAAGCCCTATCCAACATTTCTGATCTGTCTGCGATCGTCACCGTCAGCGACGACGGCGGCTCCAGCGGACGTCTCCGCAAGGAGCTAAATCTTCCCGCCCCAGGCGACGTGCGCAACTGCATCGTGGCGCTCTCGGAAGAGGAAGCATTGCTCTCGCGGCTCTTCCGCTATCGCTTTCCCACCGGCGAGGGAGTCGGCGGGCACAGCTTTGGCAACTTGTTTCTGTCGGCCATGACCGCCATCAGTGGCGACTTCAACCAGGCGATTGAGCATTCCTCCACGATTTTGGCTACGCGCGGCCACATTTATCCTGCCACCACCAGCAACGCGCAGCTCTACGCCATCATGGATGACGGTTCTGTAGTCCGGGGCGAAACCAACATTACCGCCAGCGATCGCCGCATCGTTGAGCTTCGCATGACGCCCGACGACGCAGAGCCGCTGCCCAAGGCCATGGAGGCCATCGAGAGCGCCGACCTCATTACCATTGGCCCCGGTTCGCTGTTCACCAGCCTGGTCCCGAATCTGCTGGTGCACAATGTGTCCCAAGCAATCGCCAGCTCGCCGGCGGTGAAGGTCTTCGTGTGCAACCTTATGACTCAGGCCAACGAGAGCCTGGACCTGACCGCATCCGATCACATTCGCGCGCTCTACAAACACGCGCGCCATCAGTTCTTCGACTACGCGCTGGTGAATCGCACGCCGGCGTCGCCGCAACTGGCGGCCAAATACGCCGAGAAGCGGCAGTCGCAGATTGAAGCCGATGTCGATCAGATTGAGGCGCTCGGAGTGAAGCCGGTGCTCGGCGAATACCTGATGGAAGAGGAACATCTCACGGAGGGCCTGATCGCTCGCCATGACACTCATCGTGTCGCACAAGACCTGCTCCGGCTTATGATGGAATTGCGCGGCTCGCCCGTAGCCGCTTTGCAGCACGAGCCGTAGAGCGGCTCGATCGGAACGATCACCACGGAGAGCACGGAGCCTTCACTTTTCTGGTCTACTCCGTGAGGTCCGTGCGCCCTCCGTGTTGAACATAAAATGAATGACGACCAACAATTATCTGGCTCCTGACGCAAATGCCCAAAACTGCCTCCGCAAAACCCGCGAAGAACAAGCGCTCCACTTTTGCCATTGCCATCCTCGCCGCCGGAAAAGGCACGCGGCTGAAGTCGCGCCATCCTAAAGTGCTGCACGAGATCGCCGGCAAACCTTTACTGGCTCATGTCGTCGCGGCCGCAATGCAGGTTGTGCCTCCACAGAACATCTTTGCCATCATCGGGCACGAAGCCGAAAAAGTGCGGGCGGCTCTCGAAGCTACCGGAATCGGCTTCGTGCTGCAAAGCGAGCAGCGCGGCACCGGACACGCCATGATGCAAGCTCGCGAGGCGCTACGCGGCTTTGAGCACGTTCTGGTTCTCTCCGGCGATGTCCCGCTCATCACGCCGCAGACGATCGCGAGCGTCCGCGATTTTCACACCTCAAACCAAGCCGCGATGACGATCCTCACCGCCGAACCACCCGATCCCACCGGCTATGGACGCGTCTTCCGCCAAGTGGTCAGAGGCAAGCAGACCGACGAGGTGGAGCGCATCGTCGAGCAAAGGGACTTGCGTGGAACAGAAGCAGAGCGTCGCGAGATCAACTCCGGCATTTACGCCTTTGCGACGGAGTCGCTGTATGCGCATATCGGTGAACTCGGCACCGACAACGCACATCACGAGTACTATCTGACCGACATTGCCGAGCTGCTGCGGAAGTCCAAAGAGAAAGTGCTGGCGCTGCCCGCGGACGATTCGCACGAAGTGCTGGGCGTCAACACTCGCATAGAGCTGGCGCTGCTTGATGCGCAGCTTCGCGCCAAGAAAGCGCGTGAGCTAATGCTGGCCGGCACAACCATCTTTCGTCCCGACAGCTGCGACATCGACGCCGATGTCGAGATCGGGACTGACACCGTGATCGAGCCGTTCGTACAACTCATCGGCAAAACCAAAATCGGCGCCGATTGCCGCATCCGTTCCTATTCCGTCATCACCAATTGCGAGATTGGCGACAAGGTCCTGGTGCAACCCGGCTGCATCCTGGAAGACTCTACTGTCCGCAATGGAGCGCAGCTGGGGCCGTATTCGCATCTGCGGCCGGGCAGCGATATTGGAGAGAGCGCGCACATCGGCAACTTCGTTGAAACCAAAAAGACGCGTCTGGGCAAAGGATCGAAGGCCAACCACCTGAGCTATCTGGGTGACTCCGAAATTGGCGAAGGGGTGAACATTGGCGCAGGCACCATCACCTGCAACTACGACGGCGTGCACAAGCACAAGACCGTGATTGAAGACGGCGTCTTCATCGGCAGCGACAGTACCCTCGTTGCTCCGGTTCGCATCGGACGCGGAGCCTATGTCGGCGCAGCATCCTGTATCACCGAAGACGTTCCCGAAGATGCGCTGGCGATCGGCCGCGGTCGTCAGGTCGTAAAGGAAGGCTGGGCCAGGCAACGCCGGACGAAAAAGAAATCGTCATCGCAGTAGCTGCTCGCCGACGGACCTGTCCCATCATCCCGAAGCGGCCTGACTAACGCTGCTCTACAATGAATCGGTATGTACGTTCCTATGCGGTGTCCATTCCGGCGATGCCGCCTTCTGGTTCTCGTCGCCACCGCGCTTCTGCTTCTTGCCAGTTGCTCCCATCAACCCGCCTCTAAGCGTTACGAGTTGCAAGGCCGCGTGGTGGCAATCGATGCGGCAAATCGCCAACTGACCGTTGCTCACCAGGAAATTCCTGGATTCATGGAAGCCATGACCATGCCTTACCTTGTCAGCAGCAGCAATGACTGGGTGTTCCGCGCGATTGCGCCCGGCGATCAGATTCACGCAACACTGGTCGTCAGCGATCGCGCCGAGCTTCAGGACATCAGCTTCACCAGAGGCAGCGACAGCGCTGGCGATGGAACCTCGCAGTTGCACGTCCCGCAGCCGGGCGAGGCCGTCCCCGACTTCACATTGACCAACCAGAGCGGCGAGATTATTCACTTCAAGCAATTCCGCGGCAAGCCGCTGCTCCTGACTTTCATCTACACGCGCTGCCCGTTTCCCGACTATTGTCCGCGCATGAGCAGCAACTTCGCCCAGGTGCTACGACAGTTGCAGAAAAATCCGGAGGCGTTCGCGGAGGCACAGCTTCTCAGCATCAGCATTGATCCCGAGCATGACAAGCCTGCGGCCTTGCGCAGCTACGGCCAGCGCTACGTAGGTGGTGTCGATGCCACCTTCCAGCACTGGCAGTTTGCATCAGGATCACCCGAGCAGGTTCGCCAAGCCGCCAACTTCTTTGGCCTGGCTTACAACACCAAAGATGGGCAGATCGTCCACGGGCTCAGCACTGTGCTGATAGGCAAAGACGGAAAAGTGCTCAAGGTATACTCAGGAAATAGTTGGAAGCCGGACGATATCGCTGCCGAAATTGTCGCCGCGATTTCTGGCGGATGAGACGTTTGCGCGCGAGCCACTGCGGGAGTCGTGAGGATTATCAGGTGTGGCGTCGATGGCGTTCCGTGTCCATCCACCTCGCACGATGTGGTGCGGCCGATATCGAATACAACTCAAGGAGCTTACATGGGACAAACCTACAAGCCAGTTGCCAAATTAGACGAGCTGATCTCGGGCATCGAACTGGCCATGCTGACCACGATTCGTCCGGACGGTAGCCTGCATAGCTGTCCGATGGCGGCCCATGGAGTCGATCCCACAGGATTACTCTGGTTTATCTCCGGCAGCAGTACCGAGAAAGTCGAGGCCGCCAGAAGTAACCCGCGCGTCAATCTCTCTTTCGCCGACCACACGACCCAGCGCTACGTTTCCGTCAGTGGCTTTTGCGAACTGGTGCGCGACCACGTCAAAGCCAAAGAGCTGTGGAATCCCAGCTACGCGTCCTGGTTCCGGGGCAGGCTCGACGATCCCGACCTAATCCTTCTGAAGATTGCCGTGCAGCAAGCCGAGTTTTGGGATGCATCGGCCGGCTGCATGGTCGACTTGCCTGGGTTTAACAAGCCGGTGATCCAATAGCAAAAGCCGCTTAACGTCTGGCGAGGGGAAGACCAGAACAACTTATGCGCTTTACAGGGTGCAATCCGCTCTAAGGTAGGATTACCGCCGCTCCGTCGATGGCATCCTGCTTGACCGCAAGTAACGCTTCATTGGCTTGATCCAGCGAAAACGACTTCACCTTGGGTCGAAGATCGATCTCAGCCGCAAGCTTCAGAAAGTCGCGAGCGTCGGCGCGGGTCATGTTCGCGACGCTGCGGATCTGGCGCTCGCCCCACAGCAGGCTGTCATAATCAAACTGGGGAATATGATCAAGGTGGATCGCATTGATCGCAACCACCCCGCCCTTTCGCAGACTCGCCAAGGCGGCCACCACTACATCTCCGCTGGGGGCGAAGGTTACCGCGCGATCCAGCGCGACCGGGGGCCTTTCGGTTGCCGTTCCAACCCACTCGGCGCCCTGTGATTCCGCCAGCTTGCGATGGGAAGCTCCTCGCGTGGAAACGTATACCTGGCACTTCCAGGCATGAAGTACCTCAATCGCCAGCGACGCCGACGCGCCGAATCCGAAGAGCCCGACGCGCTCGCCCTGTTCCACTCCCGCAACTCGCAGACTGCGAAAGCCAATGATCCCGGCACACAACAGTGGCGCGGCATGTAAATCGTCGAGCTCGGGTGGCAACGGAAACACAAAATCGGCGCGAGCCAGCGCATACTCCGCATAACCACCGTTCACGCTATAGCCGGTGAATGTCGGCTTATCGCAAAGGTTTTCCATCTGCCGCTTGCAGTACCAGCAAGTGCCATCGGCCCCGCCAATCCACGAGACACCGACTCGCGTCCCAGCCCGAAGCTCCGCCGTAGCGCCGTCAATAATGTCGCCGACAATCTGGTGACCGGGAATGACGTGCTCCAGGCGCATCGGAAGCTCACCTTCCACAATATGCAGATCGGTGCGGCACACGCCGCAGGCGCGGACCTTCAGCACGACATGGCCGGGTTCGACCGCCGGCTTCGGTACGTCTTCGATGCGCAGCGGATGCTGGCCGATATCTGCAGGAGTGATTAGGACGGCGGCTTTCATGCTCTTCCTTTAGCAACGACCATCTGATGATTCTACAACTCGGGCCGGATAGCGCCGACTTCCCCGGTTTCTGGGACAATGTTGTGCATGACCATGCAATCCATTCGGGCCTCGTTCCTTCTCCTGCTTTTGCTCTCATTAGCTGGCGCCGGTCACGCTGCCGACAAGCCAATCAGTCTCGCGCAAACGCTCAGCGATGTTTCTGCTGCGTATGCCAAGCTGGAGCCGCAGTCCATTCGTCCCTCCGAAGGCTTCATCAAGTACGACTACCTCATTCCCGCGGGCTACTACAAACAAATGTGGGACTGGGACGGATTCTTCATCGGCTCTCACCTGGCCCAGCAAGGTAAGCCGCAGTATCTCAAGTGGTGGGTGCTGGATTTTGCCGGCGCCATCGATCAGGACGGCTACGTCGCTGGTTGCATCACTACCAAAGGCCCGCGCCCGCTGATGGGCAAGTTCGCCATGAAACCATTTCTGGCGCAAGGCGCTGTGATCGCATCGGAGGGCCTCGGCGACTATCAGTGGGTCAAGCCGATCTGGGAGTCGATGCGCAAGGTCATCATCTACCGCGAGCAAACGCAATTTGACCCGAAGTACGGATTGTTTTTCTGGGAGAACGCAATCTCCTCTGGCGCAGACAACAACGTCGCGCTGACCAACGATCCCAACGACAAAAGCGCCATCCTGGCCGCCGACATCAGCACCTTTCAGTTCCGCGAGTACAAAGCCATGGCGCAACTGGCTGACAAACTCGACAAGCCCGACGAGGCCGCCGAATATCGCAAGAAGGCCGCCGATCTGAAGTCCGCGATGCTGGCGCACATGTGGTTCAGCGAAGAGACGATGTTCTATAACATCCGTCGCGACACCGGCAAACCGGTCAAGCGCATCAGCTATTCCAACTTCGTTCCGCTCATCGACGATATCCTGCCGGAAAAAAGCGCGCAGGAGATGATCCGCCGTTATCTCTGGAACAAAGATTACATGCTCGCGCCCTACGGAGTTCGCAGCCTCAGCAAACAGGATTCGGACTACAACAACGCCGCCATCATCGTTCCTTATTCCAACTGGCAAGGGCCCATCTGGATCAACGCCAACTACCTGAATTACATCTCGCTCAAACGGTACGGCTTCGACAAGGAAGCCGCGGAGTTGTCAGGCATTCTCGGACGAATGGTGCTCGCTGACATCCAGAAATGGGGATCGATGCACGAAGACTACAACGCCGAGACCGGCGAAGGGCTCGCCCCTACTCCGGAGCAATCGCCGAATCACGTCTTCGCCGGGTTTGTCGGCTGGAACCTGCTGGCGCAGGACATGCTGCAATGCGAGGTAAAGGGCGAATGCCAGTTTTTGCGGACTTACGGGAAAAGCGGAAGCCGATAGGAAGGCAAAAATTCGAGCCGCAGCGGCGACACGCCTTAGTTGACTGAGCTCACCGACTTGGTGCCGGCCAGCGGCCTATAATCACTCAGCGTACGCACAATGAGCCCTATGCTGGGAACCAAATCTCTGCTAGCGATCCTGGTCGCCGTTAGTTTTCTTGGGGTAGTGCTTGATCGTCGCGCCGGAGCACAGGCCCGCGAAGGCAAGGCGCCTACCGCAGCCGATCGTCGCGAGACGGCAGGCTGGCTGCGCTATGACTATGGTGGAACGGTCTTTCGTTATCCCCCGGGATGGAAAATAGCGCCGATACTCTGGCAAAGCGCGGCGCAGGAGGAGTCTGGTGAAGGGCCGGACGAGATAGGACTCACAATATCCCCCGAGGGCGGGCCTCCCGGTGCTATTACGATCGGCGGGCGAGGAGCATCATGCACGCATGAACAAGCCGACTGTAAATGTCTTGGCATCTATGATGCGGTTTACACCTGCGATCAGGACCCGCAAACGCGGCCCATCTACGATCTATTCATAACCACGATACGCACCGAGTATCAGCAGAGCGATTTCACAGTCGCCTTCCCCGCAGCCCAAGCCACGCTTCGTCCTAACCGGCGTTACACGCTACGGTGGCGCACCAAGGCTGGCACCCCGCATTACAATGTCGACATATCTGTGCACGACACGTCGAAGCCGGATTGGCGCCAGGCTATGGTGCTGGACGTGAAAGATGTGCCGAACACCGGGCGCTATGATTGGCTCGTCCCGGCATCCATAACGTCACCGGGCCCATATCTATTGGAGATATCCTTTGTCGTGCCGCAGAAGGTCAAACCCCCGGCCCTTAGTGGAGGACGCATCTACTCGGGCACTAGCAGCCCCTTCTACATCCAGTAATGCGGATTGACCGCAACGCAGCCGCGCAAAGGCGGACCGTTGACACACGACTTACGGCGTCCCATAAACCTTCTTGTACACTTCGGCGTTGCGCACGATGGCCTGCACGTACTCTCGCGTTTCGGTGAACGGAATCGACTCCACAAACTCTTCCACGTCGCGATAGTTGCCGGAAGCGCGCCAGTCCACCACACGCTCGGCGCCCGCATTATAGGCTGCCAGGGCGTACTCCACTTGTCCGCCGAACTCATCCACCATCTGACGGAAATAATGCGTCCCCAACTCAATGTTAGTCGTCGGATCCAGCAGCGAGTCGGTGCTGTAGTGTTGTAGTCCTTCTTTTTTCGCTTCGCCCTTTCCAGTTCGCGGCAGCAACTGCATCAACCCATAAGCGTTGGAGTGCGAGACGGCACTGGGATTAAACTCGGACTCCTGGCGAATCAGCGACGCCACCAGGTAAGGATCCAGTCCGTTCTCCTCGGAATACGTCCGCAACGCGTCCCAGTAAGGACGCGGGAACAGTCCCTGCCAGTACGGCGCCGGCAGCGCGTTTACGTCCATCGAGAAATATCCGCTGATGGCGTGCTTCAGCGCCTGCAGTGCCCGGTAGTATTCGCCGCCACTGGAATAAATCTTGGCAATCTCCACCATCTCCCAGCACGGGCCAGTCGTGCTGCCTGCCTGCAATTCGTGCACGGCCAGGTCGGTCATGCCGGCGTTCTCCAGCAGCTTGGCGCGGTTGTAATGGAGATCGTCTTCCGGAGGATCGACAATCTGTGATACCGGATCCAGCGGAGCCGCCGACGGAACGTGTTGTAGCGCGGCCACCGTTACCGCGGGCGCTGCCGGCAACGTCGCCAGGCGCCGCCGCCCCAGGACGGCGTAGTAATAATTGCGATAGCGCTCGGAAAGCTTCTGGTAATATGCGCGGGCCACGCCATAATCGCGATCGTCCTCCGCCATCCGGCCGCGCCAATACATCGCATTGGGAACTTCGTTCGTTCCCGGATAGAACTCCACCTGCTCTTCAAAATATTTCTTGGCTTCGTCTTTGCGATTCTGCCGGTAGGTCAGCCACGCGCACTTCCAATGCGCGTACGCAGCCTTCGTCCCATCGGGAAAGCGCTGGTGAATCTCGCGATAATAGTCGAGAGCATGATCGTAATCCTTGCGCAGCAGATACATATTGCCGGTGCTCAGCAGTGCCTCTTCTAACCACGGCGACTTCGGCGTGGATGCGCGCATGTGTTGCAGGATGTTGCTGATCGACGCGTCGTCATTGGTCTTGCGATCGATCTCGACCTGCTGATACCACTTCTCCGCGCTGGCCTCGCTGCCATCGTCCGGAATGCGCTCCAGCGCCTGCCGCGCCTGACTTGTGTTCCCATCATGCACGTAGGAGTTGGCCAGCTGAATCAGTCCGGCAGACTGCTTCCCTGCCGGAGCGAAATCGACGACATAGCGGTACTCATCCGCAGCTGCACTGTAATGTCGCGCCGCATACAACGAGTCGGCTCGCCTCAGGTGCTGCGCATACGTCACCGGCGGCAGCGATGGTTCTTCGGGGATCTTCCTCAGGTCGGCTTCTGCCTGGTCGGCGAAGTAGCTGGTCGCATATTCGTAGTAAACGCGCTGAAGAATCTCCGCGCCACTCCTGCCTTGTCCAGCCTGCACGTTGGCCTTCCCCAGAAAGTATTCGGTCTCCGCCTTGGCAGGCGTGCGATGTGCCTCCAGCAAACGGACGGCGTCGCTGGGCCGATTCATCGCCAGCAACGCCTTGGCGTTGGCTATAGTCGCATCGTGCTCATACAGCGAGTCCGGAAAACGCGTGCCAAAATCACGGAGATAGGCAAGTGACTCCTCAGGATTGTTGCTCAGCACATACGAGTTGCCGATGAAGAATGCGACGTAGTCCTTGAGTTCTCCAATCTGTGGCTGCGCCTTCTGTAGCGCGGCGATTGCCGCAGGATATTGCGCGTCAAGATAGTGCGCATAGCCGAGAGCAAACCAGGCCAGCGCGCCCGCTTCCGTGCCAGCATGAGTGTGGGCGTAGTTCTCGACTCCGGTGTAGGCGGCAGGAGTGCGGAGGTCGACCAACTGCCGCGCCATGGGCCGCAGATCGCTGGAGGCCACAAAGCTCCGCCGCATCTGGTGTGCGCGCGCCGTCGTAACCGTCTTTCGCGAGCGCACATGGGCCGTCGTCGAAGTCTTCTTCTTCGCCGAACTGCCCGGCTTGTGTGTACTGGACGATGAGGTTGACGATTTTTTCTTCGGAGTGGTCGTGGACGAAGCGCTACTGTCCTGCGCAAGCAGTCCATTGCCTGGCACAACCAACTGCCAGGCTAGAAGGATAACGAGAAGACGGCTCGAAAAATTCACTGCACTCAGTTTAGCGCGATTGCCGCACCGAGCCTACGACGGTTCGTTGTCAGAATCGGTTCCTGCGCCCCCTTCACACTTCCTGCCCGCTACCAATCATCTGGCCACGAGGAGCCTGAGGTAGCGTGAATACGATGATGAGGCTCACGAGCGCCAGGATGGCGATGATGAAGATGCTGCCTTCGGGACCAGTCGCCCCGCCGCTGAGGATTGGCTTTCCTACCGGATGCGTGGCGAACAGATGATGCTGGACCATCAGTCCGCTGTCGGCAACGCCGTAGAGGAACGACTGTGCCCAGTCCCAGGAGCAGTGAAAGCCGATGGCCCACCACAGTGAGCCGGTGCGCCACAGGCTCAGGCAAAAGACCAGGCCAGCCATTCCCGCCGCCAGCAGTCCGATGGGCGACTCACCCGGATTGCCGCTGTGACCCAGTCCAAAGAGGATCGAGAAAATCACCGCTGCCGTCCAGAATCCCAACACTCCGCTGTACCTGGTCTTGAAGATCCACTCGTAGATGCCGGCCAGACCGCGCGTCAGCGTGTACTGCAAGTATCCGCGCGTCAGATACTCCTCCATCAGTCCAACCAACAGGAAGCCGAGCAACCAGATTGCTCCGTAACGCAGAACGTCACTGCCAAAGATAAGGCGCCTGTCGATTACGAGCAGTCCCGTCTTCCACAGAATCAGGACCAGCAAGGACAGGCAAGTGACTCCCCACGCAAGGCCGGCGAAAAAGTGCGGCAGTTTGCGACTACCGCCGAGGCCGTAAACAGAGTTTGGGCGTCGCTCGATCTTCGACATGATCCAGGTAACGAGCAACACCAGCACGATAGGGATGGATTCCTGGATGAACCCCGCCTTGATGGTTATGACTGAGGCGTCATTCGCGGCCTTGGGATTGCGTGGAAAGAATTTGTGGCCGATAACGTTCACAGCCACCACCAGGACGGCCAGGATACCAAGGTAAATAAGCAGGCTCCAGCCGGCGCGAAGGCCATCTTTGCCGATGAATATCTTGTGCAGCGTGGACGGCTGTGGTGGTAGTGCTGGTTCGGTGGATATCAGAGTTGTATCTTGATGGCTCAACAGTTCGCCGGTCTCAGTGTTCAAGGAGATTCCTCAGTGTGACATGAGTTATACGCGCGCAGCAGCGTAATGGTTCCCGGCGCACGATAACTCAGCCGCAAGGCGCGACTGCCGTCGCATCATCCTAAGTATCGCAGGAAGGCCTGTGGGGAGTTTTCGAAGCCGGGAAACACGGTGTTTAAATTATGGTTGCCCAGGTGCCGTGCGACCGCCTCACCCAGAACGCGGCGGAAGTCCGTGGTCAATGCGAGGTCGCGACCGTCGTTGAGCTGCGACGGATCCAGCCCGGGCCAGCTTCCATAAACGCGCCCGCCACGTACCGGCCCGCCCAGAACGAACATCACATTAGCATGACCGTGGTCCGTACCGCGATTGCCATTTTCACGCGCCGTGCGTCCGAACTCTGACATGGTAACCACCACGGTGTCTTCGGTGAGCGGGCCAAGGTCAGTCCAGAACGCTGCGATCGACTGGGAAAAATCTCGCAGCACATTAGCCAGCTGACCTTCGCTTGCGCCTTCGTTCACATGGTGGTCCCATCCGCCGATGTCGGTGAAAGCAATCTGCACTCCTAGGTTCGACTTGATAAGCTGGGCCGTCTGCCGCAGCGCGTCGCCGAAACGGCCCTTCGGATAATTCGCTCCCGGCGCGGGCGTGTAGCGTTGCGGATCGGCGCACTTCAGCATTTTCACTGCTTCAAATGTTTCGCGGCCAGTGCCGTGCAACACGCTGTCGACGGATTGGTCGTACATGGCTTCAAACGTATTGCCCAGCGGCGCGGCGGCCGCATTTCCGCCGGCGATGGAGAATCCGTTTACATTGCTGACTGCTACCGCCGACGCCTTGCCCGAGAGAATGCGCGGCAGCGAAGTACCCAGCGCGATGCCGCGGAACGGACTGTCGGCAGTAGCGGTCTCCAACTGAAGCGTGCGATTCAACCAGCCATCGCTGGTGATCTTCACCCCCGGCGTGCCCGACTCCATGTAGTCCTGCGCGTCGAAGTGCGAGCGCGTGGTGTCGGGTGAGCCCGCCGCATGAACGATAGCCAGCTGCCGCTGATCCCACAGCGGCTTGAAGGACGACAGCGCGGGATGCAGTCCAAAGAAGCCGTTGAGATCGATCACCTGCTGCTGGGGAATGTTGATGCTAGGCCGCATCGTGTAATACGCCGGCTCGGCGTGCGGCACAACAATATTGAGGCCGTCGGCTGCGCCGCGCTGAAAGATGACCACCAGCCGCTTGTTGCTGGAGCCGCCCCCAACTGCGCCCCATGCTGCCCGCGTCAGGAATGAAGGAATGGCCGCGGTTCCAACTACCGCCATCGCACCGTTCTTGAGGAATGTCCGCCGCGTGATGCTCATCGGTTGCTCACTTCATTTACGTTGAAATTCGGGCGAGCCCAACAACAAGCCGGCCACAACACTGATGTTCGCCGGACGCCCAGGATTATCGAATTGCGCCATCGCCTGCGGATCAACAATACGGCTCTCGATCGTCTCGTGCGTCTGCTTCGAGATGTCTCCCGGAACCAGTGCCTGCTCCAACTCCAATTGCATCTGATAGGGATCGGCGTTGGTCACAGTCGCATCGTTCAGCAGCCGCGCCAGATCGAAGCTGGTACCCTGCATTCGGTTAGCGGCCAGCGCCAGCCCAAAGTTCATGCGATCAAGCAACGCTGCCGAGTTCACCCAGACATCCGCCTTGGTCGAATAGCCTGTGGGCGGCTGCGCACCATAAAGCTGCATGCCCATTTTATTCAGCGTGCCCAGCAACGGCTGCGGGTCGCTGATGTCGGCTTGCGTCGCGCGCAGCGCTGACACCACGAACTCAAACGGCGTTTTGACTCGTGCGCGATACGCCTCGGGCGCCCAGAATTCCGGCGAGTGGAACATGGTTTCGAGCACCGCGCGCAGATCGCCATCGGTTTTCAGGAAAGTCTTCGACATGGCGTCGATCAACGATTTCGGCGGATCGTCAGAGACGAATCGCTGCGCCAGTTTAGTGGAGATAAAGCGCGCTGTCGAGGAATGGTGCGCCAGGATCTCCAGCACTTCCCTACCCTCATTTTCGCCGCTGTCTTTGATCTTGTGCCCCAGGACAACTTTTTCGCCGGGCTCATGCAGACGCGGACGGTACACAAAATCGCCACCCTGGCGCGGCTCCTCAATCGTCCAGCCGGTGAAAACTCGCGCCACCTGGGTCACGTCCTGCTGGGTGTACCCGCCATTGACGCCAAGCGTGTGCAGCTCCATCAACTCGCGCGCGTAGTTCTCGTTCAGTCCGTTGCGCCGCTTCTGTTGATTATTCTGCTGGTTGGGCTGCGGATGCGGCGCGGGACGTGCAATTCCGCCCAACGGGCCGCTCATTCGCGGGTACTGGGGATGCGCTGGAACTCCCAGTGCCGCGTCCGAGTTCGGGCCTTCGCTCTGCCAGTTGTCGAGATAGAACAACATGGCCGGGCTCTGCGCCGTTGCCAGCAGCAGGTCCTTAAACTTGCCCAACACGTGCGGACGAATCACGTCGCGCTCGTAGGCGGTCACAAGGTAGCGATCGGCGCCCTTCCCAATGAAAATGTTGAAATGGTTGAACCAGAAATCGGTTAGCACCTCTTCCAGTTGGCGATCACTATAAACTGCGCGCAGGAGCTTGCCCGACTGCACCTCGTTGTTGATTACGCCTACCGGATTGTTGAGCGCCAGCACAATTTCACGCTGCTCGGGAGTAAGTCCGGCAAGCAACGCCTGCCGTTTCTCGAAGCCCAGGCCCTGCGTCAGGTCGCGCTGCTGCGAAACCGGCAACGCCAGAATGTGTTGCATACGCGTGTCGGGTGGCAGCAATGCGAGTTCATCCACAACGCCATGAGCATCACGTCGGTCCTGACGCCGCTGCGTGAGATCCGCCGGTTGGATTGCTGCCTGAGAGTTCGGTGCACCTGGGGATGGCGTCGAGGTATTTTGGGCGGAGGCCGTCACGTCAGCTGCGTTCTTTTTTTCTTGCTGTTGCTGATTGATGCGGTTGATTGCAGCCGCATAGATGGCGTGGTGGTAGGGATTTCGCGGCATCGGCGCCTTCCCGTCCATCACCGCTTTTACGACGGGGTTCGGCGGAAACTCGAACAGCATCTCGCGGCTGCTCATTTCCAGCGTGCGATATTCCGCTAGCCGCGCCTGCATGGCGTTGTTATCAATCTTCTCCGGATGCAGTTGCAGATCAATCCACTTGTCAACGCCTATCGCCGCTACAGCTTGCACATCTCCGGGCCGGGGGCCGAAGGTGAGGCGGTCGAGCGCATGCAACGCGCGCTTTTGTTGATCGACCGCATTCGTGGCCTTGTTTTTCTTGGCATAGAGGCCAACCGCGCCCAGGAGCACTAGGGCCAATGCAGCCGTCCGGCGCAATCGTGATTTACGACTGGCGTCGTTGTGGCGATGGCTGCTACCCGACCGTGCCATGCGTTCTCCCTTACCAGGATTCAGTTTGTATAAACCTGACGGGCTGGAAAAGTTGTGCACCGCTCACAGCTTTGAGGCCATTCTACTTCGCCAACTGCTTCTCGATGTCGGGGCCGATGCGTTCAGGAGGCGTGGTAGGCGCGTAGCGCTCAATAACGTTGCCCTGCTTGTCGACCAGGAACTTAGTGAAGTTCCACTTGATGGAGTCGCCCAACAGGCCGCCCTTCTTGCTCTTCAGAAACTTGTAGAGCGGGTGAGCGTCGCCGCCATTCACTTCGATTTTGGAGAACAACGGGAAGTCGACGCCATAATTCAGCTCGCAGAATTCCTTGATCTCATCGTCATCTCCGGGCTCTTGATGGCCGAATTGGTCGCAAGGGAAGGCCAGCAACTCGAAGCCCTTGTCCTTGTACTTCGCATACAGCTCTTGCAGACCGTTGTATTGCGGCGTGAAGCCGCACTTGCTGGCAGTATTGACGATCAGCAGGACCTTGCCTTTGTAGGCGCTGAGCTTCTTGTCTTTGCCGTTATTCAGAGTTGCAGACAAATCGTAGAGGGCCATGAAATCCTCCTAATGGGCCAGGGACTGGGGGTCAGGGGCCAGGGACTGGTAACGACGACAAATTGCTGACGTGTGTCTAGCCGCGGGCCGCCAGCCACCAGTCCCTGATCCCCATTCCCTCGTCTTCAATACGCTTTCGCGATCACCACACGCCGATCAACCTGCTCGCCGGTGACGATGCACTTCCCTGGACCATCGTACTCATCGACCAGGGGAATGCATCGTATCGTCGCCTTGAACTCCTTCATGCGCGCGTCGCATTGCGCATCGTTCTTCACGTGCGCCATGACGAACTTGCCGCCGCCCTTCTCGGCCGTCACGTCCTTAAGGACCGACTCCACTTCGTCGATCGAGTTCGCCAGCACCGTATTGTCCTTCAGGCGCTGCTTTGCCGCATCGTACATGGCTTTCTGCATGTCTC
>JBEKCJ010000088.1:0-18318 GCA_050014935.1 Candidatus Korobacteraceae bacterium
GTCTTGATGTCGGCAGTGATTCCGGCTCCCGAGGAGGGATCGTAGCCCGCGACGCTGAGCACAACCGGTGGTACGCGCATGGGAGGACTCTATCGCAAACCGCTGTTTCGCGGTACCTGGCGGGCTCAGCGGCGGGACCGATGGTGCGGCATCTGGAGCGTGAGCAAGCCAAGCCGCTCAGGATTTTCGGTACCCAGGGTATGCCGACTTAGGCAGGAGCCGTGTGAAAGCGTGGTTTACGCGCGACCCGATCGTGGGGCCTGCTCTAGAATGTGATCTTCAATTCGGGCGGCGGCATACAATAGCCAGGTTCCGGAATTGTTCCAATCTATTTTGCGGCTTGGTAGCCGTATGTCACTCGAGGTGATCATGCAGAACTGGAAGAAGGCAGTCGTATTCGGATCGATCGGCGCCGGCGCAGTATTGATTTTCACTGGCCGCCGCCCAGTCGGCATGGCGTGCGCTGCGGCGGGTCTCGCGGTGCTGGCGTCCGAGTATCCCGAAAAGTTCGAGGCCGTATGGGAGAGCGCTCCTGACTACCTGCGAAAGGGAATGCAAATATTTGCCACGCTGCAAAAAGTGGGCGAGGGCTTTGCCGAGGAAGCCGAGCGCCGCAGTGTGAGCGCCTGGCGCAATGTCCGTTCCGAGTACGGATCGTAGACGCGGCCAGGGGTCCCGAGCGGGGTCCCGGATGAATTGTTTCTATGCGGCGCTTATGTTCAGCACTGCGGGGCACGCGCCAGCCATTCTCCTGCTCCACCACACGCACAATCGCCAGCTCCTTGGCCGAGACTGATAAAGTGCTGGCGTCTGCGTTTGCCGCGTCTCCACCTCCCATTCTCGCTCTTGCATCCCGTCGCGCACGTCGACGTGGACCGTCAGCAGGTATACTTTTTGAATCCATGCCCACCAAGCTGGAAGAGATTACCGCTGCCGCTCGCCGCAAGGTTGCCGCTGCCAAAGCGTCAGCGAACGTGCGGGCGCTGGCTTCGCGAGCGGAGCGTCACCAGCCGAGAGGCTTTCGTCGATCTCTCCGGGATCGCGCTGCCGGCGGCCCAGCCATAATCACCGAACTGAAGAAGGCCTCGCCGTCCAAGGGCCTGATCCGCGCGGATTTTCCTGTAGCCGATCTGTCCCGCGAACTGGAGACAGCTGGGGCAGCGGCGCTTTCTGTGCTGACCGACGAGGAGTACTTCCGGGGCTCCCTGCGGAACCTTGCGCTCGCCTCGGCGGCGACCAGGCTTCCCTGCTTGCGAAAAGACTTCATGGTTGACGACTTCCAGATGCTGGAAGCGCGGGCGCACGGTGCCGACGCGGTCTTGTTGATTGTCGCCGCGCTTACTCCGCATGAGTTGACCAAGCTGTTTCGGAGCGCGCGCGAGGCCGAACTGGATGTGCTGTGCGAAGTCCACGACGCCATGGAGCTGCAACGCGCGCTTGACGCCGGCTTCGACACCATTGGCGTCAACAACCGCGACCTGCATACGTTTCGTGTCGATCTGAGCACGTCATTGCAACTGGCCGAGCTTATGCCGGCGGGCATCCTGAAGATTTCCGAGAGCGGCATCGCGAGCGGTGAGGACATTGCGCGTTTGCGGCAGGCTGGATTTGATGCCTTCCTGGTGGGCGAGTCGTTAATGCGCGCGCAGCGTCCTGGCGATGCGTTGCGCGAACTGCTGACGCAGGCAGTTGCCGCGAGCTGATGATGGCGAGCAGGTTATGACGTGGGTCAAAATTTGCGGCACGACGAGCCTGCACGACGCGCAGATGGCTTTGGCCGCGGGAGCCGATGCGCTGGGGTTCATCTTCGCTCCCAGCCCGCGTCGGATCGAGCTGGCGGACGCGGCAGAAATTATCGCGAAACTGCCGAATGGGATTGAGAAGATCGGTGTCTTCGTAAACGAAACTCCGGCGCGCGTTGCCGAAGTGGCACGGATGGCAGGTCTTTCCGGTGTGCAGTTGCACGGCGATGAAGCCGCTGAGCAGATGCCGGAGTTCCGGCGGGCGCTGGGCGAGCGGAAGATCGTCAAGACGTTACAGGCGCGCGATGCCGGTGAGGAGCGGCTCGCGGACTACTTGTCGGCGCGCGGCAGCATCGACGCCATCTTGCTCGATTCGGGTTCGGCGCACCAGCGCGGCGGAACGGGCATTCCCTTCGCGTGGGAAGAAGTTGCGCCCTTGGCGGCGGCCATTCGAGAGGCGATGCCGCTGATCATCGCCGGCGGCCTGAATGCGGAGAATATTGCCATGGCGCTGCGGCTGTTCGATCCGTGGGGCGTCGATGTTGTCTCCGGCGTGGAGCGCGAGCTGGGGAAAAAAGATGAAGGGCGGCTGCACGATTTTGTGGCCGCCGTGCGCCACACGCAGGCCTCGGCGAAGCAAAGGGAGTGATGGACGAAACCAGCATCGACTCTAGCAGTCAGCAGGCCAGCACGCCGCCCGCCGAATCTGACCGGCCCAAGCGCGTTCGCACCGTGCCCGGACGCTTTGGTGCATATGGCGGGCGCTACGTTCCCGAAACCTTAATGGCGGCATTGCAGGAACTGGAAGCTGCCTACGCCGCGGCGCGCAAAGACAAGTCGTTCCGCGACGAATACCATCGCTTGCTGGCGAATTTCGCCGGCCGGCCCACGCCATTGTTCCTGGCCGAGCGCCTTACCAAACAACTGGGCGGCGCGAAGATCTATCTGAAGCGCGAAGACCTGCTGCACACCGGCGCGCACAAGATCAACAACTGCATTGGGCAGGCGCTGCTGGCGCGGCGCATGGGCAAGCACCGCATCATCGCCGAAACCGGCGCGGGCCAGCACGGCGTTGCCACGGCAACCGTGTGCGCGCTGTTCGGCATGGAGTGCGTCGTCTACATGGGCACCGAGGATATGCGGCGGCAGGAGCTGAATGTCTTCCGCATGAAGTTGCTGGGAGCAGAGGTGCGCGGCGTGGAGTCGGGCTCGCGCACGTTGAAAGACGCGATCAACGAAGCCATGCGCGACTGGGTGACCAACGTGCGCACCACGCATTACCTGTTGGGCAGCGTGCTGGGAGCCCATCCTTATCCCACGATGGTACGCGACTTCCACCGCGTCATCGGTCAGGAGGCGCGCAAGCAGATCCTCAAGGCCGAGGGGCGTCTGCCATCGGCGGTGATTGCCTGCGTTGGGGGCGGTTCCAACGCGATTGGCGTGTTCTACGAGTTCATCAAGGACCCCGAGGTGAAGCTGATCGGCGTCGAAGCAGGCGGGCGCGGACACTCCTTGGGCGAACACGCGGCGCGCTTCGACGGTGGCAGCCCGGGCGTGTTGCAGGGAACGTATTCGTATGTTCTCCAGGATCAATCCGGACAGATTGCGACAACGCATTCGGTGTCCGCGGGACTGGATTATCCGGCGATCGGTCCGGAACACGCGCTGCTACACGATCAGGGACGCGCGGAGTATGTGTCGGCGAGCGATCAGGAGGCGCTGGACGCCTGCCGGACGCTAGCTCGACTGGAGGGTATTATTCCGGCACTGGAATCGGCGCACGCGGTGGCGGAATGTATGAAGCGAGCTCCCACAATGTCGGAGTCCGACGTTGTGATAGTCAATATTTCCGGCCGCGGCGATAAAGATATTGGGATTCTGCGCGAGAATTTAGGGTTCTAGGGATGCTGCCGAAAGCCGCCTCCTAAATCGTTCGCGTTTCGTGTCAGGGCACGATCTCTGGTCGCACCAAACGATGCGCAGTAACGGTCACGGCTTTAGCCCTTGCAAAACAGGGTCCCGCAGGGGCTGAAGCCCAAGTCGCTGTTAACCGGATTACGGCACGTCTGAAGACATGCCCTGACACAAAACGAGAGGTAACAGGTTGGCACTTCGCTTTCACAGACGGCCGGGCTTAGTCGCTTACATCACATGCGGCGATCCTGATCTCGAAACGTCGCGCGATGTGGCGCTGGCTGCCATTCGCGCGGGTGCCGAAGTCATCGAGTTGGGCGTGCCGTTCAGCGATCCCGTAGCCGACGGGCCGGTGATTCAGCGGGCCAGCGAGCGGGCGCTGCAACACGGCACAAATCTGGCTGGCGTGCTCGATGTCGCAAAGCAGATTCGCGCCCAGTCCCGCGCCGGTCTTATCATTTTTTCCTACCTGAATCCCGTCCTGCAATTTGGACTCGACAAGTTCTGTGCGGCTGCTGTTGACGCTGGTGTCGATGGAGCGCTCATCACCGATCTTCCCGTCGAGGAAGCGAGCGATTACCTGCGAGCGATGAAGGCGCGCAAGCTTGCGCCAGTGTTTCTGGCCGCTCCCACCAGCACCGATGAGCGGCTGCGTCAGATTGCGAGGCACTCGCGCGGGTTTGTGTATGCCATCTCGCGTACCGGAATCACCGGCGCGCGCCAGGAACTGGCTGGCGACGCGCGATCGCTGGTGGAACGGTTGCGGGCGTATACCAAATTGCCGATTGCGGTTGGCTTCGGAGTCTCAACGCCGGCGCAATTCGCGGAAGTCGGAGGCTTCGCCGATGCAGCCGTGGTGGGCAGCGCCATCGTTCAATGTATCGAGCTGAATCGCGGGCGGGAAGCTGCCTCGGTGTCGGACTTCTTGTCTTCTCTCACCGCGAATGCGCAACATGCCAAGGCCAGCGGATAGGGCCGGCCCGCCAACAATCGCAGAAGCTGAAACCATGGACATCGCTGAGTGGCGCAAGAAGATCGACGATCTGGACCGCAAGCTGGTCGAGTTGCTCAGCGAGCGGGCGCAGTGTGCCCATGAAATCGGCAAGCTGAAACGCAACTCCGCGATGCCCATCTACGAGCCGGACCGCGAGAAGATCATCTACCAGAACATTGCGCGTTACAATCAGGGACCGCTGTCGGAGATACAGCTGCGCCAGGTCTACGAGCGCCTGATCGACGTAATGCGACAGATTCAGCGGGATGAGATGGCGCCAGAGATCGAGGAGCAGAAAGACGCCACTGAGTTGCCGAACGACTGAAAACCAGCCATTCTTACCACCCCGTGAAGAGGTGCCCCATCTTCTCTTTCTTGGTGCGCATATAGTTCTCGGAGTCTTCGTAGGGCTCAACTTCGGCGGAGACGCGCTCCACTACTTTGATCCCGGCGTTTTCCAGGGCCGCAACTTTGTCAGGATTGTTGGAGATGAGGCGGACTGCGCGTACGCCCAACTGGCGCAGCATCTCCGCCGGAAGCTTGTAGGCGCGGTAGTCGTTGTCGTAGCCAAGCTGGACGTTGGCTTCCACGGTGTCAAGGCCGCGGTCCTGAAGTTCGTAGGCCTGCAGCTTGGCCATCAAGCCGATGCCGCGGCCCTCCTGCTGCTCATAGATCAGCACGCCCGCGCCTGCCTGAGTGATCATGGAGAGTGCAAGCTCCAGTTGCTGGCGGCAATCGCAGCGCATGGAATGAAAGACGTCGCCGGTGAGGCATTGCGAATGGATGCGAACCAGGGGAGGGGTGGAGTGAATGTCGCCCATGACCAGCGCGACCGCCTCCTCCTTCGCGGTTCCGGAGTGGCCGTTGCCGGACGCGCCGCTTCCTTTGGCCGGCGAAGCGGCCGACGGCGGGGTTTCGAATTCCCCTTCGAAGCCGTAAATGCGGAACTGCCCCCAACGGCTAGGGAAGTTCGCCTCGGCCACTTTCTTTACAAAAGAGCGGGTCACACTTCGATTATAAGCTGCCAGCGCACTCCACGATGTTCACGGATCACAGAACTGGCGTTTGGTGGGCACAGACGGAAGCGCATCAGTTCTCAGGTATCAGGCATCAGCTAATGCTCATCGCTCGCGGTTGGGGCTGATAGCTGACGGCTTGATAGCTTCACACAAGAAGAGGCGGCCCTTGTGGGGCCGCCTGTATGCCGCTCAGATTCGTCCGCTGCTGCTATCGGTGTCCACCACCGCCGCCGTGGCCGCCACCGCCGCCACTGTGACCACCGCCGCCTCCGCCGTGGTAACCACCTCCGCTGCTGCCATGGTAGCTACCGGCCGAAGAGTGCGGTGCGGAGTACGAACCCGCGCTGTGTCCGCCGTACGATGGGGCCGAACCGTAGTTGCGCGCAGTGTAAGTCGGCGACGACCCATAGCTGCGTCCGGCGGAGTAGCCCTGCGTCGAGCCGCCGTAAGCGCGTCCCGAGTTATAACCTGGGCTGGACGAATAGCCACGGCTGCTGCCGCCGTAAGAGCCGGAACGACCGGCGCCATAAGCTCCAGAAGCCGAGTACGACGGGGCTGCATGGTACGAGTAGTTGGCGGGCGGCCGCGGGACCGAGGAGGCTGAGCCCCGCCCGGAATTGCTGCTTCGCGACGACGCCGTGGAGTTGTTCGTGCCATACCGCTGATTGTTGGCCGTCGTCGCGTTGTGGTCGTTGGCAGAGTTTGCCGTGCTGCCATTCGGCCGGGCAAAGCCGTCATTGCTGCTCGGCGGGCGCGGCACGTTGTGTGACTGCGTCACGTTGCTGGAGCCGGGAGTGTTCGACCCTCCGGCTGACGGCGGACGTGCGACATTGTTTGCCGGATTGCTGGGCACATTGCCACGAGCCTGAGCTTGGGACCCGGTTGCGCCGTGCTCAGATCCGCCCATTGCCTGGGTGTTATGCGCGCCGGTGTTCGCTCCGTTGACGCCATTGTGCGCTGCATTGGCGGAGGTTCCTGTATTCGAAGCGCCGTTCCCAGTGGAGTTCGAGTTGCCGCGCGCCGTCGCCGACTGAGCGCTGCTGAAGCTGGCCGGCCGCGCCGGAGGCGTCGCTCGGGTCACAACTGAACGATTTGCTGACGCCGCAGACGGGACGTTGCTACGTGGCGTCTGCCCACCCAGTACCGAAGACTTAGTTGGGTTGACGTTGGCCGAGCTCAGGGTGTGAGCGTTGTTAAGCGCGGACGCCGGCACAGCTCCGCCAACCTTGTTGACCGCCGCACCCGACGTAAAGGCTTCTTTGGATGCCGAGGTCACACCATTTCTCGCGATCGAGTTGGTGTTCCCGAAGTTGCCATTGTGATAGTTGTTGGTGGCGTTGTTGATGTTTGTAATATGCGTGTTGGTGACGTTGACGTTGTGAAAGTAGCCGCCGGTCACGTATCCGCCGCCGCGATACCAGCCGCCGTGTCCCCAGCCACAGTAGCGCGGATAGTACGGCGCTCCCCACCCCAGGGGATACCAGCCAAATCCGATGCCGATACCGAAGCCCCAACCGCCGCCCCAGCCAAATCCGATGCCGAATCCAGGCCCGCCAATCCAGCCAACCAGCGCCGGAGCGTAGTAGGGATTCCAGTAGCCCAGCGGTCCAGGCGACCAGCCCCAGCCGCCGCCATAGCTGACCCAGCGGCCATAGTGGAAGGGCGCAAAGCCCCAAGGAGCGCTATCAACCCACGTCCATCCCCACGGAGCAATCCACGTCCACTGGCCATAGCGATACGGCGCCCAGCCGGCCGGCACTGACGTAGGCGTCCAGACCGGGCCGTAGTCCGGGGTCGTCGTCCACGTGCCGTAGGCATCAAGGTCCTGATAGCCGATCACGCCGGGCGAAACGTAGCGCGCAGACAAAGAATCGTCCAACCGCTTATCGCGTACCTGCGCCCAGTCTTCAAAGCTATCGCGCGTCGGAGCGCTGTACACCGCGTGTTGCAGTGAGTTACCGCTGCTGAAGCGTACTTGCGTGCCGGAATTGACTCGCACGGCAGCGCCTTTTCCAGTGGCCTCGCCATATCCGCTGCGCACCGTCACCCAGCTTTGGTCCTGGCTGGGAACAACGTCGAAGCGGTAGACGCCGGTCTTCATCACGGTGAAGGCGTAGTTAGGCGTGTCGATCTCGAAGACCTCGCCTTTTTCCAGATGGCGGACCGTCAAATTCAGCGTGCCCTGATCGAGTTCCAATTGGACGGTGCTGTCGCTGACGTTGGTGAGGGTCAGGCTGGTTTCCGAGTTCATGCGGATGAAGCCGTCGCCAACGTTCAGTTCGGCGCGCGAGTCCTTATCGGTCCAGATGCGATCAGAAGTGGTGAGCGGCCGGTTCATGTTGGCGGCGATCCAGTCGTTAACGCCGCCGGGCTGCATGGAGACCTCGCCCGTCATGTACTGCACGCGAGCCACGCGTCCAGGAGGGTCCATCTGCTGGGTGCCTTGCTGCGCCGGAAAGCCCTGCTGGCTCGGATTCCCTGGTTGAGCAGGATAGCCCTGTTGTCCAAGGTCAGCCTGCTGCACCGAATTATCGGCCGGTGGAGGCGGAGCCATGCTCTGGTCCTGAGCGAAGACCGCTCCCGCCGACAAGACGACAAACAGCGTCGCCATCAATAGACATTCAAACCGCCCTGACTTCATTTCTCGCACCCCTTGCCTCTGTCCCACCACAACACCTTCCCTCTGAATCTTACATCCTCAAGCGACCCGTTACCCGTTGCCATATCGGGGAACTGTCGCATGCATCAGTATGAACCCCGGATCGGTGAATGTGTTGCGCGCATCGTTTTTGATGACCACGGGCATGTGCAGGATGCCGGACGGCAGACCTGTGCATCCAACGCCAACATGCCAGTTTCGACCGTCATTTCATGGATTCTATTGGTAATACTCGTGTTTTTCGGCATTCGTGAGGGCCGGTACGGTACTCCGGGCTCTTTTCGCGACACCGTGGGTGACGGCCGGAGGCGCCGGGAAGGCCAAATCTAGGTGCAGGGCCGCATTGGACTGGCGCGCCAGGTGGACGTCTCCCAGGCGTTGGGGATTTACGATGAGAGCGCCGTGGCGAGCGCTCGCCTGGCCAGGGGCCAACGCCACGCTGGGTAGTGGGGTCATAGCGCTGAAGCGCCACTGCCCCACGCTAGATTTACTTAGACAAGCCGCGCACGGTGCGCTATATTCCATCCCCATACTGCAAACGGGAGCGGATATGAGCTTCACTCGGCGGGAGCTGTTAGAACGCTGTGCCGCCTTTAGCGCGATTACGCTGTCCACTTCGATTCCCCTTTCCTCGCTTGCTTACGCATGGGACGAGGCTGAAAAGAAACTGCCCACGCCAACCTGCGAACTCGGTCCCTTCTATAAGCGGCAAGCCCCCAACACATCCGTGTTGCGCGCGCCCGGCGATGGCGGCATGCCACTGGCGCTCTCAGGCACGATCTACGACGTGCGCGGCGAAGTTGTCCCCGATGCCACGCTCGAGATCTGGCAGACGGACAACCTCGGCCATTACGATATCGACGGCTACCGTTATCGCACCATTCTGGAGCCCGGAGGCAAGGCTGGCTACGCCATCGAGACCGTCATGCCCGGACACTATCCCCAGCGCGTCTGCCAGCATGTGCACTACCTGGTCACCGCCCCGGGCCACAGGCCGCTCATCACGCAGATGTATTTCGCCACCGATCCGGTATTCGACGGCAATCCCGACAAAAACTACACTCGTGATCCGCTCCTCACCAGCCGCGAGCTGGTTCGTCCGGTAATGATCAAGGGCGAAGCGAAGCAGATTACCGCCGTCGTGAACTTCGATCTCGTGATGGCGACCCTGTGAAGCGCGCCCTCTCGCTGGTGGCAGTTCTGCTGACTTCTTCCGCTATCGCCGCCGTCGGTTCGCCGGCCGTAAAAGTGCCATTGCCGTGCGAATCCGGCTACCAGATGCTCTCGCCCACCGGCGCGCAAGCATTGGTGCTGTGCAAAGACGAGAGTGTTCACCTGGTGAATCTTCCGGATGGCAGCGAGCGCCTGCTATTCCCGGCGGAACGCCGCACCAACGGGCTGGCCTTCTCGCAGGACGGAAAGTGGCTGGCGGCCGGCTTTCACGATGGCATGGTGGAACTGCTGCCCACCCAGGGCGCAACAGCTGCCCGGCAGTGGAAGGCTGATTCCAACCGCATCGACCAGCTGTACTTCTTTGCCGACGGGAAGAAGTTGTTCGTCAGCGCGATGAACCATCCGGGAACGATCTGGGAGTTGACCGAGACGCCAAGCTTGCGCGCCACCCTGCCGGATAAGTTCGGTGGAGTGGCGTCCGTGGCTGTCAGCCCTGACGGTAAGCTGCTGGTTGCGGGCGGCGGCGACACGGTCGTCCGCTGGTACGACACAACAACGTGGCAGATGTCACGCGAGTACGACGGATTTCTGCTGGATACCTTCGCGCTCGTGTTCACGCCCGATGGAAAGTATTTGCTGGCGGGCGGCGCCGACTCGCGAATCACGGTTTTCGATGTGGCTTCCGGCAAGCAGCTGCGTCAACTGCCTCCACAGGCGGGCGCGTCGATCGGCGACATTGATTTTCTAAGCGACCATTCGGAGGCGCTGACCGAGTACTTCGATAACGCCGGCGAGAAGCCTCCGTATCGGCTCGCGTGGAACCTGAAAACCGATATTTCCAAGCCTGTCCAGATCGACTTCCGTCCTACATGTGGCGCCGTCGTCGAGGGGAAGTTGTGGTTATGCAACACCGACGGCCGGACTCTCACCATCACCAAGCAACAATAAGCAGGGCTAGTGGCCACCGCGCAGCGACGGTAGAGCTGAACGTTATCGACGCCAGAGCATGTGCCGTCCCTGCGGGACTCGGTTCCTATAAAATGCTGACCCCGCCCTGAAGGGCGGGGCTGTCATCTTCCGTCCCGCCGGGCGAGACTCGACCGCCGCCGGTCGCACTGTCGAGTCAAATCACATCGCCGGAGTTTATGCCTTTGACAACCCATCTTTCTTAAACGTTCCCTTTTTGCCTTTTGCAGATTGCTCTTTCTTTAGACGCCTAAGCATCCACACGAGGAACCCCGCCGCGTATGCATCACTCAAAAGGATAAACAGCAGGAAATAATGCGGGAAAATGAACCTGCCCCCAACTTCAAGTGGACAGCGAGAAAAACCACTCCCAGAGCTCCGGCCGCAACGCAAACCAGACCAGCCTGAGCGTTCCTTATCCTGCTCTCAATAGTTGCCATCAAAACCCCGACCATCCACCGCTAATTTTTTTCTTTTTCTGTGGTTTCTCCGGCGGCCTTGCCTTGAGCGCGTCCGTAATCATTCTTGTTCGCAGCTAAAGCTAATTGTTAACTGCTGCTCTTCTAACACAGCTTCCCGAACTTAGAGGTGTACTGCAGTCCGATCTCGCCGCACGAGCATTGCTCCACCGAATAGACAATGCAGGAGTCGAACGGCCGCGAGTACACGTGCAGGCTGACGGCGCGCTGGTTCCACTCGCGCGGGTTGTGGACGTCGTGAACCGGATTCAGCGGATCGACGGCCACAGGATTTTCAGCGGTGATGTGCACTTCATCCGTCGGGACAATGTTGCAGCTATGGGCGCCCAGGTCTTCGGAGATCACGCGATAGTTCTGCACGGCGAGCCGCCCGATGGGCGCGGCCATCCAGCAGTTCTGGCCCTTGTGGTTATGAATCGAGCTCTTCATGCCCGGCTCCCAGCAGATGGCCAGCAGTTCGTAGAGGTCGGTCCGGTCGATGAGGTTGCGCGTGTAGTGCTGCGCGTTCCAGAAGAGATAGGGTTCGATCGCCGCAGGATCGACGCGATTCGTTCGCAGGTACTCCAGCGTGCCGTGCACTTCGGTGAAGTCCTGCTCTTTCAGCTTGCGCAGGCCGCTGATGAAGTCGTCAAGACGAAGCGACTGATTTATTTTTTGCGGCGAAGTCTCGGTAGCCATACTTTCGTCTCCTGGGACAAAACGCTCATTCTAGACCAAATTCGGCAGTTTCTGCTGGCGAATGCCACCGCACGTCGCAAACGGGCGCGAGGAAATCTTCCTGGTGGGCCGCGGTGGCGGAAATCCGTTACATCACAATGCGATTCCGGGCATATAATGTGCGCAATGAGCACCCTTGGCAAGGTGCGGTCCGAGTTGGGCACTGGAGTTTCCATGAAATCGCGTGCTTTCGCAGCGATGATTGCGGTGCTGCTGGTTGCCAGCCTTTCGCTTCCGGCGCTAGCGCAAGACACCCAACAATCGCAGACGTCAACCCAAGCTCCCAGCAACTCCCCTGACCAGTCGCAACCGGCAAGCAGCCCTGGCGCCTCCGCCGCCCAGCCGGCAAGCAGCCCAAGTGGCACGGGCAGCCCCACCGACACTGCGGCGGCAACCGCGCCCGCGGCCGATGCGCCGAAGGACACTCACAACAAGGGCAAAACCGATATTGACGATATTGGCGACCGCAATGTGGGTTCCACGGGAAGAAGTCTGGGCAACTGGTACTCCATCGATACCGACATCAAGATAGGCAAGCAGTACGCGATGATGGTGGAATCCAGCGCGCGCATGATTCAGGACCCGGTCATCAACGAGTACGTCAATCGGGTCGGGCAGAACCTGGTACGCAATTCGGACGCGAAGGTGCCCTTCACCATCAAAGTTGTGGACTCCGACGACATCAACGCCTTCGCCCTGCCCGGCGGATTCTTCTACGTCAACAGCGGATTGATTCTGGCTGCCGATAACGAGGCCGAGCTGGCCGGCGTCATGGCGCATGAGATCTCCCACGTTGTCCTTCGCCATGCCACCCAGGAGATGACCCGCCAAAACTATGTGCAGCTGTCCACCGTCCCGCTGATGTTTGTCATTCATAGCTGGGGCGTTTATGAGGCAGTCAATATGGCCATGAGCCTGGCGCTGCCGGTAACGTTCATGAAGTTCTCCCGCGACTTTGAAGCGCAAGCTGACTACTTTGGCCTGCAATACATGTACAAAGCGGGGTATGACCCGCAGGCCTTCATCGCCTTTTTCGAGAAGATCCGGGCTCTGGAAAAGCATAAGCCGGGAGCGCTGGCCAAGGCCTTCGCCTCGCATCCGCAGACGCCCGAACGCATTCTGAAGAGTCAGGAAGAAATTCGCGAGATTCTGCCAGCCCGGCCCGAGTACATTGAAGACACATCGGAATTCGATGACGTGAAGGCCCGTCTGGCGGCCTTCGAAAATGGCAAGAAAGCGATTCCCCAGGACAAGCAGGGGCCGACCCTGCGCCGCACTCAGACCGCGGATAGCACTACCACCACCGAGCCAAGCAACGGTGGGGACGATCGTCCCACGCTGCAACGCCGCGACGACGATTATGCTTCCGCTGCGAATACTGGGATCATTCTGAATCCATGAAGATCGGTCAACTTTCAATCAGCTCGAATACCGGATACTTCGCCGCAATGGCGGCAAAGACCTGCGCCTCAGAGCCGGCGGCCACGGGAAAGTATCGTTGCACGGCGGTCTTGAAGCGGTCGAGATAGGCCTTCAACAATTCGGGCTTGTCAGCATCGGGAACTGCCCGCAGTCGAAAGCTTTGCCGCCAGCTCCCTCTCTTGAGGGCAATCTCTCCCGCAGCTTCCGCGTTGCGCACCCATTGCGTGTATCCACGCGGGGCAACCAGATAGCGCTTGCCGGCAATCTCCAGCAGGTCGATGGGCGTGGAGTAGAGCCTTCCCGATTTTCGCCCACGCACCTGGAGCAGGTAAATGTATTTCGGGCCGAGTCCCATCCCTACCAGAAATCCAAAGCAGCGGTTGAAGAGGCTTTCTATCGGCTTCGGCTTTTGGAAGACGGGCGTGCTGGAGTTTTCCATCCCTCAATTCTATGGTGTGGAGCAGGGCTTGGGTGATTCGCGCCCGTCAATATCGTTATCCGGCAGGCACGAGCCCGCCAGAAGCGATAAAATGTAAAAACGAATATCGACGAAGGGATTGGGTTAGACTTCCGAGCGTGGGGCGCCTGATCAGGTATTGCATGAAGAGATTTTCCTTGTTTTTACTGGCCGTGTTTCTTGGCGCTCCGTTCCTGCCGGCCCAGACGCAGGCTGCGGCCAGCGACACGGTTGTGGAAGAGATAATCGCGCGCATCAACAACAGCATCGTGACCCGGGCTGATCTGCGCAAAGCGCGCGAGCAGTTGTACAACGAGGCCCACCAGCAGCCAGATGCCGCTGCCGCCGAAGCGCAGGCCAAGGAGCACGAGAAAGACCTGCTGCGCGATTTAATTGACCAGCAATTGCTCCTGCAAAAGGCCTCGGACCTGGGCATCAGCGCCGACACCGAGCTGGTAAAGCGGCTCGACGATTTGCGTCAGCAAATGCACGCTGACTCCATGGAAGAGATGGAGAAGGCGGCCCAGGCGCAGGGCATCTCGTTCGAAGATTTCAAGCAGAACTTGAAAAACAACCTCCTCACCCAGAAAGTGATTGGCCAGGAAGTCGGCGGACACATTACCGTCTCCAATCAGGACATCCAGCAATACTACGATCAGCACAAGACTGAGATGGACCGGCCCGAAGAGGTGCGGCTGAGCGAAATCTTGATTTCGACCCAGACAACGGCGGCGGTGAAGACGGAAAAAGGCGAGACTGCGCTGCCCGAGTCGCCATCGCCTGACGTCGTGGCACAGGCGCAAGCCAAGGCCAATCAGGTTTACGACTTATTGAAACAGGGCGGCAACTTCGCTGACCTCGCCAAGAAATACTCCAATGGCCCCACGGCCGCGGTGGGAGGCGACCTGGAATATTTCAAACGCGGCACCTTGTCCAAGGAATACGAGTCGAAGGTCTTCGCCCTGCAGCCCGGACAATACACTGAGCCTATTCGCACCAACCAGGGATTTGTCATCCTGAAGGTTACGGAGCATCAAGCGGCTGGCGTGCCTCCGCTGAAGCAAGTCGAAACCCAGGTTCAGGAACAGATTTACATGACCAAAATGCAGCCGGCCTTGCGCGATTACCTCACCAAGTTGCGCGAGGAGGCCTACATCGATATCAAGCCCGGCTACATCGATACCGGCGCCAGCCCCAACGAGACCAAGCCCGTCTATACCACAGCGACTACCAGTACCGATAACAAGCCTAAGAAAAAGAAGAAGCTGGGACTGTTCTAGCTGCGAGCCCGAAGCTACGAGCCCCGAGCTATCAGCGACCAGCCGCCGGCAACTAGCGCCAGAAGGCCACGGGTAGTTTTGACCTGGTAGTCGCTCGCAGCTCGGGGCTCGCAGCTACTGGCTACTGAGCACTGGCTACTGCTACCATTAGGCGCTCGGCTGCTTAGCGCGGCTGGCACGCCGTCCCGATAGGTTCGAATGAAAGAATTCTACATTTCCGATTGCGCCCAGGTAGAGAACCAGACCATCACCTCGCTGTTTGTCGTCGCCCTGAAACAGGTGAAGTCGAAGAAGAGCGGCGAGCTATATCTGTCTCTGGTGCTCGCCGATCGCAGCGGCCAGGTCCAGGCCAACATGTGGGACAACGTCGCCGAAGCGATCTCCGGCTTCGAGCAGGACGACTTCGTCAAAGTGAAGGGCGTAATCCACAAGTACAACGGCCGGTGGCAACTCACGGTTCACAAAATGCGCAAGCTGGGCGAGTCGGAGATCGACTACGCGGACTATCTTCCCAAGACCAGCAAAGACATCGAGCAGCTCTGGCAGACGCTCTGCGGCTTTGTTGAGAGCTTCCAGAATCCCTGGCTGAAATCGCTGATCAAGGAATTCATCGCCGACGACGCGCTGGTCGCCGCCTACAAAACCGCGCCTGCAGCCAAGACCTTGCATCATGCCTTCGTCGGCGGCCTGCTGGACCACGTGGTCTCGCTGTTTACGGTTTGCGATCTGGCGGCGCGCAACTATCCCCAGGTCAACCGCGACCTGCTGCTTTCCGGCGTCTTCCTGCACGACATCGGCAAGCTGCACGAGCTCACCTATCAACGCTCCATCGCCTACACCACCAAGGGACAGCTCCTGGGACACATGATCATCGAGCTGGAAATGCTGCACGAAAAGATCGCGCGCGTGCCTGGCTTCCCGGAGGAACTGAAGGTCCTGCTGGAACACCTGATCATCAGCCATCACGGCCAATATGAGTTCGGATCGCCCAAGCTGCCGATGTTTCCGGAAGCGCTCATGCTGCACTACATGGACGATCTGGACTCCAAGATGGAAAGCATGCGGGCGCAGTTCGAGCGCGAGGCCGAATTCGATTCGCCGTGGACGAGCTACAATCCTTCGCTCGCCCGCCCCTTGCTGAACCCGAAGAAGTTTCTGGAGAAGGGGCTGGTCAACTCTCGGCTGGTGGAAGCGCCAAAAGCCTCGTCCGGAGCAGCAAACCCCGCCGTCGCAGCGAGCAACTCCGCCGACAATTTCGGCGAAGAGCCGCATAGCAGTGCGTCGAATGTCGAAGAACATGAGCCTGTGGCCGCAAGCGCCAGTGAAGCCCCCGAAAAGCAGGCATCTTCACCGCTCGAGGCCTTGCAGCGCAAGTTCGAGTCGCATAAGGTCACTCCGAGCCAGGCTGCGGAAAAGGTCCGCTAACCCGAAGCTCTGCGGCAATCTCGGGGCAGAGTCACGCCGGCCTAAGTTGCACTATGGCCTGATTTCGCCAGCTATGTGGTTGATCTGTAGCTGTCGGCTGTAAAGCTTGCTAATGAAGATTGTTTCAACAATTGCGTGGTTGTTGGTATCTTCGCTCGCCACGCCTGCCTCTTCGCTTATTAGTTGCGTCAGGGCCGCAAGATCCAGCAACGACGGGGCCTTCGTGATATTCGAAGAGCAACTTGGGCCCATTAAGGACCGCCCGCCTGAGAAGCATAGGGTTCTGCGGATGACCTACGAAATATTTCCCCTGCGAGGACAAGAGTTTAACTATCCCGAAAACAAGCTCACTGTGCCGATGACATTCTGGGAAGATTCGACAGCACCGTGGGAAGTCGTATTCGAACCGAACGATGGCCGGCCATTACCCGCCTGCCCTATTCCCATCGTCTCAAACGATGCGGAGTATCTGATCTTGCTGGCCCAAGACCAAAGGGCTGCACCCGATAGTATCGCGATGCAAATCTACAAGCGTCCCAGCCAAACGCCGCTCGGCACTGAATGGCCGCCGCGCGGTAATCTTGTCAGGACACTGACTCTGAAGGAGCTTTGGCCCGGAATACAAGTTCCCGCACGGGAACCTCCTCATCACCGGCGGAACGCCTTTGTGGTTTGCCGGAGCAACATTTGACTTCGGGAAAACTTATCACTCTCTGGTTCACAAGACACCCTGGGGTGGCATTTTTCATATAGATTTGAATACAGGGTCCGTCTCGAGAGACACGAAACAACCGTCACCCGCTGGGGCAGTCTCAACGAGTGACGAAAGCAGGGATAGACGGGAGTAAGAAACTGCTGAGACGAACACGCGGGCGACGATGAGTCGAGGCGGCCAATCCGTGGTTAACTGGCGATAATCGCCATTGCACTCATTGACCGCTAGCCGGGGGTTTTGAGTGTTAAGGCCTGTTATCGCCAACGATTAATTAGATGTTCGGAGTCTGTCCACCTAAGATGTTGTCATGAAAGCCATGCCTAGATCGGTGCTCGTGCTGATCGCTGGGTTTGCTCTTTCTGTTTCTTGCTGTTCCATGGCTCAGGAGCAATCGTCAGAAGGCGTACTTACCTGTGGAGTAGGAGTGCAAGGGCAGACTGAGGCGGTTCGTAGCAGCGCCGGCTTCACGGTCGCTCTAACGATGAACGCTGACGACGACCACGGCAAGAACAGCCATGAGTGCATGGCCAAGTTCGCTTTTCAAGTCACTCGTCCGGACGGGACTTCGTCGGTGCTCGGCTTTCTATCTTCCGATGATAAGTGGGATAGGCCACTCGTATTTCGGATTGAAGGGTATTCTCCCGACGGCAAACACGCATTCATCTTTCTTTCCGAAGGTGACTACCCAGCGCAGATTACGATCGGTGAATATGACGTCACGACTAGCGTGCCTCCCGGTGGTTTCCTTAACGCAGTGAGATCGGTGATGCTTGGTGCCCCATTCTCTCAGCGTCTATCCCGTGATTGTGCCGCAACCCTTCATGTCATCGGCACTACACCACTGGGATACATTGTCCTCGGAACGGAAGCGACAGATGGATGCGCGAACGTCGAGCGGTGGCAGTTGATTCACAACAAGCGTCTCGCGGACGGAGGTCAGGTTGCCAACAATCGTCCCGCGCACCTACCGGCACACACGGCAATTACTAAACTTGAGGCTGGAAGTCCAGTTGAAACACGATGACGACGGCTTGCCTGATGGTCGAGCCTAGCTGTTGAGAAATCCCCATCGCACAAGTTAATACCCCATAGTCACAGAGATGTCTTGCACCTACCCCTCCGAAAATTGTGACCCATCCGCCAAGCCATTCGCCGGCTTAGTGCGGTAGGCACGTTATAATCCGCGCGTAACCTGGTCCTCATTCGACTGGATTTCTAGGCAGACTGTATGGACGCTCCAATGCTCGACTTTGCGCAGTTCGAGTGGCTTTCGTTCGACTGCTACGGCACGCTGATCGATTGGGAGTCCGGCATCCTCGGCTATCTGCGGCCGCTGCTGCGCCAGAAGGGCTGCGC
>JBEKCJ010000089.1:0-18287 GCA_050014935.1 Candidatus Korobacteraceae bacterium
GCCATCTCCGACGCAGCTTTGTTGGTGAAAGTTACCGCCAGAATGGAATCCGGCGGCGCTCCCAGGCCATCGATCAGGTGTGCGATGCGATAGGTGATGACGCGTGTCTTGCCGCTGCCCGCGCCCGCCAGGATGAGCACCGGCCCCTCGACCGCTTCCACGGCCTCACGCTGCTGCGGATTCAGTTGGGATAAATATGAGGACAAACTTCAGGATACTCGAAATTAATTTCCAACATGGAAGCACGGAAAACACGGAATTAGACTTAAGTAAATCTCTTTTTCGTGCCCTCCGTGCTTCCTTGTTGAAATCTCACACCGGAAGTGGATCAATTCGGCTTGCTGCCGACGGTCGGCGCTTCCATGGCCCGATGCGCCTTGCACTCCGCACACGGACAATTGTCGCGCAGATACTGCCAGGAAAAGATGCCGTGCTGGTGGCCATCGTTCCAGGCGAAGCTAATAGCATACTTGCCGACCGGCTTGACCTCAGTGGGCCGCGCCGCCGCCTTGAACATAGGCAGCGATCCCGCGATCGGCTTGATGGGATCGCCCGGGTGACGGCCATCCTTCTGGCGCTCTTCGTTGCACAGGGCGCACGGACAGGCGTCACGCAGAAACGGAAAGCTATAGACGCTCTGGTGGCCGTCCTTCCACTCGATCTCCATACCGGTACCGGTGGTGACGTTTACTTTGACGGATTTTGGATCGGCTGATGCTTCCATGCTTTGCCTTGCCGAGTTAATGAACCGGACCTTTGTGGATCCGCTTTGTAACAGGGCGCGACTTCAGTCGTGCCGTACCGCAGCAATATTAAATCTCGGGTTTTAGCCCCTGAAACCCCTACCTTTGCAGGGGCTAAAGCGCTCGTCTTTTCCTCGCCTTCCGGCACGACTGAAGCGTCTGCGTGAGAACTCGACTTGTCAGATTGCGGTGGAAAGCGAAGCATTGAAACTGGTTCACTCAAGCCGCGCAGCGGCGAAATGACGTAGCCCGGCGCGTAAGCGCCGGGTGAAGTGGGAAATTGAGCTGAGCCGCAGAGCGGCGACAGCGTTCTCACGCACACTCTGAAGTCGTGCCCTGATACAAAGCGATTCATGAGCTATGTTCTAGTATCGCAGATATTCCGCACGCAAGAAGGCCCGGAGTTGTCTCCGGGCCTCTCACATAACTTCAACAACTTGCTTTCAGGAGAGTTCTACGATCTCGGTCGTCGCCTTTGTCTGTACGCTTATTGGACGGAGCCTGTCGCATTTCGTCATCCGCGCCCGCACGAAAAAAAGGCACGGCTGCTCTCCGTGCCCTGTTGCGTACCGTGAACCACTACATCACAATCTCCTTCACCTGCCGCGTAATGGGATGTTGCATCTCGTCCAGGTCGCCCTTTACCAGGTTCAATCCATACACGCAGGATTCGAACTGCTGGGCCAGCTTGGCGAAGAGCGGCGCCAGCCGGGCATATTCGAACTGATCGAATTTCGAGACGATGTAATAGCTCTCCTTGCCGGCCTTGATGAAGTCGACAAAATTCTCCAGCCGCTGCCGCCGCAGACGGTAGTGGTTGATGCTCTCCGGAAACATGCCCGAGAGAAACAGAGTGTAGTCGCCAATATGCTTGCGCACCTGGCGTTCGCGATCGAACGACGGCGCAGGGCCATAGATGGGGTCAGTCTCCAGCAGCATTTCGCCGACATCGCTCAACGGCCGCCCGTTGGCATTGCACACCTTGCATAGCTGTTCGACCTCGCAAAACTCGTTCAGGACATTCGCAATGTAGTCCTGCACCTCGGGATCGCGCAGTCCGATGTCGCGGTCGAAATGATGGTGGACCAGCTCCGTGAACAACGCCTGTAGCGGGTGAGATTCCGGAATCATAGCTTGGCTGTTGGCCTCCACTCCTGATCTTTAGATGCGACAGTGCGACTGTTCTTATCTCAATTCTTCGGCCGGCACAAGCGTTTCTCGTACGGTGCGTTACCCAGGAAGGTTCGCCCGTGTAGCGCAAGCGCTTCGCAACCAAGTTGCGACGCCAGGGCGATATTAGTTTGGAGCGCTATTAATGCGGGTTTGGTTGGGTACTCCGAGTCCGGGCAAGGAAACCTGCGGAACCGCTGTCAGCAATTGCAGCTATTGACTGCCAAAATTTAATGGCGACTGTGGTTTGCTCTGACTTCGCAATCCGGAAGGCGCATCTCGATGGGGTTGTGGTTCGCTGCAAAATTGGACGAACGCTAGTCGAGTCCCGCTTGGCGGGACGGAAGATGATAGCCCAGCGCTTCAGCGCTGGGTAGGATGTAGTTTGAAAGCCCAGCCCCTTCAGGGGCGGCACAACGGCTTTTGTCGAAAGGACGCAATCATGGAACGCAAGAACATCGCAGGCAACTCTCCCTATGAACCCATCGTCGGATTCTCTCGTTCGGTGAAGGTGGGTGCATTTGTTTCGGTCGCAGGCACGGTCGCGACCGGGCCGGACGGAAAAATCGTCGGCGACGGCGACATCTACGCGCAGGCGGTACAGGCGCTTAAGAACATCGGCTCAGCCCTGGAGCAAGCCGGCGCAAGCTTTCGCGATGTAGTGCGCACGCGCATGTTCGTCACCGATATCAGCCAATGGGAGATTGTCGGCAAGGCCCACGGCGAGGTCTTTCGCGACATCCGGCCCGCCGCCACGATGGTCGAGGTAACGGGATTCGTCTCGCCAGAAATGCTGGTCGAAATCGAAGCCGATGCGATTATTGCTGCGGAGATGTGACCAATCGCTGTTCGCTTCATGCACTTCGCTTTCGCCAGAACTGCCCCTCATGCCTCATTTCGAAGGAAGAATATCGGCGGTTTATTTGGGGGAAATCAGCGATAACGGGGATTCGGATAATCTCAGAGCGAAAAGCGAATGGCGAACAGCGGCCTTACTGCGTTACTTCCAGCGCAATCCCCTGTCCCGCGTAAACCCTCTGTCCGGCGGCCGGAATCGTCTTCACCACCATGCGTGTTCCCGTCGGCACAGCCTCGGTTGCATTTGCCTGAGGAGCCGGGGCCGCTTGACTATTGATTCCGCTCACGTGCAATCCAGCATTCACGATCTCGTTCACCGCATCGTCTTCGCCGTGGCCCACCAGCTCCGGCATCACAAATGACGCGCGGTCCTCGCTCGCGGCCAGCAGCAAACTGATCTTTGGCTCCGAGACGTTCACCGCATTGGCCGGCGGACTCTGCCCTACAATCTGGTCGGTGGATGCGCCGGGAATGGTCGCGATCGCGACACTTCCCAGCTCCAGTCCCCGGCGGCGAATGTTGATCTCCGCTGCCCGTTCGCTGTTCCCGATCAGGTCAGGGATGACCACGCGCTGCGGCCCCATGCTCTCTGCCACGCGCACGTGCCAGCCGCGCCGCACTTGCATTCCCGGCAGCGGCACCTGCGAAATGACGCGCCCGGGCGGCACATCGGAGCTGAAATAGCGGTCGCCTTCGTCAAGCACAAGCCCATGGTCGGCCAGTTGCCGCTCGGCCTGGGTCTGCGATAAGCCAACGATCTTGGGAATGGTCGTCTGGCGGCCATGAATGGCGAAGCGCATGGCGGTCAGCGCCGACGCCATGAAGACTACAAACAGCACCAACGCGCGCAGCAGATAACGAAAAAAACGCCGCATTAGTGGGCCTCGCTGTCGCCCGCGCCGCCGTCGGGCGTGTCGACCTTCTGTGCGACTGCGCTATGCGTTTCCGGCGGAGGCGCGGCAAAATCTTCCGACTCACGTCCTTGCAGCGCGACCCGCATGAAGTCGATCCAGATCGGCAACGCCGCCATGGCTCCGGTTTCTTTGTTGCCCAGCGTCTTTTTCTCGTCGAATCCTACCCACACGCCGCAGGTAATCGACGGCGAAAAGCCGACGAACCACGCGTCGGTGAAGTCGTTCGTCGTTCCGGTTTTGCCACCCAGCGGATGATTGAGCTTGCTGGCTTGATAGCCAGTGCCGTGCTGCACCACCTCGCGCAACATGCTGACCATGATGCGCGCCGTGCGTGCGCTGACCACATCCCGCACCTCGGGATAGTTTTCTTCCAGCACGCGGCCATCGTAATCGGTGACCTTGCGAATGTAGCGGGGAACCACGCGCACGCCATCGTTGGGAAATGTGGTGAACGCCGCGGTCTGCTCCGCCAGCGTGATGTCCGCTGCGCCCAGTGCAACCGGCAAATAGGGGAGCAGCGGCGATGTGATGCCAAACTTGCGCGCGTAGTCGATCACCGTCTTGATGCCACCGACGCGCTCCGTAACCTTCAGCGCGGGAATGTTGCGCGATTCGGCCAGGGCATGGCGGAAGGTGATGACACCCTCGAACTTGCCATCATAGTTGTGCGGCGTGTAAGGGCCCGACGAGGTGCTGAACGTAATCGGGGCGTCCAGCACAGTGTCGTCCGGCGTGAGCCCCTGATCGATGGCTGCGGTGTAGATGTACGGCTTGAAGGACGAGCCGACCTGCCGCAGCGCCTGGGTCGAACGATTGAATTTCGACTGCTCGAAGTCGCGTCCGCCGACCATCGCCTTCACATCGCCGGTGGCGTTGTCGAGCGCCAGCAGCGCGCCTTGCACGCCCGACTCCTGCTCCAGCGACACGTGGCTGGCAGTGCCGTTCAGTTCGATGACTTTCAGGTACACGATGTCGCCGGCGGCCAGGAACTGTTGTGGCGATGGGTGTTTCGTCCACTTGATTTCTTCGGGACCGAGACGCGCCTCGTAATTGCCGAATTTCACCGTCGCCGCCATGGGCTCGATTTCAGTGACCAGCCCGTGAACGTAGCTGCCGGCCGCGATCGCCCCGTCCCAATCGACATGGTGATAGGTCGCCAGCGAGTCGCCATTGGCGATGACGTTCAGCAGATTGCCCTTCCATCCGTGACGGCGTTCGTAGGTAGCCAGCCCATCGCGCACCGCCGTCTGGGCCGCTCGCTGCATCTCCAGGTCAAGCGATGTGTATACCCGCAGCCCAGCTTCGTGGACTTGCTCCGCCCCGTACTTCTTCTCCAGATACTGGCGAATTTCCTCCACAAAGTAAGGGGCAATGTCGTTGGTCTCGGCCTGCAGCTTCAGTTCCATTGGCGCGCTCTTGGCCCGCTCCGCCTCAGCCGCGGTGATCTTGCCATCCTCCAGCATATTGTTGATCACCAGATTGCGCCGGTGAATCGCTCGCTCCGGGCTGTTGATGGGCGAGTAATAGTTCGGCGCCTTGGGCAGGCCGGCCAGCACCGCCGCTTCATCCAGTGTGAGGTCCTTGGCCCTCTTGCTGAAGTAATAATTCGCTCCCGCCTCGAATCCGTACACCCCGTGGCCCAGGTAGATCTGGTTGGCATAAAGGGTGAAGATCTGCGGCTTGGTGAAGCGCCGCTCGATCTGGATTGAGAGCATCACCTCCTGCATTTTGCGGCGGAAGTTGCGGTCAGGTGAGAGAAACAGGTTGCGCGCCAGCTGCATGGTCAGCGTAGAAGCGCCCTGGGCGCGGCTTTCCAGCATCACATCGCGCCAGGCTGCGCCAAAGACGCGCCACACGTCCACGCCCCAGTGCTTCTCGAAGTCCTTGTCCTCGGTTGAGATCAGGGCGTCGCGCAGCACCTTGGGAAAATCGTTGTAGCTGTCAATCACGCGCCGCTGTAGCGCGAACTGCCCAATTACACGGTTCTGATCGTCGTAAAGTTGCGTGATGGTGCTGGGCCGATAGTGCTCCAGCTCCGTAACCTGCGGAAGATCGGTGGAGTAGACCAGGACAAGGCCGCAGACTGCTCCGGCGACCGCGGTGAGAATGATCAGCAGCAGGAAGAACGCATTGCCAACCAGCTTGAGTCCGACACGGCGCGGCTGTTCCGCAGTGTCGGTTGTGACGGGAGATTCTTCTTCAACGCGCTTCATGGAAGACTACGCCAGCATAGCATCGAAAAGTCACCGTGGCCGGGCTATGAGCCTCGGCCATTAACGCTGGCGCCGTAATGCGTTAGGCCTCCCCTGGAGGCTAGGTCTGCTTCTTCCGTGATTTACAATCATCTATTTGGCAGAAGCCATTATTCCCAGCTAGACGGGAGCCGGAAGCCTTCGACCGGCCTCGGGCATTGTTCCCGGGGTTGTATCAGGGCACGACTTTCAGCGGTGCCGAAGAGAATGTTGTAAGAAGTTTGGGCTTTAGCCCGGCAAAACAATTGCCTCAGAGGCTAAAGCCCGACCTCACCCAAGATTGGAGCACGCACTTGCCAGACACAATCTATGACGTAGCCATCATCGGCAGCGGACCTGCCGGATACACCGCGGCCTTTCGCGCCGGCCAGTTAGGACTGAAAGCCGCTCTCATCGAGAAAGCCGAACAGCTCGGCGGGACGTGCCTGCATGTCGGCTGCATTCCCACCAAGGCCCTGCTGTTCAATGCCGAGGTTTACGACCACGTGAAGGAAGGCGCGGAACTCGGCCTGGAAAATACCGCCGGCGTTTCGCTGAACTGGGGTGCAATCCAGAAGCGCAAGCAGGGCATTGTGGACAAACATACGAAAGGCCTGACGTTCCTGGCGCGCAAGAACAAAGTCGACGTGGTGCGCGGCTACGGCAAGCTGACTGGGCCTGCGAAGGACGGCATTCACACCGTCGCCATTGAAGGCGGCGAGCAGAAGGCGATCAAAGCTAAGAATATCGTCCTTTCGACCGGGTCTGTGGCGCGTATGCTGCCGGGCTTGCAAGCCGACTCGCAAATCCTCACCAACATCGAGGTGCTGAGCCTGGACAATATTCCCAAGTCGCTGATCGTGATTGGATCCGGCGCTGTGGGCGTAGAGTTCGCCAGCATCTACAAGTCGTTTGGCGCCGAAGTGACGATCCTGGAGATGTTGCCGCGCTATGTGCCGGTGGAAGACGAGGAAGTATCCAAAGAACTGGCGCGGGTGTATCGCAAACGCGGCATCAACGGCTTCGTCAACGCCAAAGTCGAGAAGATCGAGAAGTCGAAGGCCGGGGTTGCGGTCACCTTTACGGTCGATGGCAAACAGCAGAAGTTGGAAGCGGAGAAAGTGCTCGTGGCAGTCGGGCGCGCGCCGCGGACCGAGAACGTCGGCATCGAGAAGACGAAGATTGAGCTGGAACGCGGCTTCGTCAAAGTTGACCCTTACATGCGGACGGCGGAGCCGGGGATTTACGCCATTGGCGACATCGTGGCCGGTTACCCACAATTGGCACACTCCGGAGCAATGGAGGGCATCGTTGCCGTGACCCATATCGCCGGTAAGCCGGTGAAGAAGATCAACCCCCTGCGCATTCCGAATGCAACCTACTGCCATCCCGAGATCGGCAGTGTCGGGCTGACCGAAGCCAAGGCTAAAGAGCGAGGATACGAGGTAAAGATTGGCAAGTTCCCTTTCACCGCCAACTCCCGGGCCAGCATCGTCGGCCAGCACGAAGGGTTCGTCAAGATCGTGACCGATGCGAAGTACGGAGAGATCCTGGGCGTACACATTATCGGGCCGAACGCGACTGAGCTGATCGCCGAGTCAGTTCTGGCGCTGGAAATGGAGTGCACGGCGGAAGAGCTGGCAAACATTATTCACGCGCATCCCACATTGTCAGAGGCGATGCTGGACGCCGCCAATGCGGTGTTCGGCATGGCGATCAACGCATAGTGGTCAGTGGCTAGTGGCCAGTGGCCAGTGACCAGTGACCAGAGAAGGAGTACTGTGGCGTCTGGGGGGTACCATGAAGCTAGCGGAAGCACTGGCAGAGCGCAGCGATTGCCAGAACAGAATCGAAGAGATAAGGAAGCGACTGACTCGTTCGGCTCGTGTGCAGGAGGGCGAGCAGCCGGCTGAAGACACAACGGAGCTTCTCGCGGAGACAGGGCGCACCTTTGCACGCCTGCTGGAACTCGTCAGTGCAATCAACCGTACCAACTCGAAGACCGCCTTCGATAATGAGCGTTCGATTTCGGAGGCAATTGCCGAACGTGACGTGGTAGGTAAGCGTCGCGATTTCCTCTCTGGAATCGCGGAGGCCGCGAGCACTCGGCAGGATCGCTACTCGAAGTCGGAGGTGCGGTTTGTCGCAACGGTGTCGGTGGGAAAATTGCAGATGGAAGTGGATCAGCTCGCGAAGAGGTATCGCGAGCTGGATACGCGGCTCCAGGAACTGAACTGGAAGACTGAATTGATCTGAGTAGTTGGTAACCCATATTTGCAGCGAGCACAGGCCCAGCCGGGGGCCAAGCCGGCACTCGGTGACTTTGAAGAGCCAGAGTCAGTGGGTTCGATCCCCACACAGAACATCGCAGGCTCCGTACGGTGACAACTGCACGGCGTATCAATCACAAGTTACTACCGCGTGCTGGGCAAACTTGGGCGAGGGTGGGACAGGGGACACTCAGATCTTTAGGATTCCAGCCGCGTGGGCATTCTAGCCTTCTTTTGCTAGAGCAGGGGCGGTTCTAATCCCGGCCGTTTCTCCGCGAGGCTTTACAATCGCAGCGTGTATTCGCTCTACAGCCTCCTGCTGTTCCTGGCGCTGATCGTCAGCACGCCGTGGTGGCTGCTCCAGATGCTGCGTCACGGCAAGTACCGCACTGGCTGGGGCGAACGGCTGGGTCGCGTTCCACAGCGCTTGTTGCAAGGCGCCGGCGGGCCCACGATCTGGATCCACGCCGTCTCGGTAGGTGAGGTGCTGGCGATCTCGCGCGTAGTCGAAGAATTGAAAGCGCAGCTTCGTGGCTGGCGAATTGTTGTTTCCACTACTACTGACACGGGTCAAAAGCTTGCGCGCAAACGCTTCGGAGAGAGCAACGTCTTCTACCTGCCGCTCGATCTGCCATTCGCAGTTCGACCTTTTCTGCAGGCACTGAGCCCGAAGCTGCTTGTTCTGGCGGAGAGTGAGTTCTGGCCAAACCTGCTGCATTGGGCTCGACTTTCAGGAGCGGCTGTTGCGGTGGTCAACGCGCGCGTCTCTGACCGGTCCCTACCCGGCTATCTACGTTTTTGTAGGCTGCTGCGGCCCGTCATGCAAAATGTGGATCTGTTTCTGGCGCAGAGTGACGAAGACGCTCGTAGGCTCATCCACATTGGAGCCCCGCCAGGTCGAGTGCACGTCAGCGGCAATCTGAAGTTTGAAGTGAAGCTCCCGGCTAAGTCTGACATTGTGGGACAGTTTAGAGCTGCGATCCAGCGCGAAAATGTCGGCCCTGTGATCGTGGCTGGAAGCACGCTCGACGGCGAAGAGCCGATGATGCTGGAGATGTTCCGGAGCGTTGCGGCGGAATACCCGTGCGCGCTGCTGATTCTGGCTCCGCGGCATCCCGAGCGCTTCAATGCGGTTGTGGGCTTGCTCGTGTCGTCAGGTATCCGATTTCAGCAGCGCTCGCAATGGGACGGCTCCAAACCGATTGCCGGAAGTGTTTTCCTGCTCGATACGATTGGCGAGTTGGCCAGCCTGTATGAATTTGCCGATCTGACATTCATCGGCGGCAGCCTGGTGCCGCGCGGCGGCCACAATGTGCTGGAGGCGGCGCAGTTCGGGAAGGCCATTCTCGTCGGGCCGCACACGGAGAACTTTCGCGATATCATCGGTATCTTTCGCCGGGCTGATGCGCTGCGCGTTGTCACTCCGCAGTCGCTCACGCCGACGGTGCTGCAGCTCCTAGAGAACCACGACGAGCGGGCCGCACTCGGCCAGCGCGCACTCGAAGTCATGCGCTCGCAGCAAGGCGCAACCGAAAGAACAGTGAACGCGTTGCTTGGCTTGTTGTCTGAACACGCGCCCGTGGCCGCAGGCGCTTCGGAGAAGCGAGGGTGAGCCCGCTCTCGGCGCTGTACGGCGCGATCGTGAAGGCTCGGAATGATCTCTACGATCGCGGGGCCCTGAAGAGTCGCAAACTCCAGGGGCCAGTGGTGAGCATCGGAAACCTTACTGTCGGCGGCTCCGGCAAAACGCCGTTTCTAATTACTCTGGGCGAGCTGCTGAAAGAACGCGGCGTCGCTTTCGATGTCCTTTCGCGAGGCTACGGGCGGGCGACGAAGGGTGTAGCCCTGGTCCATCCAGAAGGGTCGCCGCGCGACTTCGGGGACGAGCCTCTGCTGATCGCGCGCAAGTTGGGAGTGCCGGTCATCGTGGGCGAGGATCGCTACGCCGCCGGCCAATTTGCCGAGCAGAAATTCGGCCGACAACTGCATCTGCTGGACGATGGCTTCCAGCATCGGCGACTAGCGCGGGACTTCGACATCGTATTGATCGCACCGTCCGACGTGGAGGACTTGTTGCTCCCAACAGGTCGACTGCGCGAGCCGCTTTCTTCATTGGCGCGAGCCAGCGCGGTCGTCCTCGCGAACGATGCATCGCACCGGGGATTTCCCATTACCCAGCAACTTGTCTGGAAAGTGCGGCGCGGCATTATCGTTCCCCGAGAACTGAACGGCCCCAGTGTCGCCTTCTGTGGAATCGCCCGTCCCGAGAACTTCTTTGCGCAGTTGCGGGCGGCAGGAGTGACGCTGGCCGGCACGCGAAGCTTTCGCGATCACCATGCCTACTCGGACGACGACGTGCGCGAGTTATTAGCGCTGCGGTCGCGGCACGGAGCCTCGTCGTTCGTCACCACCGAAAAGGACGCAATCAACCTTCAATCCCGCATCGCGGTGCTCGCGCCTCTGCATGTCATTCCGGTCCGAATGGAATTGGATGATGATGACACCGCTCTGAGGACGCTGATGGAGGCCATTGCCGCACGAAATCACGGCCCTGCATGAGACAATCTAAGATTGACTTGCGCCCGGTGGCTGCATCCATGCACCGGGCGTTCATTTGAATTGATGAACAAACACCCCAAAGATGCGGAGCGGTGGAAGAAGATTGTCCGGCAATTTTCCGAACTTTCCGTCACCGTGCTGGCAGACCTGGTAGCCGACGAATTTATTTTTGGGGAGATCGCGCGCGTTTCGCGCGAGGCGCCGGTGTTGATCTTGAAGCACCGTGAGCGCACCGTGGTGCCCGGAGGCGGCGCTAATGCAGTCATGAACCTGGCTGCACTGGGAGTCAACGTGCTCCCAGTGGGAGTTGTAGGCGATGATGAGGCCGGCAGCCTGCTACTGGAGAGGCTGCACGAAAAGAAGATTCCGACCGGTGGCATCGAGCGGCTGAAGGGCCACACCACCACCACGAAGACGCGCATTCTGGCCGGTATGTCCCACACCAGCCGGCAGCAGGTAGTGCGCGTGGATCGCGAGCCTGAACCGCTGGACGCCATGCATCCGGTGCTGCTCAACCTGGTGAATGCGGCCAGAGAATATGCCACGGCTTCGGACGCGCTCCTAGTCTCCGATTACGGCTATGGCGCTGCGACGCCGCGGCTGCTGACGTTTGTGAAGTCGAATGGCTGCCTGGAGAACAAGCCCATCACTGTCGATTCGCGCTATCGCATCCTGGACTACGAAGGGGCGACGGCGGCAACTCCGAATGAGCCCGAAGTGGAAGAGGCGTTGGGAATCCGGATTGGACACGATGATCGGAAGCTGTTCGCCGCAGGTGAGCGCTTGATGAAGGAGATGGCGCTGGACTGCCTGGTCATCACGCGCGGGCGGGATGGCATGGTTGCGTTCGAGAAAAATGCTGAGCCGGCCGCGATCCCGATTTATGGCTCTGATCAGGTGGTGGACGTAACCGGAGCCGGCGACACCGTGATTGCAACGTTTACGGCCGCGCTTGCCGCCGGCGCCGATACCGCTTCCGCCGCCCGGCTGGCGAATTTTGCCGGCGGCATCGTGGTGATGAAACGGGGCACGGCGACGGTTTCCGGCAAGGAGCTGCTGGCTGCAATAGCAGGAGTTTCTAGCTTCTAGTTTCGAGTTGCGAGTGCCCAGAAACTCGAAACTGGAAACCCGAAACTTGAAATTGCAAGATGAGGATGAGCGAGCAGGACAAAATCTTTTCGCGCGACGGCTTGCAGCAGCGTGTAATGGAATGGCGACGCGCTGGCCAGCAGATCGTGCTGACGAACGGCTGCTTCGATCTGCTACACGTGGGGCACATCCGCTACCTGCGTGGGGCCAAAGCGCTTGGTGGCAAGCTGGTGGTAGCCATGAACTCCGACGCCAGCGTCCGCCAGATCAAGGGCGCAGGCCGTCCCTTCATGCCGGCACAGGAGCGAGCGGAAATCGTTGCCGCATTGGCGGACGTGGACGCGGTCGTGCTTTTCGATGAGCCCGATGTACGCGCGCTGATCCGCGAAATCCGTCCTGACATTCAAGCAAAGGGCACTGACTACACTTGCGAGAGCGTTCCCGAGCGAGACGAAGTACTGGCATACGGCGGGCGGATTGAAATTGTGGGCGACCCCAAAGACCATTCCACAACCGAGTTGCTAAAGCGCACTGGAGGACGCAGCACAAAGTGAACGCTCCTCCAATGTTGCCGAGCCAGGACGGCGCAACGACGTCCTCGTGGACCTGGAGCCGGATCGCGCGCCGCATTCGAGTGCCGTTGGGATTTCTCTTCGCAGCGTTTTACCTCTGGCGAGCCCGGCCCGCGTGGACGAGCGTTGCGGTCGGTGCGGCAGTGGCAGCTGGTGGAATCGCGATTCGCGCTTTGGCCTCAGGTCAGGTGCAGAAAGACCGCAAGCTCACCATGACGGGACCGTATGCGTACGTGCGGAATCCGTTGTATCTGGGCTCCATCGTGATAGGGATCGGATTCGCCATCGCGGCACGCGACATCTGGATTGCAGCGGTGCTCGTAGTTTATTATGCGGTTGTCTATGTGCCTGTCATCCGCGGCGAAGAGGACTTTCTGAGCGGCCGATTCGCGGATTATGCCGACTATCGGCGGCGAGTGCCAAGCCTGCTGCCGCGTTCGTTATGGTTTACTGGAGTGACGGCTGGCTTTTCGCGTGAGTTATACTTCCGCCATCGCGAGTACAATTCCCTGCTCGGCGCGGCCGCGATAGTGGCCGTCCTGATTGCGAAAATTCTCTGGCTGCCCGGGGGAAGGTAACGACCGCCATCGCGCGCTCCTTCGTCATACTTACTGTTTTGCTGTCGTGCGCCCTGCTCGCTGCGAATGGCGCGCCGGCAGTCACGTCTCCGCAGAACGCCTTTGCGGCCCAGCCCGAAGGAAAAATCGGTACCGCCGCGCACATTCAGCCTCTCCGGACAGGATTTCAATTTCCCTATGGGCAGACGCTGCACTACGAAGGCGAGTGGCATTTCCTGACTGCGGGAGTGGCTACGCTGCGTGTCGAGCAGTCGGGGACGCAAAACCATCTGGCGGGGACGGCCGACTCCACCGGAGTGGTCGCGCTGCTGTATCGGGTGCAGGACCGCTTCAATTCCTACTTCGATGCCAAGAGCCTTTGTTCCAACAAACTGATGAAGCACACCGAAGAGGGCTCGCACAGCCGCGAGACGACCATCACCTACGATTACGCGCATGGCAAGGCGATTCTGGAAGAGCGCAGCCTGAAAGACGGTCAGCAGAAGAGGATCGAGAACGACATCCCCGGTTGCGTGACCGATGTGGTCACCGGAATTCTTTATGTTGCCAGCCTGCCGCTGCAGCTGGGAGCGACCTACACTTTCCCTGTGAATGACGGCGCCAAAACGGTGACCGCGCAGGCGCACGTGGAAGGCAAAGAGCAGATCAAAACGCCGGCTGGAACATTTCAAACGGTGCGCGTGGGTCCGGAGGGCGACTCGGGAATCTTGAAGAACGGCCGTATTTGGATTTGGTACTCGGACGATGAGCGGCATCTGCCCATCCAGATGCGCGCCAAGCTTTTCTGGGGCACGCTGACCATCTATCTGACCAGCATCTCGAAATAAGCGAACTCTACTGCAAACGAAAGCGCTCCGCCATCAGCCGCTGAAGCCGGGGCTTGTAGAGAATATCGTAGGCAAACTCCTTGTCCGGAAAGAGCGCCAGGGCGGCGCGTTTGGCGTTCGCCGCCAGTTCAGACGCCTCTTCCACGGTAAGCCCCTCGTCCTGGCTGATGACCGACATCACCATGTTCATCATGATCTGCAACCGGCGCAGCTTGCGGCGTTCCTGCTCCTGTTCGGACAGTTCACTGCCGGCACTTTGCGATGCTGCCGCTTCCTTGCGTTCCGGTAGCCCCATGAATTCGCCTCTGAGAGAATCAGCTCGGTATCTCGGACCTCGTACTCGACCCGTTACAATTTGATGTGCGTCGCGATTCTGACGTCGCGCAGAGCGAACGGGATTTTCCTCTAAACCCCGATTTCGCCTGCTTGAGTGGACGCATCATACACCGAAACGGTACGCTTGCAGCCGTCAAACTTAGGGCCTTGCACAGGGCGATGGAACTGTCCTTGGCATCGAAACTCAGGGGAGGAAAAATGACAGACGAGACAGCAGAAGGGCATGAGGAACTGGTAAAGGTGTTCGACACGGACGAGGAATCGGAGGCGATGGTGGTGCGCGGCCTGCTGGAATCGGCGGGCATTGACGCCATGATCCAGAACCGTGAAGCGCCGCAGGACATATTGCCCGGGGTGGGCGGAGTTGTGATCATGGTACGCCCGGACCAGGCCGAAGAAGCGCTGGAGACCATCGAGGAGTACCGCAGTCACCCCACGACCGATGAGGACGAAGCCATCAGCGAGGAACCCGCGTAGCCACTACTTGCGTCCCATCCAGGTAGAACGAAACCGCCCCGGCGAGGTCGGTGCGATAGGTGATGATGTGAGCGCCGGCATAGCGCTGCATCACCTCAGGCCGGGGATGCCGGAACGAGTTGTAGAAGCCCACCGACACTACGGCGAAGCGCGGCTTGACGGCGGCGAGGAACTCCGGCGAGCTGGAAGTCGCGCTGCCATGGTGGCCGATCTTAAGCAGGTCGGCCTGAGGGGACTCGGCGATGAGAAACTGTTCGATCCGCTTGTGTGCATCTCCCACCAGTAAGACCGACGTTTGGCCGAATTGCATACGCAGCACCAGCGACTGGTCGTCGGGATCTTTGGCCGTCCAACCCGGCTGGGGATTCAGCACCCGCACGTGAACTCCTCCGAAATCGAATGACGCGCCTGCGGTAAAAGTCTTGGTCGTTACCTGGAACGTTTGTGCGGCTTCCTTCACTTTGGCGAAATCCCGATTAGGCGAGTCCATGCCGTACCACACCTCATGCGGCTGAAAGTTGGCGATGATGCTGGGCATACCGCCCATGTGGTCGCTGTGGGCGTGCGAGATGGCTACCGCGTCCAGCCTGCGAATGCCGCGCGACCAGAGATAGGGCGAGACCACTTCCTCGCCAACATCGAAGTCGGAGCGCACGTTGCCGGGCATTCCGCCGGAGTCCATCAGCAGCGTCTTGCCGTCGGGTGTAATCAGCAGCAGTGAATCTCCCTGACCAACATCGATGGCCGTAATCTCGAAGAGGCCGGGATGCCATTGCGGCTTCGGCGGCAATAGCACGATGCTCAGTGCCGAAGCCAGCAATCCGGCGACACCGATTGCCGCTAGAACGCGCCGCCTCGCCAGCAAGAGCGCCAAACCGACCGAGAGAGCCGCAGCCAGCGAAATGATCAGGGTGGGCGCGGGGACGCGTACCTCGGAGATTCGCAGATGACCGATGAGGCGGACCGTCCCGGTGAGAACGTCCAGCGAATATCCGGCGATCACCGCGGGAACATAAGCCAGCCAATGTGATAGGTAGGAAAGAAGGACTGCCAGCACCGCGCTTGGCAACAGCACCGAGGCAATGGGAATCATCAAAGCATTGGCCGGCAACGCCATGGTGGTGGCGCGATGGAAATACCAGGCCATGGGCAGGGCTAGGGCAAGTTGGATGACGGTGGAGACGAACAACAACTGCGAGGCGAGCAAGACAAAGCCTACCGCGCGAACCACCAGGAAGGTCGCAACTCGGCGTCCGATGATCTGCTGTAGAGCGTTGCGCAACAGGCGCATTTCCACGCGAAATTCGGCAGTGCGGGTTGGAAGGGTGACGTCATACTCCGGCGAATCGATATTCCTGATAGCACTCTGGGCCGGATACAGAGTGCGGCGCAGGATAGGCACGGCAATGCCCGCCATGGCGATCACCGAAACGAAAGTGAGCTGGAAGCTGGCCTCGAACAAGGTCCTGGGATTCACCAGCAAGATGCCCAGAGCGGCGATGCCGAGACCGTTAAGGCCTGCGCGATCGCGAAAGAGCAATCGGGTGAGCAGGTAGATATTGAGCGTGATGGTGGCGCGCACAATAGGCGAGCCCAGATCGGCAACGAAGGCATATCCCCACGAAAGCAGGATGGTAAGGAGGGTGGCCCAGGTCTCGCCGAAGGGCAGCTGGCGCAGAAGCCAGAAGGCCGCGAAGGCCAGGATGCCGACGTTAATGCCGGAGACAACCAGAATGTGATATGTGCCGGTGCGCTGGAAGTCGGTCTTGATATCGCGTCCGAAAAAGGCGCGACCGCCGATCAGGGCCGCCTGCATCAGCGCGCCCCGTTCGCCCGGCCAGAGTTGCATGATGCGAGCCAGCGCGCTGCGCCGGGCCGCGCTGCGCCACAGGCCAATGCGGCTGCCAACGAAGCCGGGCAGCACCTCGACATCGCTGGCGCGGGCGGAGCCGGTCAGGCGAATTCCCTGCGAACTGAGATAACCCGTCAGGTCCATTGCGCCCGGATTGCGATAGTTCCGCGGCATCCGCAGTTTGGCCGGGAATCGCAGCCGCTCGCCATAGGTGTAGACCCGGAGCGGCGATTCGACTCCTGCGTCATGGGCTTCGTCTTCCTCAGCTTGCTTGCTGTATATGGTCAGGCGAATGCCGACCGCGGTGGAGATGTGGCTGTCACCGAGCCGCAGTTGCTCGCTCTCGACATCGACGGACTCCTGCTTGCCGCCGTAGGGACTGTCGCGGATCAGGCCCTCACGGATGACGTGCGCGACGACGTCAACACTACTCTCGCCGGTGGCGAAGGGCTGCAGATTTTCTCCAACGGTAGCCTGCGCTGCGTCCCGCGCCTGCAAATAGAAAGCGCCCAGCGGAAGCATGGCTGCCAGGGCGAGAGTGAATCCGGCCTGAGGCGAGCGGCGAAGTGCGAGCGCCGCGCCGGTGGCGGCAATCAAGAAGCCGGCCAGCCAGATGTAAGGGCAGCGCCACAGGTAATTGGCTGCGACGATTCCGGCGGAAAAGGCGAGGGCAGCCAGGAAGATTGGCTCCTGTCCGCCACAATAGGGTTTTGAGGTCGCTCGGGCCGATTCGTCGTTCTTTGGCGGCAGAGCTCGTACGGTTGCAGGTGCGCGCTCCCCGGAGACTAAGGTTGTGGACACGGCCCGCCCGCAGAAAATCCCAAGTCGCGCACTGCGTTTAGCGATCCGCCTTGAGCGGTTCCGATCAGAACCTATGCCTTGAAGGGGCACGCCTTCAGGCGTGCCGTAACTACCGAGAAAAAGAATGTGGCTTCAGCCGCTGGGGGAAACCGTTGTCCCTCAGGGCCTAAAAGCCGTTTCCTTTGCGCGATCTGGCGGCACGGCTGAAGCCGTGCCCCTTCAAATCAGGACATAACACGATATCGGCACCGCTCTGAGCGTTCGCTACGGTAGCGTGACGCGCGTTGGGACGGTTACAGGCGGTCCAGGTCCTCCGCGCCGAAAACAGGGTTCCAGGGCCACACTTCGTATTGCGCGAGTCCGAAGCGCGTGTAGGGATCGTTGTCGCGAATACTATCCAGCGTCGCCTGTGCTTCGTCGTCGGGCACCCGCAGCAGCATGGCGCCACCGTTGCGCGGTGTCAGTGGTCCGGAGGCAAGCAGCAGTCCCTCTTGCTTCAGACCCTGACAATAGGCGCGGTGCGCGTCCACATGCTTCAGGACGTCTTCAATCGGCTTCCGATAACGAATGATGGCGAGCGCGTACATAGGATCTCCTTCACTTCATCGCGCGCCAAAGCGTGCGAGTTGGACCTGGGGGTTTCGGCGAGGGTCGTCGAGCTAGCGCAGATTCTCTTTTGGGCGGCGATGGGTGGAGCACGCCTTTCAGGCGTGCATTGTGGGCTGGAGCATATGATTCTGCGCTTTAGCGCCTGAGGTAACGTCATCTTCTTACCTCAGTGGCTAAAGCCGGCTCCGTCTCCGGCCCGTAGCTGCACCGCTGAAGCGGTGCTCCACCCAATACAACAAAATCAACCTGCGCTAGCGCGCCAAGTGCAGAACCGTTTCCATGTGATACGTCTGCGGAAACAGGTCCACCAGGTGCGCCTGCTCAACCCGATAGCCCGATTCTAGCAGCACGCGGAGGTCGCGCGAGAGGGTTGCCGGATCACATGAGACGTACGTCACATA
>JBEKCJ010000090.1:0-17992 GCA_050014935.1 Candidatus Korobacteraceae bacterium
GCGCTCGGCGGGGACCCTGGTCCTGAAGGAGGGCACATGATCGGAGAACTCAGCGTTTTGAACGAGTGGATCCCCGAACAGATGGAGCCTGGAACCATCTTCGTGCTGGAGAATGCCGGCGAAATCGGCGACAAGGACGACCCTTTTTGGGCCGTGCTCTCTTGTCCGGATTGTGGACAGCTGGGGTTGGTTACGCGGAAACAAATAAGTGGCTTCATATCGGTAATGTGCGGTTCAAAGCGCTGCTCCGCCGAATTCTTCATTCGTGATGAAGAGGTTGTCAGACGAAAGCCAAGTTGAGTGTCGGGCCCTACCTTTGCAGGAGGGCTTTGCCAGGTATCAGGAGTTGGGAGTCGGAAAGTCGGGTGAGGCTGAAATCAGAGGAGAGTTTTCCGTTCTTCCTCGCAATCACTAGTGTCTCGGAAAAGTTTCCGGCTTTCGTATCTATCGCAATCGAATAAGTCCCGGGTGGGAGTTTCAATGAGGTGGCACTTAGGCCTGGGGCGACGGTTCCGGGTGTGAGAGTTGTTTCCATTGAGTCATTTCCTGATGATGGCTCCTCGTGGACCCTCAAAACAGGGTCAACTGACCTGATCGTGATCGAGACTCCGTAAACAGGAACGTGATGGGGATTTACAATGGCTAGCGCTGCTCGATTCTCAGTGCGATAGTCATGCACCGGCATGACCATTAGGTAGCAGTAAGCGGCGCCTGAGTCTTTATCAAAGGCATCTTGTACTGTGGCTTGCTGTTTTACCGCAGCGCGTGCGGATCCTCGGGAATCGCTTCCGGCCTGAAGTGCTGCCTTCTCTAGTGGTGAGACTGCTGGCTTCTGCAATCGATCAATCCACCTCAACGTTTCAACCAAGACCACGGTTACGCTTGCGCCGAGAAGGGCGGCAATGACTATTCGTTGCAAGGATGTCATAGACGTTGCAATTCCCCAGACGATCAGTTTTGTCCATGCCAACAACGCTGCTGCCCAGAACCATTTTCTTGAGGCCTTGTAATGGGCCGCACCTAGCACTCCAAAGGCGAAGGTGAGGCAAACGCCGAGAATCGAGGAGAAGACCTCCCACCGAAGTACCGTCCCGGCAGCAGAAGAGAACGCGCCCACTTCAGCCAGTGTAGCAAGGAGCTTGCTCCGGCGAGCACCACAGATGCCTGCCGGCATGCCCGTCGTGCGGCCAGCTGGGACTGGTCACGCGCAAGCAAGTGGGCGGATTGCTGCCGGTAATCTGCGGCTCGGAGCGATGCTCGGCGCAATTCTTCATGCGGGATGAGCAGATCATGCCGCGCAAGCCGAACTAGTGGCTAGTGAGCGGTGGCTAGTTGCTTGCGGCCGATATCCGCGGCGCGCGGTAGGAATTGCGTTGAGAGTTGAAAAGGGCGCGGCTGAGGCTGCGCCCTTTTTGCTGTAGTGGCGACGTATTCGAAGACGAGGCGAATGGGTGCGCCGCTGCCAGCCGAGTTTTGCGAGCCGCCCGACTTAGCCGAGATTTCTTCAAGGTGGAGTCGCTAATTCGTTGCGACCGTCAGCCATGCTGCGCATCTCAGGTGAAGTTGTCATTTCGCCTGGCATATTGGGGCAGAGGATGGTGAATTCCGACCATGAATCACGTTTTGCTATTGGCTGTTGGCATTGGAGTTGTTGCGGGATTGCGGGCGATGACCGCACCCGCGTTCGTCTCCTGGGCTGCCTATTCGCATTGGATCAATCTGGCGGGAACGCCGCTGGCGTTCATGGGATCGCCCATTACGGTGGGGATTTTTACCCTGCTGGCAATTGTGGAGCTGGTTGCCGATGTGATGCCCAAGACGCCACCCAGGACCGCGCCAGTTGGGCTGATCGCGCGCATCGTTACGGGAGGGTTGAGCGGCGCCTGCATTTATGCCGCGGCTGCGGCGACGCCGATTACGGGAGCGATTCTGGGTATTATCGGCGCGTTGATCGGCACGTATGGCGGCTATCATATTCGGCGCGCACTGGATAATAGTCTGAAGGTGAAGGACATTTTCATTGCCATTCCCGAAGACATCGTGGCGTTTGTTTTGGCGTACTGCATTGTGCGATAGGGGGTGGAGCGCGCGGCGATAGGGGGCCTTCGACTCCGGTTCGCGGCGAACCTCCGCTCAGGATGACACACTGAAGTAGAGAGGTCCCGGTTGTTATAGGGGTCCTTCGACTCGGCGCTGCGCTCCTCGCTCAGGATGACACAGCTTAAGCCGCGCGGTCGGAGCGACACGTCTGTTCGAAGATCGCCCGCTAGAGTCCTCGGCGGCTTTGCGGATGCGGCTCTGCATGTAACAATGCCAGTATGCTCAAATTATTGACCCCAGGAGTAACTGTACTGGCGGCTGGCCTCGTTCTACTTGGAAGCGCGATGGCCCAGCAGTCAGCGAACCCCCAATCGGCTCCGGCGGCAAAGACCGCTCCGGCAGCGGAAACCCCGGCCCCGGCTGGCGATGCGGCCTTGCCGACGCAGAAGGACAAGCTCAGCTACGCGCTCGGCATGAATATCGGGAGAGGCTTGCACAAGGACTCGGTCGACGTTAATCCCACCATCTTGATGCGCGGGTTGAAGGACGCCATGGCGGGCGGCACGACCCTGATGACCGACGAACAAGCGCAGGCGACGATTATGGAACTGCAGGGCCAACTGCGCGCGAAGCTGGAAGCGCAACGGAAAGCGTCGGAAGCGACCAACAAAAAAGACGGCGAAGCCTTTCTGGCGGCCAATAAGACGAAGCCAGGCGTGATCACCCTGCCCAGCGGGCTGCAATACAAAATTTTGAAAGAAGGCACGGGAACGAAACCCACGCCAACGGACTCCGTGGAGTGCAACTACAAGGGCACGCTGATCAACGGAACGGAATTCGATAGCTCGTACAAGCGCGGCCAGCCGGCGACCTTCCCGGTGACTGGCGTGATCAAGGGCTGGACCGAGGCCTTGCAGTTGATGCCGGTGGGATCGAAGTGGCAGCTGGTTCTGCCTCCGGACCTGGCTTACGGCGCGCGTGGCGCGGGCGATGCCATTGGGCCGGACGAGACCCTGGTTTTTGAAGTGGAGCTGCTGTCGATCGCGAAGAAGGACCAGGGAGCGGCACCGAGTTCGAAATAGCGTCATCGGTGCGCTGCCCCTCCCTAGCGAAGAAACAACATGGGCAGCCGGTGATAGGGTTCCTTCGCCTGCGTTCGTCCGCTTCGCAGACTCACTCCGCTCAGGATGACACAATCAATAACTAACTTGTGATGGCGCAGCGAAAGCTGCGCCGTTTCAATTAGCGCAGGGCGCCTTCCACTTCGCTGAGCCAGTCGGGACGCTTCAGCAGTTCGCGGGGCTTGGGGCCATCGGCTGCGCCGACGATGCCGTCGCGCTCCATCAGGTCGATGAGGTGGGCCGCGCGGCCGTAGCCAATGCGCAGACGGCGCTGCAATAGCGATGTCGAAGCCTTGCCATACTCCAGCACAATGCGGACGGCGTCCTGATAAAGTTCGTCGTTCTCGTCGCCGCCCCCACCACTCCCGTCCCCACCACCGCCTCCGGAGTTGCCATCCTCGCGCGGAGCTTCCAGAAATTGCTCTTGATATTGCGCCGTGCCTTGTGAGCGCCAGAACTCGACCACCGAGGCAATCTCCTTCTCGGTGACGAGGGGCGCGTGTACGCGATGCACGCGAGCCGAGCCGTTAGGCAGATAGAGCATGTCGCCGCGACCCAACAGCGCTTCGGCGCCATTGGAATCGAGAATGGTGCGCGAGTCGACCTTAGTGGCGACGCGGAACGAGATGCGGGCCGGAAAGTTCGCCTTGATGAGTCCGGTGATGACGTCGACCGAGGGCCGCTGCGTAGCCAGGACAAGATGAATGCCGACGGCGCGCGCCATCTGCGCCAGACGGGTGATGGAAGCCTCGACGTTCTGGCCGTCGAGCATCATGAGGTCGGCCAACTCGTCGATGATGATGACGATGTAGGGCAGCGGGCGAGCATCGTCGCCGCCTTCGTCGAAGAGGCTGCCGCTGTTGTCGAAAAGCTTGTTGTACTGATCGATGTTGCGAACGCCCTTTTCCGCGAGAACTTTCAGACGGCGTTCCATCTCCAATACCGCGTTGCGCAAGGCATTGGAAGCCAGTTTGGGCTCGGTGATGATGGGCGTGTGCAGATGCGGGACGCCTTCATAATTGCCCAGCTCCAGGCGCTTGGGATCGACCAGGATGAGGCGGACCTCCTGTGGCGTCGCCTTGTAAAGGATCGACATGATGAAGGCGTTGATGGCAACGCTCTTGCCGGAGCCGGTCGAGCCGGCGATGAGCAGGTGAGGCATGGCGTTGAGATCGGCACAGACGATGCGGCCGTTGATGTCTTTGCCGAGCGCCAGTGTGAGCTTGGATTTGGAGCCGAGGAATTCCTGCGCCTCGACCACCTCGCGCAGCCAGATGGTTTCGCGCTCGTGGTTGGGCACCTGGATGCCGACGGTGGATTTGCCGGACATGCGCTCGATGAGGATGCTTTCGGCGCGTAGAGCGAGGCAGAGATCGTCACACAGGTTGGTGATGCGGCTGTACTTGATGCCTGCTTCCGGCTTGAATTCGAAAGTAGTGACCACGGGGCCGGGATTAATTTGCACGACTTGGCCGCGGACATCGAACTCGCCGCATTTTTCGGCCAGCACCTGCGCCAGAACTTTGAGTTCAGCTTCGTTGATGGCGCTGGGGTCGTCAGGACGATGAAGCAGCGTAGTGGACGGCAGCTTAAAACTGCCGACGAGGCGCGGCATGGTGGTCTTGCCGTGGGGCGTGGAGTCGGCGCGAGTGCCAACGGCGATGTCATCCGCGGGCGCCGGTTCTCCCGGATGAGATGAGGCGGTGTCGGTGCCAAACATGCGGTCGATGCCAGTTTTGGCGGAGGCGGGCTGGGGCGATGGAGATGCCGCCAAAGCAGGCTGAGGAGGGCCCGCCTCTGCCGGTTCAGGCGCAGTCTCCTCCAGCGGGGCGATGAAGCGCTTAGGCACGAGCTGCGCAGTCACAACCGGCTTGGTGTTGGCGGCAGTTGCGCGCTTCTTCTCCAACTCCTTGGCAGCCCGCTTGCGAGCGCGCTCCAGGCGCCAATCGGCAAAGCGATCGAGCGCGGCATAGGCGAAGCCCAGGCGCGTTTGCGACCAGATGCGGATTGCGCCAAAGGAAAACGCTGTCGACAGATAGAGGGCCACGGCGATGACGGCGAGGCAGATCAGATATGCGCCGACCAGGTTGAAGTAGTGGATGAGAGCGTCAGCGAGGATGCGGCCCAACAAGCCCTCCGAGGGCAGCACACCTTTCCAGCGGACGGGCCACGGCAACAATCCGACGAAGGCGGAGAGAAAAGCGACGAGGGCGACCGCGCCGATAGTCTTGGCATAAGGCGAGGCGATAGGCCGCGAACGAAACCAGTGGAGCGAGTACATGGCCAGTAAAGCCGGCAGCAGAAAGGCCGCGATACCAAACGCCTGTAGAGCGAGATCGGCGACCAGCGCGCCGACCACGCCGATCCAGTTGTGTGCGGGCTTGCCGGCGAGGGGAGTGGCCGCGGTGTTGAGCGAAGGATCGAGCGGCGAGTACGACAGGAGCGCGAGGACAAGGAGGACCGCGAAAACGAAAACCAGGAAGCCGACGAGCTCATTGAGCCGCCGGTTGGCCGTCGGAGTAAATGGGCGAGTGAGATTCATATTGGCGTGCAGTCGTTTTGAGGGAGCGCGCTTGCGAGGACCCATGTTGATTTAATCCACCGCAAGCAGACAAAAATACCGCCGCGCATTCCTGCGAGTGCGCGACTGTCCCGGGAACGACCGATGCGGGTTTCTACTGCCAATACGCCAGAGCGAGAATAATTATCCCAAGAAAGCCAGGCGGGGAGGCGGGAAATGGGAGGGCAGGAGGTGGCGAAGTAGGTTCAGTCGGCAGCTGTCAGTGCTCTTATGCGTGACTGCGAATACTTTCGCGGGGAGGGAAACCGCAGATCCCTCCGCTCGGGCTGAAGCCCTCGGCCGGGATGACACAACGTAAATATTTTCAAGTATTGCGCCGCCATCCGCTCAGGATGAGACGCGCTGAAGTAGAGGTTCGGGATAGGATAGGGGTCCTTCGACTCGTCGCTACGCGCCTTGCTCAGGATGACACAACGAAAAAGCGTCGCTGCACGCCGCGCTCGGGATGACACACTTTAAGAAGGGACGGCACATTTGTCAGGATGACACACGTTTGGTGGGCTACCACTTGTTGACGAGGAGAGTACCCAGGCACGTGTCCGGTAATGAGGGACCTTGTTGCAGCAGCGTGTCCTTCTCGTGTATGACCAGCGAGATGTCGGGAGAGTTGTGCGAGTAGTGGCAAAGGGCCGCGCCGATGGTCCGATAAGCTCTGACCGCCGGATAGGGTGGAACATTGAGCTCGCCCAGCGCCCAGTCCTGGACTTTCAGAAGGTCGTTACCGCCAGGCTGCTTTTTCACGTACCGCTGTATCTGCAAAGGCAGCTGCCGCTTGACGGCCGGGCTCATCCAAATGTATGCCATGGGTATATTGGCAGAGTACAGGGATGCGGACAGGTAGGAGTCCCACCAGCCGAAGAAGCTAAGCAAGGGCAGAACTGCGAATAGAACCAGAACAACCTTTTGCAGGCGAAAAGGATTTGCCCAGACTACTTGCCTGAAGGAAAAATCTGTTTCCCAAAATAATAGAAAGAGGAGGGCCATCATCGCGACATTCCAAGGCCAAATTACCGAATTCCAGTGCAAGATGATTACGCAAACATACAAGATATCCAGATGCATCAGCACGCCGGCAATGACTGCGACATTGCGAAACTTGCGGGTAAGCAGCCCGATCGCGATCAGTGTCTCAGTGCCAGCCATGATCCATCCCAAAGCATGCAACGCCGGCCAGCGACTACTCAATGCGCCGAACATCGATGTGGTCCCGACCATAAAGCGCGGGTTCATTTTTTGCAGGCCGCTATAGAAATAAGTTGCGCAAACTATAAGCCGGCATATATTGAGGGCGTTCTCCTGGCCGGCGACATCGTCCGGCTTCCAGGAAAAGCAGGCAAGCCCTAGTAACATGAAAAGGTAGAGATAAGCCCAGGGTTGCCAACGAGTTTGATCGAACAGAGCTAGAAATAGCAGGAAGAGGGCGAAACTAAGTATATAAATCCGCGGCCTTGTAGCTACGCCGATTAATGCGAGTAGTACAAGTAGCACTGCAAATAAAATACCGTCCACCAGAGTCGGAATATGCGGCAAGCCTGGCAGTATTGGAATGAGTGGGAAAAAGCGGTAACTAACCCACAGGCGGCGCGAAAGCAGGAAGCCAGCGACAAATCCCGATACGATGACGGTTTTAGTATAGGTAATCCTTTTGAAGGGACTAAGGTCGAGACTTCTGATTGCTATAGGCACCTTGTTAGACCAATAATCGCCCACGAAGCCGCCAGCAAGAACCGCCTCCGCTCATCCCACATATTGCCCGAAATGCCACAGCAAGAGGACCGCAATACCGAAGAGGATGCGGTAGACGATGAACACAGTCAAGGTTTTCGTCTGTAGGTAGCGCAGGAAAAACGCAATCGTTATATAACCCACCAGCGCCGAAACTACTATTCCCGCTGCAAAGGCAGGCATACCCGGCGCCATTTCGCCCGGCGGGAGACCGTGCTTCATGACATGGTGCAGCTTGAACAGAGCGGCGCCGCCGATGATGGGCGTGGAAAGCAGGAAGCTGAAGCGGGCCGCGGCCTCGCGAGTGAAGTTACGAAACAGGCCGCCGGTGATGGTGATGCCCGAACGCGAGACGCCAGGGACCACGGCGAAGGCTTGCAGAACGCCGACGGTCATGGCATCGCCGAGAGTGATTTGCGGCAGCGGTTTCTGGAACTTACTCATGCGTTCGGCTGCCCACATAATGAGGGCGACGATGATCAGCATGGAGGCGACGAGGACGGGGGCGCGGAAAGTGGTCTCGATACGCTTTTCGAGCAATGCGCCGGCGAGAGCGGCGGGTATGGATGCGGCGATCATGTACCACAGGAGTTGGCGCTCGCGGCGCTGCTCTTCGGGGGTGAGGTCACGCTGGTTGTCGCTGGTTTCAGAGAAGCGAACCACCTTGCCGCCCAAAGCCGCGCGGATGATCTGAATCCAGGTGCGCCAGAAGTACAGCAGGATAGCGAAGAGGGTCCCAGCGTGGAGGGCCACGTCGAAGGTGAGGCCGGGATCGCTCCAGTTGGCCAGCCCCAGGCGGGTGACGAGCCAGGGAGTGAGTGCCAAGTGCGCGGTGCTGGAGACGGGCAAAAATTCGGTAAGGCCTTGCACGATGCCGAGGATGATCGCTTCAAGAATGGGCAACTATTCCACCGTGTTCCCAAATGTGGGCATTTTGTTCGTCACCATGTATAGCAGACGCTGGGCCCGATTGGACCAGTCAGTGTCATTGGGGTATTGCGCAATTAGTTTCTTGGCGGCGTTGAGCGAGCGCTGGACAGATTCGTCAGATTTCTTGGGGTCCTGCTTGGCTTTGTAGATTTCGATCAGGGTGGAGTAGCGCCAGGCCGCCTTGTAGAGGGCCTCCGGGGACTTGGGGGACTGCGGGTGCTCGTCGGCGTACTTCATATAGAGCGTGGCTTCCATCTCCGGACACTTGGCCTCGGCCTCCCAGTCGCCGCAAAGTTTGTTGTCGATGAGGTGATAGGCGGCAAGGTCGGCCCACTTGGTGTGGGGATACTTCTTGATGACCTGCTTCATGCGGTCTTCGTCGATCTGGTAGCGGAGGGCGGGATCGCGCTCATGCGCCGAAGGACGCGAGGCGGCGTCGGCGGATTCAATCTGCCAGCGAATGTCGGCGGCGCGGTAGGCGGATTCGGCAGCCAGCGGAGATTGCGGGAAATATTCGGCGATGCGGGCATAGAGGCGCATGGCGTCCTGAGCGGCGCCGCGACGTCCGCCGCGCTTGCTGGCGTCCATCTCGCAGTCGAAGGCTTCGCCGAAGAGAATCTTGTCGCCATCGGGGGTCGCGGTGGTGATGACGCCTTTGTCCTCAATCCAGCCGGTAACGTTGCGATCGGTTTCGTTTTCCGGGTCCTCCGGAGTGTAACCAGCGCCGACGGTGCCGACGACGTTGACCCAGCCGGGAGTGCGCTCCATGACGGCGACTTCGCGGCCACGGCCAATGTTGGAAAGCTTGGCCGAGTCGGTGCTGGGGCTGACGTAGATCACGCCCTCGCGCAGCATAACGCCGCGCTCGATGGCGGAGGCGGGAAGGCAGGCGAGGATGAGGCAAGCGAGTAGGGTAAGCCGGTACGACACGTGGGTACTCCTGAGGTTGTGACTGGGAATAACCATAGCTGATTGCGATTGCGGGGGGAAGAGTGAGCAAGGGGATCGATATTAGGTCACTCTCTGCACGGGCTACAATGGCTGATTCGCATGCAGATTGCCGACAATCTCGCGGCTATTCGGGAGCGCATTGCGGGCGCGGCGCGACGCGCGGGCAGAAATCCGGAAGACATTGCGCTGATGGCGGTGACGAAGACGCAGCCTGCGGAGCGGATTGCGGAAGCCTGCGCGGCGGGGCAGCGACTGTTTGGCGAGAACCGGGTGCAGGAGTTCGCGGAGAAATTTGGCGCCCTGACGGAGTTGCACGACGCCGAGTTCCACATGATCGGACATTTGCAGTCGAACAAAGTCACGAAGGCGGCAGAGATATTCGCTGCGGTGGATTCGGTGGACTCGGTAAGGCTTGGGGAGCGGCTGAACGCGGCGGCGGAGACAGCCGGGAAAAGTCTCGACGTCCTGATTGAGGTCAATTTGGGCGGTGAGGCGGCGAAGAGCGGGGTTGCGCCGGATTCGGCGGAGCTGGAGCGCATTCTGGAAGCGGCGCCTGGCTGGCGGAGCCTGCGGATTCGAGGGCTGATGACGGTGCCGCCGTTCACCGATGATCCTGAGGGTGCGCGTCCGTACTTTCATCAACTGCGCGAGTTGCGAGAGCGGCTGGGGGGGCTTGATGTGTTGTCGATGGGGATGTCAAATGACTTTGAAGTGGCGATTGAGGAAGGCTCGACCTGCGTGAGGATTGGGACAGGGATTTTTGGGGAGCGGTGAAGGGGTAGTGGCGATAGGGGTCCTTCGACTCGTCGCTGCGCTTCTCGCTCAGGATGACACAATTAAAGAAGGTGCGCTTCTCGCTCAGGATGAGCCACGCTGAAGATGTGGCAATACAAGCAGCAATCTCCCGGAATGAGAAAATAAACTCAGACCTCATCAGAGTTTCATCAGGCGCGCGCGGGTGAGAGCGGTTGGCGAAGAGAACAAGAACAGCGAGCAAAGCAGCGGCTCCTCCGCCCCGCAAGAGTTCTTCGCGGCCGTCGCGAACCTATTTGTTATATCTCGTCCTGCTGCTGGTTGCCACGGTGGCAACCTACTATCCGGTGAGGAACCATCCCTTCCTACACTTTGACGACAGCAAGTACGTGACGGCGAATCCCCGGGTGCAAGGCGGTTTGAGTTGGAGCACGGTGGAGTGGGCGTTCACGACGTATTACGCCTCCAACTGGCATCCGCTGACCTGGCTGTCGCACGCGCTCGACTGCCAGATGTTTGGTATGGACGCGGCGGGCCCGCATGAGGTCAATCTTCTGCTTCACGTGGTCAACGTGCTGTTGCTGTTCTGGGTGCTGGAGCGCGCGACCGGCATGGTGGGACGAAGTGCGATGGTGGCCGGTCTGTTCGCGCTGCATCCCATGAACGTGGAGACGGTCGCGTGGGTTGCAGAGCGGAAAAATCTGCTGAGCATGTTGTTTCTGCTTCTGGCGCTGGCGGCTTATCGCTGGTATGCGAAAAAGCCGGGCGCAGGACGGTATGTGCTGGTCGCGTTTTTGTTTGTGCTGGGACTAATGGCCAAACCGCAGGTGATCACGCTGCCGTTTCTACTGCTGCTGTGGGATTACTGGCCTTTGCAGCGCATGACGCTGCGCGCGCGGACTGAGGGCAGGCAAGAGGCCGCAGCGCTTTATCCGGCGCGAAGCTTCGTGCAGCTAGTGGTGGAAAAGCTCCCGCTGCTGGGGCTCAGCACGATCAGCGCCGTGCTTACGGTGAAGGCGCAACAGGCGGGCAGCGCGGTGCAGTCGCTGATCAAGTTCCCGTTCGGGCTACGGCTGGCGAACGCGATCGTTGCCTATGCGCGTTATATCGCGAAGGCGTTCTGGCCAGCACCGCTATCGCCTTTATATCCTTTTTTGCGAGCCGCGCCGGCGGTGTGGCAACTCCTGGCGTCACTGGCGCTGTTGCTCGGGATCAGTGGCCTGGTGATTGCGGGCAGGAGATATCGATATCTGACGGTGGGGTGGTTGTGGTTTCTGGGAACGCTGGTGCCGATGATCGGGCTGGTGCAGGTGGGAGTGCAGGCCATGGCCGATCGCTACGCCTATTTGTCGTTCATCGGACTGTTCGTGATGTTCTGCTGGGGAGTGGCTGAGCTTGCCGAAACGCGCCAGGTTTCGCCGGCATGGGTTACGGGATTCAGCGTGGGGTTGCTGCTGGTGCTTGCGGTTGTGACTCGCCATCAGCTTGGGTACTGGAGCGACGAGGCGAGCTTGTGGACGCACGCCATCCAGACCACGAGCGACAACTATGTTGCGGAAGACAATCTGGGGACGACCCTGATGGAACGTCACGAGATGGACCAGGCGATCGTGCACTTCCGCCGCGCCACCGAGATTGAGCCGCACAATGGGCTGAGCGAGTTGAATACCGGCGTCTGGGAGGAGCGGAATCACCATTGGCCCGAGGCGATTGCGGCATACAAGGCGGGCATTGCCGAGATCGAAGAAGTAGACGTTCTGGCCCGGGCTTATAGCAATCTGGGATATGTGTATAACTACGCGGGCGACGAGGCCGATGCTGGCGATAGTTTCCAGCAGGCGTTACGGCTGGCTCCGGACACGGAGCAGGCGTTGATTGGGTTGGGCGTGCTGTCGCAAAAGTCAGGCGACGTGGCCAATGCGATCCAGAGGTACAGTCAGGCCAATCAGATTCGGCCAACGGCGCTGGGATATCTATTGCTGGCGCGGGCATTGCATCGCAGCGGCCGCTCTGAGGACGCGGAAGCGGCGCTACAGAGGGCGCGGAGCATGCCGGGCTTCCCTGAGACGCAGCATGTTGCCGACGGACTGGTGGGGCGGTAGGAGCGTCGCCCGGGGCGGCAGGCAATTCTGGGGGCGTCGCATTTCGCCGATGTAGAGCCCGGCTCTTCCGCCGTTACAGAAATTGGACGCAGTGTTTACAGTTTGTTGACAAATCGCGGAACAGCCAGAAGTAGCATCTGCTGACTGGCGCAAAGAGATCGGCGGATGTGGTCAGGCGTAACTGGACGAGTGACTCCTTGGCTAGCGATCGTCCGCCGATCAGTGAATTTCTATTGCGGAAGCTGACTTCCGGCAGAGACGGACCCGAGGTGGGTTCGCGGTGACGCCGCAGCGCAGTTGGTCGCGCCTTGCCGCTCCTTGGCGCGACTGCTCAAGAGGCACGGACAAGGCTCCGTGCCTTTTGGAGTTATGGGAGCACGCTCAATAAGCCAGCATGATTCGCAGATCGCGGACGTTATTGCCGGTTGGTCCGGTCATGATGGCATCGCCGATGGCGTGGAAGAGCGGAAAGCTATCGAAGCGGGCGAGAGCGGTGGCGGCGTCCAATCCTCGTTGCCGCGCCCGTTCCAGGGTTGAGCCGTCGGCAATGGCGCCGGCAGCCGAGCTGTTGCCATCAATTCCGTCGGTGCCGGCGCTCAGCACGGTGATGTTCTCGCCCGCAATCTTCTCCGCACAATAGAGGGCGAAGTGCTGATTTCGTCCTCCCAGCCCCGAGGCAGATCCCACCTTTACCGTGACCTCGCCGCCGGAAATCAGACAGGCGCGCGGTGCTCCGCCGCGGAGCTCGCGCAGGCGCTGGAGAAGATGATCGGCGGCCGGCTGGTAGTCCCAGTCGTCGCAACGGTTGTCGACTTCGACGGCAAAGCCTCCAAGTTTGGCGCTCTCCACCGCCGCATTGACAGCGGTGGCGTTCGAGAGCACGGGCGCATAGTGCGAATGGGCGAAGGCAGGATCGCCGGCCTTCGGCGTCTCTGCCAACTCGCGGCCGCTGAACAGCGAGCGCACCGAAGGCGGAAAGCGAGCGAGCAACTGGTAGCGGTGCGCAAGGTCGTAACATTCGTTGACGGTGGTGGTGTCGGGCATGGTAGGTCCTGAGGCCAGGGCGTCGAGCGAACCCTCGGGGACATCGGAGACCAGCACCGACAGCTGATGAGACGGGGCAGCGGCGCGAGCCAGGCGTCCCCCTTTCAGCGCGGAGAGATGCTTGCGGATGGCATTGATCTGGGCGATGGGCGCGCCCGAGTGCACCAGCGCGCGGTAGGTCTGGATCACATCTTCGAGCGTAATGCCATGGCTGATGGGCTTTTCGGCGATGGCGGAAGCTCCACCGCTGATGAGGAAGACGGTCAGGGTCTGGGGCGACAACTCGTGCACCAGGCGCAGGATGGCGTCGCCAGCGCGCAGCGACTCGCCATTGGGGAGGGGATGGCCACCGGTGAAATATCGAAAGCCAAAGAGCTGTGCGGGCGGCGCCGTGGGAGACGCAATAATTCCGGTGAGGCCGGTGCCGATGATGTTGGCGAAGGCTTCTGCCATGCTGTGGCCGGCTTTGCCGATGGAGACGACCAGAATGCGCTCGAAGGCTTTCAGGTCGTAAATCTGGGTACCGCTTTGCAGATGACGTCCCCGACATTGCAGCTTGCGGCCGAAGGCCTGCGGGATGCTGCACTCGGCGAGAGCGTGGTTGAAGATGGTGCGCACGCGAGCGCGCATCTCGGGGAAGAGGGCGTCAGCGGGGGATTGAGGCATGAGGGGTGATTATAGAATGCGGGTGCTCGCTATTCGCTTAGCTGCGGCAAGCAGGTCCCTCCACTCGGGCTGAAGCCCTCGGTCGGGATTACACGAGGGGAATGTCTAAAGCTGCGCTCCTTCGAGGCTGCTCAAGAAATCCCTCAGCCAATTCTCGACGGCGGTGCGCAGTTCGCCGAGGTGGCCCTGGAAGAAATGATCTCCAGGAACGAAGACTAATTGGTTTGGTGGCGCGGCTTGTGCTACGACGGCGGCGAGAGCGGCGTGCGGGCCGTACTGATCGCGATCGCCGCTGACGAACAGCTTGGGCTTGGCGCAGTCGCGCAGGAAGGAGTACGCGTACATCCGGCCCTCGGCTTCCACCGGGGTGCCAATCGAGATCAGTGCCTCGACGTCGGGACGAGGGCAGGCGGCGCGCAGTCCGGCGGCCGCGCCGAAGGAGAAGCCGGCAAAAATGATGGGCAGGTTGAACTCGCGTTGGAGCCATGCGAGTGCGGCTTCGACGTCGGCGATCTCGCCGCGGCCTTGGTCGTGCTGGCCGGCACTGAGTCCGGTGCCGCGGAAGTTGAAACGCAGCACCGGGAAGCCGAACGAGTTCAGCGCCTTCATCACATGAAAGACGACTTTGTTGTGCATGGTGCCGCCGCCCAGCGGGTGTGGATGACAAACCAGAGCGGCGTGGGTGGCAGAGGGCGAGCCCGCGTTCAGCAAGGCTTCGAGGCGTCCGGCGGGACCGTCGAGGAAGAACGATTTGATGATGGGGGGTGAAGTGGGCAAGGTGGCATTATTGCACCGACGGAGCAACGGAGGAAGCCGCATCATCGCGACTATAGGGGTCCTTCGACTCCGCCTTCGCAAACAGCGCGAATGCTCCGCTCAGGATGACACAACGTAGTATGTTGGGTCCGGCCCAGGATGCCACACTGAAATTAGCCAGCGCCAGAAAACTTTAGCCCCACGGGCTCGCTATTCACCGCGGGGCTTCAGCCTCTGCGGTACTGTGACCACAGAGCAAGGATTAATTTACCTGAATTTGAGGCCTCGCAACCGACTCTTCACAAATATTGACAATTCGAAGTGCCGAGGCAGGAACCACGAAATTCGAGAAGCGTCAACGTCGCGCGAGCCAGTGCGCAGGGGAGCGGTATGGTGGGGGCGAAGCAAGACGCCAAAATGCAGGACGGGAATCCTTTGACAGGCTGAGGGCGGCGCTGCGGTCCCATCATTCTGCTGCTCCGGCTGGCGGCTTATGATGCGGCAGCGCTTCCGGCATCTCGGAAACGTTCCACGCCCAGGCCGCCAGGAAGGCTGCGCCTTGGTTGATCTGGTCAGGAATGACCTTGTCGAAGGTATCGGTCTGGCTGTGATGGGCCTCGCGATAGTGGGCGGGAAGCTGCACGCAGAAGTAAGCAGGGATGCCCTGATTGAGGAACGGCACATGGTCCGAGGCACCAAAGTAGCGGGTGCTGAGCGGTTGCAAGTCGAAGACCTTCTGGAGCGGCTGGTAGATCTCCTGCATGAGGGGAGCGGTCTGGTTGAGGTTCTCCAGCGCGATGGTGAAGACCTTGCCGGTGCCGGTGTCGTGAATGAGGACGGCGTCAATCTGCTTGAGTTCGGCGGCATGGTTCTGGATGAAGGTTTCCGCTCCGACTCCGCCTTCTTCTTCGCCGGTGAAGAGGATGAAGGTGATAGTGCGTTTGGGCTTCCAGCCGAGCGCCTTCAGCGCACGGGCAGCTTCCAGCGTGGCCATTGCGCCGGTGCCATTGTCGAGCGCGCCCTGACCGAGGTCCCAGGAGTCGAGATGGCCGCCGATGATGACGCGCTGCTCGGGATGCTCGCTGCCCTTGATTTCCGCGACGGTGATGGAGGCGGGCACAGGCTTGTCGGTGAAGGTGTCGGGCAGATTGAACTTCATCGTCACCGGCCCGGTCTGGAGGAGGCGATAGAGCAGGTCATAATCCTCATGGGTGAGGAAGGCGAGGGGCACCGCGCTGGGAGCGTAGCGGGGATAGCCGCCCGTCATGTTGTAAAGGCTGTCGGTCTTGCCGCTGTCGACTAAGACCAGCGCGGGCTGCTCGGCGGCGACCTGGCGCAACAGCTCGCGACGCTGGGCGAAAGTCATGTTGCCCGGGGCGTTGGCCTGCGACGGCGGTATCACTGCGTCGTAAGCGTTCTCCGGATTGGGATCGAGCTTCGACATGTCCGCCGGGGGGCGCGTCATAACGATTGCGCCCTTCAGCTTCCCTTTGAAGGCGTCGAAGTCGGAAGGCTTCTGGATGTCGAGCGCAATCACTTGCGCGCTGACCTCGCCGTCTGTGCCCCTGCTCCAACCAAAGGCATGAATGCCGATGCGCTTCTGGATGGGACTGACGATCTCGGCAGTCTCAAGGCCGCGCGTCCAGCCGTGATCGATCTCGGTGGTCTCGAGATGGACATCGATGCCGTAATCCTGGAAGCGCTTGAGCGTCCACTGGCTGGCGGCCTGCATCTGCGGGGAGCCAGTAAGACGAGCGCCGATCTGCGTGGTGAGGTATTCCAGGTTCTTGATCAGTTCGGAGTGGGCCGTAACCTCGGCGGCGATTTTCTGATCGGCAGCTGCCATGGCTTTGCGATAGGCTTCACGCTGCTTCGCCGGACGCTGCGAGACGGGTTGGGAGGCCTGGGAGTTGTCTGGGCTTTCTTGCGGCTGTGCGAAGAGCAGCCCGGTAGACAGAAGTACAGTCAGGGACGCCAGTAACTGGCGGCGAATACGAATCATTGCGCCTTCCTTGGAGAAATTAAGCAGGGAAGTCGATGATAGCGGGTGAGGGATGGGTTGTCATGCTGAGCGCGCGGCCCATTTGAGATGTGTCATCCTGAGCGGAGGGTCGCCGCTGTTGCGAACCGGAGTCGAAGGACCTGAGCCGCGGCTGGTACGACAAGCCGGTAAGGGCTACGTTCAACGGATCAGCGCAACTATAGGGGTCCTTCGACTTCGTTCGCCTTCCGGCTCACTACGCTCAGGATGACACATGAAGAAGAAGCGGCTCACTACGCTCAGGACGACACCGGTTTAATTACGTCGCCCAGTTGCGGCGGTCTACAAACGTGGGCGGCTCGTAGGTTTTGCCGCGGGCGAGCTGGCGGTCTTCGCGTCTGGATGTCCAGAGCAGGATTGGTCCGGTGACGGCGCGGACTAAACGGGTAGCCGCGCCGAACTCATGTTCGATCTCGCGCCGCAGCTCACGAATACGAATTGAGACGGACAGGTTCGTTTTCTTCAGGCGCTTTTCCATCGCCCAGAGCGCGGCGTCGTAGGTGGTGCGCAGTTTGGCGGCTTCGTTGGCCACGCGCTGGCGCACGCGCCGATCGGGATGATTGTGATACTTCTTCCAGCCCTGGAAGATGGTGTCGCAGATGCGGAAGAGGCTGGGGCCATTGCGCTCGAAGTCGAAGCGAAAGGCCCAGTCGAGCAGACGCTTGGAGTCGTCGCGGGAGATGGCGGCGTGCTCGAAGTTAAACTTGAACTGGCCGTGGATGTCGGCGAGATCGATGCCGTCGATCATGCGGCCTTCCTCTTGCATTTGCTGGAAGAGCGGCGTGCCCGGAACCGGCGTGTAGAGCATGAACTGGTGGAAGTCGGTGCCGTGCCCGACAGCAAACTCGATTTCCTGGCGAATGTTTTCCAGCGTGTGATGCTCCAGGCCGACAATGGTCGAGCCCAAGAGCTTGATGCCGTGCTGGCGTAGCTCGGAGGCTAGCACCTGGGTGTCGGTGTCGCGCAGCTTGGCGTAGGAAGATTTCGGCGACTCCAGACCGAGCCAGATCCAGGAGACGCCGAGCTGCACGAGTTCCTCAATGGTGTACTTGCGGATTGCGTTGGCCGACGAGAAGACATACAGAGACCAGCTCTTACCGGCTTTCTTCATGCGGTCGAGCAATTGCATCGCTCGCGGACGGTTGAGGAGAAAGTTTTCGTCCATCATGAAGAACGAGTTGACCTTCATGGAATGCTCCATGTGGGCCATGACGTCGAAAAGCTCGTCGCCGGATTCGTAGAAGTTGCAGCTTTGCCCTTTGCCGCCGAAGAAGGCCGACGT
>JBEKCJ010000091.1:0-17907 GCA_050014935.1 Candidatus Korobacteraceae bacterium
GAATGGCAGCGCGACATCAAGAACTCCAAGGAATTTCTTGCCACCCTGAAGATCGATCTTTACCCCGAGGAGGTTTACACCTTCACTCCCAAGGGCCGCATCGTGATTCTGCCGCGCGACGCTACGCCCATCGACTTCGCTTACACCGTTCACACCGAGGTCGGCCACACCTGCGTGGGCGCCAAGGTCAACGGACGCATCGTCGCACTGCGTTATAAGCTGCGCTCCGGCGACATTGTCGAAATCCTTACCCAGCCGGGACACAATCCCAGCCGCGACTGGCTGCAATTCACCAAGTCCTCGCGCGCCCGCCAGAAAGTCAAGCACTGGCTCAACCTCCATCAGCGCGAACGCGCCGTCGAGATCGGGCGCAAACTCATGGAGAAGGAAGCGCGCAAATACCGCATCTCGATGAAGTCGCTCAACGATGCGGAGCTGATGCGAGTCTCCTCTGAGAGCGGGATGGCCAAGCCTGACGACTTGCTGGCTGCCATCGGCTACGGCAAGTTTTCCGCGCGCAGCATTCTGGCGCGACTGGTGCCGGCTGACGAAGCGCAGTCCTTCTCCGGCCACGCTCCTGCTCATACCACCGACGAAGGCTCAAACAGCGGCTTCACCAATGTCGTGCGTCGCGTCTTCGGCGGCGACAACTCGGCCATCAAGGTCAAGGACCACGACGACCTGATGGTCTACCGCGCGCGATGTTGCAACCCGATTCGCGGCGAGGAGATCGTCGGCTACGTCACCCGCGGCAAGGGCGTCGCGGTGCATTCCGCATCGTGCGCCAACGTCGAGAACCTCATGTTCGAGCCTGAGCGCCGCATCACCGTCGAGTGGGGCCGCGATGCCGCTTCCCCGATCTGGCAGGCTGGCTACCCAGTCAAGCTGGCCGTCTCCTGCGACAACCGTCCCGGGATGTTGAAGCAGATTGCCACCGTCATCAGCGACGCCAACACCAACATCCAGAACATCGAAGCCAAGACCGCCGAAGACCACGCCACGGTCGAGCTGGTCGCCGACATCGCCGACCTGAAGCACCTGGAGCGAATCGTCACTGGCGTGCGCAAAATTCCCGGCGTGCGCGACGTGCAAAGGCTCCAGAAGCCGTAGCTATCGGCCATCAGCTGTCAGCCGTCAGGATCTCTAAACCCATGTGTCATCCCGAGCGTAGCGCAGCGGAGTCGAGGGGACCCCTACGGCCACGATAATCTTGTTTCATCCTGAGATGCCGGCTTTGCTAACCGTGGCGCCGCTGGCCGTCTTCACCGCAGCTCTGTAACCCGGTCGTTGTGATACGCTGAGCCCATGAAGCTTACCGCGGTATTCGAACCGGCCAAAGAAGGTGGGTACACTTGCTTCGTAGAAGAGATTCCCGCCGCGATATCGCAAGGCGAAACCCTCGAGAAAGCAAAAGCCAACCTGCGCGACGCGCTCCAACTCGTCCTCGAGTGCCAGCGGGAGCTCTAGCTGTCGGTTTCGATTGTCAGCGGCATCATTTCTCACTTTTCTTCCACACCAGGTCCCAGCTCTCACGGCGGTCGACAAATCCCGTGATCTTGCCTTTGGCGTCACGCTGAAAGATCTTCCGGATGCGGGGCTGTTCGGGAACGAAGAGCACGTCGCGCACCTCAACCTTCAGCGGTCTCATCGTGCTGCCGGGCCGCCCGCCCATCAGCTGCGCCCCATCCGAACGAATTACATAGACGAGATCGGGCGCGGCTGAATACCGGCCTACATATTGCTCCAGTTCTTTTGCAGGCAGCGAGATCGCCGGAGGGTCCTTGGGCACCGCGTAGGCGTGGACCAGATAGAGCTTCCACTCGCCACCGTCACGGCGCCAGGTCTCGGACATCAGGTAGCGCGCCTGTAGCACCTGGCCGTGATAATTCTCCCGCTCGTCATCGTTGTGAATTACGGTGGCCAGGTCTCCCGAAATGTGGGCGGCGTAGTAGGTAATGTGAAGGCTGCCGGAGGCGCCCGCAGGCAACGGCTCCAGTTGCTTCAGAAACGCGGCCCGATCCATGACCACGCCGTTCTCGTCGACGTAAACCGCGTCGGTGGCCAGTGCGTCTTCCCACACTTTGTGATCGCCGGGCGCAATGGCGTCCAGCAGCGCCTGATCCTTGGCGCGCAACAGCGCCGTGATCTGGGCCGTGGTGTTGGCGGTGGCGGGAGTCTGCAGCGCGAAAGCAAGTACAAGCGAGAAGAAGGACAGCATGGCACAATTCTATTTAGCGGAAGGCCCAGGCGCTATCCCATGCCTGAATTCAGCACGATTGCGAGGTTGGAAGCGCGCGCTGCGACATCCAATTAGCCCGCAAAGTTGTCCTACCCGAAAATCAAGATCGCCGGACTGCCGCGCTGGATAATATTTTCGCCAGATTCCCACAATTGAACCGCAAGTGAAAGTCGCGTCTGCGTGATCGCTGTTGGGCGTCAAAGGCGCGAAAATAGTGTGTGAAATTGTAGCCGGTTAAAGACCAATTTTCGCATTGCACAAAATTCTGGCATGCGCCTGTGGACGAGCTGCACTCGATTGAAAACAAACAAGATATAGTCTCAATAATTCTATTGACTTTAGAAACAGGAGGAGTAAAAACACACTCGTTCCTTGATGAGTTTTCAAGGTTTCCGCAGTCAAGCAGCGAGCTTCCTCAACGCGCAAGCGAGGAGGATAACCGGCAAGTCCGGTGACACTGAAGCGAGGTCACTGCCCGGCGCTCACGGCGCTAGGCAGAGCGCCCGCAGCAGTTGTCGCGAGCCGCATGACAGGCGGGAACAGGAAACGAGTCAAGGGCAAGACGGGAATCCCGAGGCGTTGATCGGTCATTCCGGTTAGTCGCGAGTCCGGCATCCAAGCTGATGGTCGTGCCAGATATGCAAGTATCCGGCAAGGCAGCCCGGCAAAGGTTTGACGTGACCCACTGGCCGAAAAGCGAGCGATCAGAAGCGCACTCGGGATTCCTTTTTGGTGCAGCTAGGCTGAGATAGCCTGGGTGAGATTTGGAGTTCTCCTGCCGCCTCGGTTGTCATCGTCTAATATTTCACGAACCAACTGGATCTCGGATTCGATTTGTGATTCAGATACCCTGCTCTCAATTATCACAGGAATGGCGGGGGGGATGGCGGGCGCTAGCCGTTTGAAAGCAAGCATAGCCTCGATAGTCAGCTCGGCATGGCGGCTGTCGGAATTTACATCGCTGATGTGAATTTGTCTTAAGCGATTCTTGAAGTGCCGCAGTATCAGAAAAGCCTCTGTCAGCGTGGGATCTACTTGACGAACATGTCCCAAATCGAAGCAAAATGACGCTTCGGGAAGAGCCTTGAATAGAGGTTCCAGCTGATCTACTGTTTGCCCCACTGCTTTTCGCTTATCCATGTTCTCAAGACATAGATATTGCCCGAGTTTTTTCCAGAGTTCCCAATCCACGATCACGTCGGGATGAACGATTACTTGCCAGCCGCGTCCCACCACTGCCTCTAGAAGCTCCACGGTGGTCGGCTCAAAGGCAGCATTCATCGTGCTCGGCGCGTGAAACGACACGTATTTGAAACTGCTAAGATCGAGAGAGGGTAAGGCGGATACGAGCTCAGGCAATTCGTATTCCCGCAGCGCGGAGAGTTCTACCGCATCGGCGTGCTTCTCGTTTAACATGGCAAGTGCTCGCCGGAAGTCCCCGAGCGCGAGCGCTCCGGTGGAAAATCCTACTGACCTCATCAAAAAACCCCATATCTTTTCGTCAACGCCGAAAGTTCCTTATTCTCAAAAAAGTAAACGTCGAGAGCTGATTGAAAATCGCGGCTGATCCTGCGGACCTGCTCAAAATGTTTGTCTTTCGCAGCATCTTCAGCTCGCAGGACATCGAGCCCTTCACGGATTCCCTCGTTTCTTAACATTTCAAGAAAACCGTCGTAGGCGCTCAAAAGCCTTACGCTGGCATCTTCCGGAATTCTGTAGAGAATAGCAGCTCTTGCTAGAACCTCAAGGGGCGTGTAGCAAAATTGATTTCGTAGGTATCGAACGAGGTACGCTCGCCTCTCATCGATATCGGCGTCTTCCGGGGGGTGAGCGTCGGGATCTAGAGTGCATCCAAAGCAGGTTAACAGACCCGAGGCAAACAGCAGCTTTCGTGACATCCGCAGCTTGAAGTTGCGAAGCCCCCATCCCTTTCCCCCGCGATCCCTTTGCTTGCTGGCAAAGTCCACTGCCATCGTCCTCCAGAAACGAACAATGTCGTTAAGGAGGAAACGAGGAACTTTATATCTCGTGCGATCCTTTGTCAGCAGACGTGGATCCTCTTCGAGATACCGATTGATCACACCTCGTACAACCCTCTCGTAAGCTTCCTGGGCACGGTTGCCTATGGCAACGGACTCGAGCAAGAGCAGCATCCGCTGTGTCGTATTCCGATTCGTGTCGTCTTGTCCTCCTATTTTATGGATTAGCTCGTGACTGAACACCAAACTTGCAAAAGTCCCCTGCGGATTTGGAGGAACATATTTGTGTTCCAGAACTTCCTTGATTTCCTGCGCGATTGTGAGGTGATCCGAATTCGCTTGGCCATCAATCAGGTACGTCCAGTCAAGGTCGCTATGCGGCGTCCATTCGCCCCTGGCCAGAGATCCGAATACGACTAGGCTAGTGTCTAATGACACCCATTGCGAACGCGTTCTCGAGAGCAGCCCTTCGACTTCACGCTCTACTCCTGCGCTTTCCTCGATGCACTGCAGTATGTGCGGTACCTGAATGTCGAGTCGATCGATCAATAAGCGCAGAGGACTGTCTGACATGGAATCCTGATTCTAAAACAATTTGTCTTGTTACGATCCACAGCCCTACAACGGTATATTCCCGTGCTTCTTGGGCGGGTTTTTGTCGCGCTTATTCTCCAGCATGTCGAGCGCTTGAATCAGTTTTCGCCGCGTGTCGCGGGGGCGAATTACTGCGTCCAGATATCCTCGCTCAGCTGCGACGTATGGGTTGGCAAAGCGCTCGCGGAACTCTTCGATCTTGGCGGCGCGATCGGCCTCGGGATTCTTCGCCTTCTCCAGCTCGCGACGATAGACAATGTTCACCGCGCCCTCCGGCCCCATGACAGCGATTTCGGCGGTCGGCCACGCATAGTTAACGTCGGTGCGAATGTGCTTGGATGCCATCACGCAATACGCGCCACCGTAAGCCTTGCGCGTGATGACGGTGATCTTCGGTACCGTCGCTTCCGCGAAAGCGTAGAGCAGTTTCGCGCCGTGGGTGATGATGCCGCCGTACTCCTGCTGCGTGCCAGGCAGAAATCCCGGAACGTCTTCGAAGGTGATCAGCGGAATGTTGAAGCAGTCGCAGAAGCGCACGAAGCGCGCGCCCTTGATGCTGGCGCTGATATCGAGCACGCCCGCCAGAAACGCCGGCTGGTTGGCCACGATGCCGACCGGCTTGCCGTTCAGCCGCGCAAAGCCAATGACGATGTTCTTCGCGTAATGCTCCTGTACCTCGAAGAAGTAGCCGTCGTCGACCACGGTATTGATCACGTCCTTGATGTCGTAAGGCTGGTTTGATTCGGTGGGGACGATGGTGTCCAGCTTCTCGTCGGCGCGATCGATGGGGTCGGTGCAAGGCTTGCGCGGAGGGTCGTCGAGATTGTTGGACGGCAGGAAGCTGAGCAGCTCGCGGACCATGCTGAGGCATTCGGCGTCGTCGTGCGCCATAAAGTGCGCCACGCCTGACCTCTCGTTGTGCGTCACCGCACCGCCGAGTTCTTCCTTCGTGACCTCCTCGTGGGTCACTGCTTTGATGACCTCCGGGCCGGTGATGAACATGTACGAGGTGTTCTGCACCATCAGGATGAAGTCGGTCATCGCCGGGGAATAGACTGCTCCGCCGGCGCAGGGGCCCATGATGGCGGAGATCTGCGGCACCACGCCCGACGCCAGCACATTGCGCAGGAAGATGTCGGCGTAACCCGCCAGCGAGCGCACGCCCTCCTGAATGCGAGCGCCACCGGAATCGTTCAGGCCGATGACGGGCGCGCCCACTCGCATCGCCGCATCCATGATCTTGACGATCTTGGCCGCGTTGGTTTCCGACAGCGAGCCGCCGAAGACAGTGAAGTCCTGGGCAAAGACGAAGACCAGCCGGCCTTCAATGCGGCCATAGCCGGTGAGGAAGCCGTCGCCGTAATACTTCTGCTCTTCCATGCCGAAGTCGGTGCAGCGATGGACGACGAGCTTGTCGGTCTCCTCGAAGGTGCCTTCGTCGAGCAGGAACTCGATGCGCTCGCGCGCCGACATTTTGCCCTGCTTGTGCTCGCGGGCGCGGCGCTCTGCGCCTCCGCCAGCTTCGGCCAGGGAGTCGCGGCGTTTCAGTTCAGCCAATTTCTGTTCCAGATTCATGGGAGGGATTATAACCAGCCGGCGAGCAGGAGTGGTCAGACTATCGCGAGGCGAGGCTCACGGAGCAGTGTGACGAAGGTACTTGGCAATTCGGCCGGGATCGCCGTAGGAACGGATATGGGGGTTTTCGACAAGTGTCGTGCTGCCCCCGGCCAAGGTCAATGTGCTGGGTAGCTGGTGCGTGGCGGTTCTACTGCACCAGCATCCAGACCGTGCCGCCAGAAGCCGCTGCTTCGGAGGTGGTTCCGTAGAGGTTGTCGCCAGCGTCAAGAGTTACACCGCCAAACGGCATGCCTCCGTCGTTGAGGTTAAATTGGAGTAGCAGCGTGTAGACCCATCCCCCGTTGGAGGGCGTCAGCTTGAAGATGGTCCCGAAATTATTTCCATCATTCCATCCCACGGAAGTACCGTACAGAGCTCCGGTCTGGTCGATAGCAAGACTGGCGGCAGGTCCTTCGTAACCTCCGCCCTCGCCGAAGTTGGCATACAGCACGGTGAAATTCCAGTTATCGCCGGACGGAGCCAGTTGAAACACGGTCCCGCTGCCGTTGGGCCCGCCAGCGGCAGCAGCGCCATACAAATTCCCCGCGCTGTCGAAGATCAGTCCGGCCTGGATATAGGCCCCTTCGGTTGAGCTGTTCAAGGCGTGGAGCGTACTCTCGCTCCAGCCCGAGCCGGAGGGACTTAGTTCATAGATAGTTCCACCATTTCCGCTGCCGCCAGACTGGGTGGTGCCGTAAAGATTGCCGGCCGCGTCCGCGATGACGCCCGCCATGGGATACCCGCCATCCTGTCCGCCGGTGAAGCTGTAGATGACCGAATGTACCCAGGTGCCATTGCTGGGAGTCAGCATGTAGACGGTACCCGCGTCGTGGGCACCGCCGCTTTGAGTTGTGCCGTAGATATTTCCCTGGCGGTCGAACAGGATATCTCCTGTGCCGGGTACGCCGCCGTCGGGTCCTCCGGGAAAGCGATAGAGCACAGTTTCATTCCACGGGCAGAGTACGGCCTTGCAAATGCTCGCGGGAGGACTCAGCTGAAAGACGGTGCCGCATCCGGTATATTCGCCGCAATTGCTATTGCTGCCTCCGGCAACCGTGGTTCCGTAGAGACTGCCGTCCGGGCCAACCATCACGCGCGCCGCGGGACGGGCCCCATCGGTGCCTCCGGTGAATTCGTGCAGAGCGCTTGCAGTCCAATTGGCGCCGTTATGAACCAGTTTGTAAGCGGCGCCCAAACCGGCTGAGCCTCCCTCGAACGCCGTTCCCTCAAGATTGCCTGCCCGGTCGAGCGTCACGCCTGATTCAGGGAATCCACCGTCGAGCCCGCCTGTGAAAGCGTGCAGGCTAGTCAAGGTCTGCGCTTGAGCGATCACCGGAAAGCTGATGACGACAGCGAACAGAATCGCGACGAAGATATTGGTGGAAAATCGGCAAGGAAAGCTACGTTCGCTCGGCAGGGATGCCATGGAAGGTCTCCTCTCGACAACCGGAGTCAGCTTGTGAGTAACCCAAGGACGGTGGCACAACAGGAGGTGCTTTCGGAAGTCTGACGAAGGCGGGGCGTGATGTCAAGAGCGGCGGTGTAGCGTTGTCGAAAAACCGGATGTTATTTAAGAACGGGTCTCGCTCATGGTCCCCAGAGAGTCTTACCCGAAGTGCTGCCAGCCGGCGGACCTCAGAATCATCGCCGTCCCGTCTGGCTGCGCCAGCTTCATTTGTTTCTCCCGCACCATCTCCCCGATGCGCGTAATAGGCACGCCGCCGATTTCTTTCGGGATGCGCCTGCCGGGTTTCGCGGTAAACAGCAGTTCGTACTCCTCGCCACCATGCAACGCCAGTTGCAAACCGCCATCTCCAAGGCCATTGGCCATCGGCAAGGAATTGCCGTAAACCACGGCGCCAACTTTACTCTCGTCGCAGATGTGGGCAAGATCAGTGGACAGGCCGTCGCTAATGTCGATCATGGCTGACGCCAGCTTCTTCTCGCGCAGAAATTGACCGATCGCGATGCGCGGCTCAGGATAGAAATGCTTGGGATGCGACTTCGGCTTTAGCTTCTCGCCGTCTCGCAGCCGATTCAACGCCGACGACGACGAGCCCAGCGCGCCCGTCACGTAAAGCAGATCGCCAGGCTTGGCTCCGGATCGCAGGATGGCTTTTCCGGCAGGCGCCGAGCCGAGCACCACGATGTCCGCGAGAATTCCGGCGGGTGATTGCGCGGTGTCGCCGCCCGCGAGTGGAACTGAATACCGCTTGGCCAGCTTCAGCAAGCCGGCGACGAACTGGTCCACCCACTTCTGCGGCAGGTCAGGAGGAAGTGCCAACGAGAGAAACGCGGCTCGGGGAACACCGCCCATGGCCGCGATGTCGCTGAGTCCGCGGGCCAGGCAGCGGTGTCCGACGGAATCCGACGGATGCCACTCGCGGCGGAAGTGAACGTCCTCCAGGCTGAAGTCGGTCGTGACTAGCGCCTCATGGCTGCGAGGAAGCCGCAGCACCGCGCAATCATCTCCGATTCCCGTGCCCACGCTGCGGTTTCCTCGCGCAGTGCGACGAATGCGGTCAATCAGCAACTTCTCCTTCAGGGGCACGTGCAAGCCTCCAGAAACGGTCGAACCTCAATACTTATAAATTGTCTTGGGAGCGGAAGCCCGAAAATAAGCGGCCAGAGGTTGCCAAAGCGACCGTTTACCGGCAGGACATCTGGACGCTGAATCGCTGTTATCAAGTTTGTTTACAGTACTTTAGTTGTAGTGGAGCAGCACGTATTGTTTGACATGATTAGCTACGTCTGCTACGGTTTGATGTCATTCAGTTACTTCCAGCCGAGTACCCGGCAACGCGGTATCCGCCGGTATGGAAGGCCAGGCAGTCCGCGGCTTTCCTGGTTCCCTGAAGTTCGGGATCGGACACGGTTAACGTTCCGGATTTTCATAGGTAAGGCAGTTGCGCGCCGGAACATTTTTTATACGAGGGCCACAGCTTTTGCGTAAACGCTTTTATATTCTTTTCGTAGCCCGCGACGCGGAAGGCCAGCTACGAAAGATCCCCATTCCCATCCACTATCTCTACGTGTTCCTAGCCGGTGCGCTGATCGGCATGTTCACCATTACCGGCATGGCCGGCTCCTACACCCGCATGTTGTGGAAGGTGGCCAGCTTCGACCAGTTGCGCTCCGAGAAGAAAGCCCTGCAAACGCGCTACGTGCAACTGGAGCAGGTAAATCACGAGAAGGACATCCAGGTCGCGTCGCTAGGTTCGCTGGCCAATGAAGTATCCGTGATTTACGGTCTGAAGCCGAATGCCAAGCTGCTGAAAGCCAGCGAGGGCCCGGTCAAGGCTGAAGAAGTGAAGTACTCCATGGACCAACTCTATGCGTTGCGCAGTTCAGCCTTGAACGGCTCGGCGACAGCCGCGTTGGGCATGGGGCTGACTCACAACGCCACGCTGGCTGACTGGACGAACGCGACTACTGCTCCCACGTTGTGGCCCGTCATCGGTCCCATCACAGGCCCATTTGGCGAGCGCGTTGACCCGTTCAACGGTGAAGGCGCATTCCACTCCGGAGTGGATATTTCGTGCTCCTATGGACAACCGGTGCTGGCTCCGGCCGACGGCATTGTCACCTACGCTGACTTCTATAACGGCTATGGCCGCATGCTTCAGGTCGACCATGGCAACGGCATCACCACCCGTTACGGACATCTGTCGGGTTTCGCGGTCAGCGACGGGCAGACCATCCGCAAAGGACAGGTCATCGCTTACGTCGGCTTGTCAGGCCGCAGCACCGGCCCGCATTTGCATTACGAAGTACGCATCCACGATACACCCGTCAATCCGCACAAATTCCTCCGCGGCACCTTCGCCCAGCTTGGCCTGGCCCCGCGCGGCTAGAACGGCAAGCATCTAGTTGACACAATTTCAATCAGTCGATCCGGCAGTGCACCATCTCGCGCTGCCGTTTTACTTTGGTTTGCTCTTGGAAGTTTTACCATTGGCAGTTGGAGCTTCCTGCTGCGGTTGCTCCTGTTTCTGAGGCGCAGGTCCCAGCTCCACCGGCGGCTCGCTCAGCACTTTCTTGAAGAACGCGTACGGCACTTTCGCCGTCAGCACCGCCTCGCTCTTGTCCTGATGGACCTCCAGGCTGTCGAACGCGGCCTTCACGTCCTGGTCGGGGCCGCCTGGGCCCACCGATATTTCCAGCGACTTGAACAGCGTCAGGTAAGTGCCAACCTGTTCGGTGAAGCGCTGTGCCTCGTCCGCGCTATGGGTAACGACGTCCACCCGCAGGTGCACTTCATTGAGCGGCCGTGCGGAAGCAATCACCAGACTGTCCCGCGGCAGCAACCCGCTCCAGCCGCCCGGAAGCAGCAGCTCGCCGCGCTCCTGGGCCGCGCTGCTGGGTGACGGGCGAGCGATGGTCCAGACGATACTTCCCAGCGGCACTCTCCGGTAATACTGGCTTATCAGCGCCGGCCCGGTAAAAGGGAGGGCCGCCTGCTTGTAGCTGTCGATCATGCCGTGGATCGCGTCCGGGCTGTCGACGTTTGACGCCGCTGCGGTGTCGATACCGAGTAGTGCGACCCGCACCGTCCGCTCCTGCACCGGAATATCGTAGACGTCGTAATCCCGATAGCGTTCAACTTGTGTGGCCAGCTTCCGCAGATAGTCGCTTACCCGGGCGCTGTCAAAGTGTCCTTGCAGAATTTCGCTGTAGCGGGTTTCCGTCGGCTTGCCCGGAACCGCGCCGCCATAGTGAATGGCAAATGCAGCCTTGTCCAGGTCACGCTCGAACTCGAATCCGGTCTGGCGAACGAACTCTTCGTACTGCGGATCGCGTTCCTTAGGCGGGGTCTTGCCCAACCCGGTGAGCAGCCGCACCGGCTCCAGATTGATGTACAGCACGGCATCCGACTCCGGTAGCAGCCGCACCGCGTCCGGAGCCGCGCGCTTGCGCAGCAAAACAGCCGTAACCATTCCGCCGGCGATCACCAGGATCGCGACGGCCACCCACAACATGTTCCTGCGGTTTCGCATCGATCAGACTTGATGATACGAGAAAGAGCTGACCGGTAGTCAAATCGCACGCGTGCGGGGCAAGCGAAATAAGTGCCCGGCCTGCCGGTTCAAGCTCTTTTTATCAGTCGCGTTAGGCCGACCAAAATCACCGCGCCGATAAAGGCGACGATGATGGAGCCGATCATTCCGCCGCCCGGCCAGATTCCCAGCAGCCCGAAGACCCAGCCGCCGACAATGCCTCCAAGGATGCCCAGGATGATGTCCACGATGATGCCGTAGCCACCCCCCTTCATGACCTGTCCCGCCAGCCAGCCAGCGACCAGTCCCACCACGATCCACGCAATGAATCCCACGGCCACCCTCCTCAAGTGATTTCAGACTGCCCTGGCTCAAAATGTACGCCTGCGCGGGCGGGACTGCCATCCTTATTCGAACCAATTCACAGGAAAGTTCTGCGGCGACTCCTCACTACTGTCGCTGCGATGCGACCGCCGCACAATTCTTATTCTGTACGTTGCGTCAGGCCGCCGCGCACGCGCGGAATATAACAATTTGCGAAGGATGAGTTGTGTCGCAAATGTAAACAAGATGTCAGAACGATTTGCCCGGTTTTGAAGCAGTGGCCTGTCACGCTGTTTCCGATACTCTGCGTGCGCACCGGCTGTGCTTGACACCGTCCTTTCGCAAGACATACCGTTTGCAGACCGGGGCGGAGACTGGCTGCTAACGTCCCGCATTGAAGGAGTAGGCACATGAAAAGTATGAACAAACTCTTGCTTAGCGGCTTGGGCATCGCGCTTCTGGCAGCGGTTGTTACTACACCAGCTTGGGCGGCCGACGAACCTTTCACCGTAACCTCCAACCTGAATTCCGCGACCCCTTTCAACGTTACCCTTCCCAGCACGCTGGCCAACGGTAAGCCGGTAAAGACAGTCGTGATTCAGTTTGTGACTGCCGATTGCGACGCAACCACCGGCACAACCTACATCGGATCGGCGTTCCTTAAGGTGTTTTTCAGCGGCAACTTCGCTTACTACACATTGCCTTTCGCGCCGGGGATGGTCTTTGTGAATGATGTGGAATTTTCTTCTGCGCAGCCGACAGAGATGTTTGCCGATCCTGGTTCTACGCTCAACTATGGACTCTCGGCCGCCACGCCGACCTGCACCGTAGCGTTCTCCGGGCACTTGATTCCGCAGTGACTTGAGTTGCGCTTCGATGGCACGCGGGTAGGAACCCGCGTGCTATCGATGGTGACTGTTCGGCAGGCCCTGGCCGGGCGGCCAGGAGCGGTTACATTATTGCGGCGAGAAGGTGACGCTGATCTCGGTATCAGCTTCCACTGGCTCCCCGTTCAGGGCGTAAGGCCGGTAGCGCCACTGTTTCACAGCATCCATGGCTGCTTGGGCCAGCACGGGATTGCCTTTTAGGGCTCGCACGCTGTGCACACTTCCATCTTTTCCAATCACAGCCTGCAAGACTACTGTTCCCTGAAGACGCGCCTGCTTGGCCTGCTGAGGATATTGCGGCGCGACTCGGTGGACCAGCAAACCTTGCGCAACGCCCGAGGAAACGCTGACCTTCTGAGTAGCGTTCTTTGGCTCGGCGGCCGAAAGGTCCTTGACCACGTTGATTACGCTGCTCGGAGCTCCATTTGGCAACCCGCCGGGAACCGATCCCGCCACTCCGTTCGCGCCATTAGGCGGAGGCGGTTCTTCCTTTGCGACCTCCCGGTTGGCGGCGGTGGCATTGTTCTTCGGGACTGGCTGTGGCAGCCGCAACGCTGCGTCGACGGCCGAGACTGGCGGTGCTGGCTGGGACGGCGCTGGCTCAGGCGGTTTGGCAGCGGTGTTCAGCTGGTCCTTCGTCTTTGGCTGTTTGTCAGGCTGGGGCTTAGGCGCAGCCGCGGCCGCCGCAGTCGTAGTCACGGAATCGGGGGCTGGGGCAGGCAGGTTGCTCACCGGAGTGCTTGGCGGTACCGCAGCCGTCTCGGCTGCCTTAACCGCATTGCTGGCATGCGCCCGGCGCACCCAATACACGGACCCCAAGGCAAGCAGCGCTATCACCAGCACCGTCGTGCCGATCACCGGCATCCGCCACTTCTCCTGCCACAGCGCTCCCGCTCCTCCATCCTTGACGTCGGTGACAAACTCCGTCCAGGTATCGGACATCACGGACCGTGCAGAGCCGATTGCGCGTGTGGCCTTGGCCGTAACTGAAGGCACATCGCTGTCTTCCGGTATCACTCGTACCGGAGTCGTTTTCGCGGAAGTCTGCGCGGCCACGGCAGCCTTGACCGGTTCGGCAGCCACCGCAGTTGCGCTTGCGGTGACGACTGCCGCGGTGGCCTTAGCCTCGACCCGTTCCTTGGCGGCCGCTGGCGCAGTACCGGTGGCGCCCTTCACAGGATTGGCATTGGTACGCCCAATGCGATGGTCGAAGGAGCGGACAACCGGCTCCGTGACTGCGCCTTTAATGCGCGCCAGGACCTCGCGCTCCTTCGCCTGTATCCGTTGAATCTCTTCCGCGCTTCGCGACGGAGTAGGGTAGTTGGGCGTGGCCACCGGCTCCGCTTCTAACTGCGGCGCGGCCGATCCATCACGTGAAAGCTGGACCCGTGGCTTGTCGCCGCGCCCTCCTGAGCTCTTCCCACCCTTCAAATTAATCGGTATGGGCCGTGACGCGACGGCTTGCTCCTCGACCCGGACCGCTTCCGGCACAGGAGGCTTCGCGACAGGTTTCGCCGCTTCCGGCAGAGCATCCGGCGGCGCTCCCGCAGGCTTCCACATGTTGGGCTCTAGGTTGGCAATAAAGTCATCGAGGCGGGCAAACCCCTTCCGCAGCGTCTGTAGAGCTTCCGCATCCCGAGGCTCTTGCAGGCTGCAAGCCCACTCGATCCACTGATTCGCTTCGGGACCCGGTAGAGTTTTCGGTCCCGACGGTAATTTGACCTGAGACCGCAGTTCCTTGATCGCCTGGTCACGCAGGTAATTCAGTTCATTGACCCGCAGTACGCGATGGTGCACAATGCTGCCGCTCTCCAGCTCCGTCGCGAGGGCCGAAAGACGGGAGCGCCGTTCTTCAATCGCCTTCTTCCGTTCTTCCGCGTCCTGCGCATTCTGCGCTGACATCTCGGGTGGGTTCTCGGGTTTCCACATGTCGGGCTCGAGGTTGGCAATAAAATTGTCGAGCTGTGGAAATGTTTGCCGCAGTGTCTCCAGAGAGTCAGCATCTTCCGGCTCTTGCAAGCCGCAGGCCCACTCGACCCACTGATCAGCTTCAGGGCCAGGAAGGGTTGGTGGTTCTCCCTCCACCCCGCCTTGCGAGAGTAATTCCTTGATCGCCAGCTCCCGCAACTGGTTCAGTTCCGTCACACGGGCTGCCCGGCGATGGGTAATCTCGCCCCGCTCCAATTCCGTGGCGACCGCCAATAGACGGGAGCGCAGTTGCTCGATTCTCCTCGCCTCTTCAAGCTCTTGTATCTTGGCAATGACTGCCTGTAGTTCCTCCCGGTTTTGCCACGATGCGTCGGGCAACTCGACAGAGATGGACGCACGCAGTTTGGTGCCAGATTCCGCAGCCGCCGTTAGCTGCTGGATAATATCTTCCAGGTTGACCGGGTTGGCAGCCTTGAGTTTCCCGACGCTTTCATAGGGAAGGGCCAGAGAATCGTCCAGTGACCCAAGCGCCGATGGCCAGATTGAACTCATGACAAGCTCCTAAACCAGAATTTCCTTCTTAATCACCCACATATTGGGCTCCAGATTGGCAACAAAATCGTCAAGACGCGCAAATTCCCGGCGCAGAGTCTGTAGAGACTCAGTGTCGTCAGGCTCTTGCAAGCCACACGCCCACTCCAGCCATTCGTCGGGCTCAGGGCCGGGCAACACTTGTGGCTTTCCGGGCGCAGCCGCCTGGGCGCGTAATTCTTTCGCCGCTGCATCACGAAGCTGATTCAGCTGAGTTACACGGACCGCCCGGCGATGGGTGATGGTACCCCGCTCCAACTCTGCCGCCAACGCCGTAAGACGGGTACGCAGTGCCTCGATATGCCGCGCTTCTATCCGCTTCTGTATCTCCGCAATCAGTACGTCAAGTTCCCTGCGGTCCTGCCACGAGGCCTCGGGCATCTCCGCCGTAACCAACGCACGCAAGTTACGAGCCGCTTCCGCAGCCGTCTTAAGCTGCTCAATGACTTCTGTGATGTCGATCGGTTTGGCAGCCTTGAGTTTTTCCAGGCTGTCTGAGAGCCGGGTCAAAGAATCGTCTAAAGACGCGATCGTGGAAGGCCAGAGGGGAATCATGTAAAAGCTCCTAAAGCCGGAGTTGTGATTTTAGCTATGCGCCCCCCACTATATACCCATCAAGCGATTAGGAGTAAATGGTTTTTTTTGGCCTATGGGTTAGGCCCCAAGGTGGGCCTTAGTCCAAGCCACTTGGATCGTCGCAAAAACTGCTTCCAAACTATCCCGATTCCTCAGTGTAATCGAGCTCCCGCCCACTTCGAGCGAGCACCAAAGTGCTTTAACTACTTAATCATATATCTCGTGTTTTATTTACTATAGAGTTAGCAGTATAGTTTCGTGAATCTCTAGCTGGCATCTGTACTTAGGCGCTTGTCACGACGCGAGCGATACTCAAGGGAAGCTCACACGTAAGGCCCCTGTCCTCAAGGGAAAGGCCTTTCAAGTCGTCCGCAAGGAGGAAAAATCTTGTGGCTTCTACCGCTGACAGACTTCCGTCTTAGCTTGATCAGGCCACTCCCTGGCGCTTTAGCCCCTTTTTCCCGACCCTGTTAATATCGAGGTTTGATCTTTATCTCCTGAACGGACGGGCATGCCTCACGATCTCCCCAAAGCCTACGAGCCGGGCGCTATCGAACCGCGCTGGGCTGAGTACTGGGTCCGCGAGAAGTTATTCCATGTGGAAACCCCAGCTCCCGGCTCCGGCCAGGAAACCTTCACTATCACCCTACCGCCGCCCAACGTCACCGGTAACCTCCACATGGGCCATATGTTGGAGCATACCGAGATCGACATCATCGTCCGCTGGAAGCGCATGAGCGGGCTGCCGACGCTCTGGCTGCCGGGAACCGACCACGCCGGCATTGCCACCCAGCTCATGGTGGAGCGCCAGCTCGCCAGCGAGGGCAAGAACCGCCGCGACATGGGCCGCGAAGCCTTCGTCGCCCGCGTTTGGGACTGGAAGCAGCACTACGGCGGCGTCATCCTCCAGCAGATGAAGCGGTTGGGCGCCTCCGTCGATTGGTCGCGCGAGTACTTCACCATGGACGACCGCATGTCGCGCGCCGTCCGCGAGGCCTTCGTCCGTCTCTACGAAGAAGGCCTGATCTATCGCGGCAAGTACATCGTCAACTGGTGTCCGCGCTGCATCACCGCGGTCTCCGACCTCGAAGTGGTCCACGAGGACACGCCGGGCAAACTCTACGAAATCCGCTACCCGGTTGTGGACGGCAAAGACGAGTACATCATCGTCGCCACCACGCGTCCCGAGACCATGCTGGGTGACACTGCCGTCGCCGTGAACTCCGCCGACGAACGCTATCGCCACCTCCACGGCAAGAAAGTTCTGCTGCCGCTGATGAATCGCGAGATCCCCATCGTCACCGACGACATTCTCGCCAATCCCGAGTTCGGCACCGGGGCCGTCAAGGTCACGCCCGCGCACGATCCCAACGACTTCGAAGCCGGCCTGCGCAATAACCTGCCGCAAGTCGACGTGATGAACGAAACCGCGCAGATGAACGACAACGCCGGCCCCTACAAAGGCCTTGACCGCTTCGAGGCGCGCACAAGAATTCTGGCAGATCTCGAGGCGGGCGGCTTCCTGGTGGGAACGAAAGATTACGTGGTGCCGCTGGGCAAGTGCGACCGTTGCAAGACCATCACCGAGCCGCGCCTGTCGACGCAGTGGTTCGTCAAGATCCAGCCCCTGGCCGACCGCGCCATCGCAGCCGTTGAGCAAGGCGAGATCAAGTTTGTCCCCGAGAACTACACCAAGACTTACTTCGAGTGGATGCGCAACATTCACGACTGGTGCATCTCGCGCCAGTTGTGGTGGGGATTCCTGCGTGGCACTGCAAGTCGTGCGGCGAGATCATCGTTGCCCGTGAAGCCCCAGACAAGTGCACCAAGTGCGGCGGCCCGGTTGAGCAGGACAGCGACGTCCTCGACACCTGGTTCTCGTCAGGGCTGTTACCCTGCTCCGCCCTAGGCTGGCCCGACAGCACGCCCGACCTCGACGCCTTTTATCCGACGGCGCTGCTCATCACCGGCTTCGACATCCTGTTCTTCTGGGTGGCGCGCATGATCATGCTGAACTGCCACTTCATGCGCGGCGATAAAAATGGCGACGTTCCCTTCCGCACCGTCCACATTCACGGCCTGGTGCGCGACGCCGATCGCCAGAAGATGTCGAAGACCAAGGGCAACGTGATGGACCCCATCGAGATCATCGAGAAGTACGGCACCGACGCGGT
>JBEKCJ010000092.1:0-24109 GCA_050014935.1 Candidatus Korobacteraceae bacterium
CACGGCCGCCGGCAGCGGTAAGGGCACCCGCCGTGGCCCTACATCGGAATCACTTTGCGGCCCTTCTCCTGCCAAACGGGCGGCAGCGTCCGACCGCCGGCCTCACGAAGATCAAGTGGATCAACATAGAGCTCGCTCAGTTTACCATCGCGCTGATCAAGGGTGACCGTTATGAGGAAATCATCATCGGTACTAATCTCAATCCTGCCTATGTATCCCCTCGTCCCGCGAAGTGAGGGGTTTTGGGGCGAAGGACTATCGAGGTATATAGTCTTGCACTCGCCACAGTCACACTTGCCAACGGCTATTGTTTGGCCGAAATCTACGTCCGACCAACATATATTATGTTGCAATATTTCTTCAATCCATGCGCGCTCTTGCACTGACAGCTTGCGTGGCTCGATTGGTACTCTCTGTGGACTCTTCATGTCCTGGGGTCGCAGTCTCAGTAGGTGCCGCTGTTAAGAGTCGGACCGCTGAAACTGCTGTTCTCCTGGCAGATGTTGTATCCGTATTGATTGGGATACGTGCAAGCTCCCTGGGTGAAGTTCAAGATCTGATCAAAGTAGGTGGTGCCACCGTTTTCGTCCGAGGTGATCGACAGTTCAGCCGACGTCAGAGTGTCGCCGGGGAACAGCCACGCTCCGAAAGAGAAGCCGGTTATCGTGCTATTGCCGCCCGACACGGTGAAGTTATTGCTCTGGATGAATCCGAAGTTGATGGTCCATGCGTCGACGTTGCCGTTAATCGGCCCATTGTTGTAGACAGTTTGAGCCGCGGCCGGAATGGCCGCCAACATCACACACCATGTGAGCAGTGAGAGCGAAGCAAGGCGTAGCCTCATGGTGGGCACTCCAGTCAGCTGATGGCTGGCATTTTGCACCCAACAAAAGCCGAAGTCAACGAAAGAAATCGGCAGGTCTTAGCTCGCCGGTATGCTGGCGGCACTCGCTGAACTGTTGACCGGCACCTCGCAGGCACGGCCGGCTCCATGATGTCCTGCCCCGTCGCGGCCCTGCGCCAGAAACTTCTTGGCCGCCGTGCGCAGGTTCCGCAGTTCAAGTTGCAACAGCCTCATCGCCGCGGTGATCTTGTTTTTGTCGCCGGCGCGCGCTGCTTCCTCCAGCGTCTGCGCGGCGTAGTACGCCCGCGTCCCGCAAATGGTGCCCGCCGAAGTCCGCAGCCGGTGTGCGGCCCGGGCTGCCGCCTCGCTGTCGCCCTTCTCCAGGGCCCGCAGCATAATCGGCGGCAGCACATCGGAATCGTGCACGAACAGCTCGCACAATTCGGCAAGAATCTGCTCATCGCCGCCGCTGCGCTCCAGGCCTCGCGCGATGTCCAGCACTCCCGTCTCCGCTATCGCCGTCGCTCCCCCAGCTCTTAAACCATCCGATACCGGAGGCGTGCTGTATTGATAGATGATATGCAGCAGCTCCTGCTTCTGCACCGGCTTGGCTACATAAGCGTCCATGCCGCCCCCCAGGCATCGTTCCCGGTCGCCTTTCATGGCATGCGCGGTCAAGGCAATGATGGGTACATGCTTGCCCGTCGTCAGCTCCCGCCTGCGAATGCTGCCCGTCGCTTCCAGGCCATCCATCACCGGCATCTGCACGTCCATCAGGATGACGTCGAAGTCGGTCTCCTCGCTCGCCCGGATTGCCGCTTCGCCGTCTTCCACCAGCGTCACCCGATGGCCTTCCTTCTCCAGCATCCGCGCCAGCACCCGCTGGTTCACGCGGTTGTCTTCCGCCGCCAGAATGCGCAGCCGGTTGTGCCGCTCTTTCTCCCACGGCTCCGCTTCCTGCGCGGGCGCGGCGAAGATTCCCTTCTGGTCCAGCACTCGCACCACCACTTTCAGCAGTTCCAGCCGCCGTATTGGCTTGATGAGATATGCCGAAATGCCCAGTTGCTTGCAGCGCGTGATGTCATCGGAATGCAGACCCGGGCTCAGCATCAGGATGGTGGCGCCCGCCAGCTTGGGATTGCGCTTGATGCATTCCGCCAGTTGGAACCCATCCATCTCCGGCATATTGCCGTCGATGAGCACCAGCCGGTATGGGTTGCCTCCGCTGACCGCCGTCTCCATCGCCGACAAACCCTGCATCGCGGTTTCCACCGACTCCGCCTTCATGCCCCATTGGCCCATCATCGCCGTCAGGATCTTCCGCTGCGTCAGGTTGTCGTCCACAATCAGCGTCGTCACTCCCTTTAAGCATTCCGGGATGGCCAGACTCTGGGGTGCGCCCGCGGGAAGCGGCAGAGTGACATGGAACTCACTGCCCCGGTCGGGCTCGCTCTCCACCCAGATCTCGCCGCCCATCAGCCGCACCAGCCGCGACGTGATGGCCAGTCCCAGCCCCGTCCCGCCATAACGCCTGCTATGCGACGATTCGGCTTGCGAAAAAGCCTTGAAGATCACCTCCTGCTTCTCGCGTGCGATGCCGATACCGGTGTCCCGCACCATCATGTGGACCATGTTCGGTCCCCGTTCCGGCGCGCTGTCCAGCGTCACCAATACCTCGCCACGCTCGGTAAACTTGATCGCATTGGCCACCAGGTTCAGCAGGATTTGCCGCAGCCGGTGCGCGTCGCCCACCAGAATCTCCGGCACTGACGGCCGGATGTCATACACCAGCTCCAGTCCCTTCTGGTGCGCCCGGATGGCGATGCCCTTCAGCATCGCTCCCACCACTTCATGGACATTGAACTCGAAGCAGTCCAGCTCCAGCCGTCCCACCTCCATCTTCGACAGGTCCAGAATGTCTGCTCCGGCGTCAGGTTGGTCTCCAGCGCCAGCTCCGTCATGCCGATGACGCCGTTGATCGGAGTACGGATCTCGTGACTCATGTTGGCCAGGAACTCGCTCTTGATGCGACTGGCCACCTCGGCTTCCTCTTTGGCTTTCACCAGCTTCCGGTTGATCTCCTCCTGCCGCGTCAGGGCGGTCTCCGTCTCGCGCTGCTTCTGCCGGAGATCGCTCTCCCGCCGCTCCATCGCCCCCAGCATGACGTTGAACTTGTCGCCGAGCTCGGCCATCGGGCCGCCGCCCGGGATCGCCACGCGCGCCGCTAAGTCTTGCTGCTCCGCCACCCCTTCCATCACGCGCGTCAATTCGCCGAGCGGCTGCGAGATTCTGCGCTTCAGTACTAAGTCGATTAGCCGGTCCACTGCACGGGCGGGGAGATGCCTCATACGTTGTCCATCGGCTACCGCCAACCTGCCCTTTAGCGAAGCTCACCCGCCGCGATTAGCCAGGAGCTTAGCCACGCTCCAGCGCGTCACTTCGTCCAGCAGAGGAGGCGCGGTGAGAAACGCTGGCAGCGTGGCCCATCCGCCCGGCAAACCGTTAGGATCCGGCAACAGCGAATGGCTCACCCCAGGGAAAATGCCCACCGTAACATCCGCGTTTCCACCCGCGCGCATTGCGGTCGCGATTCTCTCCGCCGAACGTGGAGGTATCGTCGTGTCCGTACCTCCCTGAATGATCAGCGCAGGGCAATGAACCCGGCGATCGTATTGCACCGGATCGATCGACAGGTAACTGCTCTCATGCGGCGAAAGGTCCTTCAGCGCGTCGGCAAGCTGCTTGGCGATTTCCTTCTGCCGGTCGCATTCAGCCACGCTTGTATCGCGCAGGATCGGCTGCTCCACCTGGTAGCGAGCGACCTCCAGTCCGTCGACTCCCGGTCCTGCCAACGTGATGACAGCAGCTATGGACGGATTGTCCGCCGCAACCATGGGAGCGATCAGCCCACCTTCGCTGTATCCGACGAGCGCAACGCGTTTGGGATCGATTCCGGGATGAGAGCGCAACCACGCGACTTCGGCGCGCACATCGTTGGCTTTGTCGAAGCTGGTCCACTTGCTCTGATCCCCAGTGGACTTGCCGACGCCGCGGTCATCGACACGCAAGACCGCAATACCTGCCCGGGTCAGAGCGTCTGCGATATCGCGAAATGGCACCCACGGCGGGTCGCCGTTGTTGCGCTCGTGCTTGGAAAGACCGGTGATCAGGATGGCCGCGGGCACTCGTCCCTTCGGCTGCGGCGTCGTCAACGTCCCCGCCAGCACCCCTCCCGGTGCAGCGGGAATGCTCACATCCTCCGCCGAACGATTCGTAAAGAGAGAGACATCGCGGCAACGTTCGAAGCGGGAGATTATAAGGCAGGATTTAGCCCGAACCGGAGAACCGTTGTAGGCCAGAAGATAAGTCCTGGGTCAGGTTGGAATGATTGAGGGTCCCGCAGGAGCGGCACGTGCCTACGCGGGCTGCTGCCCCGCTCCTGCCGACGCCACATCCTTCTTGCCGGCCTGCGGATAAGCCACAATCGCGGGTCGTGAGTTCCCCAGCGATTGCCGAAAGAACATGGCCACTGCGTTCGCCACCACTTCGTCCTCCAGATCGGCTTGCCAATACGAATCGATTCCCGGCTGCCGTTCCTGGTTTTCCTCGCCGCGCAACAGGATTGGCGTGCCCGGCGCCATTCGTTTAAGGTCTCTGCCAATCGCGTCAACGTCGCAGCAGTCGCCATCAAGTATCAGGATGGCGCCCACGGTCGTGTCCAGGAGAAACCGCTTGGCGCGCACCGCAGTGCGTGCAATCAGGACTTGAAACCCCGCTGACCTCAGAGCGGAAATAAGTAGAAAATACGGTTCACGCTGATCGCAAAGAAGAAGAAGGGTAAACTGGGCGCTCATGAAGTTGACCTTTCCAGATCAGATCGGCTTGTCACTCGAACATCGCCTGCGTCTACTTCTCATACCTCCGGAGAATCTGGACGACTGCGAAATGAGAACTCCCGCACGGGATGTTCTTAGATTTTCTGCATCGCGTCAAGCGTTTTTGGCGGGAAACAGTTATTAAAGTGGTGGCTCCATCTAGCGCTATAGAGGTGCGCGGCCCGCTCCAGTCGATCGGGAAAGTCACCTTTCGCTCTCTCTACAAATTCCCACAAGCTGCGCGGCGCAGAATCTTAGTCGGCCCCGCTCAACTTTGCTCGGCCTCCGCTTTCCGGCTGTTATAATCAATCTAATTCATGACACGAAAGCGTTTGATCCGCTCTACTACAGTTCTTTGCATTCGCCGGGATGGAAAGGTGGTTATGGCCGGGGACGGCCAGGTCACCCTCGGGGAAGGCGTCATCAAGCACACGGCCCGCAAGATTCGCCGCCTGTATCAGGACAAGATCCTCGCCGGCTTTGCCGGTTCCACCGCCGACGCGTTCTCGCTCTTCGCCCGTTTCGAGTCGAAGCTGGAGCAGTACCACGGCAACTTGGGCCGCGCCGCCGTCGAGCTGGCCAAAGACTGGCGCACCGACAAGATGTTGCGCTCGCTGGAAGCCCTGCTCCTGGTCGCCGACCAGGGCCAGACCTTCCTCATTAGCGGCCAGGGCGACGTGATCGAGCCGGACTCGGGTATTGCAGCTATCGGCAGCGGAGGCCCGTATGCCACTGCGGCTGCAACTGCCCTTTTCGAGCACACCTCGCTGTCGCCGCGCGCCATCGCAGAAGAAGCCATGAAGATCGCAGGCAAGATTTGCATCTATACGAACGACAAGATCACGATTGAGGAGTTGTAAAAGCAGTTGTCAGTTGCCGGTTGTCAGTTGTCATTTACTGCAACGGACCAACTGGGAATCGACAACGGATTGGAAGCGCGCCGGGCGGAAGTAATTGGCCGATTGAAGCCCATAGGGCGAAACTAATTAGCCCAGCGCGGAAGCGCTGGGTTCAGGCAAGAGAAAAGAGTCCGAGTCCCTTCAGGGACGGCAGAACCGCCGCTTCGCTCCGCTCGGGATGACAATCATGGGACGCGGACGTCCGAACTGACAACTGAGAACTGACAACTACTTATGGCACTCTATCTTCCCGCAACCACAGATGACGAACACATCGCACTCGACGAACTTACCCCGCGCGAAATCGTCCGCGAGCTCGACAAATATGTTGTAGGCCAGAACCAGGCGAAGCGCGCCGTCGCCATCGCCCTGCGCAATCGCATGCGCCGCCAGAAACTTCCCACCGAGCTGGCCGAAGAGGTCATTCCCAAGAACATCATCATGATGGGTCCCACGGGTGTGGGCAAGACAGAGATCGCGCGCCGCCTGGCCAAGCTCGCCAACTCGCCCTTCATGAAGGTCGAGGCCTCGAAGTTCACCGAAGTCGGCTACGTTGGCCGCGATGTCGAATCGATGATTCGCGACCTGGTCGAGATCGCCATCGACATGGTGCGCGAGGAGAAGCTGGAAGACGTCGCCGACAAGGCCGAGATGAACGCCGAAGAGCGTCTGCTCGACCTGCTATTGCCGTCGATGCCGGCACAAGTGCCGCCAAAGCCCAATCCCGACCAGCAGCAGATCGGCTTCAACATCAACAACGAACCGCTCCTGGCCGGCGAACCGGGCTCGCGCACGCGCGAGAAACTTCGCCAGCAGTTGCGCGAGGGCAAGCTCGACGAGCGCATCGTCGAACTCGATGTCCGCGAAAAGTCGATGCCTGCCTTCGAGATCATCTCCAACCAGGGCGTCGAGGAGATGGACGTCAACATCAAGGACATGCTGCCCAACATCTTCGGCTCGCGCACCAAGAAGCGGAAGATGAATGTCGCCGAGGCTTTCGAATATCTGATCCAGGAGGAAGAGCAGCGCCTGGTCGATATGGACCAGGTCACGCGCATCGCGGTCGAGCGCGTGGAGAACTCCGGCATCATCTTCCTCGACGAGATCGACAAGATTGCCGGCCGCGAGGGCGGTCATGGCCCCGATATCTCACGCGAAGGCGTGCAGCGCGACATCCTGCCCATCGTCGAAGGCACCACCGTGAACACGCGCTACGGCATGGTGCGCACCGACCACATTCTCTTCATCGCCGCCGGCGCATTCCACGTCTCCAAACCCAGCGACTTGATCCCCGAGCTGCAAGGCCGCTTCCCCATTCGCGTAGAGCTGCAATCGCTCACCGTCGAGGACTTCATCAAGATCCTCACCGAACCGAAGTCGTCGCTCACCAAGCAGTACATCGCCTTGCTCGACACCGAAGGCCTGCGCCTGGAGTTCACTCCGGAAGCGCTGGCCGAGGTTGCCAATTTCGCTTTTCGCGTGAACGAGGGCACGGAGAACATCGGTGCGCGCCGCCTGCACACCATCATGGAGAAGGTGCTCGACGTAATCAGCTTCGAGGCGCCCGACATGAAGGAAAAGCAGGTGACCATCGATGCCGATTACGTGCGCGACAAGCTCACCGACATCGTGAAAGACCAGGACCTGTCGCGCTACATTTTGTGACGATTGTTTCCGCGGTGCTTCGACGGGGCGTGGCTTCAGCCGCGCCGTAGCGGCATTCCCATAAGAATTGTCATCACGAGGAGGCCTTCAGAGTCTGCGTGAGAACGAAGTTTGATCTCCGCCGGTGGAGTACTACACACGAAAAGGAACCCCGAAGGGGTGGAAATGCAATGAGCCCAGGACGGAGCGAAGCGGAGTCCTGGGTAGGTGGGGAAAAAGTAACCGAGTCCCGTAGGTGTCTGTGTCGTAGCTGCAATTCGATCTAAGCGGTGGAATAAACTATCGTATTTGCGATCAAACTAGCCGCGCAGCGGCGGCTATGAAGTTAGCCCGGGGCGTAAGCCCCGGGTCTAGTGGGAGATTGACCCGAGCCGCGGAGCGGCGACACAGCTACGACACAGACACCGTAGGGGCGGCACGGTTATCACGCACTCACTTTAGTCCGAGCGGAGGGGCCTGCTTTTGCATCGGACGCGAATCCCCAATTCCACAGTAGCGCATAGTACAATCCTCTCCCAGCAAACCTCTGCAGGATGACGCTACGTTTCTGGCCGCCCGCGTGTGGCTCGCCCATCCTCCTCGATAAGGTAGGCTACGACAGCGAACTCGTGACTTACTTTGCTGACGATCAAGGAGCCGAGTCTGTGAGTTTCACCTTGTTACTACGGATAACCTTACGCGGGATGACACTGGCGGTCACGATTCTCCTCAGTCTTTCGCTTTACGCGCAAGATTCGCAGCAGCCCACTACGCCGAAAGCGACGGCCGCGCAACCGGCTCCCGGCGGAGAAGACGCAGCCGCCGCGGCGGAAGCGAAGCTGGAAAAGGACGTGCAGAATCCGGTCTCGGAGCTCATCACTCTGCCCTTGCAGAACAACACCAGCTTCGAGTACGGGCCCTACGATCGCACCCAGAACGTCCTGGACATTCAGCCCGTCATTCCCATCAACCTCAACGAGCATTGGATGCTCAAGAGCCGCACCATCCTGCCCGTCAGCTGGCAGCCGTACGCGGACCAGAACTCCGGCGGCGAGTTCGGTTTAGGTGACACGACGCAGACTTTCTTCCTCGCACCGCGCGGCGATCGCAAACTGATATGGGGCATCGGCCCTGCGATTGTCATCCCTACCGCAACCAGCACCCTTCTCGGGCAAGGCAAGTTCAGCGTAGGACCATCGGTGCTGGCGCTGTCCCAGCCAGGACACTGGACGATAGGCGCGCTCGTCAACAACGTGTGGTCCGTCGCCGGCTCCGGCAGCCGTCCGCCGGTAAACCTGATGCAGTTGCAGGCATTCGTCACCTATCAAATGAAAAAGGGATGGTACGTCGCAACTTCGCCAATCATCGAAGCAAATTGGAGAGCTTTAAGCGGCAACGTTTGGCTCGTGCCGGTGGGCGGCGGCGTAGGCAGGATCACCAAGATGGGCTCGCAGCCGATCAACGTTACCGCACAGATCTACGGCAATGCAGCTCATCCCGCGGGAAGTTCGCCATGGGGCATGCGATTGCAGTTCGATCTGCTCTTCCCGGAAGGGCCAAAAAAGTAGGCGGGCGACTTCGGTCTTGGTCCTCGCCCGCCCTCAGCACCGCCTTTACGGTCATGCACGCGAGCGTTTCGAAATACGACTGGCACGTTGCAGAGTGCGATCAGAGAGGCCGCCAGTCTGGCGTACCGCGCGCGTTGTTTTGAGAACACCGCGCAACGCTTCGTTGACGGCTTCTTCGCTGGGAAACGCTTCAGCAACGTCCGGCTGGAGCAGGACAACGTTCGATCCCTTTCGGTATTCCTTGTGGTGTTTCCCTTGGATTCCACCGCTCATCGATGCGAAATCATATTCCGGTCGCATGTCCTCGCGGATTCGGCGCTCATTTGGCTTCTTCACAAATTTTCTCTCTACCCTCGCGACCGGACGTGCGCTGATGATACGAACTGATTCCTCGTGAACCCTAGTCTTCCCCGACCCTCAGCACCGCCAGAAACGCCTCCTGCGGAATGTCCACGCGCCCGATGCGTTTCATGCGCTTCTTGCCTTCCTTCTGCTTCTCCAGCAGCTTGCGCTTGCGGCTGATGTCGCCGCCATAGCACTTGGCGATGACGTTCTTGCGCATCGCGGCCACAGTTTCGCGCGCGATGACCTTCGCACCGATCGCCGCCTGGATGGCCACTTCAAACATCTGCCGCGGAATCAGCTCGCGCATCTTCGACACCAGCGCCCGTCCTCGATCGTACGCAAATTCTTTATGCACGATGATCGACAACGCATCCACCGGATCGCCAGAGACTAGAATGTCCAGCTTCACCATCGGCGACTCCCACGCTCCGGCCAAGTGATAATCCAGCGATGCGTAGCCGCGTGAAACGGTCTTCAGCTTGTCGTAGAAGTCCAGTACGATCTCATTCAGCGGCAACTCGTACGTCAGCATCACGCGCGTGGAGCTGACGTACTCGAACGCCTTCTGCTTGCCGCGCTTGTCTTCCACCAGCTTCAGAATGCCGCCGACATACTCTTCGTTAGTGAGGATGGTCGCCAGGATCACCGGCTCCTCGATCTTCATAATCTCGCTGGGATCGGGCCAGCGCGACGGATTGTCCACCTCAGTCACCGTGCCGTCGGTCAGCGTAATCTTGTAGCGCACGCTCGGCGCGGTAGTGATCAGGTCGAGGTTATACTCGCGCTCCAGCCGCTCCTGAATGATCTCCATGTGCAGCAGGCCGAGGAAGCCGCAGCGGAATCCAAAACCCAGCGCCACCGAACTCTCAGGCTCGAAGAAGAACGACGAATCGTTGAGCCGCAGCTTCTCCAGCGCCTCACGCAGCAGCGTGTGCTCGTGCGCATCCACCGTGTAGATCCCGGCGAAGACCATCGGCTTCAACTCCTCGAAGCCGGGCAGCGGCTCGATCGCCGGATGATGGTCGTCGGTAATGGTGTCGCCGATCTTGCAATCGGCAACCGTCTTGATGGTCGCTGTCAGGAAGCCCACTTCGCCGGCGCTTAAGGACTCCACTTCCACCGGCTTCGGTGTGAGCACCCCGAGCGTCTCCACGTCGAAGGTGCGCCCATTCGACATCAGTCGAATGCGCTGCCCTTTGCTGAGTACGCCCTGAATCACGCGCGCCAGCACCACCACGCCGCGATAGGAATCGAACCACGAATCGAAGATCAGCGCCTGAAGCTGGTTCGCCGCACGCCCCTTTGGCGGCGGAATGTGCTTGACGATCGCTTCCAAAACCTCCGGCACGCCCTGCCCAGTCTTGGCACTGATGGTGAGCGCGTTCGACGCGTCCAGTCCGACTGCGCTCTCGATCATCTCTTTTGTGCGTTCGATGTCGGCGCTGGGCAAATCAATTTTGTTGATGACCGGGATGATCTCCAGCCCGTTGTTGATAGCGATGTAGGCGTTGGCCAGTGTTTGCGCCTCGACTCCTTGCGACGCGTCCACCACCAGCAGCGCGCCCTCGCACGAAGCCAGTGAGCGTGAGACTTCATAGCTGAAGTCCACATGTCCGGGCGTGTCGATGAGGTTGAGCTGATACGTCTTGCCATCAGCCGCCGGATACATCATGCGGACCGAATGCGCCTTGATGGTGATGCCGCGCTCGCGCTCCAGGTCCATCGTGTCCAGCACCTGGGCTTCCATCTCGCGCGCCGTCAGCGAGCCCGTCAGCTCCAGCAGACGGTCGGCAAGCGTGCTCTTCCCATGATCGATATGGGCGATGATCGCGAAATTTCTGATGAGTGAGGGATCCATGCAAGCTAGCTGAGACGCTGCTTTGATTCTACAGGCAAGACGCGTTCTCTGTTGACACCCCGCACTGCAGCTATTAATCCTTAACCATGAGCATGGCTCGACGGAAACAGAGAACGATTGCCGCCCACCCCGGCGAGATTTTGCGCACGGAATTCATGGAGCCGCTGGGAATTACTGCGTATCGCCTTGCCAAGGAATTGCACTGTCCGGGAATCTATGAAGTGGTGCGCGAGGAGCGTGGAATCAGCGCCGGCCTCGCACTGCGCCTCGGCAAGTATTTTGGCATGACACCTCAATTCTGGATGAATCTCCAAGCCGATTATGACCTCCGGGTTGCCACTGCGACTGCGCGGTTGGAAACTATCAAGCCCCGGTTAGCTGCGGCATGCTGATCCTGGCTTCCGCCTCGCCCCGCCGCGCCGAACTCTTGCGCAATGCCGGGATTCCTTTCACTGTCGTGCCGGCTCATGTTCGCGAAGAACCGCTGCCGAATGAGACGCCGCTGGATTATGTGCAGCGGCTGGCCCACGACAAAGCTTCGGCCATTTTCGCGAGCCGTCCTGAAGACGCCGTGCTGGGCGCTGACACCGTGGTCGTGGTCGACGAACACCTGCTGGAGAAGCCAATCGATGCTGATGACGCGGCCCGGATGCTGCGTCTGCTCTCTGGCCGCACCCATCAAGTCATAACCGGCGTTTGCGTGATTGCTCCGGGATTCGCGCGCACCGAGGCCGAGGTAACGCAAGTCACGTTCAGCCAGCTTTCCAACGACGAGATCGCAGCTTATGTCGAAACGGGTGAGCCGATGGACAAGGCCGGCGCCTATGCAATTCAAGGCATCGCCTCGCGCTGGGCGCAGCGCATCGAAGGCTGCTATTTCAATGTTGTGGGATTGCCGCTTCCGCGAGTCTATCGGCTGTTGCGCACGGCCGAAGCGGCCACGGGAAAAAGATTGCTGTAGATCAAGCTGACGGCTGCGCGCGGGTCGCTACTTCTTCTCTTCCGGCGTGGTGGTGGTGGTGGGAGCAGCCGGCGTGGTCGTGGTAGTAGTGGAAGCGGGCTTGCCTTCGTTCAGCGACGACTTGAAATTGCGAATGCCTTCGCCGAGTCCTTTGCCCAAGTCACCCAGCTTCTTCGGCCCAAAAATGAGCAGAAGGATTATCACAATCACCAGCAAGTGCATGGGCTGGAACAGACCTTCCATAAGACCCTCCCTTAACACGGCCCGGTGCCTCGATCAGGCAACGGACAACACGCTTCTAGGCAGATTCTAGGCTTTTCGCAAGCGACGCGTCAAAATACTTTCAGCCATTCCAGCTTATTCAATGGCCTGAATCAGCCCAGCCAATAGCGCCGCCCTATGCGGCAACTCCGCGGCGATCACGTGTTCGTTAGCGGCATGGGCTCCGTCGCCTACGGCCCCCAATCCGTCCAGCGTTGGAATGCCGATGCCAGCGGTGAAGTTGCCGTCCGAGCCGCCGCCCACCGCGACCTCCCGCAGTGCGAATCCTAGCTCCCGCGCAGTTTTGCGCGCCACTGCAAACAACGTGGCAACCTGCTCTGTCCGCTCCAGCGGCGGTCGGTTGATGCCGCCTTCAATCTTCAGCTTGCAATGCGGATTGACTGGGCGAAGCTCGCGGATACGGCGCTCCATCTCCGCGCCGTGATCTTTGTGCGCGACACGAAGGTCCAGCTCCGCGACGGCTTCGCCGGCGACAACGTTAGTGCGCGTGCCGCCGCGAATGACGCCAACGTTCAGCGTGACTCCCCGCTCCAGATCGGTAAGCCGCGCGATGGCCTGAATCTGATGCGCCAGTTCGACAATGGCGCTCTGGCCCTTCTCGAAATCGAGTCCCGAGTGCGCAGGCTTTCCGGTCACCTTCAGGGTGAACGAACCCACTCCCTTGCGTGCGGTCTTCAACGCGCCGCCCGGTCCGGAGGGCTCACAGACCAACACTGCCGCACACTGCTTCGCCAGCTTCTCCGTGATGGCGCGCGAGCTGACGCTGCCCATTTCTTCGTCGGACACCAGCAACACCTTCACTGGACGCGGCAAGCCGCCCGCAGTTTCGCGCAGCGCCCACAAGGCGAACATCATCTGCACAATGCCGCTCTTCATGTCGAAGACGCCTGGCCCGTAAAGCCGGCCGCGCTCCTGTCGCCAGGGCATTTTCTCCAGCGTTCCCGCGTCGTACACGGTGTCGAAGTGTCCCAGCAGAAGCAATGGCGGGCGCCGGCTCGCCGGGGCGAAATTCACTTGCAGATGATTGCCCGCGGTGGGTTGGCGGTGAATCCTGATCGCACCGCCCAGGCAGGCGAACTCGCTGGCCAGGTGAGCGCAGAGTTCGTCGCAGGCGTGCTTGTCCTGAGTGGGCGACTCGCGCACCACGACCTCGCGCACGCTGGCGATCATCTCGTCCTGGCGCGCCGTAAGCCAGGCCAGAATCTGGTTGAGGGCAGAGCCGGCTGGTTTTGATTTGCGCATATTTGTCCCGCCACACCCGAATTATGAATCTGTTCAATCCGCTAAAATTGGCCCTGCGCCCTCGACCGGCAATCGTCAAATGTATAATCGTGTTTCTTACGATCGTCCATGAGTGATCCATCCCATTCCGCGCCTGACGGCAGCCAGCATCTCCAGCTCAACATCGGCGAGCTGATGAAGCTGCTGCCCCATCGCTATCCCATGCTGCTGCTCGATCGCGTGATCGAGATGGTCCGGGCCAAGCGCATCGTGGCCATCAAGAATGTTACGATCAACGAGCCATTTTTCAGCGGACATTTTCCCGAATATCCTATTATGCCGGGCGTGCTGATTGTGGAAGCCATGGCGCAGGCCGGCGCAGCGCTGCTCTTCACCGAAGTTCCCGACCGCGAGGACAAGCTGCTGGTCTTCACCGGAATCGAGCGGGCGCGCTTCCGCCGCCCGGTCACGCCCGGCGATCAATTGCGCATCGAAGTCGACGTGCTCGCCTTTCGCGGAACCGCCGGCCGCCTGCAAGGCAAGGCTTACGTCGACGGCAAAGTCGCCTGCGAGGCGGTGGTCACCTGCCGCCTGCTCAATCGCAAGTCCGGCCGCAGTGCTGGTAGCGCGGAGCCCGAACCGGCAGAGCCACCATCGCAAGCATGAGTATTCATCCGACGGCGATTGTCGATCCTTCCGCAAAGATTCCCTCGTCCTGCAACATCGGGCCGTACTGCATCGTACACGCCGGAGTTGAGCTGGGCGAGCACTGCGAGCTGGTGGCGAGCGTCGTGCTCGGCGGCCCCAGCCGCTTCGGCAGTCACAATAAGATTTATCCCTTCGCCGCGCTGGGCATGGACCCGCAGGACATCACTTACGCTGGCGAGCCCACGCGCCTGGAGGTTGGCGACCACAATGTCATCCGCGAATATGTCACCATCACTCGCGGGACAGCCAAGGGCGGCGGCGTCACGCGCGTCGGCAGCTATACACTCATCATGGCGTACGCCCACGTAGGCCACGACTGCGTCATCGGCGATCATTCCATGCTGATCAACGCGGCCACGCTCGCTGGGCACGTTACCGTCGAGGGGTGGGCGGTGGTGGGCGCGCTCTGTCCGGTGCATCAGTATGTGCGCATCGGCGCGCACTCCTACATTGGAGGAGGCACGACGATCACGCAGGATGTGCTGCCGTACTCCATGACCAGCGCGGAGCGCGACACCCACGCCTACATGCTGAACAAAGTTGGCCTGCAACGCCGCGGATTTTCGAACGCGCGAATCGCCGCGCTGCATCATGCATTTAAGGTGCTGTTGGCGTCGAAGCTCAACACCTCGCAGGCAGTGGAGAAATTGCGCTCCCAGGGCGCGCAAGGCGAAGACGTGGAACTGTTGCTGAAGTTCATCGAGCGCTCGCAGCGGGGGGTGATTAAATAGGGACTGGGGGATAGGTCTAGGGTCTAGGGAATACAGGCGCTTACGCAGGCGATGAGCGCCGGCGGCGTGTCTACTATGAGATCCAATCCTGGCAAGGCGGTACCAGGTGCCAGCGTGGTGTGGGAATGATAATGCTCCTTCTGGCCAGGCCGGCGGCCTTCACGATCGAAGCGAATGACAGTTTAGTTTCTTCCTTCCTATAATTGTCAGTATTGCCGCGCGGTGGTTTCCGACGATCTCCGGATTCGTTCTCCTCGCATCCGTTGTTGTCGTCCTACCCGGGTTTTACTACGAAGGTGTTTTTATGGACGGGCTTCGCGCACTTTCAAGACCATATTTGTGGTTCCACATTTTATTTGGCATCGCTATTGTGCTCTTAGGCCGACGGAAATCAAGCCCGGAGAGCTCCAGTGGGGGTAGTCAGGTCAACGGGTAAGAGGAGTGGGAAGTCTGTAGGATAGCCCGCAGCCGAAGATATGTTCTGATGAGATTGGAGTAGGTTATGCGACGCACTTCCGGCATGGGACTGAGTTTTCCGCCGTTCACCCGCGCGGTGAAGCAACTGCTTATCGCCAACGGCGTAGTGTTCCTGGGAGTGGCGCTGCTTGAGGTTGTCGTCGCAGGCGGCGAGCGCTGGGTTCAGCTTCACTTCGGGTTAGTGCCGGAGCTGGTGGTCTTTCGCGGCTATATATGGCAGTTGGTGACCTACGCATTTCTTCATGCCGGCCTGTGGCACATCCTGTTCAACATGCTGGCTCTCTGGATGTTCGGTGCGCAACTGGAACAGGACTGGGGCTACAACCTTTTCCTGCAATTCTATTTCTTCTGCGCCATTGGCGCCGCGCTAACGACCGTCGTTGTGTCGTTCACCGGACTGTTGGGAAGCAGTCCGTTGATTCCTACGGTAGGCGCTTCCGGCGCCATCTTCGGACTGCTGCTGGCGTTCGGCATCCTGCACGCCGAAGCGGAGATCATGCTGTTTCCCATTCCCTTCATGATCAAGGCCAAATACTTCATCATGGGCCTGATCTTCATCGAGGTGTTCCTCACGCTCTCATCCGCGCGTCAGCCGGGAGAGTCGGTCGCCTACATGGCGCACCTGGGCGGCCTCCTGTTCGGTTACATCTGGCTGAAATTTGTGCCACGGCGGGGCTTCGGTTACGCCGCGTCGGAGCGTGCGTTCGGGCTGCGCAACTCCTATTATCGCTGGAAGCGCAAGCGCGCCGCCCGCAAGTTCGAAGTCTACATGCGGAAGCACGACGACCGTGGCGACTACAAGCACGAAGAATATTTCGACGAGGCCGGCAACTTCCGCGATCCCAGCGAGCGCGAGCCGCGCAAGAAAAACGGAGATTCGCGAGGGCCGTGGGTGAATTGAGTCAGTGGCTAGTGGGCAGTGCTCAGAGGGCGAGTTGCGCTTCTCCGTAAGACTCGCAAGTTCTTCGGCCACGCTGGAAAGCTAACGACTAGCACTAACGCCACTGACCACTGGCTACTAACTTTCAAACACCGTCTCCAGGCTCTCGTAGACGGCGGACATGTGGCACAGCCCAGGAAGCTTAAGCCAGTAACGATGCACTTCGGGATCGGCCTGGGCTTCGGCGCGCATCTCGGGCGAGGTCCAGTAGCGCAGGTGCACCAAACGATCGGGGCGTGAGGTGTCGCGATGAAGGGAATCGCGGCAATATCCCTTGGCGTGCATCATGGTGTAGAGTTCGCGGAGTGTGCGCAGCAGTTCGTCCTCCTTGCCCGGCAGGGCTTCCATGACAGCCAAGGATACGATTTCATCAGCCATGTTTTATTCTCCTCTTGCCGAGACGAGCTCAGGGCATGGCTAAAGCTGCGCCCCTTCATGACGCGTCGCCGGCCGTGATCAGCCGCAGGAAATTGGTTGCGCCGGCGATGTGGGTTGTTCCCGCAATCAGACCGAACACATTGCCCGGCGACAACACTCCCATGCGCATCAGCTCGCGGGCGGCGAACTCGGCCATGAGCTCCACCGACAAGTTCGCAGGGCATGGCACAGGCCTCACTCCCCACAGCAAGTTCATACGGTTGCACACCGCCTGGGACTGCGTAAAGGCATAAATGCCGGCGTCCGGCCTGTACTTGGACAGCATGCGCGCGGTATTGGCCGTCTCAGTGAACACCGCGATGGCGCGTAGATCGAGATGCTCCGCGGCGTGCGCCATCGATTCGCAGATGGTCTCTTCGATCGAAAGATGCTTTCCGCGGCGATGCATGGGCAGCAGCGGTGGCTGCGGATCGCTTTCGGCCTCGGCAACAATGCGGGCCATCATCTCGACTGCTTCGCGAGGATATTTGCCGACCGCAGTCTCGCCCGAAAGCATGACAGCATCAGTGCCGTCGAAGACGGCGTTGGCAACGTCGCTGGCCTCGGCACGCGTGGGGCGAGGGCTTTCCGTCATGGATTCCAGCATCTGGGTCGCGGTGATGACGGGGCGGCGAAAGTCGAGGGCGCGGCGGATGACAAGCTTCTGGATGAGCGGCACCTTCTCGGGCGCGACCTCGACGCCCAGGTCGCCGCGCGCCACCATCACGCCGTTGGCGGCTTCGAGAATGGAATCGAGATTATCGATGGCCTGCGGCTTCTCCAGCTTGGCGACCAGCGGGACATTGAAACCGCGCGAGGTGATGGCTCGCCGGGCACGCAGCACGTCCTCAGCCGTGCGGACAAAGGAGATGGCAACCAGATCGACGGCGTGCTGCAAGCCGAACGCAAGATCGGCCTCGTCCTTCGGCGTCAGCGAAGGAATGCTGACGTTCGTGCCCGGCAGGTTGATTCCCTGATGTTCGCTCAGCATGCCGCCGTTGAGCACTTCGCAAATAACATCGCCAACGCGGACCTGCTGCACCACCAACTCGATGCGTCCGTCGGAGAGCAGAATGTGTTCGCCAGGCTTCACGTCGCTGGCCAGATCCTGATACGTCGTAGCAATGACGTCGGCGGTGCCCATCACGTCGCGCGAGGTGATGGTGAGGGTCTGTCCCTTCTCAAGCGCGATGGGAATGCGGTCCATCAGGCGCCCGGTGCGGATCTTCGGCCCTTGCAGGTCCTGAAGAATGCAAATCGTTCGTTCGAGTTCGAGGGCGACCTGGCGCAGCCGCTGAATCACCACAGCGTGGTCTTCATGCGCGCCGTGCGAAAAGTTCAGCCGTGCAACGTCCATCCCGCTTTGCATTAACTGACGGATCATCTCCTCGGAGCTACAGGCCGGGCCGATGGTGCAGACGATCTTGGCGCGGTGTTGAGCTGGAACGGCGCTGCCGAACGGATTGGCGGAAGGATTGTCGTGCTTGGGATGGGTCATAGTTTCGCCAATCAGCTTGCCGAGGCGCGCTTCTGCGGAGAAGTCAGCTCCGAGTGCGCTCCGAACAGGAACCGCGGATAACGTGCTGCATTGAATTCCGCGCCTATGAGGATCGCCATCGAGACCAGATACAGCCAGGACATCAGCGCGATGGCGGTTGCGACGGAGCCGTAAATGATGTCGTAGTTGCCGAAGCGGCGCAGATAAACTCCGAAGAGGACGGTGGAGGCAAACCACAGTACCGTCGCCAGCACCGAGCCCGGTAGCACCCGATGCCAGGGCTGCGTCCGGGGAACGCCGTGGTGGTAGATGAGCCCGATGACGGCGATGCTGGTGAGAGCCGCAATGATCCAGCGCAACGCCGTCCAGAGGCCGAGAATGTAGGGCCCAAGTTCGTGGCCCACACGATAGACGATCCAGCTTTCGATCTGGTTGCCGAACACCAGAAGAAATGACGCGAACACCAGCGGCACTCCCGCGAGGATGACCAGCAGGAAAGCGATGAGCCGCTCTTTCACCAGGCCCCAGATCTTCGGCATCTGGTAGGCATTGCGGAAGCCTTCCATCCAGGAGATCATCACGCCCGATCCGGTCCACAGGGTGACAACAATGATCGTCAGCAGGAACCTCAGGCGGAGCGGCTTGGTCCCGGTGAAATACTGCAAGACCGCGGAGTGCGTGCCTTCCGGCAGAATGCGGCCCAGGGCATGACTCACTTCGCGGAAGAGCAACTCCGTGGTCCGCGAAGCGGAGAGGATCGCTGCCAGAACCAAGACCGCGGGAAACAAGGTCAGCATCGCGGAGAACGCTGCCCCCTTGGCGACGGCAAAGGCGTCGTGCTGAAAGGCGCGCCACAGGGCCATCCGGAAATGCAGAAAGAATCGTGACATGAGGAGGCAAGAGAAGTTTACACAGCCGCGCCAAAAGTGTCAGGTGTATGTAGTGCGGTCCGTCGCAGGCCACTAGAAAGTCAGAAACGGTAGAGCACCAAACCCGTGAGAAGCGCAATTCTGGTGAAGTCCCGATCGAGGGTGAAAAGCCCCGCGTGATGCTCAAGCGCAATGGCGGCGATTAAGGTGTCGATGGTGGTGAGCGAGACACCCTTCCCGCGCGCTGTGCGATAGATCGCAGCCGCTGCCCGATAGGTTGCAAAGCCCCTGGGCTCCAGCATGTCCCACTCGCCCAGAAATTCCTCAATGGCGCCGGCGTCTCTGGTAAGGCCCTGCAAAACCTCGGCTACCACTACTCCCGTTAGAGCGATGAGTTCGCTCTCCTCGACCATCCGGCGAAGCTCGCGACCGGCCCGGCCAGGCGAGGAGCTGAAGAAATCAATCCAGACAGAGCTGTCCACCAGAATCAAACGCGGTTTCTCCGCGAAGTTTTAAGGTCGCCCTCCCAGACGCCGCTGCCGTAGTAGCGGAGGATACCTTTGCGGCTCTCGGTGCGAACCAGTAACTCGAGCGCCTTGTCCACAATTTGGCGCTTGGTCTTGAGGCGGGTGAGCTTGCGCGCCTTGCGAATCAAGCTCTCGTCAATGTCGATGTTGGTGCGGGCCATAAGCAGAGGATACACCATTTTGTGCAAAATCTGGTGTATGACGTCGGCGCGGAACTGAATGCTGGGTGCCCCACTCACTCGCGGGGTTCGAATGAGTGAGTGTCGCGTGCGGTGATGCTCCACGCCTGCTTAAGGCAGCATCTCCCAAAAACGACACCATAGCCGTACGCTCCACCTTCGTATGCAGTGCCGTAGAGATTGCCGCTCGCGTCAAAAACCACCGCGCCATAAGGAGCGCCACCGTCGCTATAGCCATCGGTAAAGTCATGCAAATCAGTGAGGGTCCACACTCCGCCGGAATTCGTCAGCTTAAAAAGCATCCCATACCCGTAGGCGCCGCCGCTGATCGTGGTGCCGAAGAGGTTGCCGGCCGCATCCATCGTCAGGCCAGCTACTGGCTGACAACAGAAGAAGGAGAGCATAGAAAAATCCCAGTTGCCGTTTGAGGGTGTTAGCTGAAAGGCGGTACCACTCCCCCCTTGGGCTGTACCGTAAAGGCTACCAAATTGATCCATGATTAAAGTACCCGCGGGAGCACAGCCGGTGTTGTCATCACAGCCATTACCGGTCTCAAAGTCAAACAAGATATTCTCCGACCAAGTCCCGTTGGACGGTATCAGCTCGAAGACCGTACCCCCCACGTCACTGCCACCCTGAGAGGTAGTCCCATAAAGGTTCCCCGCCGTATTGAAGATCACGCCTCCGAGAGGGTACTGCCCGTCGTTCCCGCTCCCAAAGCTGTGAAGGATACTCTCCGTCCATTGCCCGCCTGGAGATGGGGCGAGTTCGAACGCAACGCCGCAGCCCTGCCCGCTGCATCCGGTGCCGCCGCCATACTGGGTAGTTCCGAAGATATTGCCTGCCTGATCGAAGGCTAAATTCCCAAAGGCCGGGCCGGAACCATCTGAGCCTCCCATAAAGTCGTAAAGCACGGTTTCGTTCCAATAGCACAATACCCGGCTGCATATCCTGGGCGGTGGAGCAACTTCGAATACCGTCCCATAACCTGCGGCGCCGCCGTCGTAGGTCGTGCCATATAGAGTGCCGTTCAGACCGATCGCTACACCCGCTAAAGGTTCTGATCCATCATTTTCTCGGGCAAACTCGTAGATCGGGTTCAGAACCCAACCGCCTGCGCTGCGCGTCATCTTAAAGACCACGCCGCCGCCGAGACCGCCTTGGCTCGTCGTTCCGTACAGAGTCCCTGAGCCGCCGATAGTCAAACCGGCAACAGGATTTGCACCGTCGTGCTGTCCGGTGAAGTTGTGAATGACCGTGAAGGTCTGAGCCTCGGCCGATTGTGTTGCCACGGCTGTGACTGCGATTAAGACTGAGATAGCAACGCTGGCGGCGAAGCTACGCATGGCTTCTCCTCCCGGAACGAAGCTAGGGGCGCCCCACTGTCATTGGACTACAGAGGAATGTTAGCGCATAAAGCCAGGAGCCCCAACCTCGTCCGCTCGTTTCGCCGGGTGCCCCGCGGGGCGGAATAATCGATCCTCGAAGTGGCGACCGTCTTTTCTCTCCTGGTTTGAAGGCTGCGTGCGGTTGCTATAATGCCGGTGTTCCGCAGAACTGTTCAAACGCTCTCTTCAGCTCGGACGCGATTGCAGCGGGGTCGCTGCGCTCGATGTCACTGCGCTGCATCATGTACAACAACTTACCATCGCGCAGAATGGCGATGGACGGCGACGATGGCGGGTATCCCGTAAAGTAGCTGCGGGCGCGCTCCGTCGCTTCCGTGTCCTGCCCGGCGAAGACAGAAAAAACCTTGTCCGGGCGCGAAGCATTTTGCAATGCCGCGCGCACCGCCGGACGCATACGGCCGGCCGCACATCCGCAAATGGAATTCACCACCACCATCGCTGTGCCCGGCTGGGTGGGAATCGTCCGATCTACCTCTTCCGCAGTGCGCAATTCCTGAACTCCCAGGCTGGTCAGTTCTTCACGCATCGGCGCAATCATGATTTCGGGATACATGTTTTTCTCCTCTTGGTTCTACGGCAGTCAAGGCAATAAATAGCCCGGGTGCCGGGTGCCCTTTTCAAGCGAAACTTGAGCGGGTCCTTCCGGTGGTGCGAACGAGAAACCCCACTCAAGGCCAAATGAGGGCCTTGAATGGGGCACCCAATCCCGGCGTCCCGGGTGTAATTACTCCGTTACCAGCTCTTCGCCTTCGTTCTCGCCTTCGTGGCGGAGCAGTTCCAGCGCGCGTTCGGCTTCTTCATACGCGGCCGTGACCTCCTCCTGAACCTTGGCGGCAGCCTCTTCCATTTCCTGCGAGAGCCGGACATTGCGGTAGTACTCCATGCCGGTGCCCGCGGGAATCAGACGGCCCACGATGACGTTTTCCTTCAGACCGCGCAGGTGATCGACGGCGCCCTGGATTGAAGCTTCCGTCAGCACGCGCGTGGTCTCCTGGAACGAAGCCGCTGAGATGAACGAGTCGGTGGAGAGCGACGCCTTGGTGATACCCAGCAGCAGCGGACGGCCTGTGGCCGGCTTGCCGCCGTTGGCAATCGCCTTCTCGTTCTCTTCGCGGAAGCGGAACTTGTCGATCTGCTGTTCCAGCAGGAACGACGTATCGCCCACGTCTTCCACCTTCACCCAGCGCATCATCTGGCGAACGATCACCTCGATGTGCTTGTCGCTGATGTTCACGCCCTGCAAGCGGTAGACTTCCTGGATTTCGTTTACCAGGTAAGCCTGCAGCTCCTTTTCGCCCAGCACGGCCAGAATGTCGTGCGGGTTCAGCGGACCATCCATCAGCGGCTCGCCGGCGCGAATGCGCTCGCCTTCCTGGACGTTGATGTGGACGCCGCGCGGCACCTGGTATTCCTTCTCGGTGCCGTTGTCGGCCACGACGTAAATCTTGCGCTGTCCCTTGGCTACGTCGCCGAACTTCACCACGCCATCGATTTCGCTGATGACCGCGGTTTCGTGCGGCTTGCGCGCCTCGAACAGCTCCTGCACGCGCGGCAGACCGCCGGTGATGTCCTTGGTCTTGGTGGTCACGCGCGGCAGACCGCCGGTGATGTCCTTGGTCTTGGTGGTCTCACGCGGGATCTTCGCCAGCACGTCGCCCGGCGTGACCGTGTCGCCATCCAGGATCATCAAGTGAGCGCGCGAAGGCATCAGGTAACGCTTGCTGCCCTTGGCGCCCTTAATGACGATGGCCGGCTGGCGCTTCTCGTCAGGCGAATCGACCACCACGTGACGCGAAAGTCCGGTGACCTCGTCGACTTCTTCGTGCAGCGTCAGGCCTTCCTGAAGGTCCTTGAACTGCACTGTGCCTCCGATTTCCGTGAGGATCGCGAAGGTGTAGGGATCCCACTCGACCATTACATCGCCGAGCGAAACCTGCGTACCCTCTTCCACCTTCACCTTGGCGCCGTAAACCACCGCGTAGCGTTCCTTTTCGCGGCCCTTGTCGTCCACCACGGCGATGGAACCGTTGCGGTTCATCACCACCAGGAAGCCTTCCTTGGACCGTACCGTGATCAGATTGACGAAGCGCACCGTGCCATTGTTCTTGGCATCGAGGCGCGACTGCTCGCTGACGCGCGAAGCCGTTCCGCCGATGTGGAAGGTACGCATGGTGAGCTGCGTTCCCGGCTCGCCGATGGACTGCGCCGCGATGACGCCCGTGGCTTCACCCAGCTCGACCAGCCGTCCGGTCGCCAGGTTGCGGCCGTAGCACATCACGCAGACGCCGCGCTTGGACTCGCAGGTGAGCACCGAACGAATCTTCACCCGCTCGATACCGGCAGCCTGCACTGCGTTGGCCAGGTCTTCCGTGACCTCCTGGTTGATGTCGACGATGATGTTGCCTTCGTAGTCCTTGATCTTCTCCAGCGAGACGCGGCCCACAATGCGGTCGCGCAGCGGCTCGATGATCTCGCCCGACTCCACGATGGAAGTCACGTAGATGCCGTCGACCGTGCCGCAATCGTATTCGCTGATGATCACGTCCTGGGCAACGTCAACCAGGCGGCGGGTCAGATAGCCCGAATCCGCGGTCTTGAGCGCCGTATCCGCCAGCCCCTTACGAGCGCCGTGCGTCGAGATGAAGTACTCCAACACCGTGAGTCCCTCGCGGAAGTTCGCGGTGATCGGCGTCTCGATGATTTCGCCCGAAGGCTTGGCCATCAGGCCGCGCATTCCGGAGAGCTGGCGGATCTGCTGTTTCGATCCGCGAGCGCCGGAGTCGGCCATAACGTAAATCGGATTGAGTTCGCCAACCTTGTCCTGCTGCTGCATGTCGCCGAACATTTCGTCGGCAAC
>JBEKCJ010000093.1:0-23855 GCA_050014935.1 Candidatus Korobacteraceae bacterium
AGGTCTTCGCTCTCGCGATAGGAGCGGACCTTGCGCAGGAGATCGCGAAAGCGGGTGACCGTCAGAACATTGGTCGCGATCTGTTGGCGCAAAGTCGCCATGTCCGATTATACGACTATGTTGAGCTGGCCGCTGCGCGCACGCAGTCGCGCAGACTGGAGCGTGATTAACATGGTGTGCGGGACAGCGTCCTGAAATGTTCTAATACTTAAGGCGGACAAGAATCTGAGTGGCGAATCCATGCGCATACTAATCAGCGGAGCGTCAGGATTGCTGGGTTCGGCGCTGACGCGCGCCTTGCGGGCGGAGGGTGATGAGCCGATTGCGCTGGTGCGTCGCCCGGCGCGAGTTGGAGAGGTGCAGTGGGACCCGAAGCAGCCGCTCGATCAGGCCAAGCTCGCCGGCTGCGATGCTGTGGTGCATCTGGCGGGCAAGAACATTGCCGGCCTGTGGACAAAGAAGTTCAAGCGGGAAGTGCTGGAGAGCCGCGTGGGCGGCACGCGAACTCTGGCGACGGCGGCAGCCGAGAGTTATCGCCAGAGCGGTAAGCCGCGGGTCTTCGTGGCGGCGTCGGGGATGAGCTACTACGGCGATCGCGGCGACGAGTTGCTGACGGAGGAGTCTTCCGCGGGGCAAGGATTTCTGGCCGACGTGGTGAAGCAGTGGGAAGCCGCGACGGCACCGGCCAGCGAGGCCGGCGTGCGCGTGGTCAATTTGCGCATCGGAGTTGTGCTGGCCCGCGATGGCGGCGCGCTGAAGCCCATGCTGACGCCGTTCCGGCTCGGGCTGGGCGGAAGAGTAGGCAGCGGCACACAATACTGGAGCTGGATTGCGCTGGACGATGTAATCGGCGCGATGATTTTCGCGCTGAAGAACGACGGCTTGCGTGGCCCGGTGAATATCGTTGGGCCCGCGCCAGTTCGCAATGCGGAGTTCGTGCGCGCGCTGGCCAAAGAGTTACACCGTCCCGCAATATTTCCCCTGCCGGAGTTCGCGGTGCGGGGGTTGTTGGGCGAAATGGGACAGGAGTTGCTGTTGACTTCGGCGAGGGTGCTGCCGGGGAAGCTGAACGCGGCGGGATACCGCTTTCGCTATACGGAGCTGGCGGAAGGGTTGCACGCCGCGCTGGGGTGAGTTTTCGTTAGCCAGTTGTCAGTTGTCAGTACCCAGTTGTCAGTGACAGCGCATTTTGTCGAGACCACGTTTTCCACAACGGATTTTTCTTCGCGTGCTCGACGGCGCGCCTATAATGGTGCGATTCGGACGCGCCTCCCAGAGTTTCCACGCTAACGAAGAACTGCCGGTCGCGCCGTACTGGGTAGTCGCGGAATGCTAATTGCTGATTGCTAATTCAATGACGATGACTACCGACAAACGCAAAGTGCTTGGCCGCGGGCTGGAGACGCTGCTCCCTGCGCGACAAGTTCCTCACGCCCCGGTCGCCGTCGCGGCCGCTCCCAGGGCCGAAGGTGACGAGGTCCACCACATTCCCCTGACGGAGTTGGACCGCAATCCTTATCAGACGCGTACCGCATCGCTCGACCCTGACGCACTTGGCGAGCTGGCAGCTTCCATTAAAGCGGTGGGCGTGGTCCAGCCCATCGTGGTGCGTCCGGTGGCCGGCGGCCGCTACCAGGTGATTGCGGGCGAGCGGCGCTGCGAAGCTTCGCGCAGCCTTGGGTTGCCGACGATTCCCGCCCTGGTGCGGCAAGTCTCCAACGTGCAGGCGATGGAGATGACCATCATCGAGAACCTGCAGCGCGAGGACCTGAACGCCATCGAGCAGGCCCATGCCTTCGAGCGGCTGTCGCGCGAGTTCGGTCTCACACAGGACCAGATGTCGCTGCGCACCGGCAAGGAGCGCTCGACCATATCCAACTTCATGCGTCTGCTCAAGCTGCCGCTCTATGTGCAGGGTCTGATGGAGCGCAACGAGATCAGCTTCGGCCATGCCAAGGCGATGATGCCGTTGGACTCGCCCGAACTTGTCGACCGGGTGGCGCATCGCATAGTCGATCACGGACTGTCGGTGCGGCAGACCGAAGAGGCGGTGGCCCACCTGGTGGAACCGCTGGTTCCCAAGGCCCCGAAGCAACGCATCGTTGATCCCAACGTTCGCGAAGCGGAAAACAGCCTACAGCAGGCCTTAGGCGTCCGCGTCACCATCGACGATCGCAAGGGCAAAGGCAAGATCCTCATCGAGTATTCCACGCTGGAAGACTTCGACCGTATTATTGAAGCTCTCGGCGGCAAGAAGACTGACTGAAAAGGCCAAACATCTCAGCAGGCTCCCACTGGGCACATTGCCGCAAGGTGCTGGAACGTCAATTTACTTCGTCGCAGTCTTCACGGTTTCTACCGGCTCAAATTGTGCTTTCAGGAATGAAAGGCCCAGCACACGCGGGTCGTTTTGTGGATCACCCTTTACCTTGAGGGGATCATCGACCTGAATGGTCAGTTGATTTTCGTCAGGCAGGAACGCAGAGCGGTCCACGACAAACTCGGTGCTGTCCTGTCCGGCGACAATGGTTCCCAGCACATGTCCATTCAGCAGGATGCGGGCTGGCCGTCCCGGATTGGCCGAGGCAAAGATGCGCACTCGGACCCGGGAAGCGCCGGTGAAGTCGGACGCGACCCGGAAGTAGATGGTCGCCAGCCCTTTGGTCCACACCGGACCCTGAGTTCCCAGGAATTCATTAAACCCCTTGTTCAGGCTGGAAAGGTCGTCTGGCTTTATGGTGAAAGGAAGCTTGAGGGCGGGGTAAGGCTCCCACTCAAACTCGAAGCGGGCATCCTTAGCGAGGATTCGGCACGGTGGCTCACACGCCCTTGGTGCGCGCGTCAAGATGAGGTTGTCAAGTGCGGTGAACTGTTGGCAGCGGTTGTCCCGTCCGAAGGTGAATCCCCACAGGTCGTCGACGCAGAAGGTTCGATGTTCGTGTTTCAACCTGCTGGCCACTCCGGCCATGATCATCCAGTCGCCCGAGTCGAAGGTGAGATGGACCACCTTGCCATCGTCCGGCGGCAGATTGGCAACGAGTCGATCGGTTTCACCCTCTCCCTTCTCCGCGTGGCGGAAACCTGGTTTAGCGCCGAACATGGAAAGCGGTAGCAGGGCGCAAAGGACCAAGGCTGTTATCGGCCGGATGGTCAGTCGAAGGCCATCCAGAATTAACGCCGCCAGCAAGAACAACGCCAGCAGCTGTAGGCAGAAGAAGAAGTAGCCATTGAAGTTGAACAAGGGCCCAGTCATCTTCAACGTCCAGTAGTAGAAGAGCAGGGAAACCAGCACAATCTCGAAGGCCGCGTACTGAATAAACGGGGAAATCTTCCGTCGACCCCTGGCATAGAGAACGATTACCAGTCCTGCCATCAACCAACCGAGACACCAATAAGCGGCAACATAGGGCTTTGAAGCGCCTTTCGAAATAAGGCCGGCCGGTGCGGACTCCAGCACGACTTCCGGGTTTGGGATAAAAGCGAAGAAGCTGAATTCGTACTTAAGTGATTGGCCAAGGCTCTGCTGAAGACCCTGGTGTGCGGCCGCGTGGTCCAAGATCGCCCGGATGTTGTTGTCCCTGTGCCCCAGCCCATCCAGCAAAACAGGGAACGAGAAAAGGATGATCAGGGCCGCACTAATCGCAACCGGCTTGCGGTTTTTGCGCAGGAACTCCCTGAATCCCAGCGCTCTGCCGGACCGGCACCATAATGTGCCTAGCGCGGCCACAGAGAGGACGCCGACAAACAGCGACTGGGCCACATGCGCATGCATTAGCATGAGGCCGCTGAGGGCAAGCCACGGCAAATGTGACGATTCGCCGGTCGCGACCGATGCGCACACGGTGACGAAGAACAGGAAACAGAACATGAAGACGTGCGGCATCCATATGGAAAAAACCGCGGACCCGGGAAGCGTACGATTAACCATGTAGATAAAAAAGAGAGACAGCGATAATGCTGTGGGCGGAAACAGCCGGGAGCGGCAATGTGTGGCGATCATGGCGATGGCGCCGAACAGGAATGCCGTGTTCAGCGCCATCATGCATAGGATGTGAGAATTCATTTCTGCGGGAACCAGGCGCAGCCAGTCGTGCAGTACTCTCTCGCTGAGAGCGAAGAGATAGAAAAACGCTGGCCCCGGATGATGGAAACCCCAACGCGAATAGTTGCCCAGCAATTCCCGGAAGTGCTTGGCGCGCTCCACTTGAAGTGCGTTGGCCGCAAAGTCCGTGTACTCCCAAATCGGCAGCTGGAAGAGGTCGCGGTTCAGGACCAGCAGAGTTGCAAGGAAAACGATGGCGGACACGACCACCGCCAGGGATGAAGAGGGTGAGGTGTCCAGCTCCGTTTTATGGCGAAGTACCACCAGGAAACCTTGTCTCCAGGAAGTTCCTTTCCTGGATGTCGCTGACATTAAGGGAATGTCATCCTATCAAATTGAGACTTCTTTCAGCCTGCAACCCATTTCAATTCACCTGCCAACCGCTGTGTGATATCGCTCCATAAGCGCAGTTCTAGTCCCACATTGTGGGATTGCCGGTCGCGCGGGTCAGGTGTCCCGGCCCCGGCGGCTGTCACTTTCCCCTTGACGGCCTCGCGGCGGCTGACGTATATCTCATACCCTCCGCCAGCGAGGACCGGTGTCACATCTCTGATGTCTGCATCGATCACGGGTCCCGGGACCTTCCAGGGACTGCTGCGAGGTGGTACGTCCGCAAAGACTGAAACATCGAGAGGAATGCTATGAAGAAAACGCCAAAAATCGCCGTCATCGTCTTTACCTTCCTGGGCGCGCTTGCGCTGTGTGCACCCATGATCGCAGCCCAGGACAACATGGGCGGGATGAGCCCGCAAGGCAACAACCCGGAGGCGATGCAGAGGCTGGAGAAAATGTCGGCTGCATTGCAACTGACGCCGGAGCAGAAGCGCCAGGTAGCGCCCATCATCATGGAAGAGGCGCCGAAAGTGAAGGCGCTGAAGAGCGACACCAGCATGCCGCCGATGCAAAAGGCGATGAAGATGCGGCAGATCAGCGAGGCCACCGACGCCAAGATGAAGCCCATCCTCAGTCCGCAGCAATATCAGACCCTGATGCAGATGCAGGCCCAGGAGCGACAGCAGATGATCCAGAAGATGGAGAACCGGTAAGGGGAATGCGTCGGGCTCGGTTGCCATCCTAAGGCTGCCGAGCCGAAGGAACGCACAAAGCCATGGCCTGTGGCCGGGCCGGGCAGCCACCGGCGGTTATTCACGCCAGTAGCCGTGGTCGCGCAGGAAATAGGATTCGTTCCACGAATTCAGGGCGGTGCGCAGGAACATGGTTACGATTCTGGCGTGTCCCATCTGGCGGAAGCGGCGGTTGGTGGTATGGATTTTCCCGCGCACGATTCCGAAGCGTCGCGGCGAGACCCGTTTGCTCAGCAGATAATCCTCAGCATAAAGCGCGTTTTCGTTGAAGCCCCCAAACTGGTCGAAGGTGGCTTTGTCGAAGAGCATGAACATGCCTGTGGCAAAGGGCTTGAGCCAGGCGCCGGCGTATTGAAAGAGGTTGTTTCCGGCGTAGAGCAAGTGATCGCGCCAACCCCCGTCCGAGCACCAGATGTTGGTGGTCAGACAATGCAGTTGACGGCGGCGCATCTTTTCGAGGGCGCGGCGCAACAGAGTGCAGTCGTGCAGGACAACATCGGCATCCACAAACAGAACATACGGTGTATCGGCGAGGCGCGCGCCGGCATTGCGGCCGACGGACGGCAGGCCGCCGGGGACCACGCTGATATCGAGGCGATCGCGCATGGCGAGAGCGAGGGGAACGGTGCCGTCGGTTGAGCCCGCGTCAGCAACGAATACTTTGGTATGCGGCAAAAGCGGGTAGTCCTGCCTGCTCAAAGAGGTCAGCAGGATCGGCAAATGCCGGCTCTCGTTCTTCGCAGGAATGACGATCGTCAGTTCCGCCTTGGTATTCACAGATGGCAACTCCTTGGTCACCGACGGTTACATATGTCGGGCGGTGGTCGACCCAGGCACCGGTGTTGTAGTAATCGACACCATCGCGATGCTGATGCAGGGGCAGATGCGTGTGTCCGCAGAAGATGCGGTCAATCCCTCCGGCCTGGGCGTAAGCCAGGGCGCTGGAAGCCACCTTGGTAGACAGCCGCAGGCAGTGAGTGTTGAGGCGATCGAGACAGCGGGAGAAGCGCTTGTTGCCGATGTCGAGCTTCTGAATGCGGCTGAAGAGCAGCTCGCCGCCGCGGCTGAGCAATTCGTTGTGCAGGGAGAAACGGTCGAACTGGTGGCCGTGAATGGCCAGGTGCCGCAGGCCGTCGTAGGTCCAGACGTAGCGCTTGAAAACCGGAACTCCCACAAGGTGGGACATCACCTTGGAGAGGCCTTCATCATGGTTGCCTTCCACCCAGACGATTTCGACGTTGCGTTTGCGGTTGGAGAGTTTGCGGATGCAGGAGAGGAACTCCCAATGATCGCCATTCAGGCGGGCGAAGTTGAGGTCGGAGAAGATGTCGCCCAGAAGGATCAAGCGGCGGAAGTTACAGGATTGCAGCAACGCCAAGGCATCTCGAGCCCGGCTGATATCCGACCCGAGGTGAATGTCTGACAGGAGCAACGTGTCGAGCGTTGGAGCCTGCATGCCTACATTGTGGGACAAAGTAGGTAACAGGATGATGAACGGCAGATGAAGATCTGGTTGCACTTAAAGTAGTGCACCACGGGACCCCAGGCCCGACGAGCCAAACCGAGTTGGATTTCAATTCCAACAATTCCAAATACAATTCCAAATACGATCTGGGGGTGCGATTCGGGTTGGCGTGTACAATCGCACTCTGATGCCGACTCCGGCCGCACCTGACAGCAACCAACGTGCGCCCAGCTTGGGAGCGCGGCTGCTGCGCATTTTGCGGCCCTCGCACCAGCACACGGTATTTTCCGCGACGGTGTTGTTGATGGGCTCGGTGCTGGCCTCGCGCCTACTGGGTTACTTGCGCGAGATGTACATCGCATGGGCCTTTGGCGCGGGACACCAGACTGACGCCTACTTCGCGGCGTTTCAGATACCCGACTTCCTCAACTACATTCTGGCGGGTGGGACCGCGTCGATTACGTTCATCTCGATTTACACGCGGCACATTGCTCGCGATGACGAGGCGGGCGCACAGCGCGCTTTCAACTCCATCATCACTATCATGACTGCGGTGTTGTGCGTGGGCACGGTCTTCCTGGAGATCTTCGCGCCGCAACTGGTGCGGCTGGTTTTCCCCAAGTTCGCTGCCGATCAGGTTGAGCTGTGCGTTCACCTCACGCGGATCTTGCTGCCCAGCCAGATTTTCTTTTATGCGGGCGGCATTGTCTCGGCTGTGCTGCTGTCGAAGCGGATGTTTTTGTATCCCGCGCTCAGCCCGGCGCTGTACAACGTCTTCATCATTCTTGGCGGCGTGGTTGGGGCGAAGGCATTCGGCATTTCGTCGCTGGCCTACGGCGCGTTCGCGGGAGCGATCATTGGGCCATTCCTGATCAACGCCATCGGCGCAGGCAAGGCCGGGCTGGGTTACGGTTTCAGCTTTGACTGGCGCAACCCGGGATTTCGCGAGTGGGGAAAGCTCACCATTCCGCTGATGCTGGGGGTGTCGCTGGTGTCGGCGGACGATTGGATCCTGCGCTACTTCGCGTCGGGAGGGGTGGGCGACATCTCGCGGCTGAACTATGCCAAGCGATTGTTCGCGGTGCCGATCTCGATCCTGGGGCAGGCGACTGGGCAAGCTTCGATGCCGTTCTTCGCTTCGCTGTGGGAGCAAGGGAAACGCAAGCTTTTCGCCGACACGGTGAACCAGACGGTGTATCGCATATCGGCGGCATCGTTTCTGGCGTCGGCGTGGATGATGGCGGCGGCGCTGCCCATCATCGACCTCGCATTCCGGCACGGACAGTTTACGTTCGCCGACGCGCAGGAGACTGCGACGTATTTTTTCTGGTTTGCGATTTCACTGGCGCTGTGGTCGGCACAGGCGCAGTACGCGCGAGCGTTTTATGGCGCCGGTAACACGCTGACGCCGATGGTGGCGAGCACGATTATTGTGGTGGCGTCGCTGCCGGTCTACCGCACGTTGTTCTATCAGTATGGCGTGACGGGGCTGGCGATTGCGTCGGACATTGGGATACTGATGCATACGGTGGTGCTGGCGTGGCTGCTGCATCGCAAGAAGATGGTGCTGCTGAGCGAGCTGCCGTGGCTGGAGCTGATGAAGGCGCTGGTGACCGCGGTGTTTGCGGGAGTGGTGAGCTATGAAGTGGCGCGGAGGTTCTCGTTGCGCGGAGGCCGCGGCGCTGACGTGATCTCGCTGGTGGCGGTCAGCTTGACGTGGCTGGCGGCGAGTGCGCTGGGATTGTGGATTACGAGATCGAAGCTGCCGCGCGATTTGCGCAGGAAAAAAGCAGCGAGCGTGATACCGGAGGAGGTGTTGGACAGGGGCGAGGCGTAGAAACGGTGGTCAGTGGCCAGTCGTGCCGTCTCCGGGGGACGCGGATTTGTTTCTTACGTTCTGCGTGAGTAGACAAGGAAGAGAAGGCCTGTCGTCCCTACGGGACTGGGTTACTTTTTCATGGCTACCCAGGACTTCGTCCTGGGCTGAACTGAGTCGTCCCGCAAGGGCGGGACGGGAGCGTGGATGGCGAGGGAGCATCGCGAGCGCCTGCAAGGTGGGCAGGCGAGAGGAGCAGTAGGGTGCCGTGCGGGGCAGCAGATCGCTGGTCGAGCTGAAGAGTCGGCATGAGAAGCGTGTCGCCGCTGCGCGGCTCAGCTGAATTTCCCGCCCCACCCGGCGCTTACGCGCCGGGCTAACTTCATTCCGCCGCTGCGCGGCTGGATTGCAGCTGGTTTCGATACTTCGCGTTCCCCTGGAATCCGATAAGGCCAGCTCCTACGCAGACGCCAAAGGCCTGCTTGGTGATGACAGGAACGAAATTAGTCCAAGCGCGCAGCTAAGCGGCGCCGTATCCGACACCGCTGGGCAAACTCTTCTTAGGAGAAGGTCTGCACGCGTGGCGGGGCTGACCCGGTCGCGGTGCTGGTCTCGGTGGTTGTGGAGGCCGGTTCTTTGGCCTCGCCGTTGGCCTTCTGGCCGGGCTTGCGGATATCGATGCCGCCCTTGAAGTAGGCGCCGTCTTCGATGCTGATGCGCTGGGCGACGACGTCGCCGGTGAGCGAGCCTTCGCCGCGAATGTCGACGCGATCGCTGGCGATCATGTTGCCGCGGACCTTGCCCAGGACGACGATCTCGCGCGCGGAAATGTTGGCTGCGACTACGCCGTTGCGTCCCACGGTAACGCGATTGCCCGGCAGATTGATGGAGCCTTCCACGCGGCCGTCGATGTAGAGCGACTCCGAGCCCGTAACCTCGCCTTTGATGACCAGGGACTTGCCAAGCGTCGCCTGCTCCTGCGTGCTCAGCGACGAGGTGGCCGGACGGGGAGGGATCACCGGTTCGGCGGGCGGCGTGAAGCTGCGGGGCGGCTCAGGACTGGGGGTGGGAGTCGGCGTCGGAGTAGGGGCGTTCGTAGGTTTCCACATGATCGGTTCAAAATCCTTTCTGCACGGTAGCCTGGGAGAAGCACCTGTCTTGCCAAACCGAAATTCCAGAGCTCTGCCTCAGAACTGCTGGTTTGGGGCGGCGATTCTCGACTCATCGCATAGCTCGCACACACTGCACGGGCCGAATAGCGATGTAATTACTGCTACGATACAGGGACTTTTTGGATGAGGGAATAGCTGTAGATGTTTTTTCGGTCAGGTTGAGTTGACAATGTGGGCACAGATTCGGGCGAAGGGGGCTGGGGATTCGGGATTGGCTTTGTCGAGCGGTGTCATCGCTGAGGGAGAGCAGCCGAGGCGAGGGGGTCTTATTGAGTGTGCGTAAGAGCAGTGTCGTCCCTGCCGGGACTCGAGGCAAAATTCGGCCCTACCCAGCACTCCGCTGCGCTGCGTGCTGGGCTAAGCTGAGTCGTCCCGCATAGCGGGACGGGAGCATGGCGGCCGAAGGAGCGTGGCGATCATCTGCATTTCAGGGGGGTCGGGAGGAAGAGCCGTGTTGTCCCCACGGGACTCAGACATCTTTCCTGCCCTACCCAGCACTCCGCTTTCCACCCCAATTCGCGCAAAAGCGCGAATCGGGGGCCCGGTTGCGCTGCGTGCTGGGCTAAGCTGAGTCGTCCCGCATAGCGGGAAGGGAGCACGGTTGCCGAGGCAGCGTCACAAATGGTGGGAATTTCAGGCGGCTCGGGATGAACAGCCGCCGGTGTGGTCGCCCGTTCCTTCCGCGGTCGTGATGACAGAGTATAAATGCATTTTTGGCACGGCTGAACAGGCTGCGGAAAAAGTTGCAGGTGGTTAGTAGTGTGCCGCCGGCTAAAGCCGGCTCGGGGAGAAAAATAAAGGGCTTATCGGCACGACTGAAGTCGTGCCCTGTTACAAAGCTTCCGGAAGCGGAGTTTTTCAGCAGCCTGTGAAGCCGCGCCGTTCGGGGTCAACAACGCGACAGAGGCTCGTGAGTCCTGGGAGGCCAAGGGTGAGAAGCAAGACCTTCACGGCCGGCACACCGCCAGGATTTGTGGGAGTCGCGTGACATCGCTCCACGCTTTATCCTTATTCCGACACATCGAAATCCTATGCTGACCGACCAGGCCATACTGCGGCACATTGAACGGCAGCCGCACCAGTCCGCGGGATACAAGCAACTGGTGCGCGAGCTGAATCTGCGCGGCGACGATCGTCGCTTGCTGGCGGAGCGGCTGGAGGCGCTGGTGAAGAGCGCGCGGCTGATTGAGACGGGGCGCGACCGCTACACGCTGGCCGAACACGCGGCCGCTCGCCAGAACCTGATTGCCGGACGGCTGACGATGCATCGCGATGGCTACGGCTTCGTGATCCCGAATGCCGGACAACGCGACCCATCGTCGCGCCCGTCTTCGGGGACCAATGTGATCTCAGGCGACATCTTCATTCCGCCGCCGGCCATTGGCTCAGCGATGCACGGCGACCAGGTCCTGGTGGAGCTCACTCGCAAGAAAGACGATGGCCGCGCCGAAGGCCGCATCCTGCGCGTGCTTACGCGCGGCAATCCGACGGTCGTGGGAACGTTCCATCGCGGGCCGCGGCAGAACTACGTTACGCCCATCGACGAGAAGGTCACGCAGCAGATCATTATTCCGAAAGGGATGGAGTGGCCGGGCGGCGACCCGGCGGGGGACGACCTATCTTCACCGGCCCGCCCTGGCCAAAAGAAGGCCAGAACGGGGCACCCGGCGTCTGTGAGAGAAGCAGGTCTCTCGGCTCCGCTGCGCTCCGCTCGGGATGACACAACGGGGCAGCCGGCACCCGCGTTTGATCCTTCTGGCGAACTGCCCCGCCCTAGCCAAAAGATGGCTAGAACGGGGCACCCAGCGTTGGCTCACGCGGAGCGCGATCGGGTGCTGGGCAAAGAGGCGCGGCAGTACGAGTGGAGCGATCTGGAGAATGTGGTGGTCGAAGTCGAGATCACGGACTGGCCTTCGCCGACGGAGAATCCGCGCGGGCGGGTGCTGGAGATTCTTGGCTACGAAGACGACTTCGGCGTCGATGTTGAGATCATCATCCGCAAGTTTCATCTGCCGCATCATTTTCCGGTCGAGGTTTTGCAGGAGGCGCAGCAGTTTGACGGAGTGATTTCCGCCGTTCAGATGCATCATCGGCGCGACTATCGTTCGGTGGCGATCGTCACCATCGACGGCGAGACGGCGCGCGACTTCGACGATGCGGTCACCGTGCGGCGCATGTCGAATGGCAACTTCGAGCTGCAAGTGCACATTGCCGACGTGGCGCACTATGTGAGCGAAGGGTCGTCGATCGATCTGGAGGCGCGGCTGCGCGGCACGTCGGTTTATTTTCCCGACCGCGCGGTGCCGATGTTGCCCATCGAGCTCTCTACCGACCTGTGCAGCCTGCGCCCGCAAGTGGAGCGCATGGTGCTGTCGTGCGTGATGGAGATCGATCATCAAGGCGAGATCGTGGGCTACACGCTGAGCGAAGGCGTTATCCGCTCGGCGGAGCGCATGACGTATACCAACGTCAATCTCATCCTGGAGGGCGACGCGGCGCTGCGCGAGCATTACCACAAGCTGGTGGACGTGTTCGAGCTGATGCGCGAACTGGCCATGGTGCTGAACCGCAAGCGGGTGCGGCGCGGCTCCATCGACTTCGACCTGCCCGAGCCGGTGATCGAATTCGACGAACACGGGCTGATGAAGAGCATTGGGCGCTCGGAGCGCAATATCGCCAACCGCATTATCGAGGAGTTCATGCTGTCGGCCAACGAGTGCGTGGCCGGCTATCTGGAGAACAAGGGCGTAGCGTCGCTGTATCGCATTCACGAGAAGCCCGATCCCAAGCGCGTGATGGATTTCGAGACGATTGCCGCCAGGTTTGGATATTCGCTGGGCGTGGGCGCGCTGCCGGTGAAGCGGGTGCAATTCAAAGCGGAGCGGCGGGAGCGGTATGGCACAGGGCGCACGGCGAAGACGCTGGAGATTCCCGAGGAAGTACACATCACGCCGAGGATGTATCAGAAGCTGACGCAGAAGATTGCAGGCAAGCCGGAGGAGCGCATTCTGTCGTATTTGATGTTGCGATCGCTGAGGCAGGCGCGGTATTCGGAGAAGAACGAAGGGCATTTTGCGCTGGCCGCGTCGACGTATACGCACTTCACTTCGCCAATCCGGCGGTATCCGGACCTGATTGTGCATCGGATATTGAAGGATGTGCTGCGGGAGTCGGCGGAGCAGGAGGAGCTTGGAGTGCGGGTGGGAGTGGGAATGATCGCCGAGGGAGAGACGTCGTCGGTGTGGTCGAAGAGACCCACCCAGGTCTCGAAAAGCGCGAGACCTGGGGCACCCGGAGATCCTGCATCTCCATACGAAAAGACCCACTCAAGCAAAAGAAGCTTGAGTGGGGCACCCGGCTTGACTCGGGCACCCGCTGTCCACGATCCCATTCCGGAGGAGGAGCTGCACGAGATTGCCGACGAGTCGAGCCAGGCGGAGCGGCGCGCCGACGAGGCTGAGCGCGAGCTGATGGAATGGAAGAAGATGAAGTTCATGGAAGAGCGGGTGGGCGATGACTTCGACGGGCTGATCGTGAGCGTGACGAAGTTCGGCATGTTCGTCGAACTCAACGACATGTTTATTGAGGGGCTGGTGCCGCTGGCGTCGCTCAGCGACGACCGCTACCAGTATCACGAGAACACGAGGCAGATCATCGGCGCGCGCAGCCGCAAGACGTACTCGCTGGGCGATCCGATCCGGGTGCTGGTCGATCGCATTGACCGCATGCAGCGGCGGATACAGTTTGCGGTGGTCGAGGAAAGGCCGGTGCGCAAGCGGGGGAAGAAGAAGTGAGTTCACCACGGAAGCACGGAGAGCACGGAAAAAATCGGAATGGAATCGGTACGGGTAAAATAAACGACATGCGCTGCGCCGTCGTCATCGTCTTTGCATTCGTTCTCACGCTCCCAGTTTTCGCCCAGATGCCCGCGGTGGCGCCGTCGCCGGTTCCGTCCAACTGGCCGACGGCGCAATTTGCGGCGACCAGGGATCCGGGCGTGCAGAAGGCGTTGCAGATTCTGAACCAGATGATTGGCGCGCTGGGCGGGGACGCGTGGCTGAACGTCACCAGCATGACCAGCGAGGGGCGAGCCTACAGCTTTTACCATGGGCAGCCCAACAGCATGAGCATCCTGTACTGGCGCTTCTGGGAGTGGCCGGACAAAGAGCGGCTGGAGCTGACCAAACAGCGCGACGTGATCGAGCTGCTGGTGGGTGACAAGGGATACGAGATCACGTACAAAGGCACGGCGACCGAGGAGGCGAAGGAGCTGGAGGAATCGCTGCGGCGGCGCGAACACTCGCTGGAGTGGGTGGTGAGGAAATGGCTGGCAGCGCCGGGCACGATGATTCTGTACAGCGGCACGGCGATGGTGGAGCGCAATCTGGCCGACCAGATCACGGTGCTGAGCGGCAACAACGACAGCGTGACGATATCGATTGATGGGCAGACGCGTCTGCCGGTGAGAATTAGTTACAGCTGGCGCGACCCTCTGGACCGGCAATTCGACGCCGCCGCAACTGTCTTTGGTAATTACAAGGCAGTGCAGGGGGTGCAGACGCCGTTCAGCGTAGTGCAGTATCGCAATGACGAGATGAGCGGCCAGCGGTTTTTGACCTCGGCCACGTACAACGCGAGCCTGGCGCCAAGCTTGTTTGAGACGAAGGGGATTACGTATAACCCGGGCGCGGGGAAGAAGTAGATAGCCACGTTGTCAGTTGCCAGTCGTGAGTCGCCAGTAGTCAGTGACAGCGCACACCCGGGACTCCGCTGCCCGGGATGCGCGGGCTCATCAGCCGACAGATGGCGGCTATTTGATTCTTATGGGACCGAGAGGCCGCTTAGGTCTATAGGGCGGGGAGTGGGATTCCTGACCGCAGGTGCAGACCTCCAAAGTGGACGCTAAGGCCTCAATGAAAGAGCCGCAGTGGGGGCAAACCAGGACCAGTTTTCTGGGCCCACGGGCGTGGCGATCGAGCAGCAATTCGTTGAAGAGCCCGATCTCGGCTTCCTCCCGGGGAGCGACGTGAAAGGACTTCAGACAGTCGAGGTTGCGACAGTAGGTAAGCAACGCGCCTTCGGGTACTTTCCGCTGACCATCTGCCGAATAAGCCATGCCGTCTCCGAGGGAGAATGTTTTTCACGCCCGACGAATGGGGGGGGGCCAGGCGACGTTCAGGTAGTATCGGAGGTCACGTTTGGGACATTACCAAAGTTAGGCGGAAGGATCAAGAGATATTGAGTTGCAGTTGGCGGTGGGCAGTTGCCGGTGGCCGGCAAGAAGCGGATCTCCGCGGCGGGTTGAAAGCGGCCTGGCAGGGGCAAGAACATTCAGCCCGTCCGGTCCTTTAAGTCTTGCATGATGGTCCCCAGGGCCTGAACTCTTCGGTTGAGGAAATTCCACACCGCTTCATTGGCACCCTTTACGGGAGGATGAAGGTAAGGGGTGCCGACGGAAGTCTTAAAGCGAGCGGCCAAGGAGGGATCAAAGGCGGCCAAGGCTTCGGCCGCATCGGCTTCCCAGCGGTTAGCCCGATCGGCGAGATCGGCATCGTTGCGACTCTTAATAAGGCATTCCTGCATCAGATTGTTGCCGTCACTCATGAGACGGGTAATTACGGCGGTCAACTCATCTTTTCTGTCCGACTCGGCTGTCCGACGGGCCCTCAAGTACGCCAGCTGACGCTCCTTCTGATCCAGTTGTGACTGGAGGGCGTTCTTCTCAATTTCGCTTTGCTTCCGCTGAGCGATAACGGTTTCGGTGTTTCTGTGCTCGTCTCTCCAGCCTTGAAATCCCCCCACGGAAAGAAAAACAACTCCAGCCAGTAGAAACCACTTAGGAGCGAGAAGGAGCGGCTTGTTGGATACCTTTGAGTATGCGCCCGCCAACCCTAGAGCAACGCCAATGTAACTGGCGTAGTGACTGAAGAGACTCCTGAGGAATATGAAGATCACGTTCGCACACCTCCACCACCCGGGCGGGTGGCGCACTCCCTGCGCCGGATCATAATAGCAGTCCCAGTAAAGATTGGGGTGAACGGTGTGGCGCTGAAGCAGGTGTGGAACAGGGCGAGACCCCGGGGCCACCCGGCGGCTGAAATACTACAATTCGGCTAAAACATCCTTGACATCCTTGTGCTTTAGCGTAACGATGCAATCCTCTTCCCCTAATAAGTAAGGGCTTTGCAGGCCAAGACAAAAGCGCTCCCGTCCAGAGGTTGGGTTAGGGTACAAGCTGTTCGCAAGACAGGTAGGAGCTTCGGCGTTCAGTCCGCCATGGTCAAGTGCGGATGGTACGGGAGAAGTACGCCTTGCACGGGATTCCCGATTTCCAACTAGCACCGTCCTCGTCGTCCCCGGCTCTTTGCGGCGCCGATGCAGAGGGTAAGTTTTGGAGGAACCATGAAGCTTTCACGAGTGCTCGGAATGGCCCTGTTCGTACTGACCGCGGTATGTGCCGCCAGCGGGCAGTGGCAACCTGTTACCGCATTGCCTGGTGGCTTCGGAGGGGCGGGCGCGATGGCGTTGCTGACCGACGGCCGGGTATTGGTGCATGACGAGAGCGGAAGCCCCGGCACATGGCAGAATTGGTGGACGTTGACTCCGAGCAGCCTGGGTGATTACGCGACGGGAACCTGGACCCAGGTCGCGTCCCTGCCGTCGAACTACGGGCCGCTCTACTTCAGCTCGGCGGTTCTGCCCGATGGCCGCTACATCATCGAGGGTGGAGAGTATAACAACGGCGTCGCCGCCTGGACCAAGCTGGGAGCAATCTACGATCCGGTGGTCAATATCTGGACCGCGGTCGCGCCCCCGCCGGGATGGGCCTCTATCGGCGATGCGCCCAGCGTGGTTCTGAACAACGGAACTTACATGCAGAGCAGTTGTTGCGACACCCAGAAGCAGGCGGCTTTGCTGAATGCCGGAACATTAGTTTGGACTGCTGTGGGGGCGGGCAAATTTGACGTCTATGACGAAGAAGGAATGACCTTGCTGCCTGGGGGTGAGGTGCTCGACGTCGATGCCTATGTTTTCCAATACAACTCGGCGGGCATGAATTTCGAAACCTACAACCCGGGTTCGGGGACCTGGACGAGCCAGGGCAGCACCCCGGTCCAGCTATGGGACTCGGCGGCAAACTGCGGCGGCTCCGGCGCGGCTACCTATGATCTTGGTCCGGCGGTATTGCTGCCCAACGGCACGGTGCTGCAAACGGGTGCGAATAGTTGCGCGGCGGGTCACAATGCGCTTTATAACGTGGGCGGTCAAACCTGGACTAAGCTCATTGATTTCCCTACCGGGCTCGATGTCGCCGACGGTCCCGCGGCGCTGGAAGTCAATGGCAACGTTCTGGTCATGACGAGTCCCGGCGTTTTCAACCCGGGCGCCGTCTTCTTCGAGTTTACCGGCATCAAATTCCTTCCCATTGGCGGCCCTCCGAATAGTCCGATGGACTCCTCTTTCTATGGGCACATGCTGATGCTGCCTACGGGCCAGATTCTGTTCACCGACTTCAGCAACGCCGTAGAGTTATTTACTTCCGCCGGACCTCAGTACACTGGCTGGACTCCAACGGCGCTGGTACCCTCTACTTTGACACCGGGTAGCACGATTACACTGGATGGCTCGCAGTTCAACGGTGCGTCACAAAACAATGCCTACGGCGACGATTTTCAGGATGCCACCAACTATCCGCTGGTGCGCTTTACCTCAACCATCGCGCCGTTCAACGTTTACTATGCCAAGACGCACAACCACAGCACCATGGCGGTAGGGTACCTTGGGCCAACCTATACGTTTGTGGACATTCCAGCCACCATCCCAGCCGGCACTTACAACCTGCAAGTAGTTGTGAACGGTATCGCTTCGGTGAACTATCCGGTTACGCTGTAACCATCTGGGACTTGTCCCAAAGGATGGCGCCGGTGCTTGATGCGGGTGGAAACACAGAAGCCCAGCACGGCCGATCGAAGGGAAGGGCGGAAGATCACGGGTCAGGCATTCTCCTGGAAATCCACCAGGTTTCAGGGGTAGAGTTCCAAGGTCGGGGCCAACCCGCCAACCGTCACATTCGGTGAAGGAGACCACCATGACGAACCAGCCGGAACATTCCACAACAATTCTGCGCAGGAGCTGGGGCTGGACGAGGTTCGTGCTTGCGGTGCTCGGTGCGCTGACGATGGTGGCAACGCGGTCCGCGCCGGCGCAGACGTTCAGCGTGCTCCACAACTTCACCGGAGGGGCGGACGGGGCAAACACTTTCTCCGGACTTTACGTCGCACCTTCAGGAGTTCTGTACGGAACGGCGACACACGGCGGAACTTACGGCGCCGGTACAGTCTTCAAGCTCAACCAGCTTAATTCAAGTTGGGTTTTCAGCCCTTTGTACGAATTTACCGGGGGCAGTGATGGGGCCCTCCCTGAGGGTGGGGTCGTGATGGGCCCCAACGGCGCCTTGTATGGCACGGCCTCTAACGGCGGCGACAATTACGGGGGAGTGTTCGAATTGAGGCCTCCGCCTATGTTTTGCAGGTCGGTTGAGTGCTATTGGGAGGAAAGCGTACTGCACAACTTTACGGGACGCCCGGATGGAGAATATCCGATATTTGTGAATTTGGCCTTCGATCAAGCCGGAGACATCTACGGCACGACACTTGACGGAGGTATGGATGACTTAGGGACTACATTCGAACTGACCGCCTCAGGCGGCGGATACACGGAGAGCATCCTACATAGCTTCGGAAGCGGGAGTGACGGACAGTCCCCCTTTTCGGGGGTGGTCCTCGATAGGGCCGGAAATGTGTATGGAGTTACCCCCAGCGGAGGCACCGGAACAACATGCTCGTCCGGCTGCGGAGCGGTTTACCAGCTGATGCCTTCCAATGGAGGATGGCTGGAGAATGTTCTGGTCAACTTTGACGGGGCGAATGGGTATTACCCGAACGGCAACCTGATCATCGACGATTCCGGCAACCTCTATGGCGCTACCCTGGGCAAGAGCGGACAGGGGAGCGTAGTTTACAAGCTGGCACCGGCAGGCGGAGGGTTTACTTACTCTGTGCTTTACACCTTCATCTCGTACTGCGATTCCTATGGTGGCGTAGCCAGGGACGCAGCTGGGCATTTTTTTGGGGTGTGTAATGGCGGGGGCACCCATAATGACGGCTGGATATATGAGCTGACGAATTGTAGCGAAGCCTGCTCGCTGATCGACCTCCACGACTTCAGCGGCAGCGACGGCGCAAGCCCTTACCCGGGTCCAGTGCTCGACGCCAACGGGAATCTCTACGGCACAACGTATCTGGGAGGTAGGGGGAGCTGCGAGGACGGCTGCGGTGTGGTGTGGGAGATTACGCCGTAATCAGGGCCCGCGGCACACATGCCATAGGGCCATTGGCGGTCAGTGAGCGCTAATGGAAGGGCCATCCTCTATCCGAATTCGCCAGGGCTTGCCGTTCCGAACCGAATCCAGAGGTCTGACGGCAGTCTCAGTCCCCGAGCGTGAGGCCGCGCGATTGTCCGCACGGTTCAGGGTCCTTTGGGCGCTGGCCCCTGGGCTGGTGTCTGGAATGCGCGCACGACCTCGACTCCCGCTTTTGCCAGACTGAGAGACTTTGGGAAGAGAATGCTAGCAACCGCTTCGCCTAGATGCAGGAGCGCCATCTTCTGGTTCTCGGTCAGGGCTGGGAGTGACAGCGTGTTTGGCTTAGATGGTTGGCTGGCTGCGGGACCGGTGCTTATGGGTTTCTGGGACAGGCGGTACATGCGCAAGCTTGCCCCGGCGTCTTGGTTGGCAAGTGGAATGGTGGTCAACTTTTCTGCCGCAACTACCGCCTCCCGATCATTGGGATTCACCTGATGCAGGGTTACGAGGTCAGCGTGTGCGCCTGAATAGTTGCCCTGAAAGGTCTTAACGACGGCCATGGCGGCATAAATCTGCGAGGCAGGGACTGTGCCCCCCTTCGAAAGAGACAGTGCTTTCTGTAGTGCGGTGTCGGCATCGGTCAGATGCTGCACGTAATCGGTTACAAATAGCTGGCTCGTTCCCATATTCAAGAGCATGCGCGCGTAGTCTGTATTGGCGCGCGCCAGAACGTTGTAGAGCAGCTGGTGTTGTTGGCTTTCACGAAACTCGGCCAACTCCGCCGTCACTTGCTTGATGATCTCCTGATACTCGCCCATTGCGGCGGTCCACTGCTGCCGGCTCTCATGTTGCAAGGCAACGGTGGCGTGGTCGCTGGCCATGTTGAGCGTCGCGGCATCCGACTGGGGGGCAAGGATCTGGCCAAAATTGTGCAATTGAGAGTTCTGGGCGAAGACATTGGTCATCAGGCAGAGGGCGAACAGCAGGACCGAGGCTTGACGCATGATGTACATCATCGCATGCGGAGTGCTTCAAAATTGCACCAGGAAATTTTGGGGTGGTGGTGCAGGTTGATTTCCACAGGTCTTGAACGCCAGCGCAGTCGGCGTAAGCTGGACGCATGGCAAAGCAAACAACGCCCCGCGTCCTTCCCGCAAACCACTTTGTTGCTGAATCGCTAGAAGAGGAAGCCAGGCGGTTGCCTCCGAGCGAGAAAGCTAAGGCCGACATTCTCCGCGAAGCTGCCAACCTATATCGAAGCCTCCGCACGTCAAGACTTGTTCGGGCTGGGAGGAGAAAGAAGACCTCAGCCAAGCCGCCGTGCGAACTGTCAGGGAAGCGACTGATAGGTTTAATGCGGGAGCGCCGCAGCGGAAGCGACCTTGTGGTCGATGGCGCTTCTTACCACCTGCAAATCTACAAACATCTTGGTGGAATCAGGATTTTGGCTGCCAGAAATAATCCTGAAGTTGTAACGTTCATACCATGTTACGGCGGCAGGTTTTACGTCGGCAATCAAGTACCTGGCCCCAGAACACTTGGATAATACGAGGCAATACTCGAAACAGCGGGAGATTAACAGTTCTCCAATCCCCTTGCCGTGGTAGCGCGAGTCAACCGCCAAACGTCCCAACAGGAACGCAGGAAGGCCCTGATATTTCGGTAATCCCTTGAGTAGTTCTTCCGGCAGGCCCTGTCTGGGAATCGAAGTGTTGGCTAGGGTGAAATAGCCTACGACTCGGCAATCCTCTTCTTGACAACCAACAGCGACGTATGTCACACCGAACATACGCCGCTGATTCTTTGCCGCATATCTGCGAAGATATTCGTTCAAGGAAGCATTTCCGCAATCGAAATCATCCGTCCGATCCGACACTTCGAGCTTGCGGAAATGTATGTCCATTAGCGTTTATTCATAGCCCGAATTAGGTGTGGCGTTGGCTTTGGCTGACTCTCTGAAGCCAGCTTCCCAAAGCTGTCCACCTCTTCCAGGGTCCAAGCCGTCGAAATTGATGGCAAATCAAACTCCGGGGCGACTCGTTCCAATTCAGGGGTCACAAGTTCTCGAACCAGCTCGCCGTCTTCATCGATTGTGACGATCCGGTGTCCGCGCCGCTTCTCTTTCACTGCCCAATTCATCAATGCCAGAGCTTTCGCAAGGAAGTCAGCCTTGTTTCGAAACTCCAGTTCTTCCATTAACGCATTGAGGACGGCGTCGTCAGACGAAACAAGATCGGCTTGAAACTTGATCGTTTTCATGCTGATGTCCTCCTTTATGCGCTGCGTCTAAAGCGTGTTCATATTTAAGCGTCCCTTCCCCCGAAGATACACTCAGAGCCAAATACTAACTGATGGTTATTTGACTGTAAAGAGAATAATATGTAAGTATAATTTTAATATTATTAGCGTGTAAAACGAGTCAAAACTGATTGGCGACTAGGGTTGTTTTTGCGTAACATACTTAATTATGAATCGCTTAGACGAAAACAAGACGGCCTCGGTCATTGCGGTCACTGATCTGGCGGCATGACGGAAGGGAAGCGGGCCGCGTGGTATCCCACAATGTGGGACATACACGGAAGGCGGCAGGGGCATCGCGGTTTCACTGGTTGGTGATGGCGATACAGGCTTGCGCTGGACGGGGACGAAAGGAGAGCGCTGGCTTCAGCGTGGTGAGGGCAGCGGGGGACATCTGTCACGGGAATCCCGGATTAAAGGAATGCTGGCGGAGGCGGGGAGCGATGACGAAATTGTTGTGGAGGTGGAGAAGATGACGCGCGAAGCCGGGATTATGGCGGGGATCATTCCGATTACGGGGCCCAGCATCAAGTACGGAGGGTATTTCCTGCTGACGCGGAGGATGAAGAAAGCTCCGGGTACAGGGACAATCGGCTGCGGCAGAATTTTATTCGCGCGGGGCACGTCGCACGGGGAGTCATCGTGATCCTGTAGCTGGTGTGCCAGGTGCTGGCGGCGGGGGCCCGCGCGGCCGGAAGCGGTGACGTGGCTGGCGCGGGTGCAGGGCGTGGTATGTAGTTACTATATGGATATAGATTCGTAGCCGTAATTACTAGTAAGTTACTACGGAATATCATAGAGGGCAGAGATGAGTTTGAAGAGGTGGGAGATTAGGCTCAATCTGTATGAGGGATGGTTGGTAAGGTGGACTGATTGTTTATGTGTACTACGTTATTGTTAGGTGTAAGTGGTAACTTTACAAATTGTTCCACGTGGAACATTTTATCGTCGCGCTGCGAAAGCTTTGGGGTGATTGCAGCTGTCCGACCGGGAAATCGGCGAAGTTTGATGGTTATGGAGGAGGCTCTAGAGGCGGCGGCGCTGAGTCGTCCGGTGCCCAGGATACTGGGATAGCTCGGTGGAGTCCGACCCGGGATTCGAGAAAATGTTCCACGTGGAACATTATTTGTCTTGCCGAGGGAGCGGGGCCGGGCACCTCCGGCGCAAAAATGTTCCACGTGGAACATTTCCCTGGCGCTCGAGCGTTGTTGCGACGCGCAGCTAGACTGACGAGGCTCTCGCTGGAGCAGCCGTCGTTTTCTTCGAGGCTTCCACAATCGCCAACTAGCCGCTGCGCCACCGAATCAGCATCTTGCGCCGCTCCACTGCGGTATTGCACAGCTTTTCCTCGGAAAAATGGCCTCCAGCCGTAGCTCGACGGTTGCCGCCGCCATCGCCGAGGTCTAAGCTTCTACAGTACCCGAGGAGCGTCCCGGCGACAGCAGCTTCCCGGGCGAAGGCGAATCATGGGAAGAGTCATTGCGGTCACCAACCAGAAGGGCGGAGTCGGCAAGACGACCACCGCCATCAATCTCGCCGCCTCTTTCGCCTCGCATCGCGCCCCAACTCTGCTGGTCGACTGCGACCCCCAATCCAACGCCTCCAGCGGCCTCGGCTTCCTCCGCGATCCCGACCGCCCCAGCACCTACAAGGTCCTCATGGGTGAGCTCACCGCCGCCGACGCTCTTCACCCCACCGCCCTCGACCTCCTCACCATCATCCCGGCGCACAAAAATCTCCTCGGCGCCAACATCGAGCTCGTCCCCCTCGACTCCCGCGAGTATCGCCTCCGCCAGGCGCTCGAGCCCATTCGCGACCGCTTCCAGTTCATCGTCCTTGACTGTCCCCCGGCCCTCGACCTTCTCACCCTCAACGCCCTGGTCGCGGCCGACACCGTCCTCATCCCGATGCAAGCCGAGTACTTCGCCCTCGAAGGCGTCACCGAGCTGCTCGACACCATCGACCGCATCCGTGTCGAGCTCAACCCCGCGCTCGCCGTCGAAGGCGTCGTCCTCACCATGTTCGACGAGCGCACCAACCTGGCGCAGTCCGTTGCCGCCGAGCTCCGCGGCTTCTTCGGCGACCTCATGTGCCAGACGGCGATCCCGCGCAACATCCGCCTCGCCGAAGCCCCCAGCCACGGCCAGCCCGCCATCATCTACGATCCCCACTCCCGCGGCGCCGAAGCCTACTTGAAGTTAGCCGAAGAATTAATCGATCGCGTCACCAACCCCAAGCCGCAAGAGACCGCGCCGGAAGCCTCGAACTCCTAGCCTCGAGGTATCCAGCGCGAGCGAGCGAACGGCTAACTGTCTAATATTGTTTTGATGGTTAGGCATGGCATTGGCCCGGAATTGTCCTGGTAGAGCTGGCCTTTAGACCGGCAGCTGTGCTCGGGTAGAGCTGGCCTTTAGGCCGGCGTTCAGCGGCGTTATTTATTTTGTCATCGCGAGGCGGCTTTCAAGCCGCCGAGGGATCTGTTGTCCGCCGCGGAGCTTCAAAATCGCCTAACCTCCTAATAATAGCTTAAAGGTTAGCGACCCACACCTGGCG
>JBEKCJ010000094.1:0-16359 GCA_050014935.1 Candidatus Korobacteraceae bacterium
GAACACCCACGCTATGCACCTCACGGCTTGGTTTCTTGCAACAGGACTACATCCGACACATAGCGACCGCGCAATACAGCTAGATTCTTTCCATCTGGCGACAAGTCGACAAACCAGATTTGCTCCGACTTGAAATCTGTCACCTGATGTCCCACCGAGCCGTCCAGAGGCTGCATCCAGATGTTGTCGACGCCGTTTTCCCGCATGGCATAGACGACAGACTTTCCATCGTGGGTGAACTGCAAACCACGCGTACGCCGGCTGGCATCGAGCAAGCGTGGCGGAGCCGATGATCCGATGTCGTACAGGGCTATCGTTGTGGCTCGGCGCGCGTCCAGCAGGGCGGCCGCTAGAGTCTTGCCGTCAGGAGAAAAACTGAGAGCCGCCGCTCCCGAATAACCCTGGGGCAGATTCAGAATTACTTCCGACTTGCCGGAGCCATCCACCGGCACCCGATGGATTTTCGATTCACGATTATCGAAGTAATAGACCCATTTCTGATCGGGCGAACAAGCTGGCGAACGGTCGTCATCGCCGTGGGTTAGTTGCAGTGGATCGGTACCGTCGGCATTGGTACGCCAGACACTTCGCGAATGGGTGCCGCCGCGACCTTGCCAGGTGAGAACGATGTAGTTTGTGCCACAGGAAAAGGGGGTGAACATTCGCGCACTCGGATCCGCCAGAAGCTGGGTTTGACTCTTGCCATCGAGCCCCACTTTGAGCAGGCGGCCAAAGTTGTTCAGCAGAAGATTGCCATCGGCGCTCCAGTGCAGGCTGCTCCAGTCGTCGAAGTCATTGGCTTGGGAAAGAACGGAACGCGGCTCAGCAAAGCCGTGGCCGGTATCGGAGAGGACGAAAACTGTTGCCTCACTGCGAACCAGAACGGTGCCCAGGGTTTTTCCATCGGCGGAAACCGTGACCGTCGCATATCGGTTGGAGTCGCGAGTGATCGGCTCGATTTCTCCTCCCGTTTCTCGTAGGAACCCGATTTGGGCCTTTATGCCATTGGCTCCGGTTTGCCCATGCATGACAAAGAGCACGCGATCAACCGGCGACCACTTGATTTCGGCGAGAAACTCATCTGCGAAAGCCGCGAAGCGATGCAACTTGCCGGCATGCACATCGAGGACGTCAATCGCAGCCCGGTCGCCGTTTCCACCCGCCCCGGAGGTGTAAATCTCATCTCCCTTCGGAGACCATGCCAGGAAGTCAGGCACGTTCACCGCAGGCTGAGTCAGCAGAACCGTTTCGTTGCCGCCCTCTAAAGATGCCGCGAGGATGCGGTACTTGCCGACTTCCGGATCGTCCTGGCGTAGGTAGGCGATACGCTGTCCATCAGGAGAAAACGTCAGGCTTTGGCCGGCGATATTCCGCACGACCATTTGCTGATCACCACCCAATACGGGAGACCGGTAGAGGTCGTAATGAATGTGAGCGGCGTTCTCGGCTTTGCTGAAGTAGATGTAGTTTCCGTCCGGCGAAAACGCGAGGCCCAGATAATCCGTAGCCGAGGGCGGGATCACTTGCGTAACGCTTCCCGTGGGCACATTGTGGAGCCACAGGCTTTGCTGCCCGCTGTCATCAGTCACGCTCAGTACGTACCTTCCATCGGGCGAAATCGCAGCCCCTGCTACCTTGCCCGAATCGGTGACTCGCGTGACTGTGAATTTTTGGAATGGAGCTGGGACGGGACGATGCAACAAGGAATAAATTCCGAAACCTGCTGCGCCGAGTACGGCCAGGAAAGCAACCATGCCGACCGCGAATCCCAGCTTGTGCTGCTTTGCCACGGTGACGACTCCGGAACTGCTGCTGGCCTGTGCGAACTGGTCTGGCGCCGCGGTTGCTGACCGTGCACTGGCCGACGAGACTGAGGACGGCTGAGAACCACTCGGTGCTTGGATCGCCGACGCCGGCTCCGAACCGCCCACTATCCAACGGCCCGATTCGGTATCCCGTTTCAGGCGCAGCAGCTCCGAGCGCATGTCGGAGGCATGCTGATAACGGAGCTCTCGATCTTTCTCCAAGGCGCGGTCGATGATTCGTTCCAAGCCGGCTGGCAAGTCGGGATTCAGGCGGATGGCCGGCGCCGGGGCGCGATTGAAAATAGCCTCGAAGATCACGGCCGAGCTCTCCCCGCGGAAGGGTAACGTCCCAGTCGCCATTTCGTACAGAACTGCGCCAAAGGAAAACAGGTCCGTCCGTACATCCAGGTCCTTGCCTCTGGCCTGCTCCGGGGACATGTAGGCAACCGTGCCCAGCATGGTGCCCGGACTGGTCAGGTGGTCGGCATCGGAGGCCAACCCGGTTGCAGTTTGTCCGCTGGCCCCGACCTTGGCGGCGACCTTGGCCAACCCAAAGTCGAGAATCTTGGCGTGGCCACGCCGGGTCACGAGGATGTTCGCAGGCTTGATGTCGCGATGGATGATGCCTTCACTGTGGGCGGCGTCGAGCGCGTCGGCAATCTCAGTGCTCAACTCCAACAGCAGCGCAATCTCCAGTGGCTTGCCCTGGATGCAGTGCTTCAGGGTTTCGCCATCGAGGTACTCCATGGCGATAAAAGCCTGGCCGTCTTCTTCGCCAATGTCGTAGATGGTGCAGATATTGGGATGGTTCAGGGCCGACGCTGCTTTGGCCTCGCGCCGGAATCGTTCCAAAGCCTGGCGATCCTGGGCCAGGTCTTCGGGCAGGAACTTAAGAGCCACGAAGCGGTCGAGCCGTACGTCCTCTGCCTTATAGACCACTCCCATCCCGCCCCCGCCCAGCTTCTCGATGATGCGGTAATGCGAGATGGTTTGGCCGATCATTGGCAGCGAATCTTACTTGGGGGAAACCGGCAAGTCAATGAAGACCGGGGCCGTTGGCGTCTCAGGCTGATCGTTGACGATAAATCGCTATGGCACGAGCAATCCCCGCCAGCGCGCCGCGACAAGTGATGTCTAGCGGAACTCTCGGCGGCGACGAAACATGGAAGCGCCGAGCGCGCCGCCGGCCGCGGTGAAGAGTACGAATATCAGTCCCATAACCAGCAAGAAGAACACGATAAGCGTCGCCGCACCCTGCGGGGTGGTCATCCACTCGACCATGCGCTGCATCATTTCCTGCACCTTGGGATCGGGGTTGCTGGCCATTTGTTTTTGCATCTGCTGTTCCATGGCGTGGCGAAAGTCGCCGCGGGAACGGAAGGTGAGGAACGAGACCGTCGACACCACCGAATTCACCATAAAGCCAAACAGGCCGGCGAGCGCGCCGAGTTTCATTCCCATACCCGGCGTGATCAGCGTCTCCGGCGTGCGCTTCTGATAGAGCGAGACCGAAAGTGCGCCGGCTCCGAGCATCCAGAGGCAGCAACCAACCGAGACGATAGGAATGGCCGTGAGGAGTGCGGCGCCCACTCCGCACAGCAAAGCGCCTTTCCAGGCAAGGTCCCAGCGAATGGTGGTGGGGAGCGGCGGATAGGGCGCACCCGGTGACCACATCGAAGATGGCGGCATCGTGGGCAGAGGTGGTGGAGGCGCTTGCGCGGAGACATCGGGAGTCGGCCCCGGTGTCCACTGGGGCTCGGCTTCAGGGGGAATAACGCGAATCTGCGGCGCGCCACAGTGCGGGCAGAAGGCAGTGCCTTCTGGGATCTCGGCTTGGCAGCGATAGCAGGGATGTTCCACTTGCCGAACGTTACAGGAAGCGATGAGGAATTAGCAACTGGATGAAAGCGGCAGTGGCCAGTAGTCCGCCGCCGGTAATCAGTGGTGCGGAGGCCGGCGGCAGATCTTGACGAGGGCTGCCGGTCTGTCAAGGACAAGCCGCGAACATTTGCGGAGCTTTCCCGAATCGGGAAAAATGTTCCACGTGTGAACATTCCTCCAAAAGACAAAAGCTCAGCCTCCGAGGATTGAAAATTGCTTCTAGAGAGTGTCCTGCTTGCCTCGCGTCTGTATCAAGACCGTGCCGAAGCGCGTGCCCGAGCCGTTGGGCTCGATCGACACCAGATGTTGGTTGTCGCTGCTCCCAACCTTGATTTCCCAGCCGTCGCCGCTGGTATCGGAGCAGCTCAGCTTCTTGTCGTCGTTGTGCCCGGAGATGTGAACATCCGACCCACCGCTGTGCCCATTGCACACCAGGATGCTCCCGAACGACTTCATCTTGTCTTCGTAAAATGCTTTCACTTTGTCCGGCGAATCGTTGGTCTCATACTCCGCGGCGATGACCTTCAGCCCAAAGCCCGCGGCTCCGATGCTGATGTTCGCAGCATGATTGTCGCCATTGTCCGCGGGGCGAAGATGCGCACCGGGATATACCGGAATGCCGTTGTCTGCTGCCTTTCCGCTGCTGTCGACTTTCAGATCGGCAAAGGGCGTCTTGATGTCCACCTTCTCGTTCTTCTTGTCCTTATCGTCGACACTGATGCTGCATGCTCCCAGTAGCAAGGTCGCGCCTGCGGCTACGATCGCCAACAATGTTTTCATGGCTCCGATCTTCATTGAGGTCCTCCGCTGAAACTGAATACTTCGCGTTGGGAATCCCGATTCGAACTTCCCAAATCCATCGCGCATCGGATCGGATGCCTCTGCGAAAATTTAGCGCGATCGCCCGATGCGTTCTTCGCTGTGGTATTGATACGAATTGCGCGTGGCATCGGTTCCCTGGAAGCTGCCTTCTTAGGGCAAGGATCCGACGCTTGTCGCTCTGCCTCGACGGCTAACCGACGGCATCAGATCGCCGCCTCGGCCGCTCCACCGAAATATGCGAGGCAACCAGTTCGGCAGCTTGCTGCGCCACGACTGCGTTATCTCCAAAATCTTCCAGCCACACAACCTCCGGCTCGCGACGGAACCACGTCATCTGCCGCTTGGCATAATTGCGATGGCCCTGTTGAGCTGCGGTGATCGCCTGCTCCAGGGTGAACTCGCCCCGGAGCAATTGCGTGGCCTGGCGATATCCGAGTGAGTCGAGTGGCGTCACGTCTTTTCGCTGCCCGTAGCGGCCAAGCAGCGTCTGCGTTTCTTCCGCCAGACCGTTGTCGAACATCGTCCTCGCGCGAATATTGATGCGCTCGTATAGTTGGTCGCGCGGTGGATCCAGCCCAATTCGCAGAACGCGAAAGCCGCGCAGAGGATCGCGCCCGTGCTGCCGCAGTTCACTCATTCGCGCTCGCGAAGCCAGACACACCTCGATAGCCCGAATCAGCTTGGCGGCATCGTTCGCGTGGATCTTCGCAGCCATCGCAGGATCCAGCCGCCTGAGGATTCGGTGCAGGTGGGACGAACCGGACTCGGTCACGCGCCACCGCAGTCGCTGACGCAACTCTTCCGAGCGTTGCGGCCCGGGAAACAGTCCTTCCAACAGGGCGCGAAGGTACAAGCCCGCGCCCCCGGCAACAATCGGCAGCCGGCCACGCTGGACGATGGCCGCCATCGCGACTCGCGCTTGTCGAGCATACTCGCCAGCGGTAAACGGCTCATCCGGTTCCGCGACGTCGAGCAGGTGGTGGGGCACCAGCGTCCGTTCGTCGCGCGTGGGCTTGGCGGTGCCGATCTCGAAGCAGCGATAGACAGCCACCGAATCGCAGCTGACGATTTCGCCCGCAAAGCGTTGCGCCAGGTCCAGCGCCAGCGCCGACTTTCCCGACGCCGTCGGCCCCAGTATGACCACCAGCAGTGGCTCCAGCTGCGAGGAGGAAGTCATCGCGTCCATGGGGCTGTCATCGTGCGCCCCAGGGAATGCTTTTGCCGTATCGGAGGAAGGCCAGCACCAGAATGAAGAGCGCGATGGTGAGCAAGCCAATTAATTTGCGCCGGTCGCGCGCGCGCTGTCGCTGTTGCAACTGAAGCTCGCGCTCCTCGAGACGAAGCGAACTCGCGCCCTGCTGCTGGTCATCCACAGCACAATTCTACGCGTGGCGCTATTCGATTTCGCCTTTGGCCGGGTTGTAGTAGAAGTGGAAGCGCAAGGCGATGTAGGGCCCGTGGAATTCGTTGGGCAGAGGTGCGAAAGGTGCCGAGGCCGTAATTCCGCCCCAGGCAGCACGATCGAGCGCGACATCGCCGGAAGGCGAACGTAGCGTCATGCCGGCAACCGTCCCGTCCTTCTTGATGACGAATTCGATCGAGACTTTACCTTTCTTCAACAGCGGAGGCCGGGCTTCTTCCGGGATAATGTTGTACCAGTTCATCCGGACAGCTTGTAGAACCCGCGACAGGTAAGGGCCAAAGTCCACGCCTTCGGTATCGGACAGGACCTCGAGGTTCCCCTGCACGCGAGCCGCGGTTCCACCGGGGCCGGCTCCGTAGTCACCGCCACCTCCATAGCTTCCGCCACCCCGACGCGCCGCAACCGCGCGTGCCGCCTGCTCAATCGACGAGCCCGGCGACATCACGCCGGCCAGATTGCCGGGAAACTTCGGCGTGCCCTGCTGCTGCGCCGGTAGTTTGGGATTGTCCTGCGGGATGCCCGGCTGGAGCTGCGCCATCGGCTGGCCCTGCGCCGGGTTTGGCGGTTGCTGGTTCGGTTGCTGCTGCGCCTGCTGCACCGGCGGCGACGGTTGCTGCTGCGCCGGAGGCGAAGGAATCTTCGGCGGCCCCGCGCGCTTCAATTCCTCCAGCGTCTTCCTGTCCAGCGTAGGATGCCGGCTCTCCGCGATCCGGTTCTTGTCCGACAGCACGTCCGTCTTCGGCGCCCTCTTCGGCTCCTTCTGCAAATCCGGAGGAAGGTCCAGGTACGTCATCTGCTGATTGCGCATCAGATCTTCAGGTGAAATCAGCACCACGCCTTTAATGCCGGGAAACAGCTTGGGAGAAAGCACCAGAAACAGGACCACCATCAGGTGAACGACTACGGAAATCCAGAACGCCTCGCGCACCCGCGAGCGCTCCAGGTCGTCCTCCAACTGGATTAGCAGGTGGGGCATGAGCTCGGCGTCGAGCTGCGTGCCGTCTTCCCAGAGCGCAAGTTCTCCGTCTTCTCGCGGGGGAAGAGAGGTTGGTCTGTCTGGTGGTGTCAGGATTGAAGCCATCCGTCTGGATCAAATATGCCGAGAGTTCAAGTACATTAGACGCCCCTCGACCGTTGAAGGCAAAAGCTTCCTTGAGGATGGCGCAACCGTAGTAACCCGAGAGCTTCTAGCTAGTTTCTGCTTCTATTTTCGCATAAGGCACTCCCTAAAGCCATTCCACCGCCGGCCTTCGAGAGTTCCAGAAACTCTCCGGTAAACTGTCCTTATGAAGGCCGTTATCGTTGGCACCGCAGGTCATATCGATCATGGCAAGAGCGCCCTGGTGCGGGCCTTGACCGGGATTGATCCTGACCGCCTCGCCGAGGAGAAGCGCCGCGGCATCACAATTGATCTCGGCTTTGCCAACCTGGAATTGTCCGGCCCATCTGGTGAGCCCATTCGCATCGGCTTCGTCGATGTTCCCGGACACGAGCGCTTTGTGCGCAACATGCTGGCCGGTGTCGGCGGCATCGATCTGGTCTTGCTGGTTATCGCCGCCGATGAGTCCATCAAGCCGCAGACCCGCGAGCACTTCGACATCTGCCGCCTGCTGGCCGTGCAGCGCGGAATCACGGTGCTGACGAAGTCTGACCTTGTCGATCCTGAGACCCTTGAAGTGGTGACAATGGAAGTGGCAGACTTCCTCAAAGGCTCATTCCTCGATCCCACGACTTCTCCCATCATCCCGGTGAGTTCCAGGACCGGCGCGGGACTGGGCCAACTCAAGAGCGAACTGGCGCGCCTGGCTGCCGAGATTCCGGCCAAGGATTCATCAGCCGTCTTCCGCCTCCCCATCGATCGCGTCTTCACCATGAAGGGCTTTGGCACGGTCGTAACCGGCACTCTCATTTCGGGGACAGTCCACAAAGAGCAGGAGTTGCAGTTGCATCCCGGTGGCAAGAGGCTGCGAGTGCGGGGCGTGCAGGTCCACGGATCTGCCGCGGAACAAGCTATCGCCGGCCAACGTACGGCGTTGAACCTTGCCGGCGTCGACACCACCGAGTTGGCGCGCGGCATGATGTTGACGCCTCCGCAGATGTTTCAACCAGCGCAGCGCGTCAGCGTCACGCTCGATCTTCTCCGCTCAGCCAAGCCGTTGCGCGATCGCGCCCGCGTGCATCTCCATGTCTTCACCGCTGAAACCATTGCCGAAGTCAACTTGCTTGGTGCAAAGCAGTTGCAACCGGGCGAGACTGGGTTGGCGTGGCTCAAGCTGGACAATCCTATCTTGCTGTTGCCCAGCGATCGCTTTATCGTCCGGCAATTTTCTCCGGTCATCACCATCGGCGGAGGAAGAGTGCTCGATGCGGCGGAGCAGCCTCGGCGCGTAAAAGCGGACGAGCGGTTGGCGTTCCTGCGAACGCTCGCAAAGGGAGGTTCCGAAGAAGCTTTACTGGCGCGGGTTTTCCGGCGCCGCCAGGACGGGCTTGCGCTTTCCGAAGCTGTCGCCGAGACCGGGTGGCTGCGGTCACAGATTGAGCAGATCGCTGCGGATCTTACGAAGTCGGGAAAGCTGGCGCGTTTCGATGAGTTACTGCTGTCGCCGATGGTAGTGGAATCTCTGCGCGACAAGATTTCGGCTAAGGTTGAACAGTTTCACAAAGCGAATCCGCTGGTGCAAGGAATCGGCAAAGAAGAGTTGCGCGAGACGGTGAGCTTGCGCGCGGAAGTCTTTCGCGGCGTTCTGGATTCGCTGGTGCGCGACAAGAAGCTTCAGATCGCCGGTGAAGTTGTGCACACTGCCGGTAAGAGCGTTGTCCTGCGTGACGAAGAAGCCGAGTCAAAGGCGCAAATCGAGCAAGCTTTTGCCCAGGCTGGGTTGAAGGTCCCGTTGCTGAAGGAAGTGCTGGCTTCCTTGCCCGTGGACAAGGTGCGGGCGCAGAAGATTGTGACCCTGCTGCTGCGTGATCGTGTGCTGGTGAAGCTCTCGGACGATTTGGTATTTCATCGCGATGCGCTGGACGCGCTCCGCCGCCAGATGGTTGCCCAAAAGGCGAAAACGCCGAAGCTCAACGTCGGCAGCTTTAAGGACCTGTTCGGCATTACTCGAAAATACGCGATTCCACTTCTCGAATATCTTGACCGCGAACGTGTGACCCGACGGGTCGGCGACGAACGGATGATTCTGTAGCCATGGCGAAATGAGAGCGGACAGGAGCAGCGTTGATTCGATGTCGCAACGCTGCCCAGGAGGCTGGAGATCCTTGTAGAACTTGAGGTATCGAGTAGCGTCCGCTTCTGTCCGCCTTAGGTCCGCACTTCACGATGCAAGCTGTTGCGGCACGGTTATTGGGCGCTTGGGGCCGCGCTTGCGAATCAGTAGCACGCGAATGCGCTCCAGCAGTTCCATAGGAGCGAATTCGCCTTTCGGAAGCCAGGCATCCGCATGATGTTCCTCGGGGCAGCAACTCACGCAGCCGGAAAACAATAGCGCCGGGGTCTCGGGCGAAATCGATTTCAGTTGCTCAATCAGTTTTGCGCCATTGAGCTTGGGCATCATCAGGTCGGAGAGCACCAGATCGATGCCGCCCTCCTTCATGGCTTCGATGGCGCGTTCAGGATCGCAGCACGTCAGCACGCGATAGCCGCGTGTTTGCAGTAGGACTTTGCGAACGGAGAGAGAGCGTTCGTCATCGTCGATGCAGAGAATCGTACGTTTCGGTTTCATTTACCCCACCGAACCTTCTCGGGAGCACTGCGCAGCCGTGTCCGGGCAAACCTGGGAAGCCGGACGTCTGCAACCGTCACCGAGTGGTTTGTTAATTACGCCAGAGCAATAGCGTGTCCGGATAGTACGACTGGCGCGGGGGTTGCACAAGTATTGTCGTGGTCAATTACGAGAGAAATTTTTGCCGCGGACGGGCAAAGCAAATCGCACTGCTCGTGGTGATGTTATTTTCAGCGGCTCGCGTGAAAGCCTTGCTGGATGCCGCTTTTCACCGTGCACAGAATATCCTCAGAAAAGTCACATCGTAACTTCTCCGTTAATCACATGCACTACGTTACCGCCCACCCGTACATTCGTGATCGCGTCCTCCGTCTTCGCCGCGCGAACGTAAAGAAAACTGGGGCGCCGCGTTTCCCTTCCTTGTTCGATCAGCCCTTGCGCCCCCGGCGCCAGCACGCCGTGCTTCACCGCCCATGCCGTGCAACATCCCGCAGCGGAGCCGGTTGCGGGATCTTCGCCGTTATAGAAGATCATGCGCGCGTGCAATGTTGCTTGGGGATCGACTGTCTCCCGGCAGACAAAATAGAAGAACGCCGGATTGCCGATAGTTTGCAGATAGGGCGCGATCTGGCTCCAGCTAATGCTGAGCTTTTGCAGTGTGGCCAACGAACGGAATGGAACCACGGTGAATGCCATGCCGGTGGAGACGGTTTGGATGGGGAGGCGCTCGTCTAGTTCAGCCACGGGAACGCCAAGCACGCCGGCGATAACGTCATGCGGGTGCATCGCGCCAAACTGCGGGTCGGCCTGGCGCATCTCGCCGAAAAGCAATCCGTCACGCTGCTCGAAGCGTACGGGAATCTTTCCGAGCTTCAGATCGAGCACGATCTCATCGGCACTCGACTGCTGCCGCAAATACCACGCCGTGCCCAGGGTGGGATGTCCCGCAAACGGCAGCTCTTCATTGACTGTAAAGATGCGCACTTTGTGACCCTGCTCGCGTTCGGTAGCTTGGTCACGCGGCAGGATGAAAGTGGTCTCGCAGAGATTGGTTTCGCGGGCCAGCTTCTGCATCTCGTCATCGCTCAGGCCGCGAGCATCGGTGAAAACAGCGAGCTGGTTGCCCTCCAGAGGGCGCGAGGTGAAAACGTCAAGCTGCACGAAGGAGAACTTGCGCTGGGTCATGACGACGGCTCCGAGATCAATGTAGCAGGAGTTCGCTTACTGGAAGGCTGGCCCGAATGGCTTCTGTGACCAGCCTCAGGCAGGCGTGGCCGGCGCTGTTACAATCGCCGTTGCCCGATGTATCGAGTGCGAGCGCGGGGGATCGTTCCTCCGCTGGTCTGACGCGGGTGTGTAATGCGGAAGCGAAGGGGGTCCGGTGACCCTCCCGGTCTTCAAAACCGGCGATTGGCATCTTCGATGTCAATGGTGCGTTCGACTCGCACACGCTTCCGCCATTTACTTTCAGCGACTTGCATGTTAGGTGCACATCACTACTGGGTCCTCAGCTCCGTGGCGGTTGCATGTTGGTTGCATAGTTCCTCAAAAGCCCTCATTGCAGCCGTCGCGTCAGCAGAAACTGACTTCACGTAAGCATTCATGGTTGTTGAGAGATTCGCGTGCCGGAGAATGGCCTGAATCGTCTTGTCCGGTACACCGAGCCGATACAGGTTGGTAGCCAGCCCGCGGCGAAAAGCGTGCCAGCCGTGCCACTCGATTCCGGTACCCTCAAGCGCGGGGCGGATTACGAACCTCGCAATTTGCGCCAGGTCCATCGAGGAACCCGTTTTCGACTTGAAGATCAATCCTGATACCGGATCTCCAGAGGTAGCCTTGTGGCGATCGAGGTACTTCGCCAATGGCGCAATAACGGGAACTGGAGCCTTGCTCTTCGGCGTTTTCGGCTCGTCCGTGTGGCTGCCGAACACAGATTGAGTAATCCGTATCTGTACGCCACTGTAGTTCTCCCAAAGCATTCCACGAATCTCACCTCGCCTCGCCCCGGTGAAAGCTGCGGTTGCAAGCACCGTCGCCGCGGGTTCGGGAACGACCACCAGCATCTTCAGGATCTCCTCCAGAGAATAGGCATACGTCTCGTTGCCCGGTCTCGCTTTCGGGACCACAACGTCTCTCATTGGATTTTCGCCCGTATTCAGGATTCCCTGCCGGCGCGCATACCGGAATGCTCCCGACAGAAACGACTTGATATGCGCCAATGATGTGCGGTTCAGATTCTCTGTTCGTGCAATCGCCCGCAACATGTTTTCGCCATCAACCGTTCTGAAATCCCTGAGCGCGATTGAGCTGCGCGTTTTGAGGTGTTTCGACCACATGTGCATGTAGCCCTTGTACGTGGACAGCCGCTGCTCCTCAACGTGCGGCAAATAGAACCCCTCAACGTACTGCCGCAGCATCATTGAGCTTTCCGGTGTTGCAGTGCCGTCGTTCAACGACTGGAGAAACTCTTCGGCCAATTCCCACGTCGCTTGCTTCGTTCGATACCGGCCGACGGCCTCAGTCAGTTTCCGACATTTTTGTTTGTGTTCCACGTCACCTGCAGTACCCATGACGCGATCGTAGTACCGCAGGTACCACGCGGTACCCTTTTTGAATAAATACCCCTTCTGGTGGCGACGAGTTCTTTTCATCTGATCTCCTTTTTGTGAACTCGTCCCACATCCCTGTTGCTCGCGTTTATGATACGCCGTTCCGCCCACCCTTCGAGCTCAGGGCTACCCCACCGGAATCTGACGTATTTGCCGAACCGCAAGTGTGGCAATGGATCAGACGAGCGCGAGCGCACTTGCTCACGAATCCAAGACTCTGGCAGGGCCCACCGGGACGCCAGTGCCTTGCTGTCAATGAACTCGTATTGCAATGCTTGTAAACCAGGACTTGCCACTTGGGTTGTCGTTGCCATCTTGATCACCGTTCCGAAATCATCTGATTTCCGCACATCCCACCAACTAGCGCCGCCCTCGCCGGTTCAAGCACTTACGGCTGCCCCATGCGACGGGTTTTTGGAACACTCAGCCTTTAGCTATGTGAGCCGCCCATAGCTGCGCAATTCGATTTCTCGGTGTAGCTGGTAATACGGGGTTGCCTCGCTGTATGGCTGTTTACACTTATGGGAAGCGGTACAAAGAGGGGCATTTCGTTCCGCAGCGGAAGTAAAACGGCCTTTTCATTCCGCTTCCGACAGCGGAATTAACGCGGCTTCGACTTCCTCAGGGCGGCCAAAAACCCAGGTTTCAATCGGGCTACTGGCCCGTAGGGAGAGGTTTTGGGATTATTTCTCCAATGCTCCACGAGTTCCTTGGGTACACCGTCATGAGACCAGTCGAACATTTCCGGGCAGCGCAGGCTGTCAAAGGGCAGTGAGGAGGGTCGGGGCTTGGGTCCGCTAAGCAGCCAATACCTGAACTCGTCGAGAGGCGCTATCTTCCCGAACCCAAGAACACGGTTGCCGTCGGTGAGCTTTCGCAGGGAGTATAAAGCATCTTCACCAGATCTGCCTGTCACATCTCGCGTCAACGAATGGCCCAACGCACCGCTCGAACGGCGGTGGTGTTGGCGAGACTTGCGCTGGTGAACGCTGGATTTGCCTTTTCGCCGGGGCAGGCTTGATGATGCTGGCTGGGAGACTGTTGTCCGCTTCGGTCGCTCGTCCTTTTCGGACAGGCATGTGGTCGTCCACGGGCCGTGTCGATTGACGTATAGGAAGGCCCGCTCCTGATTCAGCACCTCGCGAACTAACCTCACGAACGCACCATATATCCCCTGGTCTAGTGCCTCGACAATCTTCAGCTCCTTGTACCACCACTCCCTCCAGTGGCGGTGATCACCCCAGTTTCCAATCAGGTCAGGTAAAAAGCCTTCATCTGCAGCCTCGGCAGAGGGGTTGATCGGTAAAAAGTCCCTTTGGCTGATCGTTACGGCAGCCGTCTCGACGTTGCAGTGTTCATTATCAAGTAAGGAGACAAAAGGCAAAGTAAAGCCGCCGATATTGACACGGCACGCCTCTCTGGGCGTGGGAACATTCGACTCCCGCATGTCCAAGGCAAGCTCCGCTGCTCGCCACCCTGAAACGGCCTTAGCAGGGCAGTCGGGCCCTTGGGGGTGCACATAAACTCCCCACCACGGAGCTCGATACACCACCACGACTCCGTCGTCGGTGCAGAGAATAGTGCCGCAACGCGCACAGAGATGATAGCCATCTTCTAAGACGGTAGGACGGCCACCGGGAGCAGCCTTGGTATAGCGGCTCACTCTCTACCGTCCGGTGGCTTGCGTTTGTTGACCCAGGATCGAATACTGTCTGCCCGTCTAGATGTCCGGAAGAACTTAATCGACACTTCCTTATAGCTGGATTTTGGGTTCTCAATCTTGTAGTCTGCAGCTTCCAAAATGCGAGGGTCTTTCAGCTTGCGAGCCGGTGTACCAAGTTTGAGCAACGCACGTTTCGCCTCCTTCAGACTTGTGCCCACAGGTACGTTGAGGTCAGCCAGCGAAACTTGAGCAACTCCAGGTGCAACCGTGCGGGCATCTGCTGCGGGTGGCGACTTCGGTCCCTCATGCAACACAGGTTGGTTTGTCTGTCGCTCATCGTGTTCACGATGGGCGTTCCTTCGCATGGCGTTCTCTGCGTGTTCGCACTCTCTCGCTTCACCGTTCAGTTTTCTGGCCCAACGACCGGCGAGACGTTCCATCGACTGTTTAAAGCTGGCCATCCGTGCGTTATGCGGCTCCATAACCGAACCCGTTCGCTTACGTTCCGCTGATAGCTGAGATATTACGGCCCCCGTGCGCGCGGCAATGATTGTCGGGATTGCATGGGCAGAAACTGCGCGCACAAATTCAGCGGTCTTTCTATAGCCCTGTTTCTCCCAAACATCGCAATAAACCTTGTATGTCTTCTCAGCCCACTCGTCCGTTCGACGTTCGTGCATCTGGACCAGCAGAGAGGGTACTGCTTGGCTGTTCTGGTTAAGACGATTGTCGTCCCTAATTTGTCGTTCCTCATCCTCGATGCTCTTCCGCATCTCTTCAGACAAGTCCGACAACTTCAGCCCTACTAAGGTGTGGTCAATCAGGTTCCAGGCAAATTGCGTCATCAGCCAACTGTCTCCCATCCGCAACCATCCCGCATTGAGAAATGGCAATCAACGTGGGCACGGAAAGGCGCCGCGCCCAATCGCCACGGATGATTGGTCAGCGGCTATCCGGTTCGAAACTAAGTTACCACCGGAGAGGCAAGAGGGGGACCTTGTTTTCATTCAAACCGGTTCCCAAAGCGCTGCAAGCTTCTTCCTCAGGTCCAGAATTTTGTTGACTAGTTCCGAAATACTGGTATACCATACAATTTATGGCAATATACTCAACGGCGCGAGTCGCGGCAATCGTCGGCATCAGCAAAAATACTCTGTTGAGCTGGCTCTATAGCGGCAAAATCCCCGAACCGCGACGCCGGGTTGAGGCGGGGATCGACATCAGGCTGTGGAACGACCGCGACGTGAGCCGTGTCAAGAAGTACAAGGAGCAAAACTTTCGCAAGGGACGAGGTCGCAAGAAGGCGGCCTGAATGCAAGCGCGCCGTGCCGGTGCTAGTAACACCGGACACGACGCTAACCAGGGCACCTAACCAGGAGGCACCCATGGCTGTCAGTAAACGTAACACCGCTTCATCACACCCTCAAGAACCACCCCTCACGATTGCTCGCGTCGCTCTGTACGCGCGCGTTTCAACCCTCAACGGGCAGGATCCCGAGATGCAGCTCTCAGAACTCCGGGAGTACGCTTCGCGACGCGGCTGGACCATCGCCAGCGAATTCGTCGATCACGGCGTATCCGGCTCGAAGGAGTCGCGACCCCAACTGAACCAACTGATGGCCGACGCTCACCGGCGGAAGTTCGACGCCGTGCTCGTTTGGAAGATCGATCGCTTCGGCCGTTCGCTAAAGCATCTGGTCAACGCCCTTGCGGACCTTTGCGCCTATGGAGTCGCTTTTGTCAGCTTCCGCGACAACCTCGACCTCAGCACACCATCCGGGCGCCTCATGTTCCAGATCATCGGTGCCATGGCGGAGTTCGAGCGATCACTCATCCAGGAGCGAGTTCGCGCCGGCCTGCGAAACGCCAGAGCGAAGGGCAAGAAGTTCGGAAGGCCCCGCGTCGAGATTGATTCTGCGCGCGTGGCCGAACTACGCCGCGACGGGCTTTCGTGGTCCCAGGTATGTCGAACCCTCAATGTGAGCAAGGGGAGCGCCCAGCGATCGATTGCCACTGTTGCATAAGGGCGCCAACGATATTGGCTGCCGAGGTTCAATATTCGAGGGACAACGAGCGGGGGTATGATCTGATTCGTGCCTTGCACCAACAGCAACGGCTGTCGGATCCACTGGGAAGAATCCGGAGCGGGCGATCCGCTGCTGCTCATCATGGGACTCGGATATTCACACGAAATGTGGCATCGGACGCGGCCCGCGATGGCGGAACATTACCGAACCATTGTGTACGATAACCGCGGCGTCGGGAAAAGCGACTTGCCGCCGGGCCCGTACCCGATCGCGCAGATGGCCGACGATGCGGCCGCCGTCTTGGACGCGGCGGGTGTTGAACTGGCGCACGTCTATGGAATTTCGATGGGAGGAATGATCGCGCAGGAACTGGCATTGAAGCATCCCGCACGAGTACGATC
>JBEKCJ010000095.1:0-21964 GCA_050014935.1 Candidatus Korobacteraceae bacterium
ACTCAACTGGCGGTCCTGAGACTTCTAACGACCGAGAAGATCATGGGATCGGACACGAGGACTATGGCAGACGCCTGGAAGGCATGGGATCAAGGCTGTGATGATAGCCGCATCGCGTTCCTGCCGGAGCCGGAGGGTTTGGAAAGAGAGTTCCGGTCCCGCTCGCGACTGCTTAGTCGATCGCCCAAAGTCTGGGCCGACGCATACCTCGCTGCATTCGCCTCAGTTGCAGGCCTCAAACTCGTAACTTTCGATCGTGCGCTCAAGTCACTTGGCGATTTTGTGCTTGTCCTCTGAAATCCGTTTTGCCCCCGCTCTTCTCTCCACCCTCCCGCCGTATTACCATGGAACATCCTCATGGGCCCCCCTCCTCCAGTGCGTGTTTCTTTCGGAGAGGCATTCTCGCCAAGCGAATCGCGAGGTTCGCGCTCGGCGCAGCAACAGGTTGCGCGGATAGCCGAGCTTCGCCGCGTGCATGAGGCCTTTGCCTGGTTCCGCGTGAGCGTTTCGCCGAACTGCGGTTGGCGGATGTCCACCGTGACGAATTGGGTAATGTCCTGGGCATCCGTCCGGGCAGTGATCCTGGCGCTCCGTTCATCGCGCTCAGCGCTCACATCGATACAGTTTTTCCCGCGGGCACGCCCATCGAGGTGCGCCGCGACGGAGACAAGCTTTACGGTCCCGGCATCTCCGACAACTCATCGGGTGTGGTCGCTTTGCTGGCCATAGCCGGTGCGCTGCAAGCCGCGGAAATTGCGAACGTCGCGCCCATCCTGTTCATTGGAGACGTCGGCGAGGAAGGTGAGGGCGACCTGCGCGGAATCAGGCACATCTACCAGCAGCCGAGATGGTCGGCGACCATCGCATCTCTGCTGGTGCTGGACGGCGCGGGTACCGATACCATCATTGCCGAGGGGCTGGGCAGCCGCCGCTACGAGGTCGCTGTCCGCGGACTAGGTGGTCACTCCTGGAGTGACTTTGGCGTAGCCAACCCGATTGTCGCTCTGGCTCGCGTCATTGACCGCTTCAGTCGCACGCCGGTTCCGGTCTCGCCCAAGACCACTTACAATATCGGGATCATCGACGGTGGAACTTCGGTGAACTCCATTCCGGAGTCGGCGACCATGCGCGTGGACACGCGCTCGGCGTCAGTGGAGGAGCTTGACCGGCTGGAGCGCGCCCTACACGAAGCCGTCGACCACGTCATTCCCGACATTACCGCTCGCAAGAAGCAGGAACTGCTGACGGCGGAGGTCCGCGTTATCGGCAATCGACCGGCAGCGGACCTGCCAACCGAGTCACAACTGCTGAAAGTGATTCGCGCGGTGGACGCTCAACTCGGCAACACTGCCCGGATTCAGCGCGCTTCCACCGATGCCAACATCCCGCTTTCGTTGGGAAGGGAAGCCGTCGCCATTGGAGCGGGCGGCAGCGGCGGCGGAGCCCACACCATTCATGAGTGGTACGATCCCACCGGCCGCGATCTGGGGCTAAAGCGCATTCTGCTGCTCACGCTGGCGCTCAGCGGAGTCGCCGACTAACCATCAACCCGCCAACAACCAACAACTCCCCAGTCATTCCTGCCACACATATTGGATTTCGAGGTAAAATGCGTGCCGAATGGAGGAGTCTTTATGAAACACTTCACATTTTTCCTGGTTGCCGTTGCAACAATAGCCGGCCTTGCTGCCCTCATTGCCCCTGCATCAGGACGCGCGGATGGGCAACCCTCGCCGATCTTCCTTAGTGAAATCCCTCAGGGCTACCGCGACTGGAAGTGGATCTCCTCAGCCCATGAAGCAGGCAACCTCAACAGTTTAGGTGCCGTCCTAGGCAACGATGTAGCGTTCAAGGCCTTCCGGGAAGGGAAGCTTCCGTACCCGGACGGCACAATCATTGTTGCGTTGCATTACCGTAACGTCCCATCAGCGGAAAACAACAAAGTCTTTGGCCAAGCCCAATCTTTTGTTCCCGGGCCTCCCACAAACATTCAATTTATGGTCAAGGACTCAAACAAATATGCCGCAACCGGCGGTTGGGGGTTCGGTCACTTCGCCGACGGCAAACCTGGCGACGCAGCATTTATGAAAACCTGTTTCCCCTGCCACGAGAAGGCGAAAGCGAGCGACCTTGTCTTTACTCATTACGCGCCTTGATGATGAAAACCAGGTGAGGGAGGGGGTGGGGCAGTTGTCGGTTGTCAGCGGCAGCAGAGGAGAGCGTGCGCGAAAACCCTGCCGCCGCTCCGCGGCTGGGTCTTAACGGAGAACAGGCTTTACTGTTTGAACCCGCAACCAACGTCATGAGGAGTCTGTTAACAGCAGCGATGATCTTGTCCCTGGTCACGTCAGGCAAACCGGTAACGGTCAATTCCGAGACAGGAATGCCGCCCGACATCATCTTCCTCAACGGCGACATCTACTCACAGTCAAATCCTGCCCAAGCCCAAGCCCAAGCCATGGCGATTCGCGAGGGTCGCATCATCTCGGTCGGCTCGAATGACGACATTCGCAAACTAAAGGGCGACCACACCCAGGTCGTCGATCTCGGCGGACACTTCGTCATGCCCGGATTCAACGACGCGCACCTACATTTGGCCTACGGCGGTCGGGAGATGCTGCAAGTTGACCTCATAGGCGTGAAGTCTCTGGCCGAAATGCAGCAGCGCATTGCCGAGCATGCCAAAACGACGACGTCGGTCGACTGGATCGTTGGCGGCGGCTGGGACCATACGCTCTGGGTCGGCGAAAAGCTGCCGACGCGCCAGGATATCGACGCCGTCACCGGCGACCATCCGGCCGTGTTATCGCGTGTCGACGGCCACATATCCGTCGCCAACACCGCTGCCCTTAAGGCCGCGGGGATGTTTGCGAAGATTCCCGATCCTTCCGGCGGCAAAATCGATCGCGAGAGCAACGGCGATGCCACGGGGATCGTCCGCGAAACGGCGCGCGCGATGCTACTGGCCAAAGCTCCGAGTCCGTCGCTGTCCTTGCGTCGCCGCGGCATCGAGCTGGCCCTCGCCGAGGCGGCTCGCTGGGGCGTGACCTCGGTCCAGGATTATTCCGATTGGGAAGATTTCCTCATTTATGAAGACTTGGAGCGGGAAGGGAAGTTAACGCTCCGCATCAGCGAATGGATTGCCTTTAACGATTCGCTAGAGCTGCTACAAAAGAACCGCGCGCAGCATCCCGCCGGCGATCCGATGCTGCACACCGCAATGCTCAAGGGCTTCATGGACGGCTCGCTGGGTTCGCGCACCGCGGCGCTGCTCGCCCCGTACTCCGACGATCCCGGCAATTCCGGCCTGCCGCAATACGATCAAGGCACATTGAATCGCATGGCGGTCGAGCGCTCGGCTGCCGGCTTCCAGCTCGGTTTCCACGCTATCGGCGATCGCGCCGCGCAGATGGCGCTCGACGCCTTTGCCGAAGCCGAACGCGATGCCCGCGAGAATCATCGCTCGCGCGACTTCCGCTTTCGCATCGAACATGACCAGGTCATCGCGCCCGATCAGTTCGCTCAGTTTCGCAAGCTCGGGGTCATCGCTTCCGTCCAGCCGTGTCATCTGCTCACCGATATGAATTGGGCCGTAGAACGCATTGGGCCGCAACGCGCTAAGACTTCGTATCCATGGAGGGAGTTCCTCGACAACGGCGTCCGCCTGGCTTTCGGAACAGATTATCCGGTCGAGCCGATCACGCCGTTTCGGGGAATTTATGCAGCTGTGACGCGCAAGAATGAAGCCGGGACGAAAGAATATTTTCCAGAGCAGAAAGTCACGGTCGAGCAGGCCATCGCGGCCTACACCACGGGCGCGGCCTACGCGCAGTTCGCTGAAAAAGAGAAGGGAACGCTCGCGCCAGGCATGTTGGCCGACTTCGTCGTGCTGGATCGCGATCTGACGAAGGTCGCTCCGCCGGAGATCTTGAAGACCCAGGTCTTGCGGACAGTGGTGGGAGGAAAAACCGTTTACGAGCCCCACAATTAATCTCTTCGGTTCCGCGCTGCGCAGTGTCGCCCCTGAAGGGGCTCGGGCGTCAATGGGCGCGTTTTCCCAGCGCTTCCGCGCTGGGCTAATCACTCTTGACCTTCCTGATGCCGACCTACGCAGCGGGCAAAAGAAAAAAGGTTGCCGTGGGGCCGCCTGCGATTTTCGTCCCGGCGTTCATTGATCCGGTTCGATCTCACGCCGTGTGAATTCGACCGCAGCCAGGTCCGAGTCTCCTCAAAGCGCTTGATTGCGCTCATGATCGCACCTGTGTCGCTCTGCAACTCGTGGACCCCGGATACAGATTTCGTTCAGTCGCTCCGAAAGTGATTAGCCCAGCGCGGAAGCGCTGGGTCCTCGGCAACAAAACAGACCCCGAGCCCCTTCAGGGGCGACACCATCGCAGGCTGGTAACCAATCGCACTGCAGCGCCGTCTAATGCCTCGAGCGCCCGTGTGTTTCCCCTCACAACTACAGTCTTTTCGCCGCAACTGTATAATTTCCATTTGGTTCATTAGTCCGGAGGACAGGGAATGGATTCGCAAGCTTCAGGTATCAGGCAAAGATTCAAGGCCAATCGCTTTGCCTCAACAACGGTTATCCTGGCCACGCTTTCGCTGGGCATCCTGATTGGCACGGTCGTTTCCGGGGCCGTCAAGGGTAATCAACAGAACACATCGGCCGACGCTACGCCGCTGAAGGTGCCTTCGCCCGTCCAGATGTCGAATCAGTTTTCGACCATCGCCCGCGAGCTGGAACCGTCGGTGGTCAATATCAGCACCGAGACCACCATCAAGAGCCCGCACCAGCGCATGATGCCTGGGAACCCGCAGGACGAAGGGCCGGGCGCCGGCGGTGGCGGCGGCGACGAAGACAATCCCTTCCAGGACTTCTTTAACCGCTTCTTCGGTGGACAGCCCGGTCAGGGTGGTCAGGGCCGCGGTCAGGGCGGCTCCGATATGCACGAGCGCTCTCTGGGTTCGGGCGTCATCGTCGATTCCAAAGGCTACATCGTTACCAACAACCACGTCGTAGACAAGGCTGACAAAATTCGCGTCAACCTGATGGGCGATCCCGAGACCGTGACCTATACCGCAACCGTGATCGGCACCGATTCGGAAACCGACCTGGCGGTGATCAAAATCGACGCCAAGAAGCCGTTACCCGCTGCCAAGCTGGGTAACTCCGAGGCCATGAACGTCGGCGACTGGGTCCTGGCCATCGGCAGTCCTTTCGGCTTGAACGAGACGGTCACTGCCGGCATCGTGTCGGCGATCGGCCGCAATATCGTTCCCGGCCGCCAGTTCGAATCGTTCATCCAAACCGATGCCGCCATCAATCCCGGCAACTCAGGCGGTCCGCTGGTCAACATGAACGGCGAGGTCATCGGCATTAACACTGCCATCTACACCAGCGGCGGCGGTTACCAGGGTGTCGGATTTGCCATGCCGTCCAACACCGTCGCCGGTGTCTACAACCAGCTCATCAGTCCGGACCACAAAGTTTCGCGCGGCTCCATCGGCGTCTCCTTCAATGCCATACCGAATCCCGCCGTCGCCCGCGTCTACGGTGTCAACACCGGCGTGACCATCGCCAGCATTACTCCTAACGGACCGGCGCAGAAGGCCGGCCTCCAGACCGGCGACACCATCATCTCGGTGAACGGCAAGCCGGTGAAGAATGGCGACGAACTGGTGGCCAACATCTCTGCCATCAAGCCGGGAGCCACCGCCAAGATCGGTTACGTTCGCAACGGCAAAGAATCAACTGTCGAGGTCACCATTGCCGACCGCGCCAAGCTGTTTGCCAATCGTCTGAGCGGCGAGCAGGAAGAGGGTGACGAAGGCCAGCCGCAGGAGAGCAAGTTCGGCGTCACGGTCCGCGGCATCACCCAGGATTTGGCCAACCGTTATCAGTTGCCAAATACCAAAGGCGTAATCGTGCAGGAAGTGAAGCCCGACAGCTTCGGCGATACCGCGGGTCTGAGTCGCGGCGACATCGTCCTCGCACCAAGGACAACTCGACGGTCTTTATGGGAGGCACTCTGCCGTAACTCCAAAGAGACCCCGAGTTTGCAGGGAAGTATTAACTCATCGGCAATCTCGACCGTGGACTGGGCATCGTGGACAAAACGATGCCCAGCGCCGGCCTGTATCATTCTGGGAACCTGGCTCGTTTTATTGCTTCCTAATCGGGTGGGCCTTAATTACAATGGGGCATTCATTTGCTGTTCATACAGATTTAGAGAGGTGCTTGTTGCCTATCGGACATCGTTCACTACGCATCGCCGGTGTGCTTTTGGCACTGCTGGCCTTGGCCGGATGGACATCGGCGAGCACAACCACTACAACCAGTACAAAGACCAAAGCGAAGCACGCACACGTTTCCACCACGCATCATAGTTCGACCAGCCATCATTCCTCCCCGCCGGTCACGAAAGCTGCTGTGCACTCCCACGGCCAGCACAGCATCGATGAAGAGCGGACGGTCGCCATCCAGAGCGCCCTGATCCGCGAGCATTACATGACTGGGGATCCGACTGGTGTCTGGGACCAGTCCTCCAAGGATGCGATGTTGCGCTACCAGGCCGCCAATGGCTGGCAGACGAAGATTACCCCCGATTCACGCGCCCTTATCAAACTCGGACTGGGTCCTGATCACAAAGGTCTGCTGAACCCCGAGACTGCGAATATCCCATCGCCGCATGAACTCGGCGTAGACAGCCCAACCCAACCCGGCGGAGCCGCCGACAGCCAATAGAGCTGGGCTTGCGCGCTGGTCCTCCAACGCGTCGCCTTGGCTTCAAATTGGTTACTAAATGGCCGGTTGTCGGAAGGTAGTTGTGCAATGACCCAAAAGATTACGGGGTGATCTCCCAAACCACGCCGCAGCCGTCGCCATTGCAGCCTGCTCCGCCCGTGGATGCCGTCCCGAACAGATTGCCATGGGCATCGATGGAAACGTTGCTGTAGGGATGGCCACCGTCGCTGCCTCCAGTGAAGTCGTGCAACGAGGTGAACGCCCAGCCGCTCTCGTTGTGTGTGAGCTTGAAAATTCCTCCCTGGCATTCCTGGCAATAACCGTTGATGGTGCCGTACAAATTACCGGCGGCATCCATGGTGAGCGGCGCGGCGGGCCCTCCTTCGTAGGACGAGGGCAGGTTGTAGAGTACGGTGTAGGTCCAACCGCCGCCAGTAGGACTTAGTTCGAAGATCGTTCCGCTGCTACCTGGGCCGTCACTGGTGCTGCCATAGAAATTCCCCGCGGCATCTTCGATGAGTCCGGCCTCAGGAAGGAATCCGCCATTCCCCATGTAGTTGAAGGCGTAGGGTGTCGTCTCATTCCAGCCGTCCGACGAAGGCGTCAGTTCGAAGACATTGCCGAAGCCATATTCGCCACCCTGATATGCGGTCCCAAGTAAGTTTCCAGCGCTGTCAAAAAGCACGCCTTCCGGAGCTTCTCCATCGCTTCCACCCTGAAAAGCGTAGGTAACGGTTTTCGTCCATCCGCCGCCTGACGGCGTTAATTCATAGATTGAGCCGCAGCCTTCATAGCAGCCCAGGCCGCCCAGCAGGACGGCGCCATAGAGATTTCCCGAGTGATCGAAGATCACGTCGCCGGCGGGATAAGCCCCATCTTCAAGCCCTTGAAATTGATAGAGCGTCTTGACCATCCAGCCGGCCACGGCGCTGGACTGACGAGTGGGAGCAGGGCGGAGATTGTAAACTGTGCCATAGCTGGTCGTACCATAGAGGCTTCCATCCGGACCGAAAACCGTTCTGGCCTGAGGTTCGCCGCCGTCGGTGCCTCCGGAAAAACTATACAGTGGCGAGAGAATCCAACTCGAGCCGTGCAGCGTCATCCTGAAGACAGTGCCATACCCGTGCGTGCCGCCATAATAATTCGTGCCGTAGAAGTTTCCGTGTGCATCCATTGTCAGCCCGGCGTATGGAAGGCCACCGTCGCCGCCGGCAGTGAAAGTATGGATGACCTGATACGTCTGCGCCTGCGCTAATGGTGCGGCCACGATGGCGTAAGTCGCAATCGTGATTGCCACCGCTACCATCCCCAGATACTTTCGCGCAATCCGATTTCGCTGCTGTTCTCGGCGAGTCATAAACTTTCTCCTTTGCCGGCCGGCTATGGGGTTTCCCTCATGGAACCTGGCGGTTAAGTTAGCCGGAATTTTCTTTTCAGCTTCCAGCAGCCAACTATTGCGCTGTCCCCTCAATCGGTCAACTTAATTTCACATTACGGTGTAAGAGGCTAAAAACAGTGGTTTTGTGAAGCGGAAGTTTCGCCCACCCTTTACCGAGTGTCTCGGCGTTTGCGGATGGGTAGCGTGAAATCCCTCCTTTGCACAAGTAATCCGCCATTTCCGTGCGTGCGTCTTGCAAGCAATGACCCGCGCAGGAGAACTTGGGCTTGAAATGTCACGAGCCTCTCAGGGGTGCAGGCCGCGCGGTCCTGCTCCGTCGAGCGCAAGCCACGAGATGGCTTCTCACACCGCTTCGGCCGCAAGATCTTGCTGATCGGCGGAGCAGGGCAGCAAAACAGTGAACACTGTGCCGTGGAGCCCTTCTCCGCAGCGGGATTCGACCTCGATTGTGCCGCCGTGCCGCTGGGCAATTTCTTTTGCCACCCACAATCCCAGGCCCGTGCCCACGTCTTTCTTGGTGGTGAAGAACGGTTCGAAAATGCGCTTTCTGTCTTCCGGTGCGATGCCGGGTCCGTCATCTTCTACTCTGATTCTGACCGCCTGGCCATCCTTTTGTTCAACACAGTGGGCCTCGATTTTGAGGGTGCCCCGAGTGTCCATGGCGTCGGCTGCGTTGGAAATCAGGTTCGCTATCAACTGCTTCACCTCGCCAGGCCAGCCCAGGACTGGCGGACAATCTTCCAGTCGCAGCACCAGGTTAATGTTCTTGCTCTTAAGCTTGTTGGAATACAGCTTCAAGACCGAATCCAAAAGCGCGGGAACATCGATGGCCGCGGAGGTTTTCGACTCGCGGTAAAACCCCAGCGTCTGCCGCGTGATGTGCGATACTCGCTCCAGTTCCTGCTCGGCAAGTTCCAGGTCGCAGACAGCCTCGGGCGGAAGGTTGGGCCGGGCTTTCGCCAGATAAATAAGGTTGCCAACCGCTTCCAGAGGATTGTTGATTTCGTGGGCCACGGTCGCGGCCAAACGAGCGGCAGCGGCCAGTTTCTCGGTCTTGCGTAGAATTTCCTGCGATTCCCGCTCGTGGGTCGCGTCGCGGAAGACCAGGACCACGCCGACCAACCGCCCTTCGTCATCGTGAATCGGCGCCGCGCTGTCTTCAATCGGGATCAGCCTGCCATCGGTGTGCTGCAATACCGTGTGGTTCGCCAGCCCCACAATGCAACCCAATTCCATTACCTTTCTTACCGGATTGTTTACCGGTTGCCGGGTTAGCTCGTTGAAGATGGGGAATATCTCGGCGATCGCTTTCCCTTTAGCTTGCGCCAGGCTTCTGCCGGTCAGCCGTTCTGCCACCGGATTCATGAAGGTCGCCACTCCGTGTTCGTTGGTAGCGATCACCGCATCGCCCAGGCTGGTGAGGGTCACGCGAAACCACTCTTCGCGCTGCCTGATCTGGGCAGCATGTGTCTCCCGCAGGGTCATCTCCCGCAAAATAAAATATGCCAGCAGGATCAGCCCGATGGCCGCCAGGGCGCTGGCCAGGTAGATACAGGCGACGGTGAGCCGAATGCTGCGAATGTATTTCTGCGTGCGGGCAGCATCGAAAGCCGTCTCCTGGCGCTGCATCTCGGCGGCCAGCGCCCGGATCTTTTCCATGGTGAACAGTCCGGCATTGCTCAATACCAGTTGCCGCGCGCCATCGGAATTGCCCGCCTGGTAGAGCGTAATCGTCGCAGCCAACTCGTTGAGCTTCTGCTTGGCCAGCCCGCCCAGCCGCGCAGCATTGGCCAGCTCGTCGGGATTGTCCGCCGTCAGCTCTTCCAGCTTTCGAATATGGGCTTCCACCTCGGGTGTGGCGGCGTTGTAGGGCGCGAGATACCTCAGCTCGCCGGTGTAGAGATATCCGCGCTGGCCGGTCTCAGCGTCCTTCACCAGAGATTCCGTCTCCGACAACTCCAACAGCACCTGCTGCGTGTGCGACATCCACGCCTGGTTGGCCACTTGCACCCCCAGTTGCCGCCGGATCACAATGCCGTTGACGAGCAGAAGGACTAGTAGGACGAAAAAGCCTGTTATGACACTGAAGCGTTTGTAGAAAAGCTGCATGCGGAAGGGCCCCACCCCGAGTACGCGATTTTCAGTGCAGGAATTCTAAACGAAAACGGAGTGCTTTCCTCGCTCGAGTCTTTCCCCGGCAAAATAGATGTCACCAATGATGCCTGTACGGCCTTCCCTAGTGTGCCTCTCCCGCTCCAGCGCCGGGCATGATGTTTCTCAGCGGCGCTTTCAGCTGCTCTTCCAATTCGGGATGAGGCCGCGGTTTGCGCGGCAGCATCTGGTCGCGCATGGCGGCGTTGTAGACGAAGGTCGCTTCCACCACCGCGGCTTGAGCCAGGTCTCCGGGCGACAGCTCCTCATAGACGTCCATATTGGAGTGGTGGGTACGCGATTCGTAGTCGAGCGGGTCCTGGATGAACTGGAATCCGGGAATGCCAATGGCGTCGAAGGCCTCATGATCGGTGCCGCCGGTATTGCGCAAAGTGAGGGTGGTGACGCCGAGGTCCTTCAGCGGCTCAATCCACTGCGCGAAGATCGGCGCCATGGCGGCGTTCTCCTGTAGGTACACGCCCCGAACCTTGCCGCTGCCGTTGTCGAGGTTGAAATAGCCGGAGATCTTCTGGGACTCAGGTTTAAGTTGTACCGGACCGCCGGGCTTGCGCACCCATTCCGGCATCTTAAGCTGGTCGGGTGCGGTCGAAAGCGGCACTTGGCCGAAATGTTGGCGCACATAGCCGTACGAGCCGAACTCGCCTTGCTCTTCGCCCGTCCAAAGCGCCACGCGAATTGTGCGCCGCGGCTTCACCTGCAATGTGTTGAGGATGCGCATGACTTCCATGGCGACGACCGTCCCCGCGCCGTTGTCGGTAGCGCCAGTGCCGGAAGCCCACGAATCCAGATGTCCGCCCACCATCACCACTTCATCCTTCAGCTTGGCATCGGTGCCGGGAATTTCGGCGATCGTGTCGAAGCCATGCTCGTGATCGCCGGTAAACTTGGTGTCGACGTTCATCTCCATCGCAACGGGGACATTCGCCTTCAGCAGCCGGTAGACGCGTCCATAGTTCTCGATGGCCATCACCACCACGGGAAGGGGATTGGCGGTCTCGCGTTTGTAGGCTTCCCAGCCAAAGCCAACACTGCTGTCGTCGAAGATGGTGCCGCCGGAGCCCCCGCCGTTCTTGCCGTCGCGGCTGGGCGTGATGACCGCCAGCGCGTGCTCATCGGCCAGAAACTTTCCCACCGCCTGACGCAGCGCCAGACGTTTCATGAATTGCTGCATGAAGTCCCCACGGTTACGGGGTTTGATTGGCCACTCGGTCAGCTCTTTGAGTTCTTTGTCATCCAGCTGTGTCCAGAATGGTTTGTCGACCGGTGGCACTTCGCGCATCGCGCCATAGAGCACGATCTTTCCCGCCAGCTTGCCTTTGTATTTGTCGAGGTCTTTCTCGTCGCTGACATCAATCCACACTGCTGAGCCGGTGACTGCGCCATTGGTCGCCGGCGACCACGGCCCTGCCTGCGCAATGAACACCGCTGTGTCAGGCGAAGTCATGCGGACCCAGGTATTGAGCTGCTGCCAGCCCATCCCGAACTCGCCCCAGTCCTCCAGATGCGCGTTGCTGCAACCCATGGCGGTGAATTGATCGCGCGTCCACTCGTTGGCATGCTTCAGGTTCTGCGAGCCGGTCAGGCGTGGCCCAATGTCGTCGAACAGTGCGGAGGCGTACTCCATCGCGTGCGAGTGGTTCAGGCCTTCCAGGCGGATACGCTGATACATGTTTAGGTCCAGCGTCTCCACCTGCGGCTGCGGCTGATCGTAGGACGGCTGGTTGTCATTCGCCGAATTGGTTTTCGACTTGTCGGCGGCGGCGAGCGGAAGAACGAAGCTGATTAACAGCGCGGCGGGAACACGCAAATATCTGACCAGCATAAGGCGGGACTCCAGTCGAAGAGAGAATTGCAATCCAGCAGCCTATCAGAAATCAGGCGCTCCCAGCAGCCTGATGTGAATGATCTGCGCCAGGCTGGCTACCAGATGGTCGGGATGACCTGAGAATCGCGAATGCGCTGATCGGCGGTAACCAGAAACGCTCCTTCGACGACGGCGGTCGATCCAATCAGCCGGTCAGCGGGGTCGCGTGGGTAGGTGTTAGGCAGGCGGGCCGCCACTGCGGCAATCTCGGGCGTGATTGGTCTGACTGCAACACCCGCACTGATTTCGCTAATGAACCTCTCCACGCTCCCTGATATCTGGATCCGCCTCCGTTCGGCAAGCGATGCCAGTTCCCAAAGCGTTATGTCGGAAATGGCGATACCCACGCTCACGCGAGCCTCCGCGATCGCCTGCTTCGCCGGTCGCGAAAGCCGTTTCGAGTCAAGGAAAAGCCAGAAGAGAGCGTGCGTATCGAGCACCAGCACTAGTAGCACTCCCAATCTTCCGCGGGAACTGTGTCGTGGACAATATCGCCGATCTCCTTGGCCCGTCCGGCCATGGAATCGAAGATGTCATCGTCGGCCCTCTGTGCAGGGATGAGTTTTGCCACCGGCTTTCCGTGCTTGGTGATCAGGACGGGTTCTCCGGTCCGCTGCACGGTATCCATCACCGCCAGACACTGGTTCTTGAATTTGCCCGCAGCCATTTCTTTCATGTGGACATAATATCATGGCCATAGCCATAATCACAGTGAAGCACATCGGCTGACCAGAGATTCCCATTGCCTTGCCGCTGGCTTCTATCCTGAATGTCCGCTCGCGAACGCGGTCGTCCGGGGACGAACAAGGAAGGACTGCAACAACCGCTAAGTAAATCCTAAGCTACTGGAATTAAGCAGGTTAGACCATGACCTCACGGCCACTCGATTGCATCTACTAACCTGAGGCTTACCAGGGGAACTAATGCGCACCTTGCTCCAAGATCTTCAATACGCCGTCCGTCAGATGCGGAAATCGCCTGGCTTCGCTGTCGTCGCCATTCTGACTTTGGCGATAGGCATCGGAGCCAACACTACGATATTTTCCGTGGTCAACGGCGTATTGCTCAATCCGCTGCCATACCCTGACTCCAGTCGCCTGGTCGTTCTGTTCCACAACAAGCCCAACTTCACCCGAGGCTCCATCTCTTATCTGAACTTTCTGGACTGGCAGCGCGACAACCGTTGCTTCGACGCGATGGTGGCGTATCGCTGGGGCAACGCGACGCTCACCGGATCGGGCGAGCCTGAGAACCTCACCGGACAGATGGTGTCGGCCGGCTTCTTTGAAATGCTTGGAGTGACACCGATGCTGGGGCGTACCTTCACCGCTGACGAAGATCGGCTGGGCGCAAATCCCACGGTGATGATCTCGGAGGGACTCTGGAAGCGGAAATTCGCCTCGAATCCCCACATCCTGGGACAGGCCATCGTCCTCGACGGAAGGCCGCGCACCATCATCGGCATCATTCCCGCCAGCTTTCAATTGCGCCAGCATAACTTTCGCCCATCGGAGATGTACACGCCTGTCGGTGAATATACTGACCCGAAATTTCGCGAGCGCCAGGCCTCGTGGGGTATGAATGCCATCGCGCGCCTGAAGCCAGGTATGACACTGGCGCAGGCCGCGCAAGACATGGAGCGCGTGAACCGCGGGTTGGCGGCCGCTTATCCCGACGTCGATACCGGGATCCAGACGACAATCGTTCCCATGAAGGACCAGATCGTGGGCGAGGTGCGGCCAGTGCTCTGGGTACTGATGGGAGCGGTGCTGTTTGTGCTGCTCATCGCGTGCGTCAACGTTGCCAACCTGCAACTGGCGCGAGCCACCGCGCGGCAACGTGAGTTCGCCGTTCGCGTGGCGCTCGGCGCCCAACAGGGGCGGCTTGTCCGGCAAATGCTGACGGAGAGCCTCACACTCTCATTTGTCGGCGGCGCCTTGGGACTGTTGCTTGCCGACTGGGGATGCAGGGCCGCGGTCATGGCAATGCCGGACCGGCTGCCGCGCGCGGAGAATGTGGGATTGGATGGCCGCGTCCTGTTGTTCACGCTGGCAATCTCGGTACTTGCGGGCGTCATTTTTGGTTTGGTGCCGGCGCTTAGGACCTCCCGCACCGATGTGAATTCGACGCTGAATCAAAGCGGGCGCTCGCTGGTGGGCCCGCGCGCCCGCGCGCAGGCTGTCTTTGTCACCCTCGAGATGGCGATGGCGCTCATTCTCCTGGTGGGCGCGGGACTGATGATCCACACGCTGGTACGGCTGTGGAACGTGGATCCCGGCTTCTCTCCTCGCGGGGTGATCGACTTCAACATAGCGCCTTCCATGTCACTCTCGCACCAGTCACCCGACGCGATTCGTGCCGCTTATCGCCAGTTCGAAGCAACTTTGCGCTCGGTGCCGGGAGTAGAGACCGCCTCGTTCGATTGGGGAGCTGTCCCCTTGATGGGCGACGATGAGGAGCCGTTCTGGACCGATGGCATGACCCGGCCTGACCATCTGGCCGATGCTCCACTGGCCCTGCGCTATGCGGTGAATCCTGACTACCTGAAGCTGATGCGCATCCCGCTGCTGGAGGGGCGCTTTTTTAGCGAGGCGGACAACGAACACGCTTCGCGCGTGATCGTGATCGACCAGAGCTTCGCGCAACGGTATTTCCCGGGACAAGACCCTATCGGCAAGCACATTTATTTCCCGCCGGGCAGCACGGACGGCGAGCGCACCGACGAAATTGTGGGCGTGGTGGGGCACGTCAAACAGTTTGGCCTGGCGCCCGACAAATCCAACAACGTGGAAGCCGAATATTATGAGCCCTTCCAGCAGCTTCCGGACGGGATGATGCCCACGGTTGGCCAGGGCTCGGACGTCTTCGTCCGCGTGCACGAAGGAGTCGCTCCGGAATCCGTTTTTCCCAGTATTCGGCGCACCTTGCGGCAGCTCGACAGCGACATGGTGGTTGACGGTCTGCGGCCGATGGAGCAGGCGGTTGCCGATTCCATTGCCCAGCAGCGCTTCGCCATGATGCTGTTTGCCATCTTCGCCGGGGTTGCGCTGCTGCTGGCCGGCATCGGCATCTACGGCGTGCTGTCTTACATTGTGGGACAACGCACGCGCGAGGTCGGCATCCGCATGGCCCTGGGCGCGCAGAAAGGCGATGTGGTATGGGCGGTACTGCGCGACGGAGCCGGAATGACGCTGCCGGGCGTGGGCATCGGCCTGGTGGTGGCGCTGGGATTGACGCGCTTGATGTCGGCCTTACTGTTTGGCGTGGAGCCGACCGACGTAATCACCTTTGCCTCAGTCGCGTTGCTGCTGTGCGTAGTTGCGCTGCTGGCGTGTTATCTGCCGGCGCGGCGCGCGGCAAAACTCGACCCCATGCAGGCGCTGCGGTCGGACTAGGCCCGTACCAGTCCGGATGCGGCGGCGCCACCCAGACCCTGCGCCGGCTTCCGCGCACAATAATTCTAACCTCACAGGATGTTGACCGCACGCGCCGCCAGCAGGGCGATGGTGGTCAGCGATATCACAGACTGCAGCATCATCAGCACCTTGGCCCAGCGCGCCAGCACTGCCGTGTCGGTCGGCGAAAACGCGGTGCTGGTGTTGAACGCCAGAAAAAGATAATCCAGAAACATTGGAGACCACGCCGGGTCTTCCTCCGGGTGTCCCATCATCTGAGGAAACAGAAACGCGCTCCTGGCGTCCGGCTCCGCCCGGCCTATGGGGCCGCCCGCATCCAGCTTCCAGTACCACAGGGCAAATACCAGAACATTGGTGAGCCAAAGCAAGGCCGCCGAAGCCAGAAGTGTCCGCGGCGGATCTTTGTGGCTTGGCAGGCCTTCAATCAGCAGTCCCAACGACCCGATTAAGGCCACGGTGATGATCCCCAGGGCCGCGAAGCTCAGCATCCGAGCGATGTCGTGGCGGCCACGCCGATAGTTGAAGACGAGTGGAATCAGCAGAACAAAAATGACGGTGACCAAGAGCCAACGGGGACCGACTGAAAGTCGACTGGGCAGCGCAAAGTTGATGAGCGCATCGGCCAGCATAGCGATGATCGCTGGCCATAGCGGCTCGCGGACTTTCTGGATGGTCATAATAGGCGTGGCCACTCTTCGCCTTTGCAAAAAGCGGGAAGGGAAGAGCGCGCGGCCATCAGGGTACCACTTTGGCTCCAGATCGCAGAAGCGGCGATCCCGTGTTCAGAAAGGCACACGAAAGTTGGGCGTCGCCGGGAACCAAGTAGTTAGGGGAATTAAGCTCAGGGCTAATTGCTAACTGCTAATTGCTGTTTTTGTGACGCATGTCATTGAATCCCGCCTCGCGCCGGGGTATATTGGCGCGTTCTTCATAATCCGGTCGCGGTTGGCTGCGACCTGCGAGACGATTCATTTATGCCGCAAAACTACGTACCGATCTTCATTTTTGCCTTGGTCGCATTCCTTGTCGCCGCCGGAACAGTTGCCATTTGCACCCTCATCCGTCCCAAGAACCCGTTCAAGACCAAGCTGATGCCTTACGAATGTGGCATCACGCCCTTCGATAACGCGCGCGGCCGCTACACCGTCCGCTTCTATATCGTGGCCATTCTGTTTGTGGTCTTCGATGTGGAGACGGTCTTCCTGTTTCCCTGGGCCGTGCAGTTTAAGCTGCTGGGCCTGTTTGGGCTGCTGGAAATGATGATCTTCCTCGGCATCCTGATCGTGGGATACATCTGGATCTGGAAGAAGGGCGCGTTGGAATGGGTATAGCCAGCGTGGCGCCCAGCGTAAAACGAACCGGCCCCGTTCGCGGCGTATCGCGCGAATGGGGTTTTCTGTTTATCGGGTTTGATGTGCCGACGCGTGCCCCTGTCGCGGGTTTGTGCGCCAATGTGACCGAGATCACAGTGCCAAGTGACTCTCACACCAGAAGGTGACCGCCTCAAACTGATACAAGTAAAGGGTCCCAGAGAGAAACCGGGATCTGTAGAAGAGAGCAGCAAGGCAATGCCCGACGAGACCAAAGACCCGAATCCAGTCTTGCCTGAATCGAAGCCCCCAGAGTCCCCTAAACCGGGCATGGAGGCTGCCCCATCCGCTCCAGCGAGCGCCAAGCCCACTCCGGCCGGGACATCCGAACCAGCAGCGCCGCCAGCGCCTGCTCCCGTGGCAAAGCCTGCCGAGACGGCAAAGCCTGCCGATGCTGCTCCCGTGACTCCGCCTGCCGCCCCCAAGCCTGCCGCTCCAGTTGCCAAGGCGCCGCCAAAGCCGGAAGGCCCGAAGCCGGAGCCATGGGATTCAGACCTGGCGCGCAGCCTGAAGAGCCAATACGGATCGGGCATTCGCGAAACCAGCACCTATCTTGGCCAGAAATATCTTGTTGTGGATAGCACGATCATTCACGACATCCTGCTCCGCATGCGCGACGCCGAGCTTTTCAACTACTGCGTCGACATCACCGCCGTTCACTATCCCAAGCGGGAAGACCAGTTCGACGTTATCTACATCCTGTACTCGTTCCATCACAACGAGCGCGTGCGCGTGAAAACGCAAATCAAAGACGGCGAGACCCTGCGCAGCGTAGTCGGCATCTGGGAGACAGCCAACTGGCTGGAGCGCGAAGTCTTCGACATGTTCGGCATCAGCTTCGACGGCCATCCCGACCTGAAGCGCATTCTGCTGCCCGATGGCTGGAAAGGTCATCCCTTGCGCAAGGACTACCCGATTCTCCAGCAGGACCAGGAGTGGGTGAAGATCAACCTGGGGATTGAGAGCGGGCAGTGAGGCTAGCGCAGGCCTTTAGGCCAGCCTTGCGACGAGCGGTAGAGCGAACCTTTAGGTTCGCGTCCAGACCGCCATTAAAGTTTGAGGGGCTTTAGCCTCGGGTTGTGCCGCCGGCTGAAGCCGGCTCGGAATAAGAAAAAATCCGGGACGCCGCCCTGAAGGGCGGCTCTACCTGAAGAATCTGGCGAACCGCGAAAAGCGAATTGCGAAAAGCGACACCATGAGCGACCGCACCGACTATCTCGACCTCGATACCAAGGACGAAACCTTTCTTGACGCGAACGAGCTCGTCCTCAACATGGGGCCGCAGCATCCTTCGACCCACGGCGTGCTGCGCGTCATCCTGAAGCTCGACGGCGAAAAAGTTCTGGGCACCGAATGCGTTATCGGCTACCTCCATCGCGGGGTAGAGAAGATTGCCGAGAACCGCACCTACGCGATGTTCAATCCCTATGTCGATCGCATGGACTACGTAGCCTCGGTCTCCAACGGGCTGGGCTATTGCGAAGCGGTCGAGAAGTTGCAGAACGTAGAAGCACCGCCGCGCGCGCAATACATTCGCGTGATCCTCACCGAACTGTGCCGCATTGCCAGCCACCAGGTTTGGCTGGGCACGCACGCCCTCGATATCGGCGCGCTGACACCGCTGTTCTACTGCTTCCGCGATCGCGAAGAGATCCTGAAGATCTTCGAGAAGTATTGCGGCGCGCGCCTCACGACGCACGCATTTCGCATCGGCGGCTGCATTTACGAAGCCTATGACGGCTTCGAGCAGGACTGCCTGAAATTCTGCACTGCCTTCCTGCCCAAGCTCGACGAATACGAAGAGCTGCTGACCACCAACCGCATCTGGGTACGGCGTACCAAGGGCGTCGGCATTCTGAATCCCGAAGATTGCATCGCGCTGGGCGTGACTGGGCCGGTGCTGCGTGCCAGCGGCGTGAAGTGGGACCTGCGCAAAGCACAGCCCTACGAGTGCTATAAGAATTTCGATTTCGAGATTCCGACCGGAATCAACGGCGACACCTATGACCGATATCTGGTGCGCATCGAGGAGATGCGCCAGTCAGTACGCATCATTCGCCAGGCCGTCGAAGGCCTGCCGCAAGGGCCGATCATGGCCAAGATTCCGAAGGTACTGAAGCCGCCGGTGGGCGAGATCTATCACTCCATCGAAGCGCCCAAAGGCGAGCTGGGATATTTCATCGTGAGCGACGGCTCGACGCAGCCCTATCGTATTCGCGTGCGGCCGCCGTCGTTCGTCAATTTGCAAGCCCTCGACAAGATGGTGCGCGGCCTGCTGGTGGCCGATGTGGTCGCGGTCATCGGCACGCTGGACATCGTGCTCGGCGAAGTAGATCGGTGAAGTTTGAAAGGGCACGGCTTGAGCCGCGTCGCGCGAGCAAGAGTTTTGAAAGGGCACGCCTTCAGGCCGTGTCACAAGGGGCAAGAGTTTTGAAAGGGCACGCCTTCAGGCGTGCCGTAGCAGAGATAAAAAGAGGGCTTTAGCCCCTGATGGAGATAAGTTGTGAAACCGACGCGTGAGCACGCCACCAACAACGCGCAGACGTACTTCGTTACTGCGTCCACGTGGCAGCGCCGCGCTCTTTTCAACAACCCGCAGTGGGCGGAACTCTTTCTGGACGTCCTGCGATCATATCGCGGAAAAGGTTATCTGCTGCATGAGTACGTACTCATGACCGATCACTTCCACATTCTGATTACGCCGGAATCGACCCTCGAACGTGCGATCCAGTTCATCAAGGGTGGTTTTTCATTTCGCGCGAAGAAGGAACTCGGCAGCTCGATGGAAATCTGGCAGCGCGGATTTTCGGACCATCGCATCCGCGGTCGGGAAGACTTCGAGATTCATGTCGGCTACATTTACCGCAACCCGGTGGGAAGAAAGTTAGTCGAGAGGGCGACGGATTACGCGTATTGCTCCGCTTTCGCAGGGAGCATTAAGGACGAGGTCCCTCAGTGGCTAAAGCCAGAGCAAGAAGAGGTCTCGATCGGCACGGCTGAAGCCGTGCCCTTTCAAGGCAGGTAAGGATAGGGCGGCACGGCTGAACCCGTGCCCTTTCAAAACAATGTTCGACGCAATCACGAGTTACCTGAAATCGAGCTTGACCCCGGGCGAAGCCGGCAGCATGCTGTGGGCGACCATCTACATCCTGATCATCACCGCCGGAATTTCGCTGTCCGTCATCGCGATGAACTGGCTGGAGCGCAAAATCCTCGCGCACATGCAGATTCGTCTTGGCCCCATGCGTGTGGGCCCGCACGGCCTGCTGCAACCTTTCGCCGACGCGCTGAAGCTGCTCATCAAGGAAGACATCATCCCGCAGGAGGCCGACAAGTTTGTCTTCTGGAGCGCGCCGGTTGTGGTAACCATGACCGCGTTCACCACGTTCCTGGTCGTCCCCTTTGGCCCCACCCACGCCGTTACCGACATGAACATCGGCATCCTCTTCATGCTGGGCGTATCGTCGCTGGGCGTGCTGGGCATCATCATGGCGGGCTGGTCGTCGAATTCGCATTACCCGCTGATGGGCTCGCTGCGTTCCAGCGCGCAGATGGTCTCATACGAAATCGCGATGGGCCTGGCAATCATCTGTGCCGTCCTCATGACCAGCCTCGAAACCGGCACTGGCACGCTGAGCATGATCGGCATCGTTCAGTCGCAGGCGTCGCAGCACACGTGGTTCATCTTTAAGTTCTTCCCGCTCGGATTTCTGGCGTTCGGCGTCTTCGCGATTGCGATGGTGGCTGAAACCAATCGTGCGCCCTTCGATCTGCCGGAAGCCGAGTCGGAGCTGGTTGCCGGCTTCCACACCGAGTACAGCGGCTTTCGCTGGTCGCTCTTCTTTCTGGCGGAATACGCGGCGATGCTGGCGGTCTCTTCCATCGCAGTCACATTGTGGCTGGGCGGGTGGATGCGGCCCTTTCCGAACTGGCTGAGCGGCGCGACTTGGAACACGGCATTCTCGCTCTTCCCGGCGCTGACATTGTTTGTGCTCGCCGGGCTGTGCTTGCTAGGAACTGTGCGCATGCCCAAGATCCCGCAAATGAGGATCCAGACCGTCGGTCTCGGGATCTTCGGATTGCTGCTCGGCTTCATCGGCCTGGTGTTGCTCATCACGCCGGTGCGCGAGCGCGTGCAGGACATCTACTGGTTCGTCGTGAAGGTCGCGTTCTTTATGTATATGTACATCTGGTATCGCGGAACGTTTCCGCGCTACCGCTTTGACCAGCTCATGAAAGTGGGCTGGAAGGTATTGCTGCCGACTGGGCTGGGCGTCCTGATCGCAACCGCGATTTGGGGACTGTTGCCGCAAATCTCGTCGGCGATTCTGGGGGTACTGCCGTGAGCCTGAAACCGCTGCTTCGTAAGATGTTCCTGGTCGACTTGTTCAAGGGCCTCAAGGTTACGTTTAACTATCAGGCGCCAAGTGAGGCAATCACAGAGCAGTATCCGCTGGAACGGCCGGTCATTTTCGAGCGCTTTCGCGGCCAGCCGCGGCTGAAAGTCGACCCGGAGAGCGGCGCGTCGATGTGCATCGTCTGCAACCTGTGCGCGCTGGCCTGCCCGGAGCAGTTGATCGTGGTGAAGGGCGAGCGCAACCCGGTGACCAAGCGCAAAGAGCCGGTTTCCTACACCTACGATCTGAGCCGCTGCATGTTCTGCGGCCTGTGTGCCGAGGCCTGCTCGACCGACGCGCTGGAACTGACCCAGGATTACGAGATGGCGCTCTACAGCCGCGAAGGCATGGTGCTGGACCAGGCAGCGCTGGAGCGGGGCCAGGAGCCGGAGAAGTACGTGAAGTAAGGAAGTTGCCGGTCGTCAGTTGTTAGTTTGGGCAGTGTGGATTTTCAAGTTTGCGTCACGAAGTTCTTTGAATACGGATGATTTTCTGGCGAAGAGCGAAACGCGAATAGCGAACAGCGTCTTCAACAAGTGCTAACGGTTAATTGCTGATTTTATGACACCTGTTGCCACGACATTCTTCTTCTACT
>JBEKCJ010000096.1:0-16118 GCA_050014935.1 Candidatus Korobacteraceae bacterium
AAGGGTGAGCCGCAACCTGTGGTCTCCACCCTGAACGACAAAACCGGGACGAACGTGGCCAATGCCGCCATTGTGCCGGCGGGCAGCGAGAACGCAACCGCCTTCTACGCCCACAGCAACAGCACCAACCTGGTATTGGACATCAATGGCTACTTCGGGCCGGCGGGAACGGGTGGACTGTCAATGTATCCGCAGGCGCCTTGCCGGGTGCTGGACACGCGCCAGAGCGGTGGTTCCTTCATGGGCGAGAAAACCGTAAATGTGGGGAGCAGCGCGTGCTCGCCACCCAGCACTGCGGCGGCCTACATCTTCAACGCGACGGTGGTGCCGCCAGGCCGCATGCCGTACCTCACCTTGTGGCCCGACGGCGAGCCACAGCCCACGGTGTCGACGCTGAACGCTTTGGATGGCTTCATCACGTCGAACATGGCGATTGTGCCGACGAACAACGGTCAGCATCGTCCCGCCCTGCTTGCAGCCGAGGGCAAACAGGGTGGGATGATAGTTGTTTCAAAGGCTGTGGGAGAGTACGGTCCGCTGCGGGACGACTGGGCGTGGTTCAGGTGTATCCTCTAGGACGATCTGTCCATCATAGAGGAAGCAATCATGGCCACCGCGAAGAAGAGCACCATCCCGAGCGAAAAGGTTGGGTTCTACGACCGCCTGATCGCTACCAATCCCAAGATCGAACGCAAGGGCGCGACCCATCCCTACACCTCTCTCAACGGCCACATGTTCACCCTGTTGAACCCGCCAGGGAGGCTGGCGATCCGGTTGTCAGAAGCAGAGCGTGAAAAATTCATAAAGAAGTACAAGTCCACGCTCTTCGAGGCTTACGGAGCCGTCATGCAGGAGTTTGTGGCCGTGCCTGATAGCCTGTTGCCTAAGACGAAGGAACTCGCCCGGTATCTCGATCTCAGCTACGAATACGTCCAGACGTTGAAGCCGAAGCCAACAAAGAAATCCTGATGCTTGACTGCCTTGTTGGCGTGCGCCGACGGGGAAAAAGGGACGTCAGGGAACTCCGGCTCGCCGCTTTGCGTTTAACTGTGTTGTAATCTTTCGTTGCTTTCCCGGTTGAAAAGGAGCCGTTCGCGTGAATCGTCTTCGTCTGTGTATTTTTCTGCTTGTCTTCTCGCCTGCTATCGCATTTTCCCAAACCACGCCGCAAAACGAGTCCGGCAAGTTTCGGCTGCACAAGTTCGAGCAGCCGATAGGTGAGGAGAATTACAACATCACGGCGGAGAGCGGTACGCTGACGCTGAAGACCGACTTCAAGTTCACCGACCGCGGCACGGCAGTCCCGCTGACGGCGACGCTCCGCACTTCCGACAGCTATGTGCCGCAAAGCTTCGTCCTCAAGGGCCAGACCTCGCGCATGTCGGGGATTGACACCTCCGTCACCATCGACGGCGCGAATGCCACCATTCGCCAAGGTAAAGAGACGCGCTCGATCCCTGCTCCGTCGCCCTTCTTCACCATCTCCGGTTACGCTCCGGTTGCGGTGCAAATGGAGATGATGCGTTACTGGCGGACACACGGCTCGCCCGTGCAGATGGCTACGCTGCCAATCGGTGCGGTGAGGATCCAGGACCGCGGCTCGGAGACCATGAAGATCAACGGCCACGACCTACTGGTGGAGCGCTATACCGTGCAAGGGCTGATCTGGGGCATGGAGACGCTGTGGATGGACAACGCCAACAATCTTGCCGCGCTGGTTTCGACCGACGCCGAGTTCGATCACTTCGAAGCGGTGCGCGATGACTATGAGCCCGCGCTCGCCAGCTTCGTCGCCAGCGCCGCGCATGACGAGATGGCTGCGTTGACTGAGATGAGCCAGAGGCTTCCTGGCCGCCGCATGGGAACATTCGCCTTCACCGGCGCGACGGTGATAGACGGCACTGGCAAGGCGCCGATCCAGGATGCGACCGTTGTCACCAGCGACGGCAAGATCGTGGCCGTGGGCCCGAGCAAGGACGTGAAGATTCCCGCCGGCGCGCAACGGATCGACGTCACTGGAAAGTACATCATCCCCGGCCTGTGGGACATGCACGCGCATTACGAGCAAGTGGAGTGGGGGCCGATCTATCTCGCCGCCGGCGTGACCACGGTGCGCGATGTGGGCAATGAGTACGACTTCATCACCCAGGTGCGCGACGCCGTTAACAGCGGCAAGGCGTTGGGCCCACACATGCTGCTGGCGGGTATCGTCGATGGCGACGGGCCTTACTCAATTGGCGTGACCCGTGTGAACTCGCCCGCCGATGCCCAGAAGTGGGTCACGCGGTATCACGACTCCGGCTTCCAGCAGATGAAGATTTACAGTTCAGTGAAGCCGGACAACGTGAAGGCCATCTGCGCCGACGCGCACAAAGTCGGCATGACCGTCACCGGCCATATCCCCATCGGCATGGACGCCTACCAGGGCGTCGAAGACGGCATGGACATGATCAACCACATCCATTACATTGCCGACCTTCTGCTGCCCAAAGACTTCGACCCGAAGAAAGTCAAAGGCATCGACCGCCTCAAAGCGATGGCTTCCATCGACGTCAATTCCGCGGCCGGCAAACAGGCGGTCGCGTTCTTCAAGCAGCATGGCACCGTCATCGATCCGACAATGGCGCTGATGGAGATGACTTTGCGCTCGGCCAGCGAGCCGGCGACCAATACCGAGCCCGGCATTGCGCGGGTTGCGCCCGAGTTGCGCGAGCAACTAATCAACAGCGGACTGCCTCCAGAGGCTGCTGCTTACGGCGAAAAGATGAGGGCCAATGACCTGGCGATTATCGGCGCGCTGCATCGTGCGGGCGTGCCAATTGTCGCGGGCACCGATCAGACTGTACCGGGATTTTCTCTCTATCGCGAAGTCGAACTCTACGTGGAGGCCGGCTTCACGCCCATGGAAGCGCTGCAAGCAGCGACCATTGTCCCCGCGCGCGCCATGAAAGTTGAGCGCGACAGCGGCAGCCTGGAAGTGGGCAAGCGCGCCGACCTCGATGTGCTGGCTGCCAACCCGCTGGAAGACATCCACAATCTCCGCAGCGTAAGGTCCGTGCTTGCTAATGGTGTGCTGTACGATCCGGCGCCGTTGTGGGAGAGTGTCGGCTTTAGCGCCAAGTAGAGGAGATCGACGGTGTGCGCTGGGTGAGCACGCCTCTCGCAGGCTGCTAAGAAGTCAGAACAGGCTTGGGTCGCCGCTGAAGCCGGCTCAGGCTGGATAAAAGGCTTAGACGCTGGCCGGAACGCCAGCTCTATTGCCTACCCGATCTTCTCGTCTGCCGTCACGTTGGAAGTCACGAGGTAGCGTTTGGCTTTTTCCTGAAGCGACGGAGTTAAGGACACGCTCTTTCCCGATTCCAGACTGGCCTGCACGGCGACGCTGTCGCAGGTGGCGACCATCTTGCCGGATTCGTCATCGTACATCTGATGCAGGAAGCGAAAATACTTTTCGCCGACGGCGAGGAAGCCGCTCTTGATCTCGACCAGTTCGCCACCGCGCAGCTCTTCCAGGAACTGATAGTTCTGGCGCACGATGGCCACCCGCAGGTTCTGCTGCTTGATGGATGCCGGAGTGACTCCGATGGCGTGCAGCAAGAACCATGTCGCCTGATCAAAGCGCGAGACATACATGCGCGAGTTCATATGGCTGGCTACGTCGTACTCCGAAGCCAGTATCGCGCCCTTGAAAGTGTGCACCCACTCAGCCATAAATGCCGCCTTTCGCTAACCCACTTACCAATGTCATCCCGAGCGAAACGAAGCGGAGTCGAGGGATCTGCGGTTTCTCAACTCGCTGACATTCTCTGAAAGCGCAGCGATGTCGCCGTCCAACCGCGTCACGAACTCCACCACCCGGTCCAGCGTCCGCTCGGCCTGGTCGCGATGCGGCGAGTGCTTGCACTCCGGCAGCACCACGATTTCCGCCTGCGGGGCCTGCGCCTTGATGGCTTCCACTTGCGCAATTGTCCCATATTCATCCTGCTCACCCTGAAGGCAGAGAACAGGGCAGCGAATCGCCGCCAGATACTCTTCGATGTTCCAGGAACGGAAATCCGAATCGAGCCAAATGTCATTCCATCCCCAGAAGGTCGCGTCCACGTGCGCGTGATGACGCGACAGCTTCCGCGGCAGATCGGTCGTCTGGTAATTCACTTTCGCCTGGGTGATGCTGGCGACGCTGAGGTCTTCGACAAACACATGCGGCGCCTCCAGGATCAAAGCGCGAACCGCCTCTGGGTGCTTGCCTGCGAAGATAAGCGCGATTGACCCGCCATCGCTATGTCCCAGCAGTATCGGCCGTTCGATCTGTAACTTCTCCAGCAACTCCGCCAACACCACTTCGCCTTCGTGATGCATGAAAGTTACGGGCCGCTTCTCCAGCAGCTTGTCGGAATTGCCGTGTCCATAACGCGAATAGAGAAGCACGCCGCAGCCGGTGCGCGCCGCGAGTAGCTCCGGGAAATCCCTCCACAGGGCGATGGAGCCGAGTCCTTCGTGCAGCAAAACAATGACTGGCCGGCCTGATTGCTCGCGCCCGATCCATAGCGTCTCCAGGCGCTTTCCATCGACGACCACTTCGCCCCGTTCCGTAGATGTTTGCGATGTGCTCAAGTCTTATTCCGCCGCCGGGTCGGCTGCCTGCGCGGCAATCGCGGACAGCGTTGTTGCCGATCCCTGCATGGCGACGCGCTGATGATAGAACCACAGGCCGCGCAGACCGCCGAGCTCTTCGCCGCCGCCGGCGCGTCCCGGACCACCATGCATTAACGATGGCAACACGATCCCATGTCCGGTATGGCTGTCGCCGATCGTGGGATCGACCAGCAGCAGTCGCCCATGAGTTGTGCCCAGGGCAACTGCGGCTTCGGCGAGAAAGGCGGTGTCGCCGCTGAAGACAGATGCGGCCAGCGAGCCGCCGCCGCGCCGTGCCAGCGCGAACGCCTCGGCTTTATCCCGGTACGGGATGACAGTAGCGACCGGGCCGAAGACCTCGATCTCATGGATGACGTCATCGTTGCCCTTTTCACGGGCGCGCAACAGCATGGGAGCGACAAAAGCACCACGCCCGATGTCGGCATCCAGCGGAGCAAAGTTGTCGGGCTGATAAGCGACATCCGCTCGCCTTTTCAGTTGTGCAATACCTTCCGCGATCGACTTGCGTTGTGCCATGTTGACGACAGGGCCCATGGAAACAAGGGCGTTAGCAGGATCGCCGACAACCGTCATCTTCAGCAGCGCCGAGATGGCGTCAATCGCGGATTGCTCGTGATCGTCAGGCACCAGTACGCGGCGGATCGCGGTGCATTTTTGTCCCGACTTCAACGTCATCTCGCGGACCACCTCGCGTGCGAAGAAGCCGAAAATAGCGGAATCGGGAGCAGCGTCCGGACCCAGCAGCGCGGAGTTCAGACTGTCGGCTTCGATGTTCACGCGAATGCTCTGTTGAACAATGCGCGGATGCCGGCGGATTGCTTCGGCCGTGTCGGCCGAGCCGGTGAAGGCGACCGCATCGCCCAGTTGCAGATGATCGAGGAGGTCGTTGGGCGAACCGCAAAGAATCGAAAGCGCGCCGGGCGGAAGAATGTTCGCCGCGATCACCGCACTCACCATCTCCTGCGCCAGCCATGCAGTGGAAGTTGCGGGCTTCGCGAGCACGGGAACGCCGGCCAGGAGGCTGATTGCGGCTTTCTCCCATAGTCCCCATGCGGGAAAGTTGAAGGCGTTGATCTGGACGGCCACTCCGTCGAGCGGCACGCCGACATGCAGACCCTGGAAGTTTGGGTCGCGCGCCAGACGCAGCGGCGATCCGTCGCGCAACAGGTGCGCATCGCCTAGCTTCGATCCAATTTTCGCAAAGTACTTCAGCGTGCCGATGGAGCCATCGACGTCGATGATGGCATCGGCTTTGGTGTTGCCGGAATTCTTGCGTGCGATCTCGAACCACTCGTCGCGGCGAACCGCGAGGGCGTCGGCAATCTTGCCCAGCAATTCCGCTCGCTGAGCATAGCTCAGCTTGCGAAGCTCTAGACCTCCCACATTGCGGGAGTACCCCAATGAGGCACTCAAATCCAAGCCCTTGGAGCTGGCCCATGCGACGATGTCCCCGGTTGTGGGATTGACCAGTGCGGAGCCCTGTCCGGCACCCGCTTGCCATTTGCCGCCAAGGTAGCTTTCGAGCACCTTGGCGTCTGATTCAACGCGATTTCCCACTGTAGTAGCCATAATTTATACCGTCTCCTGTGAAGACCTATCCTCAGGTTGCAAAAGCGGTGCGAGATGCTGCTCGACCCAGGGCACAACCCATTGTGCCGCCAACTCCTCCGGTAAAGTACCGGAGCTGGCGTCATGCATCAGCATCTCGCCGGCGCGCCGGGCGCCAAGCTCCGCGAGCATCTTGTCGAATCGCAGGCCGCCCTGGCAAAACGTATCTTTGTATGTGGTGTCCCCGAGCGCGATTACGCCGTACTTGATTTTAGTTAGATCTGGCTTTTCAGTTTCCAGACTATTGAACAGCGCCTGGGCATTGTCGGGCACGTCGCCGTTGCCGTAGGTGGAAGTGCAAATCAGGAAATTGCCGCCGCGTTGGAAAACGGCGGCGTCAAGATTGTCCATCACCTGGATGGCGCCTTGGTGTCCCGCCGTCTCCAGCGCCTGCTGGACCTCCTGCGCCACCATCTCTGCGGTGCCGGTCATGGTGCCCACTAGGATCGTGATTTCTATGCCCATGCTTACTTGCCCACAGCGAAGCTTCCCAAGTGAAGCAACGCTTCCCTCACGTTAGACTATTATACGGTGCGGTTGCGGAAGTATAATGCAGCCACCGTGGGTCGAAAACGCGATACCGTTCATCTTGAGGAGACCGAGCCTTCCGAGGACATGGCCGATTCTAGTCCTTCACGCGGGCGCGAAGACCGCGTCACGGAGTCTGACTATCTTAAGCGCCTGGGGGAGCGCGTACGCGAGACCCGCGCGCGTCGCGGCATGACGCGCAAGCTGCTGGCGCGCGATTCCGGCGTCTCCGAGCGTTACCTCGCTCAGCTTGAAACCGGCCAGGGCAACATCTCCATTCTGCTGCTGCGGGAGATCGCCAACGCGCTCGACATTCCTGTCGAAGATCTGGTACTCGCGGGCCCCGAGCCGCCCGTCGACCTGGTACACACGACCGAGTTCCTGCGCCGTCTGCCGGCGGCAGGGCTGGCTGAAGCTCGCCGCCTGCTGGTGCAGCATTTCGGCGGTGTCGATCAGGAGGCGCGGCGCGGCCGGATCGCTCTGATCGGTTTGCGCGGCGCGGGCAAGTCGACGCTGGGAGCAATCCTCGCCGGTCGCGTGGAAGCCCCCTTCATCGAGCTCGATCGCCTCATCGAGCAGGAGAGCGGCGTTACCCTGAGCGCCATCTTCGATCTTTATGGGCAGAGCGGATTTCGCCGCCTGGAACGCCGCTGCCTCGACCAGGTCATCGAGCGCCATCCGCGCTTCGTGCTGGCAACCGGCGGCAGCCTGGTCTCCGAGCCCGCAACCTTCGAGCGTCTGCTGACCATGTGTTTCACCGTCTGGCTGCGGGCCACGCCGGACGAGCACATGCAGCGGGTGATCGCGCAGGGCGACATGCGGCCCATGGCCGACAATCGCGAATCCATGTCCGACCTAGAGCGCATACTCGAGGTCCGCGAGCCGCTGTATCGCAAGGCCGACGTGACGGTAGAGACGAGCGGCTTGACAGTCAGAGAGAGCGCTGCAGAACTAACCGAGATCATGCGGAAAAGCTGATTTCCTCGAGCTATTTGATCTGCATAATATTTCCTATTCCCAACCCCCGAAGAAATGCACTATAATGCACTCACCGACTGTGGGGATTTGACCGCCATCCCGGTGCCGTCCTGAGGAGATTTCATCTGCCATGCCTGATGTGAAAGAGGTGGAGCTCGTCACCTTTGAGGTGGCTCCCGAAAATTATCGCCATTGGCGCCTGACCATTGATGGCCGCATCGCCACGCTGGCCATGAACGTCAACGAGGACGCCGCTTTGCGTCCCGGCTACAAGCTCAAGCTCAACTCCTATGACCTTGGCGTCGACATTGAGCTGCACAACGTTCTCCAGAGCATTCGGTTCGAGCATCCCGAAGTGGCCTGCGTCGTCCTCACCAGCGCTCGCGAGCGCATGTTCTGCGCCGGCGCCAATATCTACATGCTCGGCACCTCCACGCACGCCTGGAAGGTCAATTTCTGCAAGTTCACCAACGAGACGCGCAACGGCATGGAGGATTCCAGCCGTCACGATGGGCTGAAGTTTCTCGCCGCGCTGAATGGGACGACCGCGGGCGGCGGTTACGAGCTCGCGCTGGCTTGCGACGAGATCGTGCTGATCGACGACCGCTCCAGCGCCGTCAGCTTGCCCGAAGTTCCGCTGCTCGGAGTTTTGCCGGGCACCGGTGGCCTCACTCGCGTGGTCGACAAGCGCAAAGTGCGGCGCGACCGTGCCGATATGTTCTGCACCAATCCCGACGGAGTGAAGGGCGAGCGCGCTAAGGAATGGGGCTTGGTGGACGACATCGCCATCCCCGCGAAGTTCCCAGAAGTGGTTCGCGGCCGCGCCGAGAAGCTGGTCGCAGACTCGGCCCGCCGCGCCGATGCCAGGGGCATCAAGCTAACCCCGCTGAATCGCACCATCGACGACAGCGGCTATCACTACCAGCATGTCAATGTCAGCTTCGATCGCAGTGCACGAACCGCAACGCTGACCGTGCGCGCACCCGAGGGCAATCAGCCCACGACCGTCGAGGAGATTCACGCCGCCGGCGATCAATGGTGGCCGCTGGCGATGGCTCGCGAACTGGACGATGCCATCCTGATGCTGTGTGTCAACGAACTTGAGCTTGGATTGCTGTTGCTCAAGACCGCCGGCAGTCCTGAAGCCGTGCTGGCTTCCGACGCGACCCTTCTGGAGCACCGTAATGACTGGCTGGTGCGCGAGACGATTGGCATGTTGCGTCGCACGTTGGCTCGTCTCGATGTCTCGTCGCGCAGCCTATACGCCATCATCGACCCGGGTTCGTGTTTCGCGGGCCTGCTGTTCGAACTGGCGCTGGCCGCCGATCGCAGCTACATGCTCGCGCTCCCAGATGACGAAGGCGACTCGCCCAAAATCGCCGTAGACGATTTCAACTTCGATCTGCTTCCCGCAGTCAACGACCGCAGCCGGCTGCGAACTCGCTTCAGCAGCGACGCGCGGGATATGGCTGCCGTCATCGAAGCCAAAGGCAAGCTGCTTGGGCCCGGCGAGGCTCTGCGACTGGGCCTGGTGACGGTCGCGCCTGACGATCTCGATTGGGAAGACGAAGTCCGCGTTGCCATCGAGGAGCGGGTCAGCCTGTCTCCGGATGCTCTCACCGGCCTGGAAGCCAGCCTGCGTTTTCCCGGCGATGAAACGCTGGAGACGAAGGTGTTCGGCCGGTTGTCAGCGTGGCAGAACTGGGTGTTCATCCGTCCCAACTCCACGGGCGAACACGGCGCGCTCAAGCTATTCGGCACCGGGTCGAAAGCGCGCTTTACGTGGGAGAGGGTGTAGGCCGCCGCGGCCAGCATCGCAGGCGCGAAAGAGGTTAGCCCAGCGCTTCAGCGCCGGGTAGGCGATGAGTAGATGCCGAGTCCCGTAGGGACGACACATAGTTACCAATGACCATAGGGGGTCCTTCGACTCCGGCGGCGAAAAAGCCTCCGCTCAGGATGACACCCTTTAACCCACCGGTATACAGGGGTTTTCATGTCAATGAATTATCAGGACCGCATTCCAAACAACGTCGATCTCGGCTCCAATCGCACGCTACAGCGTGCGCTGGAGCATTGGCAGCCCGAATTCCTCAACTGGTGGCAGGAACTTGGTCCCAAAGATTTTCAAGTTGCCGACGTTTATCTGCGCACCGCAACGTCCGTCGATGCAAAAGGCTGGGCAACGTATGGCTTTGTCCGCATGCCCGAATATCGCTGGGGTATCTTCCTCGCCGACCGCAATGCCGATCGCCGCATCGGTTTCGGCGACAGCTATGGTCAGGAGGTCTGGCAGCAGATTCCGGGCGAGTATCGGGCCACGCTGCGTCGCCTGATTGTAACGCAGGGCGACACCGAACCCGCGTCGGTGGAGCAGCAGCGCATGTTGGGCCACACCGCTCCCTCGCTTTACGACCTGCGAAATCTGTTTCAGGTGAACGTCGAAGAAGGCCGTCACCTGTGGGCGATGGTCTATCTGCTGCACGCTTACTTTGGGCGCGACGGCCGCGAAGAAGCGGAAGAGTTGCTGGAGCGTCACTCCGGCGATGCCGACAAGCCGCGCATTCTGGGTACATTCAACGAGCCCATCAGCGACTGGCTCAGCTTCTTCATGTTCACCTATTTCACCGACCGCGACGGCAAGTTCCAGCTAAAGTCGCTGGCCGAGTCGAGCTTTGATCCCCTGGCACGCACCTGCTCGTTCATGCTGACCGAGGAGGCGCACCACATGTTCGTCGGCGACACCGGCATCAATCGTGTGGTTCGGCGCGCGCTGGAGGTCATGAAGGAGTTGAATACCGACGATCCCGTGGCCATCCGTCACGCCGGCGCCATCGACTTGCCGACGGTGCAGCGGTATCTGAACTTCTGGTTTAGCTCGTCGCTCGATCTGTTTGGCTCGGAGAGCTCGTCGAACGCCGCGTCCTATTTTGCCAACGGACTGAAGGGGCGTCCTGACGAGGGACGCTACGAAGACCACATCGCCGCCGACCAGATCTACACGCTGGAAGTTCCCGATGGAAATGGCGGCACGAAGACCGAAGATATCCCGATGCGCAACGCCATGAACGACGTGACCCGCGGTTCGTACGTGAAGGATTGCGAGATGGGCGTCACCCGCTGGAACCGGCTGATTGAGAAGGCAGGCCATTCGTTCCGCCTGTCGCTACCGAGCACCCGCTTCCGCCGCAACATTGGGATTTGGGCTGGCGCGGCGACTGACACCACCGGCAAGCCCATCACGCAGGAAGAGTTCAACGCCCGGGTTGGCGGCTGGCTGCCCAGCGAAAGCGATCGCGCGTACATCCTCAGCCTGATGCATGGCGTGCACGAGCCAGCCAAGATGGCCGCCTGGATTGCGCCTCCCGACCGCGGCATCAACAACAACCCCGTGGATTACGAGTACGTGAAGCTGCACTAAAGAAGCTGTCAGCCATCAGCTGTCAGTTTGAAACTGCGAGGACGTAAGTTTCGGATGCTACACACGTCGACGCAAGTCGAGTCATTACTGCTAAGCGAGGCTTAGCTGATAGCTGACGGCTGATAGCTGCATGAAATCCATCGCCATCATCGGCTCTGGTCCTGCGGGTTGTTATCTCGCCGACCAACTGCTCCGTCTCATTCCCGACGCCTCCATCGATGTCCTGGAAAAACTGCCTGTACCCTTCGGCTTGATTCGCTATGGGGTCGCCCCCGACCATCAGAGCACCAAGGTCGTCTCGCGCCTCTTCGATCGCGTGCTGGCACGCGATAAGGTCGGCTTCTTCGGCAATGTTGAAGTTGGGCGCGACGTTCGTCTCGATGAGTTGATATCGCTCTACGACGCAGTCGTGCTGGCAACCGGAGCGGCCCGCGATCGCTGTCTTGGAATTCCCGGTGAAGACTTGCCCGGCGTTATTGGCTCAGGAGCATTCGTTGGCTGGTACAACGGGCGTCCGCACGCCGGGGCTCCCGTTACACGCGATATACAGTCGGCAGTGATTATCGGCAACGGCAACGTTGCCCTTGATGTGGCTCGCATGCTGGCCAAAGGTCCGGAAGAATTTGCCGGCTCCGACGTGGCCGGCGAGTTCCTGGCGTGGCTCGCGGCACAACCGCTGGAAACCGTCCACATCGTCGGCCGTCGGGGCGCGGCGGAAGCTAAGTTCACGGACCACGAGCTCGCCGAGCTCGGCGCCCTACAGCGCGCGCAACCTGTCCTCAGCGATGCGGCAACTCTCCCCGGGGATACGGCTGTCGTCAAGACACTGCGCGGTTTTGCCGGGAGTAATTCCCGCAACGCTCCCGTTACCATTAACTTTCATTTCAATCTCGCGCCATCGGCATTTGTTGGAGACGGCAACCTTCAAGAAGTGCGGTTTCGGTCGGCGGGCGGCGAGACGGTGAATCTTCCTGCTCAGTTAGCCGTTACCTGCATTGGCTATGAGGCGCTGCCGTGTTGCTCGGTGGCGCCGGCGAATGGCATCTTCGCGAACCAGAACGGCAAAGTCGGCGAGCGGCTCTACGTGGTGGGATGGGCGAAGCGCGGCCCATCGGGAACGATTCCCACCAATCGTGTCGAGGCGCAGCAACTGGCGCAGAAGATCGCTCAAGAAATGCAAAGCGGCGAACGCCCTGGCGGCACAGGCGTGCGGAAGCTGCTGGAAGAACGTGACGTGCGCTGGGTGGATTACTCAGGCTGGCGGCGAATCGATGCGGCGGAAGTGGCGCGTGCCGGCAACGGGCGTTCCCGCGAAAAATTCAGTAGCCCGGACGAGATGCTGGACGCAGCCCTGGACCCGCAGCTCCGGCCAGCTTAAAGCCGCGCGGTCCATCAAGGAGGGTGTCCCGGAGTCCGTGAAATAAATCTGCATTGTCTTTGAAAGGGCACGGCTTCAGCCGTGCCGCAAGAATCCCTGTCGGGCGGAGGCTTTAGCCGCCGAGGGGAAGACCCTCCTACAACGTCGTGCCTTAGAGTTGTACTACGAAATTACGGGACACCGCACTGGGGGCCAGCGATGAAACTCCAGTCGGCCCTGCCATCATCTGATAATGTACATTAGGCCGAACGGCTGAAATCGCGTCATTCAGCGATGAGCGCTACTCCCACTACTCACGATCATTCGATGGCCCAGCGCCGGGCTCACCGGGCCGGACTGCGCACCGTGGCCTTTTGGGAAGCGCTGAAAGGCGGCCTGGCCCTGCTGGGCGCCTACGTCTTCATCCGAATGATCCGGCGCGATGTGGACTTCACCGAGGCCGCCGAACATGTGCTGTTTCACCTGCACATCAACCCTCATCACCGCTGGACGCAGCAGTTTCTCCACGCTGCCGGCAAGGTGTCGAGCACTAACATTGCCATGATCATCAGCATCGCGGTGGTGTATGCCGCGCTGCGCTTTATCGAAGGTTACGGTCTGTGGCGGCAGCGCGTCTGGGCGGAATGGCTGGCCATAGTTTCCGGCTGTATTTATCTGCCATTCGAGATCTACAAGGTAATCCGTCATCCCAACGAGCTGCATTGGGTCATCCTCGGCATCAATATCCTCGTCGTGCTGTACATCGCGTGGGTGCGTTGGGATGAGGTCAAAGACGCGCGCCGGTCAAAGGTGGATGCTCATTGAAGAGTGTGCTTCTCGCCCTTCTCATGTTAGTTTCACCGACGCGAGGGCAGGACAAGATACAGGGCAACCATCCGCCCTCCTGGACTGAGCAGCAGAAAGCCGCGATGGCCGACTCCGTTCGCCGCGATTTCCAGCACGCTTGGAACGGTTATAAGCGGTACGCCTGGGGACACGACGAGCTCAAGCCACTGAGCAAGAGCTATCGCGACTGGTACGGCACATCGTTGCTGATGACGCCGGTCGACGCGCTCGACACCATGCTGCTTATGGGCCTGAAGAAGGAAGCCAGGGAAGACCGGCAACTGATCGACAAACAGCTTTCGTTCGACCAGGACATCTACGTCAAGAATTTCGAGATCACCATTCGCCTGCTTGGCGGACTGCTGAGCAGCTATCAGCTCAGCGGCGACAAGCGTCTGCTGGCCCTGGCCGACGATCTGGGCGAACGCCTGCTTCCGGCGTTCAACTCACCGACCGGCATGCCGTACGTGTTCGTGAACCTTAGGACGGGCATGGTGCGGGACGTGGAGAGCAATCCTGCCGAGATCGGATCGCTGCTCCTCGAGTTCGGTACGCTGAGCAAGCTGACCGGCAAAACGATTTATTACGAGAAGGCCAAGCGCGCCCTGGTTGAGATCTACAATCGCCGCTCGCCCATCGGACTCGTCGGCTCCAGCATCAACGTGGAGACCGGCAAGTGGATCGACACCACGAGCCACATCAGCGGCGGCATCGATTCCTACTATGAGTATCTTCTGAAATGCTCGATTCTTTTCGGCGACATGGATTGCGAGCGTATGTGGAAGACGAGCTTCGCCGCTCTCAACAAGTACGTCGCCGACGAGACGCCGAACGGCTTGTGGTACGCGCAGGTCAATATGAATACCGGCGAGAAGATTTCGACCCACTATGGCGCGCTCGACGCGTTTTTCCCGGCGGAACTGGCGCTGTCCGGCGATCTGGATCGCGCGGAACGTTTGCAGGAATCCAGCTACAAGATGTGGACTACGTTCGGCGTAGAGCCGGAAGAATTTGATTACTCCACGATGAAGATCACGTCGCCGGGCTATGAGCTTCGTCCGGAGATCATCGAGTCAACCTATTACCTTTATTACTTCACCGGCCAGGCGCGATATCTTGACATGGGCATGACTCTCTTCGACAGCCTGGAAAAGTATTGCCAGACAGAGGCCGGTTTTGCCGCGCTGCTCAATGTCGAAACCAAGGAAAAACGCGACGACATGGAAAGCTTCTTCCTGGCCGAGACGCTGAAATATCTGTATTTGCTATATGCGCCGAAGTCGACGCTCGATCTGCACAAAGTGGTCTTCAACACAGAGGCTCATCCCATGAAGAGGACGTGGTAAGCCTCGGGCAGGGGCTGAAGCCCCTATTCTTGTGGCGGTCTCATTCGGCACGACTGAAGTCGTGCCCTGACACAAAGCATCGAGCTTTTCGCAGGTGATCATGCCACTGGGAGCACCGCAGAACCGGACGACCGTCAGCGACCCGAGCACGCAACGGAACTATCGCGGACCGCTGGCGATGGTGACCACTCTGTTTTTCATGTGGGGTTTTCTCACCTGCCTCAATGACATCCTTGTCCCTCACCTGAAATCGATTTTCGAACTGAACTATGCCGAAGTGATGCTCGTCCAGTTTTGCTTCTTTTCGGCATACTTCGCTTTCTCTATTCCGTCGGGCAAGATCATTGAGCGCATCGGCTACCAGAAGGTGATGGTGGCCGGCCTCTTCACCATGGGACTCGGGGCCTTGCTGTTCGTCCCGGCGGCCAGCGTCCCATCGTTTCCACTGTTTCTGGGAGCGCTGATCATTCTGGCCGCAGGCATCACCGCCATGCAAGTCGCGGCCAATCCGTATGTCGCGGTGCTCGGCCCCGCGCGCACGGCTTCCAGCCGGCTGAACCTGACCCAGGCGTTTAATTCGCTGGGCACCACGGTCGCACCCTATTTCGGTGGACTGCTGATTCTGGGCGCTGCACTCGCGCCCAGGACGGAAGACCAATTGCACGCGATGACCCCCCAGGCACTGCACGCCTATCGCCTGCAAGAGGCATCGTCGGTGAAGCTGCCGTATTTTGTTATTGCGCTGGCGCTGATTGCGTTGGGCGTAGTGATTGCGAAATTCCGTTTGCCGCATATTCCCGAAGCCGAAGGCGGACACGCCGTCGCCAACGACACCGTCTGGCGGCATCCGAACCTGATGCTTGGAACAGTTGCCATCTTCTGTTACGTGGGCGCGGAAGTTTCCATCGGGAGCTTCCTGGTCAACTACATGAACCTGCCGGAGGTCGGCAACCTGCGGCCGGAGGTCGCGGCTAAGTATCTGACGTTCTACTGGGGCGGTGCGATGATCGGGCGCTTCGTCGGTTCAGCGGTATTGCAAAAGGTCCCCACACGGATTGTGTTGGGATGCAATGCCGTGGTCGCAGCCGTTCTGGTATGCGCCTCGATGCTGAGCTTTGGACATCTCGCCATGTGGACATTGCTGCTGGTTGGCCTGTTTAACTCCATCATGTTTCCCAGCATCTTCACGCTGGGGATTGAAGGGCTGGGGCCGCTGACCGGCGAAGCCTCCGGCCTGCTGGTGATGGCAATCGTCGGCGGCGCAATCATTCCTGAGCTGCAAGGCCTGCTGGCGGACCGCGTTGGGCTGCACCACGCCTTCGTGCTGCCGGTGCTCTGCTATTTGTACATCCTCTTCTTCGCGGTAAAGGGGCAGCCGCGG
>JBEKCJ010000097.1:0-15781 GCA_050014935.1 Candidatus Korobacteraceae bacterium
CGCTCGGGCCAGCCATCGGCCTGGTACGCGTTCCATGTCGTGCCCTTCTGATCTGCCACGACTGGCCACGTCAGTTTGAAGCGCTGCGCGGCTTCCTTCACATTGTTCACATCGAAGCCAATATTGAATTCACCGTAGTGCACGCCGATCACCTCGAAGCCATACGAGTGGTACTTGGTGTACCAGCGCTTGATCACCCCGAAGTCGCGAATGCAGTTGATGCAGGTGTACTCCCAGAAATCGACGAGCACGACCTTGCCGCGATAGTCGGCGATGTGGTGCGGAGCGGCTGCGCCTTCATCCAGCCAGACCACGCCCTCGCCAAAGTCGGGCGCGGGGTAAACTTTCAGGTCGACCTGGGCGACGGCCGGCAGTGCGAGACCGAACCACAGCAGCGCAGCAAACACATATTTCGTTCTTGCCGAGAGTCGTGGCGTGATTCTCAACTGCGAGCCGGCGTTGTCATAGCTGAAGTTCTGCATCTTCGCTCCCATGCGCTTTTGAGTGTCGATTGTGGAACCACTCTCACCCCTACAGGACATGACGAAAATCATCTCCTTTGGTTAGGCGAATTCTCGATCAATCGCAGCCAAGCCGACAACACTAGCCTGGGTTATGCTTAACACGTGCAGGTGAGAGTGCGTTACTTCGGCATGACGAAGGAGATCGCCGGCCGCGACCACGAAGTCGTCGAGCTGGGCGACGGATTGTCCGCCGGCGACTTATTTGCCCTGCTGCAACAACGTTTCCCGAAGCTCGATGCCTTCCGCGGCTCCATTGCGCTGGCCGTGAACCTTGAATACTCCGACGGCAAAACCGTTTTGCGCGACAACGATGAAGTGGCTTTGATCCCGCCGGTGAGTGGTGGAGCAACTACGAACAAGCCAGTGGCCGCCGAAACGGCGTTGCCGCTGCTCTCCGAGCACGCGCAAATTGTTTTGGAGGCAATCCAGACCGCGCCGATCCTGGCGGCCATCAAGCGTCCAGAGGACGGCGCTGTGGCCATCTTCGATGGCATAGTACGCGACAACTCACGCGGCCGCCGGACCCTGTATCTCGACTACACCGCCTACGAGGCAATGGCGTTGGCCAAGATGGAAGTGCTGGCCACGCAGGCGCTGGGCCGCTTCGCCATTCGCGATGTGCGCATCGTGCATCGCCTGGGGCGCTTACAGATCGGCGAAAGCAGCGTCTATATTGCAGTGGCGGCGGCGCATCGGGCCGCGGCCTTCGACGCTTGCCGCTGGCTGATTGACACGCTGAAGACCATGGTCCCCATCTGGAAGAAGGAATATTTTCAGGATGGCGCGGTATGGGCGGACGGCGAGCCCTTTCCGCCGGAAATCCCTCGGGCCGATTACAACGCGTCAAAGTAGCTGGATTGGGGTTTACCTTAAGGAAGCCCTGTTTAAGTCGCTTCCTCGAAGGGGAAGGCCTTCAGGCCGTCCGTAAATGCCGCAATGCGAATGCGGCTTTAGCCGCTGAGGGGCTTGATCAGGATTTCCTTAACGAATGATTGCTAGCTTTCAGCTCTCCACTCCAGTAGGTGTCAAGATGCGTTCTCTTGCTTGGGCGTGCGTCTGGACTTTTGTGTTCGCGAGCCTTCCCCTGTTTTGCCAAAGCCAGTCAACCCAGAGCACGGTGCCACGTCCTCCTGCTTCGCTCACGCAGCCGCCTCCGGCCGGGGTTGCTCATCCTCCTGACTTACCCAAACAGCAGCCCGCGAACGCGGACGATCAACCCAACACAACTTTCAAGGTGAATGTAAAGCTGGTGAACGTCTTTGCCACCGTGACCGATCCCGGTGGAGCGCCGGTTTCCGCGCTCAAGCAGGATGATTTCCAGATATTCGAGGACGGCGACCCGCAGCAGATCGCCGTATTTCATCGCGAATCGGAATTGCCGCTGTCGATCGTGGTGGCCATCGACACCAGCCTCAGCACGCGCGGCGATCAGAAGCTGGAAGTGGAATCAGCGCGCCGCTTCGCTCACGCCATCCTGCGACCTGTTGATGGTCTCTCGCTCTTCCAATTCAGCGAAATCGTCGACCAGCTTACGCCCTTCACCGCCGATATGCGGGTCATCGATCGCGCCATCAACCATGTCCATTCGGGCGCGGCCACCGCGCTTTACGACACTCTGTATCTGGGCTCCGACGCGCTGCTCGAACGGCGTGGCCGTAAGGTCATGGTAGTCATCACCGATGGCGGCGACACGGTCAGCAAGACTACATACCAGGAAGCGATTCGCGAGGCGCAGCAGGCGGAGGTCATCCTCTACAGCATCATCATCGTCCCCATCGAGAACAGCGCCGGACGCGACATTGGCGGCGAGCACGCGCTCATCCAGCTCTCCCGCGACACGGGAGGAAAGTATTTCTACGCCAGCGGAATGGAGCAGTTGGACGCTGCCTTCCGCCAAATCAGCGATGAATTGCGCACGCAATATCTGATCGCCTATTACCCCAGCAAACGAATAGCGGATTCCGATTACCGCCGCATCGACATCAAGATCAATCCCGCCACCAAAGACTATCCCGACCCGGCGGAGTTGGTTGTCCGCCATCGGACCGGTTATTACACCATGCCCTCCAAGTAGCGCATACCCACACGGTGCGAGTTGCGAGCGACGAGCGACTCTCGCGTGGTGCCGAAGGCTGAGCGCGCCGTTTACTTGTCCATTCGGACATTCGCCAGACGCAATGGCTTCTGGCCATAATGCTCAACCTCAAGCTCGCCTTGCTTGTTGAAGCTGATCTTGCAGATGGGCGCCAGACTGCCCGTTCCCTTGCCATCTTTGTCCACGTCCAGGGTTACGATTCCGAACGGGTAATCCGTGGAGCGCGTGTTATTGCGCTGCTCTGGGAGAGATATTGGGCGGTCTGTAACCAGAACGATGCGGTAGCCTCCCTGACCATTAGGGTGAATGCGGGCCACCTTAAAGTCCGATCCGGTCGAACCCGTTGGAGAAACGCGGCCAATCTCTTTGTCGTCAAAAAGAGCCTTGGCCAGACCGTCGGGGCCTTTGCTTTTCAGGGTTGCAGCGAGCGTTTGAACGTCGCTGTCACTGCTCCAGGCGGTGACGTGCACGGTCACGCCAAAGGATTTGCCTGCCACGGTGCCGGCCTGCCCGAAGGCGGTCGCCGCGTAGCTGACAGGCAGGTCTAGTGCGGGTTTGGTTGAATCGGCCTGGGCCGCAAGGAATGTAACCCCCCAAACTAAAAAGCTTGCAAACAGCAGAGCTATCCCTACAGTGGTCTTTCGCATGTTCTGATCTCCTGATTTGAGTAAGCGCATATTTCAGGTGCGCGACGCCTGCTATGTTTTTTTCATGGTCGAAGTTTTACCTCGCACACTTGCTCTGCAGTACTTCTAGATTTCAGCGAATGGTGGATTTTCAAGTCGAAACTCTTGCCCCTTGAGGCCTGTCGGACTGTAGTAGTCAAAAGCGGTAGCCGAATATTAAATGAGAAACATCCACTTTGGCCATTCGCGTGACTCGCCAAAGGGGACGAACCAGCAGTGGGAAGGCCGCCCGCCGGGCCGACCATTCGCCGCCTGTTGGGCCCGCCGATCTTCCAAACTTGGAATATCGCTCCTGAGGATATGTGAAAACTGGGAGACACGGCCGGGGAAAGCCCGATACGCCCTAACAATATATGCTTATAAATCAATGCGATACAGGAACAAAGCAGGCAATTGGGAGCCCTTTTTTGCTTGTCGGATTTGGCCATTGCCTTGCGATAACTATTACCGGAGGCGGGTCTCCGACCTGTCCTTTGCCTGGTTCTGTTGCAAGGCTATTCGCCAGCCCCCCGGCCGGCAATAGCACATAGCGGAAAAGGAAAAGATGTTTACGTTGCACACCTCTGAGGGGAGAGATATGAAATTGAAGAACTTGATCACCGGAATGTTGGCTTTACTGGTGGTCGCCCTGCTGATCGCGCCTTCGCTCATGGCGCAATCGCTGGTTTCGGGCGATCTCACCGGCACAGTCACAGATCCCAGCGGTGCTGTTGTGCCCAACGCTACGGTCACATTGAAGAACAATGCCAACGGCGCGACGCACAACACCACGACAACCTCCAGCGGTGCCTACCGCTTCTCACTGCTGCCGCCTGGTAACTATACGGTGAGCGCAAGCGCGCCGAGCTTCAGCAAGGCCGAAGAAATGACCGCGGTCAATGTCGGCCAGGCTACCGTTGCCAACATAAAACTGGCAGTCGGCAGCAACACGCAGACGGTGGAAGTCACGTCCGCTGCGCCTCTGGTGAATACGGATAACGCCGACCTCTCCACCAACTTCGATCAAAACGTGGTTGCCAATGCCCCCAACGGCGGCAATGACCTTACTTACATTGCTCAGACCGCTCCTGGTATCAACATGAATACCGGCCTGGGTTATGGCAACTTCCAGACCGCTGGTCTGCCCGCCACTTCCAACGTGTTCACGCTGAATGGCGAGAACCAGATGGATCCTTATCTGAACCTGAACAACTCGGGTGCAACCAACCTGATGTTGGGCAAGAACGCCGTGCAGGAAGCGACTGTCGTCACCAACGCCTACTCTGCCCAGTATGGTCAGCAGGCCGGTGCGCAGATCAGCTACGTCAGCAAGTCCGGTAGCAACGCTTATCACGGCAATGCCAATTACTGGTGGACAGGCAGCAGCATCCAGGCCAACAGCTGGTTCAACGGCCTGGTGCCTGCAGGTACTCCGTCTCTCCCAACGCCGTTCACCAACAACAATCAGTGGGCTGCCTCCGTCGGCGGTCCCATCAAGAAGGACAAGCTGTTCTTCTTCGCAGATTGGGAAGGAATCAGGTATATCGTTCCTTCTACCGGCCTGGCATTCGTTCCCACGCCCGCGTTTGGGAATGCCACCGTGGCTAACCTGGCAGCCGGCTGCCCCTTGTCTGACGAAGGTTGCGGCGGCCCAGTCTCTGTTCCGCTGTATTCGAAGGCATTCAGCCTGTACAACGGCGCAAAGGGTAATGGCCCGGGCGCTTCGCTCGTCCCCAATAGCTGCGGCGGAGATTACTCTGGTCCCGCGCAGCCGCAAAATGCTTGCTTCCAGTCGTTTACCGCCAGCCCCTCGCTGCCAGCTAAAGAATGGCTGGTGAGTGGCCGCGTAGACTACAACCTGTCCGACAAAGACCACATGTTCTGGTATGTGAGCTTTGACCACGGCACGCAAGCCACGGGTGCCGACCCCATCAACCCCAACTTCAGCGCTGCCAGCTACCAGCCGCAGTACAACGGCCAGGGGCAGTGGACCCACACCTTCGGCAGCAACGCTACCAACCAGTTCGTCTACGCCGGTAGCTATTACCGCGCGATCTTCGACCAGGTCGACGCCGCCGGCACCTTCCCCACCCAGCTGTATATGAACCCTCTGGGCTTCACTAGCTTGGGCGGACCTTTTGGTGGCGCGGGCGAGTACATCTTCCCGCAAGGCCGAAATGCCACCCAGTACCAGTTTGTCGATGATTTCTCGGTCACGAAGGGTGCCCACAACCTGAAGTTCGGGGCTAACTATCGTCGCTACGACATCACTGACTACGTGTTCAGCGAATTTACCAATCCGCTGTCCATTATTGGTGACGTAAATGACTTCTACAACGGCTTCGCTGATGCGTTCCTGCAAAACTACTCGAACCGGCAAAGCAATCCCGTTGCCCTGTGGGGTCTCGGACTTTATGCTCAGGACGAGTGGCGAGTCAACAAGAGCCTGAAGGTGACGTTTGCACTGCGTGCGGAGCACAACTCCAATCCGGTTTGCCAAACCAATTGTTCAGCTCTCTTGACTAGCGGGCTCTATTCTGAGGGCAGCATTGCCGCCACCAACCCTGACGCGTTGAACGTTGCCTACAACAGCGTCATCAATGCCAACCAGCACCAGATCTTCCGCTCTACCGACGCCATGAACTGGGCGCCTCGTTTCGGCTTTGCCTGGTCGCCCGGCGGCTCGGACAAGACCGTGGTTCGCGGCGGCTTCGGCATCTTCTTTGATGCCTTCCCCGCCTTCCTCGGCGATACCTTCATGACCAACTTGCCTGGGGTTGTTCCTCTCACGCAGGGCTTCGTTCCTTGGGCTGACCAATCAACCCCGGCAAGTCCGTGGGTTATCGGCAAGAGCTCAGCGAACGCCATCATGAGCGGCTTCGCCAGCGGCGCCTCGTTCAACTCGCTGGAAACTTCCACTGGCGGCTTGTTCTCGGCCCCCAGCTTCGGCAATGCGCTGGGCACATTCCATACCCCGCGTTACCAGGAGTGGAGTCTGCAACTCGAGCAACAGCTCGATAGCAAGAGCTCAATGACCGTGGCGTATATCGGCAATCACGGTATTCACGAGCCGGTTACGTATTATCCGAACGGTTTCTCCGGAAATGGTGTGGTCGGAGCCGGTGGCTATCCAGCCGCCCCCTTCACCAATAACTTTACTGCTGTCACCGAGGTCTACTCGGGAGCAGTTTCCAACGACAATCAGTTGACCACCAGCTACCAGCGTCGGTTGACCTACGGCTTTACCATTCAGGCCAGCTACACCTGGGCCCATGCCTTGGACGAAATCTCCAACGGTGGATTCCTGGGGTATAGCTCAACCAGCGCTACTTACCAGATCAACCCGTCGTGCTTGCGGTGCAACAACTACGGAAATGCGGACTACGATATCCGTAGCGGCTTCAACGCTCAGTACGTCTGGAACACTCCGTTCAAGTTCAGCAACAAGTTCGCCCAGGGAGCATTTGGTGGCTGGACTCTGTCGCAGAACTTCTTTGCCCGTACCGGACTGCCTCTGACCGTGTTTGATGCCACCACAGGCATCGGAAACGTCGCTGGCGGCGTCTACACTCCGGCTGAGGTGGTTGGTGCTGGACAGAGCAACTGTACCCAGTACTACACTAGCTGCCTCACTTCCACCGGATTTGCCTCTACCCCTCTGGGTGCCGCAGCGAACCAGATTCGTAACCAGTATCGCGGGCCTGGCTTCTTCGACACGGACTTGACCATCAACAAGAACTTCAAGCTGACTGAGCGCTTTGCGCTCGGCATCGGCGCGAACTTCTATAACGTGCTCAACCACCCCAACTTCGCCCAGCCTGGCAACCTGTTTGGTACGTCCAACTTCGGGCAGGTTACCAGTCAGACGGCCCCGCCGACCGGTCCCTTCGGATCGTTCTTCGCGGGTTCACCGGCTGGACGCATCGTCCAACTCCAGGGCAAGCTGGTGTTCTAGTCGATCTAATCTTGCTTTCACTCGGCGGCCCTTCGGGGCCGCCATTTTTTCTGGCCCTAGAGTCGTCAAGCCGCGCGTGATCAAGGATGCCGCCGGCCGTGACCCGACTGGCCATCTCACAACTGCCTCGCCGCTTTTGGTACACTTCAAGGCCGGGCTTCTGGCAACCGACAACCGACAACCGTTCTGACCAATGGTTCCCGAGGTAACGATGACGAATCCTACGCAACCGGCTATTCAGCTGACCAATACTCCCGACTATCGCGAGACCTATGCCAACAGCGTTCAAGTGCGGGTAAATGTATGGGATTTTTTTCTGGTGTTCGGCACCCTCCAGCAGCAGGATGAGACGCGGGTCGACGTGCGCAATTTTCAGGGTATCTATCTCAGCCCGCAGCAGGCCAAAGCGCTGCATACCATCCTCCAGCAAAACCTGGTTAACTACGAAAACACCTTCGGCGAGATCAAACTCGACCCCCGTATCGCTCCCGGCGCCGGCCCCATCCACTAGGTTGGCAGGCAGGCCTGTCTTTCGATGGCCCAGCGTTAGCTGCGCCGCGTACGTCGCTTAGAGGTTCTTGGGCTTCAGCCCCTGAGGGAATTTGGGTGGTGGAGTCGGCGCAGGGATGCCCCTTCAAAGCGAATATTCCTGGGCGGCTAACCAGCCGGCGCGAAGATCTGTCCGTCTACGCCCTCCTGTTTACCTTCCTGTTCGTCACCCATGCCCCGCTGCTCCGTCTGCCCTACTTCTGGGACGAGGCCGGTTACTACATTCCCGCCGCGCGCGACCTGCTGCTGTCGGGATCGTTGATTCCATACACCACGAACTCCAACGCTCATCCTCCGCTAGTTATGATGTGGCTGGCATTCTGGTGGAAGTTCAGCGCCTTCACGCCGGCGGTCACGCGCACCGCGATGCTGATGGTTGCGGCCTTTGCGCTGCTCGGGTTGTGGCGCTTGGCGCGCCATGTCGCTGGCGACGCAGTCGCCGTCGCCACGGTGGTTTGTACCGCGCTGTATCCGGTGTTCTTCACCCAGAGCTCGATGGCCCATCTCGACATGATGGCTGCGGCATTCACCTTCTGGGGCCTGGCTATGTATGTGGAGCGACGGCCGGTCGCCACCATTGTCTTCTTCGCGCTGGCGCCCATGGCAAAGGAGACAGCGATTGTCACTCCCCTGGCACTGCTCGCCTGGGAGCTGCTATGTCCTGTAATCGGTCAGCAACTCCAGTCAGGGCCTATGTGTTTCTATCGCGACAAGCGTCATGCTCTGTCATTTCTTCTCTGCGTCGTTCCATTGTCACTATGGTTTGCCTATCATCATCACCGCACCGGCTTCTATCTCGGAAATCCTTACTATCTCCGCTACAATCTACAGGCGACGCTCACTCCGCTGCGCGTTCTGCTCGCCCTGCTGATCCGTGTGTGGCATGTCTTCGGATATCTGAACCTCTTCCTGCTTACGTTGGGTGCGTTGTTTGCTATGACGCACTCTCCACTGCGTGAATCGGACGGCACTCTCCGTCCGCGTATCGCGATCAACGTGCAGCTTGTCTTTGCCGCGGTTCTGCTTGCGAACCTCCTGACCGAATCAGCCCTGGGCGGCGCCGTTCTCGCTCGTTACATGCTTCCGGTTGTGCCACTGGTGATTCTGGTGTTTGTCTCCACCATGCGACGGCGCATTCGGCGCTGGACCTGGTGGATCGCCGTTACCTGCGCTGCCTTCGTAGTGCAGCTCTTCGTGCCTCCGCCTTACCGTATCGCTCCTGAGGACACGCTGCTCTATCGCGACTACGTGGTCCTGCACAAGCTCGCCGCCGAGCGGCTGTCAGCGGAGTATCCACACGCTCGCATTCTCACCGCCTGGCCCGCTTCCGACGAACTCACCCATCCATTCCTCGGATACGTGAAGCAGCCCCTCACAGTGGTGCGCATCGCGAATTTTTCGCCGCGGGAGATTGAGCGAGCCTCGCAGGCGACCGGAGACTTCGACGTCGCCTACCTGTTCAGCACCAAGTGGGAGCCACTGCACCCGCTCCTCGAAGGCCTTACCTTCGGAAAGCCGCTCCAGGAGCGCTTCTTCGACTACCATGAAGATGTCTCGCCGCGGCGGGCTGCCGGCATTCTGAGCGGCAGAATAACAACTCACATCGAGCGCAACCATGAGTGGGTTGCATTAATCTCCATAGAGAAGATTGAAGACGCCGCAATTCCTGCCGGCAGCCGGCTCCGGCGGTAGCCTGAAACTCATGGGAAAAGCCCAGGCGACATGGCGCTGAAAACGCATCGGCAGCGACCAGAAATGAAAAAACCTCGCGCTCCCACTGGAACGCGAGGTCTAAAACGGACTGACAGATCCACCTACTGCGCCAGGTAACGCGCGACCGCGAAGTTATTGTTGTAGTCGCCTCCCGCTGGAGGCGCGTAATTTCCAGCGGCAACAATCTTGCCGTCACTCTGCAGCGCCAGGGCCGAGACGAACGAGATGTGGCCCTGGCCTATCGGCGTCATCACAATGCCGTTAGACCCGAAGTTGGTGTCCAGGTGGCCGCCGGTTGTGTAGCGAGCCAATACAAACGACGACGAGTTGTAGCCTCCATTGCCGTTGCCCGCCTGGCCTGCCACCACAATCTCGCCATCGGATTGAATCGCAAGCGAGAAACCCGAACCTTGGGGGAAATTGTTCCCGAACCCGGTGATGAGGCCGCCCCCGCTGCCAATACCGATTCCAGGATTAAAGCTGGTGTCGATGCTTCCATTGGGGTTATAGCGCACCACTCCGAAGCCCGTCTGATTGTTCACAACGGTTATGCCATCGCTCTCCAGCAACGTCTGGAGCACGCTGGGGATGGTGCCGGCTACGACGATCTTGCCGTTGCTTTGAATTTCAATAGCGGCCGCCGAGGCCACGCAAGAAGCCTGTCCCTGGACGCCGAACGTCGCATCCAGGCTGCCGTTGGTGTTGTAGCGTGCAATCGCACCCGCCTGCGGACTGGGGAAACCTGGAGACGCTAACAGTTGCGAGGGCGCTCCCGTACCTGTCGTCACCAGGATCTTGCCATCCGGCTGCACCGCGATTGCGGTTGCGATCACAGAATTCAACGCCGCGATGCCGCTGCCGCCGCTGCCGAAGGTGGTATCCAGTTGGCCGGTGCTGGTATAACGCCCCAGCAGGCCGGCGCCAGTCACCAGAATCTTGCCGTCGGCTTGCAAGGCCATAACACTGAGTATGCTTGGCCCCGAGTTGAGCGATTTCGAGGTGGCAAAGCCGCCGCTGCCGAAGCTGGTGTCCACGCTGCCGTCGCTATTGAAGCGGCCCAGCGATGCCCCCGTGAATCCGGAGGCGAATGCCAAAATCTTGCTGTCGGGCTGTATAGCTATAGCCATGACGGGACCGAGAACGCCATTATTGTTCACCACGCCGTCCGTGCCGAAACTGGAGTCGAGCGTTCCATTGGTGTTGAGACGCATCAGAACGGCGCCGCCAGGGTTCGATCCACCCACTACAATCTTCCCATCACTCTGGATCGCCACGGCTGTGTCCATGGTCTGATCGGGTCCGTTGTAGTTGGTGGTAAAGATTCCGCCTGTCCCAAATGTCGAATCAAGTTGGCCCGCCTGGGCCAAGACAAGCGTTGACGAGGCGATGACCGCGACTGCCGCAAGACGCGCCAGCCGTTGGCCAGTGCTGAAACTACCCTGGGCCCTCCCCTTCGTCGAAGGCGAAAATTGGTTCCGGACAGGAAATACTTTCATGGACGTTCTCCTCACTTGTCGCTTGAAGTGGCCGTCGGTTCCCGAGAGTGGTGCTGCTAACGAGCCTTTCCAGACTCTGGCCGGCGACGTTGAAGAGTAGAAATCCCGGCACCGGAGCGGTTGTCAACAGTATGTAACTTTTTCGTCAAGGATTAGCTTGAAGTTCAGGGTGGTGTCAGAGGCACGACTCTTGACTTGGAAAGCCTCGCCAAGAGCGGCCTTGCCCCGTATGTCAGAAGCATTTCGGAATTGCTCCTCGTTCCGGCGACGTGGCCCGGGTTGCCTTCAGATGCGAGTCCTTCTCCCGGCTGGAATTCCCTGCAAACGGGGAAGAATACAGGGAATTTCATGAATTCGGCCGGTTTACTCCCGGCGGCTTCCGGTTAGCTCGCTGGTAGGCCGTGCCAGTTGTAGGGAATAGGGGAAACCAAAAAATCGGCGGCCCCGAAAGGCCGCCGCAGCCAAGCAGATTGGACCCATCTAGAAGACGATCTTGCCCTGCAACTGAATGATGCGGCCGGCAGGCGAACCAGCGAAGAACGATCCAAACGGTCCCGTCGGCGGAGCCGTCTGTTCCGTGACTTGGCCGAAGGTTGTAGTTCCAAAGAGGTTCCCCGGCTGGGCGAAGTTGGGATGGTTGAACACGTTGTAGAAGCTCGCACCCGCACCGAAGGCTACGCGCTCGGTTACTTTGAAGTTCTTGTTGAGGCTGAAGTCCGAATCAAAGAACCCGGGCCCACGATAGATATTGCGAGGCTGATTCGGAAAGGCGGTCACCGTGCCAGCGGAAGCGAACCCAGCGGCATTCAGACAATTCGTGAGGTACTGGTTGCAAGCTCCCTGTCCTGTCCCCACCACCTGCGCCGGCAGATAGGGCCCAGCGGGATTGTAGTTGCCGACGAAGGTGCTTGCGTCAAACACTTGCAGCGGCAGTCCAGAACGGGCGAAGAAGTTCTGCGACAAGGTCCAGCCGCCGAACGCATCGTTAACAAACTTGTTGGCAAACTTCCATGGTGTCTGCCAGACATACGCGGCATTGAAGGAACTGCGGATATCGTAGTCCGCATTTCCGTAGTTACTCCTCAGGTTATAAGGGTTCAACTGATATTCCGAACTGGTCGCGCCGTTATACGGGAGAATGCCGCCGTTGGAAATCTCGTCCAAAGCGTGCGCCCAGGTATAGCTGGCCTGCACCGTAAAGCCATAGGTCAGGCGGCGCTGATAGCTGGCGGTCAACTGGTTGTCGTTGGATACTGCCCCCGAGTAAATCTCGGCCACGGTAGCATAGTTATACGGATTGGCGGGCGTAGCCGGAATCCCGCCAAAGCCCGCGTAAGCGTTGGGGTAATTCGTGACCGGCTCGTTGATCCCGTGATTGCCGATATAAGCCACGCTCATCGAGCTCTTGCTGTCCAGTTGCTGTTCGAGTTGCAAGCTCCATTCCTGGTACTGCGGGATGTGGAAGGTGCCGCTCATACTGTTGAAGCTCGGCGAGGCAAATGCGGGGTTCACCGCGCTCAACGAGGCATACGAGGCGCCGGTGGCGAAGCCGTTACGGAGCTGCGCGTTCGTTGCTGATCCGATGAGCCACGGACTGACGCCTGGCGTTGTCTGGTCAGCCCACAGGACTCCCGTAGGCACACCCGGCGAACTGAACTGGGTGACGGAAGTGACCGTGGGGATGTTGGTTATGAAGTTATCCCCCAGCACCGCGGGGAAGGCATCGTAGAAGATGCCGAAGCCGCCGCGAAGCACCGTCTTCTCGCTGCCCCCGGGCGACCAGGCAAAGCCGAAGCGCGGCGCCCAGTCTATCGCATCCACCGAGTGGAAGATCTGGTGCAGGTTGGCATTGATCATCTGATTGTAGGGAGTCGTGGTATCGCTGCTGATGCTGGAGAAGGGTCCGGTAAACAGCGAGGAACAGTTCAGCTGGCAAACCGGATTGGAGTCGTGCTCCACTCGCAGCGCGAACGTGAGCTTCAGACTCTTGTTTACCCGCCACTCATCCTGCGCGTAAACCCCTAGACCCCACAGCGCGACCGGATAGCTGCCCCGGTCGGGGAAGTTCTGGGCGAATTCGGCAGCTTGGCCGTTGTAAAGCCCTGCCACCGAGCCGATATATGACAGCGGGTTGGTGTACTCGCCGAACACGTAGTCGGTGATGTCGTAGCGGCGGTAGTTGGCCCCAAACTTCAGGTTGTGCGCGCCCTTCGTCACCGAGAAGTCATCCACAATCTGGTATTGCGTGACATTGCGTCCTTGGGGAAAGTAATACTCCTGGCTGCCCAGAGGGGTATAGCCAATGCCAGTCAAGTCCAGCTGAGTAGGAAAGGTCGCGGCCGCGTCGAACTGGTTAAAGATCGCGCGATAGTAGCTGCCGGCATAGACCAGCTGGTTGGTTGCGTTACTGCCAAAGGTGTGCGTCCACTGGCCCTGGCCGTCCTGAGACGGCTGGTAGCTGGCCGCACTGAAGGCTGGGTTCACGGGATCAGCGTAGGTTGCCTGCACCCCGGAGTCGAAGGTCACACTCCAGAACAGGTGGTCTCTATCAGACCGGTTATAGTCGACGCGTGCGATACCCTGGTTCTCTATCGCCGGCAGCGCTGGACTGGCTGTACCCTGCGTGAAGCAGTTGGCTACACCGGGAATGACCGCTCCCTCACAACCACCCCCGGACAGAGGCGTGGTCGCGGCCGCGTAATACGGCGAGCTCTGGTACAGACTAAACGCCTTCGAGTACAGCGGAATCGAGGCCGGACTCACCGTGGCCAGGTTTGCCAGAGTGGCATTGGCAAATGCCACCGTCGGGAACTGCACCAGCTGCGTCGAAGGAACGATGTAAGAGATCCCTTCATAGTCTAAGAAGAAGAACAGCTTATTCTTCTTGATAGGACCGCCGATGGAAGCCGCCCACTGATTGTTGTTGGTGAAGGGCGTCGCCGGAATTGGACTCTGTTGCCCGGCGAACCAGCTGTTGGCCTGGACGCTGCTGCCCGTCCACCAGTACTGCGCATTGCCGTGGAAAGCGTTGCTGCCCGACTTGGTAACGTAGCTCACCTGTATACCGGCCTGCTGGCCATACTGTCCGCCGTAGGCATTGCTGATGACCGTCGCTTCCTGCACGGCGTTCTTGCCCAGCATTAGGTTGGTCGCGCCCGAGTTGTTCAGGTTCAGGTACGGGTCCATCTGGTTTTCGCCGTTTACCGTGAATACATTGGAGGTGGCAGGCAGACCAGCCGTCTGGAAGTTGCCGTAGCCCCCACCGGTGTTCATGTTGACGCCCGGAGCCGTCTGCGCGATGTAGGTAAGGTCGTTACCGCCATTCGGCATATTGTCGACCATGTTCTGGCTAAAGTTGGTCGATAGCTCAGCGTTATCCGCCTGCACCAGCGGCGCCGTGGAGGTTACCTCTACCGTCTGCGAGCTGCTGCCGACCGCCAGCTTTACGTCAGCAACCGTCGCCAAACCGACGTTAATCTGCGCTGTGGTTTCCGCTTTGCTGAACCCCTGCGCGCTCGCGCTCACGACGTAGCCACCGGGTGGCAAGAGCGAGAAGCGATAGGCGCCCCTGGAATTGGAAGAGGTGGTGTGGGTCTGACCATTGGCGGTGTTCTTCAATGTCACAATGGCTCCCGGCACGACCGCACCGCTTGGGTCGGTGACTGTACCTGTAAGGTCGCCCGAAACCAGCGACTGCGCCATCAGCGACGGCGCCATCAGCGCCGCGATCGCCAGCAACGCCAACATTCCGGTCATTAATCTCTTCAACGTCATATCTCCTCCCCTCGAGATGTGGTTCAGAGTAAAGTGTGTCGCCATCACCTAACTGATTAGTCAGACACTTGGCGATCCTTGTTGCAGTGGGATTGCACAGTTTCAGACTTGCAACCGACCCAGCGTCCACGTTTGTCATCGTAATGTAACCCCAGACGTTTTACATCAAAAACCTGCTTCCCCATATGTCGAGATTCGGACATCGCATTTAAGCACTAACACTAGCCAACGACAAGCGGGTCTGCGACGGTGCCGAGAGCCAAATCACATCCACCGCTCCCACGAAGGGCGAACAGGTCCTGGAAATGCTGTTGGAGGAGATGTGGGCGGATTGGCGCCGACCAACGCCCTTCTGGGAAGAAGCAGCACCGAGTGGAAGCAAGAGTCAAGTTGGCTTTCGCGCACTGTTCGCTTCGTGATCGCTAAGCATTCGCCTGAGCGGGTTCTTGAAAGGGGACTACCAATGGAGGCTCGGGAGAAAAATCGCTGCCAGGGGAATGAAGCGGTCTAGAGGGCACTTTTCTACGGTCCAGTCGTGGAGAACATACCCCGAAAAGCCGGGCGTTTTCGCATATTTGAGGTGCAATGCAGCAGAATTTCTCGGCCCTTGACACTACGTGGCGGAGGGAGAGGGATTCGAACCCCCGGTACCCTTTCGAGTACAGCGGTTTTCAAGACCGCCTGTTTCAACCGCTCACACATCCCTCCGGGACTGGTTGATATGCCTCTTGATCACATCATTATATGACATTGCGAATTTGACATTGCAGGTTGGGGCCGCTGCCCCCAAAACGATTCTCCTCCGCCGCGCCCCGCAAGCACGCTCCAGTGAGATGGTTCCCATAGCGGGAAGGCAATTGGTCCGTCCGGTGTTTTAGTGTGTTATCTTAACAATTTTGGTGTTACGCTACGGTCTGGAAGCTATGAACCCAAGCGAAAGGCAATTTCATGGGTTTAGTCCGAACCGGAGTTGCACTTGATTCTGATCTCCTGAAACGGTTTGATCGTTT
>JBEKCJ010000098.1:0-15697 GCA_050014935.1 Candidatus Korobacteraceae bacterium
CGCCTCGATGAAATCGTCATCGTAGGAGCAGATTGCGTCATATCCCGAGATGAACACAAACTTCTCGAAGGGCTGGTTCAGCAAAGCTTGCGCGTCTTCGAAGTCCGTGACATAGATCTTCCTCTCCTGTCTTCCGGAGGGAAGTGAGACGACCAAATGGTCTCCCAAGACTTCATCAGATAGCTCTTCACACTTCACGTTGCCCCTCAGGCAGCGGTCCTTGATAGCCTGGAAGGCCTTCGCGGAGTTCTGCTGTTCCAGATCAGCGGTCGTCTCTTCGACCTCAAAATCCTCAGGCACTTCGGGCAACTCAGGCATTCTGGAATGCTAAATAACGCCAGGTTGGTTGTCCACAAAAAGGCTGCCCGCCCTTTCCGAGCCAATAGCACCAACTTGGAATGCCCCACCCTTCTCGCTCGCTCTTGGCGAGAGGGTGGGTACAAAGTGACATACCATGCTGCGGGACTCATTCTGCCGATGGCACTCACTAGGTTCGAGAAAACCTCACTCGCCCTTGTCCAGCGCCAGGTCCTCAGCAGCGTTCTTGTCGGTATCTTCCAGGTCGGCCAGCAATCCTGAATCGGTTAGGTCGAGCGGGCGCGAGTTCTTCCAATCCTGATGCACAATCGAATGCAGACGGTCCATGACCTCCTGGTCGCGGACTTCGATGGCCAGCTCGCGCCGGCTGTCGAAACTTCCCGGGGCCAGATTGATGGAGCCGATGATGGCCCGCACGCCGTCGGCAAACAACAGCTTCGCGTGCAGCTTCAGTCCCTTGAGCTTGTGCACCTTGATCCCCACGTCATCCATGATGCGCATGCCGCCCACCGCTTCCACCAGCTTTTCCTTCTTCAATTTGTGTGGCGGCCGCGCCAGCACATGAACTTTCACGCCGCGCCCGTTGGCCCGCACCAGCCGCTCAATGATCACCGGGTCCTGATAGCGCTCGTTCTGCACCCACAGGGAATGCTTGGCCTCGTCGATAAATTGCCCAATCCGCTGCCGCCCATTGCCAATGCACCAGATCAAGTGGGAATGATCGCCTGGCTCCCAACTCTTCCGCTCCCAATCGGCGTCGAAGCATTCCATCACTTCGTTCACCTCATGGCCGTGCGAAGTCACCACCGCGTAATCGCGCGTCTCGGTCAGGTTCTTGGTCTCCCAATTCAGCGACTGGATGAACGCGGATTCATCGTCCACCACCATCGACTTCTCGTGGGTCACGTCGAACGCCGGATTGCTGTCGATTACCTCGATACCCGCGTCGGTCAGGAGCTTGCGCACATCGGCATTTTCCTTCTCGCCGCTGCGGCGCGCCGGGTTCAGCATGATCCGCACCTTCACGCCCCGCCGGTGCGCTGCCACTACCGCATGCAGAAGCTGCGGATCGGAGAACAGGAACATCTTGACGCGCAAGGATTTCTTGGCGTGGTTGATGGCATCCAGGATCGGCTTCGACGAATCGTCGGGCATCACAACCAGGTAACGCGACATGTCTTCTCCCTAAGCTATCAGCTGTCAGCCATCAGCTAAAACTCACCTTTGCTTGGCCGAGAGCTGAAAGCTGACGGCTGACAACTCTTATCAGCCTTTCGCCGCGGCCACGTCAAACTGCGTGCGATGCAGATCGGCGTAGATTCCGTTCAGCGCCATCAACTGGTCGTGGTTGCCGCTCTCCGCCACCACTCCGCCGGCGATCACAATAATTTTGTCGGCGTCGCGAATGGTGCTCAAGCGATGGGCAATCGTAATGACAGTGCGGCCTTTCATCAGCCGCTCCAGCGCCTCAATCACCAGCTTCTCCGACTCGCTGTCCAGCGCGGCCGTCGGCTCGTCCAGCAACAGGATAGGGCTGTTGCGCACCATGACGCGGGCAATCCCAATGCGTTGGCGCTGGCCTCCGGAGAGCGTGCAACCACGCTCGCCAACCATGGTGTCGTAGCCCTTCGGCATGCGCGCGATGAACTCGTCCGCATTGGCCAGCTTGGCCGCATCCACAATTTCATCCCGAGTCGCATTGGGGCGTCCGAACGCGATATTGTCCAAAATGCTCCCGTGGAACAGCACCGTGTCCTGCAATACGTAGCCAATCTGGTCGCGCAGCGGATGCACTTTGTAGTCGCGAACGTCGCGCCCATCGATCTTCACCGTTCCACTCTTCACATCGTAGAAGCGCGGGATCAGGCTGACCACCGTCGACTTGCCGCTACCGGTGGGCCCGACCACACCCACCAGTTGACCGGCCTCGATGGTAAAGTTCACGTCCTTCAGGACCGGCTCATCCTCAAGGTATCCAAACGCAACGTGCTCAAACGCGATATCGCCCTTCAGAAATCGCGGCTCGAACGCGTCCTCGCGTTCCGGAAGGATGGCATCGGTCTGCAATATGGCCTGCACGCGCTCCACTCCTACCGCGGCCTGCGCGATGGCGTTCGTAGTGGTTGCCAGGTCCTTCACCGGCTTAAAAAACTTGCTGAGGTAGGACAAGTACACCGTCAACGCACCAACCGTCATGGCCTCCGCCAGGATCAGCGCCGCGCCTCGCCACAACACGATGGCCGTGCAAAACGCCACGGTGATGGTCACGATAGGCGACAGCATCGACTTCACCCGGCGTGCCTTCAGCGCGGCAGCGACAGTGGCATGGCTGACATCCGCCAGCGCCTGCTGCTCCATGTCCTGGCGCCCGAAAGCCTTGATCACCTGCATCGACTCCAGCCCCTGCTGCACCACGGCGACGATGTCCGCCTGCTCTTTGCGCACCTCGTGCGTTGCCTTCTTCACCGCCTTCTTGAAGCGCGAGATGAAGAACAGCATGAACGGCGTCACCGCCACCGCGATAAGGGTAAAGTCCCAATTGAGCCAGAACATCAGGCCCAGCATTGAGACGATAGTCAGCATGTCGACCAGGATGTTGAGGGTCGACGACGAAGCAAAGTCCTGGATGGTCGCGATGTCGGTGGTGATGGTGCTCAGCAGCGTGCCGGTTTCATGGGTGTTGTAGTAGCCCAGCGAAAGCCGCTGCAAGTGATGATAAGTCTTCAGACGCAGATCGTTCGCCACCCACTGGCCGACGCTCTCGGTGTAGTAGTTGTCGATGTAGCTGGCCAGCGCGCCTAGCAAAGCAATGATCACGAACGCCAGAGCTGCCAATCCCGCAACCCGCAATTTGTTGCCGTGCTCCAGCATGGGTCGGACAATCTCGTCCAGACCATGAGGTAGTTTATGACTGCCCACCACGTTGTCGATGATCACCTTCAGCGGCCACGGACTAGCCAGGCTCGAGGCCGTCTCCACCAGCATGGCGAGCAGGATGATCACCAGCTGGCCGCGGTAAGGCCGGAGTAGTTCGCGGATCAGACGTATCATGCCGTGTCTTCCTCGGGAGGCATCTGACAACAAGACGCACTTTGGGCTTTCGCAGTATTGTCGCCTGAAAGCCCCGGTTTGCAAAGATGTTAGTTGCACCTCAGGGACAGACAGCAACCCATCTGATCTAAACTGAAGATCATGCCCAGCGCCTCTGATCGTCTATGCGTTGTACTGGTCGGCGCGAGCAACCCGCTCAATATCGGCGCCGCGGCCCGTGCCATGAGCAACTTCGGTTTCCTTCGCTTGCGGGTGGTCAATCCTTACGATGTGGCTTTTCGCGAGGCGAAGTCCGCCGTCGGAGCTGCATCGCTCTTGGCCAACGCCAAGGAATTCAAGTCGCTTGCTGACGCGGTTGCCGACTGCACCTTAGTGGTCGGGACAAGCGCCGTTCGTCATCGTGAGTTGCAACACCCGCTCCGGCGGCTGGAATACGGCGCGCGGCTTATCCGCAAAGAGCTGGCGACGGGCCGGGTCGCCTTAGTGTTCGGTCCGGAGAGGACGGGCCTCTCCAATGACGATCTTAGCTACTGCCACTGGCTGATGAATATTCCCACCCGCGAGCAGCACATCTCGATGAACCTGGGCCAGGCGGTTGCGGTATGCCTGTACGAATTGGTGCGCGACGCGAAGAAAGCTGCGGCGGCGAAGGAGACAAAAGAGAAGCGCGCCACCGCCGGCGAAGTGGAGCGGATCTCAGACGGGCTGCTGGAAGCGCTACAGCGCAGCGGCTACGTGAAACCAATCGCCGCGACCTCTACCGAGGAACGCGTGCGCCGCATGGTGCGGCGGCTGAGTCTGTCATCCCCCGACGCCGAGCTGTGGCTCGGCATGTTTCGGCAGATTCTGTGGAAGATGAAGGCGGATCCAAAAGGCAAGGAATGAAGAACGTGGTTCCCGGTGGACCACGCCTGCACAGACCGCTGAAAGTCGCGGCTGAAGCCTCCTCAACGCAACCGGCTTTTTTCCTTGTTGCTTTACTTGCTGGCGTACTGGCCCAGGGCACTGCTGTTCCACTTCTCGTGCCACTCATGAATTCGCGCTGGTTCGTGGCGGGTGACGAACGCCATAATGTCGGGCCAGAACTCGTTCAGGATGCGGGCCTGCGCCACTGATCCCAGCCCCGTCAGCGCATTCTCAATCGTTCCCGGCACCGTTTCCCGACGATAAGGAATGTAGGCGTTCGATACCGCGGCCTGCACGAACTCGCTGAGAATCAAAGAGGTATTGATGACGCTGCGCCCGCTGTCGCTGCGCCCAATCAACACGCGGCTGGCGGCGTAGGCCAGGCGGTCGGAGATGTCCGTCTGCTGCGATCGGAAATATCTGGGATCCTGATGCAGCAGCGCCGGCAAGGCAAATGTCCCGAAGAACGACGCGCTTTCCGCTCCGGCAGTTGCGGCTCCCAGCCGCTTGCCATAGCCTGCCATTCCTCCCCCGAAGCTGGGGTAAGCTCCTGTTGCCTGCGCGGTAAGGGAGTCGATGAGCGCTCCGCTCAGGGTATCGAAGGAGTGGGCCCGGCGCACGAACAAGTCGAATTTCTGTCGGCTGGTGAGTGGAACGTAGACAGGCGCGTTGGGAAACGGCTGGCCAGGAACAAAGTTGCGCGCCATTTTCACCATGTTGTCGTGGGTGAACGCGCTTTTGAACGCAGCCGCCGTGAATTGCAGGTGGTCGAAGGCGTTATCGCTCTGCGGCACAGCCAGCACCGGCGGCAGCGCCTGCGTGCACACGCTCTCAGAACCATACGGCATCGCCGCTTCATAGGGTGTAGCATTCGCCGGCAGTCCAAGGGCAGCCGAGGAGAGTTCAAAATCAGCCGGGACAGCAGGTCTGGGGGCCCGCGAAAGTTCTGGAGCTGATCTGGCAATGGCAGGTAACGGCGGCGGCGCCGCACTCGCTAGCACTGCCTGTTGCGCGGCCAGCGGCACACTCCATAATCCCACTGCTATACAAAATGCCGCTCCCGCGTTCATGCCGCACCCATGGCCGTAATTCGGTTGCCTGCATTATGTATGAAGTGGTGCGATTAGCAAAGGCTGTTCTGCGTATCCCGGAAATTAAGTTTTTTGGATTCGGCAACCGAGGGTGCAAGTTATGCTCCCATTCGAGCCGGCAAACGCATTTCATCCTGCAAAACCCCTCTGCTCCAGATATTATGTCGGAATGGCACAACGACTGAAGTTGGCAGTCGCAATTTCCCTGATCCTGGCGTTCTCCCTGTTCAGCGGCTGCAAGCCGAGGAAGCCGAAGTCTTCGTCGGTTGTAGTACACCTGCTACGAAACCTCAACTCGGTCTATGGCAGCAACCTCGACCGCAGAATCCTCGATTTTGAGGGCAGCAATCCCCGGGTGAAGTCCGGCCAACACATCGACATTCAGAGCGAGACCAGCGACTACAAGGAAATGCTGCGCAGGCAAAACAGCAACAGCGATAACGTCACGCTCATCATTCTGGATTCGCCCGACGATGCCGGGTCCAATTCCGCGCTACAGGTCGCTTTGCCGCAGGCCACCAATGTGTGCGCGGGACTACAGGGATGCCCAGCCGTTATCCCGGCGATCATTCCGGCTCAGGTATCCGGCAACGACCGCGAAGCCGCGCAGGCTTTCGTCGATTTCCTGCAAAAGGCGCCGTAGCGAACTACTCGATAACAGCAAGTGGACAACCGCATTGCTCCTGCTTTGAAGGCGCACGCCTTTAGGCGTGTCGAACCCCCTGCTTAAGAGAATGGGACTTCAGCTCCTGAGAAACGGGGGCTGAAGCCGTGCCCCTTCAAAGTCACCACGGGGCGGTTCGCTCCACCGCTTTATTCCTTCACATAGCGCATTGGTTCTTTGGGGTCCCAATGCTTCATTACCAGCGTGGTGCCGTCGATGGCCAGCCGCTCATCCTTGAACAGCACCTGCGTAATAGCGTCGCCATTGATCTCAAAGTAGAAGTCTTTCTTGGTGGACTCGATCTCGTATGGCTTGGTTGCGATTTGATAGACCGGCACTTCGAAGGCAAGCGCGTGCGCCTTGGGGTCGTCGGGAAAGACTGCCGTGCCGTCGGAATCTGTCCTTCCATCCAGCGCCTTGCCCGCGGTTAGCAAATGGACATCGATGTTCTCGACGCCTTTGTTGTTTTGGCCAAGCACCACCACGCGAATCCTGCCGGGCTTGCCGGCCTCGCTGCGCACCAGCCGGAACGGAGCTTCCTCCTTGCCGGCGCTGTGCAACACCACGGCATCGCCATCACGGCTCCAGGTACCTTTCGCCCAGTAATCAGCCGCGCCATAGGCCAGCATGAACTGGAACTTGCCATCGGGCTTCAGCAGCAGCTCCGAGCCCACCTCCATCACTCCGTGCAGAACATAATTGCCGGCCATTTCCTGTCCCCATGCACTGACGGCAGCAAAGCTCAGCAGTAGAACGGCGGCGATTTTCATTTTGTGGCTCGCTTTCGAGCGGCAACCGGTTTTGCCTTTGTCTTGGCGACCGACTGTGTCTTCGTTGGGTGCCCCGTTCTAGCCTTCTTTTGGCTAGGGCGGGCCAGCCCGGTGGCCAGCGGCAGCTCCTTCATCTCGGCGGCGCGCCACATATACCAGCTGGCTACACTGCGATACGGCTTCCAGCGTTCACCATACTCCATCAGTTCCTTGGGCTTGGGAAGCTCGGCCAGTTTGCGCATCTTTGCGAATCCTTTGCGCACGCCATAATCGCCTACCGGCAGCACGTCGGGCCGGCCCAGCCGGAACATCAACAGCATCTCGACCGTCCATCGGCCGATGCCGCGTACCGACTCGAGCCGTTCGACCAACTCCTCATCGCTCATCTTGTGCGCCTGCTTCACCGTCGGCACGGTGCCGTCGAGAGTTTTGGCCGCCAGATCGCGGATCGCCAGCATCTTCGCCCGCGACAATCCTGCCGATCGCAAATGCTCCTCCGTCGCCGCCAGAATCTGCTCCGGCGTTGGGAAGCCGTCAACCAGGCCGCGGCGAGTGCGAATGCGCTTCGTGTTCTCGGGAAACAGCGCCTTCACCCGCGCGGTGATTGTCGCAGCAACTTTTCCGTTGAGCTGCTGGTAGATGATCGACTCCAACAGCGCCTCGAAGATGCTCTGCGTGGTCTCCTGTTGTAAGCCGCAAGGACCGGACTTGGCGATGATCTTCGCCAGATGGCGGTCCGCGCGCGACAGATGTTCGCAAGCCGGGCTGTGGTCAAGTTTCTTAGGCATGGGGAAAACCAGTTGTCAGTGGCCAGTGGCTAGTGATCAGTTGTCATTGAGTCATGGGCCTGCGCCTGACTACTAGCCACTGGTCACTAGCCACTGCTTTCTTCCTCCAGCGCCGCAATCGTCTCGTCATCGACATCCCACTTCTTCAGTATCCGAAAGATAATACGGCTGGCGAAGCCGGCGCGCACCAGGGTGCGGAAAGCGCGGGCCGCCTGCTTCTGCCCGTCGGGCTTCGTTATTCGCTTGCGCCGCAGAAACTCGCGCGCCAGTTGTTCCTCGTTGACCTCGCTGTAAGCCGCTGGAACCACCTTCTCGATGATGTCCGCGTGTACTCCCTTGATCTTCAGCTCCTGGATCACGCGCAGCCGCCCGAACTTTTCGTTCTCCTTGCGAAAGCGCGAGTAGCTCTCCGCGTAACTGGTGTCGTTAAGATATTTCTGCGCCTTCAGCCGGGCGACCACCGCTTCGATCATCGCGTCGCCGTCATCTTGTTTCGCAACGCGATTGCGCATCAGGCGCTTGATTTCGGCAACCGTCCGCATCTGCCGTCCCAGCGCTCCCACAGCATATTCGTAGAGCGACTCTTCGTCATACGTCTTCGCCGTGCGCTTGAAAGGCATGGGAGAGATTATAGGCGGTGCGTGCCCGCTCTTCGCGGGAGGGTGGAGGCGCGGGCCTTTAGGGCCGCGTTGCGCGCAGAGAAACAATTCTGAGCGGGGCTAGCTCGACGAAACTGGCTGGTAACAGGGCATGACCCTTCGGCGGGTTCAGGGCAGGCTTTTAGTCGTGCCGCACCGGCGATAAAAAGACTGGGCGTTGGCCCCTGCGGAACGCAGTGGCCATCGCCCTTTTTCTAATTACACGTTATCGGCGTGGCTTTCTAATTACACGTTATCGGCGTGGCTGAAGAGGCCGCTGAAAAAGTTGCAGTTTGTTAGGACTGTGCCGCCGGCTAAAGCCGGCTCAGGACGGAAAATAAACGGCTTGGCGGCACGACTAAAGTCGTGCCCTGATACAAAGCGTCCAAAGCGGCCTTTTTCAGCCAACTGAAAGCCGTACTGTACCACTGCTTACGCCAGATCGAACACCAAAAACTCCGCCGCGCCATCGCCGCCGCAGCCGGCAATCAGCAACTTTTCTTCGCCGCTGATGGCCGCGCCATCGCCCTTGGCCAAGTTCGTGCCGTTCACATCAAGCTCTCCGCTGATCACCTGCACCCAGGCATGACGCCCCTTATTCAGCTCTAGTTCAACTGACTTGCCACTATCCAGCAGCGACGCATAAACGCTCGCATCCTGATGGATCGTGGTCGAGCCGTCACGCCCGTCGCGCGACGCGATCAGCCGCAGCCGATTCTGCTTCTCTTCTCGCGAAAACGTCCGGTCCTCATAGCTCGGCTTCAGTCCCTCAGCTTCGGGCAGAAGCCAGATTTGCAGCAGGTGCACCGGCGCCTTCGACTGGTTGACCTCGCTGTGCATCACGCCCGTGCCTGCCGACATGCGCTGCAGGTCGTTCTGCTTGATGGTGGCGCCCTGCCCCATACTGTCGCGATGGCTCAGCTCGCCGTCGATGATGTACGTGAGGATTTCCATATCGCGATGCGGATGCTTGCCGAAGCCGCGCCCGGCGCTGATGCGGTCTTCATTGATGACCCGCAAATCGCGGAATCCCATGTGCCTGGGATCGTGGTAATCGGAAAATGAAAAGCTGTAGTAGGTGTCGAGCCAGCCGTGGTTGGCGTGTCCCCGCTCTTCTGATGGCCTGAGAGTAATCATGTTTCTGCTCCAGGCAATTAGATGACAGCGAAGGCCGAAAGTAGCAAGCGTGTTGCAACACACAAACTACTTGAGCCCGGCGTCTTCCGCCGCCAACTGTCCCAGCACGCTCCAGTCGGACTTCTCCCGTCCGCGCCCAATGGCAGCCAGCATGTGATCGCGCACCAGGCTGGCAACCGGCAATGGAACATCGACACTCTCGGCCGCCGCCAGCGCCAGCCGGATGTCTTTCAATGCCAGCCGTAGCGCGAAGCCAACATTCTCAGGCTTCGCATCGGCGATCAGGGCGCCGTAGGTTTTGTACACCGGAGCCGCAAACAGCGAATTGGTCAGGAATTCCACGTACTCATGCGGATCGATGCCGTACTTGCGCACCAGCGCCATCGCTTCGCCCAGCGACTCGATCACCGACGCGATCAGGAAATTGCCGCTCAGCTTCACCACATTGGCCATCTCCGGCTGGTCGCCGATCACAAATACCCGCTGGCCAAGCACCTCCAGAATCGGCTTGCACTGCTCCACCGTCGCCTTCTCTCCGGCGGTGGCCACAAACAGCTTCCCTGCCGCAGCCGCCTCGGGACGGCCAAACACCGGAGCGGTAATGTAGTGCTGACCGCGCTTGCCATGCTCCTCGGCCAGCCGCCCGGAGAGCACGACGCTGATGGTGCTCATCGAGATGTGCGTTGCGCCGCGCGCCAGGTTCTCCAGCACGCCTCCCGCATGCAGCACCGCAGCTTCCACCGCGTGATCGTCCGCCAGCATCGTGATGACCACTTCCGCATGTTTAGCCGCTTCGCCCGCGGACTGCGCAACTTTCGCGCCCTCCGCCTTCAGCGCCTCGGCCTTCGCCGGAGTGCGGTTCCACAGCGTCAATTCGTGCCCCGCGCGGACCAGGTTCCGCGCCATCGCCGTCCCCATATTCCCTAAACCAATAAATGCAATCTTCATCTTGCTTCCTCATTGAACAAGGTGGTACTCAGGGTTGGATGTCTATCGCCGGGAGCAGATTCACAGTTGGTGCTCGGCTTTTGGGTGGAGCGCAGCTTTCACGGGCTGCGCAAAAAGTCGGAACAGCAGGTCCCTCGCCGACTGAAGTCGGCCCGGGATGACAAAAGTGAACGGCATATCGGCACGACTGAAGTCAGGCCCTGTTACAAAGCACCCCCAAAGGCGACTTTTTCATCAGCCTGTTTCAGGCGCGCCTAACACCCGATTGAATGAGATCTGCCTTCAGCCGATGAATCGTATTATGCCGCCTGATATGATGCTTCTGTTTTGCCTGCACTCTCTGCCGACCAGCGACCGTACAAAACCCGCGAAGAGCGCCGCCAGTTCGGACGCTCCCTGCGCAACCAGGTCGCCCGCATGAACCAGGGCGACTGGGACCCCAAGCAGCGCAAGTTCGACGTGATCTCTCTGGTCATCGACTCTAACCGCCCGCGCATTCCACGTTTACTGCCCATCAAATACGCGCGTATGGTGACTTCTCCGTTCGGCTTCTTCCGCGGCGCGGTGCCGGTGATGGCGGCCGATCTGGCGGCTATGCCCTCTACCACCTTGCGCACGCAAATCTGCGGCGATGCTCATGTGCAGAACCTCGGCGCCTTCGAAGCTCCCGATGGCCGCCTCATCTTCGACATCAACGATTTCGACGAGACCACGGTTGGTCCCTGGGAATGGGACGTCAAGCGTATGGCCGCCAGTTTGGTGCTTGCCGGGCGCGAGGCCGGCAACTCCGACAAGGAGTGCAAACTGGCGGTGTTGGCTTGCGTCGGGCGCTACCGTCAATGCATGCGCCGGTTCTCGGAGATGTCCGTCCTGGAGCTGGCGCGCTATCAGATATTCCGTGTCGTGGGCCCGGTGAAATCGGTCCTCCGCCAGGCAGAGCGGGCAACTCCTCGGCACAATCTTCAGAAGCTGACCGTCTTTGCCAATGGCAAACATCGCTTCCGCGAGCAGAAGCCAACCCAATTCCACCTTCCGCACGCCGAGGCCAGCGCGGTAATTGCGGCGCTGCGCTCCTACGCCAGGACCCTCTCGCCGGACCGCGCTTTTTCCTTCTCCCAGTACTTTCCGGAAGATGTTGTCTTTCGCGTGGTCGGGACCGGCAGCGTCGGCACCCACGATTACGTGCTGCTCATGTTCGCGGGCGCTATCTCCGATCCGCTCTTCCTCCAGGTCAAAGAAGAGCCGCCCTCGTCCTACGCGCCTTATCTGCCGCCGCGCCGCCATCCTGCGCATCAGGGCGAGCGGGTCACCGAAGGCCAGCGCGCCATGCAAATGCAGTCCGACATCTTCCTGGGATGGACCTCGATTGACGGCCGCGACTACGTGGTTCGCCAGCTGCGCGATCATAAGGCGTGCATCGAGGCCGACGCCCTCCAAGGGACGGGGCTGGTGCAGTACGCGCGCATGGCAGGCGAACTGCTCGCCAAGGGACACGCGCGCTCCGGCGACCCCTGCGCTTTGTCCGGCTATCTGGGTACCGCCGACAGGTTCGACACTGCCATGGCGCGCTTCGGTATCACCTACGCGAACCAGACGGTAAAGGATTGGGAGGCGCTGCGCCGTGCCATCCGCCAGGGCAAGGTCAAAGCCGCCAAGCCCGCAGCCGTTGCGTCGAACAAATCCGCAAAGAAGTCACAGAAAAAATAACGTCCGCCGCAGACGAGCAGGCTACACTGCGGTCGCGCTTTAAAAGGGGCGCAGCTTCAGCTACGCCCTGAGTTTGCCGAGGCTTCGTGTCAGGGCACAACTTTAGTCGTGCCGACAAGCCGGATATTTCTTCCGAGCCGGCTTTAGCTGGCGACAGCGATCGCTGTAATAGGAATTATCGTAGCCGCCGTTCGACCAAGGACACCCATCTCTCGTCTCCATTGCGCTGGCCGCCGATGGTAAGATTGTCTTACCATGCAGACCAGGATTTCCACCAAAGGCCAGGTTGTGCTGCCCAGCCCGATTCGTCGACGCTTGGGATTACAGGTGGGCGACCCTCTGGACGCTAAGATTGAAGGGGAACGTATTGTCCTGACTCCTCTAAAGAAGCGGGCCAGGAAGGCCAGGATTGTGATTGACCCGGTTTCCGGTCTTCCGGCCGTGACCTTGGGTCCGGGTGCACCCGTCCTAACCTCCACGGACGTGAAGGAGATGCTGTCAGATTTCCCATGAGGTACCTTCTCGACGTGAACACGCTGATTGCGCTGGGCGCTGTAGAACATGAATTCCACGCCCGAGTCGCAGCCTGGGTCAGAAGACAGCGAGCCACCGGATCTGTCCAACTGCTCACGTGTTCGATCACGGAGTTGGGTTTCGTGCGTATCCTGGCTCAGACGCCGGCTTATCGCTTCACCATAACTACGGCGCAAGCTCTTTTGTTACGATTGAAAACTGAGGATCCAACACTGTTTATATTCGTGGCGGATACTCACGACATTTCCCGAATGCCAGGCTGGGTCAGTGCAGCGAAGCAACTTACCGACGGCCACCTCGTGCAGCTGGCTAAAAGCAACGGGGCGATGCTGGCGACTTTAGATAAAGCAATTCCGGGAGCTTTCCTGATCCCGGCGAATCGCTAACCTGTAAGCAGCTCGCTCCCGTGGCAGCCTATCCCCGCTGCTCTTTCCTTCGTAGCATCAGATATCCCCGAATCAGCTCGTTCAAGTCGCCGTCCAGCACGCGATCCACGTCGCCAATCTCCACGCGGGTGCGCAGGTCCTTCACCATGCGATACGGTTGCAGCACGTACGACCGGATCTGCGAGCCGAAGTCGATGTCGAGCTTCGAGTCTTCGACGATCTTGGTCTCCGCGCGCTTCTTCTCCAGCTCGTATTCATAAAGCCGCGAGCGCAAAATGCTCATCGCCTTCTCGCGGTTCTTGTGCTGCGAGCGCTCGTTCTGACAGGCCACGACGATTCCCGTTGGAATATGCGTAATGCGCACCGCAGAATCCGTGGTGTTGACGTGCTGTCCGCCCTTGCCGCCGGAGCGATAGGTGTCAGTACGGATGTCGTCCGGCTTGATGTCTATCTCGATGCTCTCATCGATTTCCGGTGAGACGAAGACGCTGGCGAACGAAGTGTGCCGCCGCTTGGCCTGATCGAAAGGGGAGATGCGCACCAGTCGGTGCACGCCGATCTCGCTGGTCAGCAAGCCATAGGCGTAGTCGCCATTCACGCCAAAAGTGGCCGACTTGATGCCCGCTTCGTCGCCCGGCTGATATTCGTACAACGACGTCGAGAAGCCCTGGCGCTCCGCCCATCTCAGGTACATACGCATCAGCATCTCCGCCCAATCCTGCGACTCGGTGCCCCCTGCTCCAGGATGAATGGTCACAATGGCATTGCGGTCGTCGTTGTCGCCGGAGAGCAGCGTGGCCGTCTCCAGCTTCTCCACCAGCGCGCGCAGACTGTCCACCTCCCGGCGCAGCTCCGCCGAAACGTCCTCGCCTTCATGCGCCAGATCGAAGTAGGCTTCGATATCGCCGGTGCGCCGCACCAGCTCATCATGCGTAGCCAGCGCGCTCTCCAGCCGCTTCTTCTCGCGCATCACCTGTTGGGATTTTTCGGGATTCGACCACAGCGCGGGATCGGCAACCTGCTTCTCGATGTCGCTTAGCTTCTCGCGCAGCTTGGGCGCGTCAAAGATACTCCTGTAGATCGCGGACCTTGTCGCGTAGCGCGGCGTATTCCTGTTCTAGTTCTTCAACCATTTCGCCTCAAATCAAATACTGTTTTCACCGCGGAGGCACGGAGAACACGGAGGGGAGAATGCATTTAAGTCTGGGCCTTGACTCGGACTACGTTCTGCCAGAAATCGTCTCACTTGAATAAGAAGTCCTAAAGAATCTCTTCTCTTCTCAGTGTTCTCTGTGTTTCCGTGGTGAATAAGATCTTTATGCCAGCTGCGGCTGCGTCAGCTCTGTCGGCTCAACGTAGTGCAGCAGCAGCCCCGCCAACGTGATTATCGCACACAGAAACGGGAACCAATCGCCGTGCCGCGTGTAGAAAGTAGTGGACTCCACCAGCGCAAAATTGCCCTGTAGCGCCACACGCTGGTTGCGCGGCGCTTCCGCCACGACGCGCCCATAAGGGTCGATGACCGCCGTGATACCGGTATTGGTATCGCGCAACAGCCAGCGATTATTTTCCACCGCGCGCATGCGCGCCATGTTCAGGTGCTGACGCGGCGCGCCGCCTTCGCCATACCAGCCGTCGTTGGAAACGTTCACAAACACTTCCGCGCCGTGAGCGGCAAACTGCCGTACCTCGTTGGGAAAAATCGACTCGTAGCAGATAAACACTCCAGCTTTCGTACTGCCCACATCCAGCGGCACTCGCGCGCGACCGCGCGCGAAGGTCCCAATCTGCCGCGTTAGCCCGCTCGCGAAGCTGAACGCCTTCTCAAACGGCACGTACTCGCCAAACGGCACCAGGTGGATCTTGTCATAGCGCTCGGTCCACGCGCCCGTCGGCGCAATCACCGCCGCCGAGTTATAGACGTCAGGACGCCGATTCGGATCGCCCGTATGCTCAATCCCTATCGATCCTGCGATGATGTACGAGTCCGTCTCGCGGGCGAGATTGGCCAGGGTGCTGCGCACGTGCAGGTCGGTCGTCCAGAAGGGCGCGGGCGATTCCGGCCAGAGGATCAGCCCGTGCGTGTCGGGCTTTTCACCCTCTGGACGCGCGCTAAGTTCCCGCAGCGAGCTGAGCGTTTGTTCCAGGTAGCCCAGTGACCAGTCGGCGTCGAGGATGGGGACATTCGCCTGCACCAACGTAGCGGCGTACTGTGTGGGCAGTGCGCCAGGCTTCTCCAGCTTGCCGGCGTGGAGCACCAGCGCCGCAACCAGCGCAGACGTCAGCAAGAACTTACGCCGCGCGCGTGGAACCAGAAACGCTGCCGCAACCGCGGTATTCACCAGCGCGATCTCAAATGACATCCCGTACACGCCGGTGACCGTTGCGATGCGCGTGAGCGGAATGTTGTCTATCTGCGTGGTACCCAACAGGTCCCAGGGAAATCCGGTGATGTAGGTACGCGCCATCTCGACCGCAACCCAGACGAACGGCGTGAACACCAGCGCGCGCAGGCTAAAGCCGTTACGCCGCGCCGCGATGAGAGCGAGCAGCAATCCGAACAGGCCATGATACAGGCCCAGATACAGGGCAAACAGCACCAGCAGGAGAATCGACATCGCCGTGCCAATCCCGCCGTACACGTGCATCACGTGAAAAATCCAGGAACAGCTTCCCAGATACCAGATGACGCCGCACACGTAGCCCAGCAGAAATCCCTGCCACGGCGTCGCCGGCGCGAGGAACTGTCCGCCGTCGGC
>JBEKCJ010000099.1:0-15594 GCA_050014935.1 Candidatus Korobacteraceae bacterium
CGCCGAAAGGCAGAAACCCGTCGCTGCTATTAAGAAAAGTGTAAAGGGTATTCAGAATCCAGCTTCCGTTGGTGCGTTTCAGTTGAAAGACCGTTCCCGGGCCACCCTGGTCGGTGGTTGTCCCATAAAGGTTGCCTGCTCTATCCAGCGTGAGGGTGCCGGCGGGTTGATATCCGTCGTCGCCACCGGTGAAAGTGTGAACTACGCTGAATGTCTGCGCCTGGGCGCAGTATGGTCCGGCGACTGCCAGAACGAACATCGCCACTATTGCTAGCGCGGATCTCGCTGACCGCAGGCTAATTCCAATTATCCGCGTTGGCTGCTGTCCCGACTTTCGCAAGGTTGCTCCCCTTGGCTGAACGCGACCCTTGACGAATCGCAGTTCGGACGCCCGCACTTTACACCCAGACCTGCTCGACTTCCAGCGGAAAGCAAGCAGCTGGTGTAATCAGGCGTTGCTGTTGAAAACTCCTACGCGCCCGAACCAGCAGAAATCAGACCGCGCCAGGATGCCGTATGAACGATCTTCCCGAATTCCGAGACATTTCGGGTCATCCGATTTCCCCCGAATAAGCGGCCAGAAGGAGTCTTTCAACAGCTACAGGCGATATCACAACCACTCCCCACCGTCCGCTTTCCCGGCTTCGTAGCCGGGAAGCCCTAGCGCGCCGAAATCAGCGCTACCGCAACCAGCGCTCCCAAGATGCCCACCCCTTGCATTCGCGAGATGCGCTCCTTCAGCAAGACTCGCGCCAGGATCACGGTGCTTGCGGGATAGAGCGACGACAGGACAGCGGCCACATCCAGCCGTCCATAACGTGTCGCTGCGAGGAATAAAGCATTGGCGCCGGAATCGCACAAACCTGACAACAGAATGGGAAGCAGTGCCGGACGCAACGAGCGCGGATCACGCGGCAAGAAGCCAACAATCAGCAACATGAGCAGCGTGGACGCGGCGCGCGCCGCCGCCAGCGGCCAGAAAACTCCACCCTGCCCTGCTTGTTTGCCGGAAATCAGAAACAGCCCGAACATCACGCCGGCGAGGATCGCCAGGCCAAGCCCGCGGTGTGAATCGCCTTTGCTCTCCGGCCGGGCGATCAGCCAGATACTCACCAAGGCCAAGGCAAATCCAGCCAGTCGCCCAAAATCCGGCAAGCCTTCGGTGCGAAATCCGAACAGCACCGGCAACGCCGCCGTGATCACTGAGGCCACGGGCGCAACCACTCCCATGCGGCCAATGGCGAGGCCTTTGTACAGCGCGGCGATGCCGAAAGCGCCGGTAATACCCGCTACCACTCCCCAGGCTAGCGATGAGCGAGGCGGCATCGCCTCATGCGTCAGCCACGCCAGCGCCAGCATCAGGGCCAGACCACAGGCATGTGCTCCCGCTACCACGCGAAAGACGTTGGCCCGCCGGGTGGCAATCCCACCAGCGAAGTCGCCTCCGCCCCAAATAGCGGCGGCACTCAAGCTGAGCGCCGCTACAGTCAAAGTTCCAGAGATCATGCGTCCTTAGGCTACACGGTTCGGCAAACGATGAGTTCTTTCGGTGAGTTCTCCCGAACCAGGCTACCGCTTGACGTGCATCGAATCCACGAAACCGTACCCCGGAACTACTTGTTTGGCTGCGGGTTACCATATACCGGAGGTACATGTACTTTAGTAACCATCACTACCTTCAGAATTTCACACGTTAATTCCAATAATGGTATTTCTCCCGCTCTTGCAGATTTATAATAGTGGAAGCTATTCAAATATCTAGGTTTAGCCGGCTGCCGTGGTGGAAAACGTGGCATCGAAGTTGCTCATAGAAGATAGGCCGGCGGGAGCGGTCCCACCCGTCCGTCTTAATCACGAGCCCACGGCTTCGATGAACCGAGACCTACAGACACGCTTTTTCGCGGTTTTCCTGGCGCTGCTTAGCGTAGCCGCCATCGTTCTGGCCTGCATTAATTTTCAGAAAGACCGCGAATATACCTCGCCTTACGATGGCGTTTGGTGGGTGGAAGAAGGCGGACATCTGCGTGCCCAGCGCGTGGATGTCGACGGACCCGGCCAGAAAGCGGGCATCAAGCCTGGTGACCTGCTGGTTGCAGTGCAAGACCACAACGTAACCAATGTCGGCGCTTTGGAACGCCAGATTTACGGCGTGGGCATCTGGTCTAAGGCGACCTACTCGCTTGTTCGTCAGGGTGTTCCGCTGGAAGCGCCGCTGATTCTCGCTCCCGCAGATCGCTCGCTCTATGCCGGACTGCGGCTGATCGCGCTGGTCTATCTTTGCATCGGCATGTACGTCCTGCTGCGGCGCTGGACCGCACCCAAAAGCGCCCACTTTTATATCTTTTGTCTCGTCTCATTCATCTTCTACTCCTTCCACTACACCGGCAAGCTGAACGACTTCGACTGGGCCATTTACTGGGCGAATGTCGTGGCCTGGCTGCTGCAGCCGGCCCTGTTCCTGCACTTCGCGCTGACCTTCCCTGAGCGTAAGGCGGTGGTCAATCGGCGCCGCTGGCTAGTCCCCGCGGTATACGCTCCCGGGGCGGTCCTGCTGGCTCTGCACATCTGCGTCTTCTCCTGGTTGCAACCGAGCGAACTGCTCCGCTGGAACCTCGATCGCCTGGAGTGGGTCTATCTGGCCGCGTACTTTATCGCTGCCACGGTCACGCTGTGGCACAGCTATCGCGATGCTCAGTCGGCCATCCTGCGCCAGCAGATGAAGTGGGTCACCCGCGGCACCATCCTGTCGGTTGCGCCCTTCACGCTCTTCTACATAATCCCGTATTTGTTCGGCGTGATGCCCGGCGTGGGGATGAAGATCTCCGTTCTCTCGCTGGTGTTTCTGCCGCTGACCTTCGGCTATGCCATCTTCCGTTACCGCCTGATGGACGTCGACCTCATCTTTAAGCGCGGCATGGCGTACACCATTGCCGCCGGCGCCATCACCGCCGCATACTTTGGGGCTGTCGGCGTGGCTTCGGTGCTGTTCCACCAGAACTTCCCCAACGTTGGGCCCATCGGACTGATGGTGGCCATCGCGGTGACGGCGTTGCTCTTCGATCCCTTCAAGAACTGGGTGCAGGAGAGCCTCGACAAGGTCTTCTACCGCAAGCGCTATGACTACCGCCGCACCCTGATCGAGTTTGGCCGCGATCTGAACTCCGAGACCGACCTCGACAAGATGCTCAGTTCGATTGTCGACCGCTTGTCGCATACTCTGATGGTCGATCGCCTGGCTATCTTCCTCGCCGACGCCGCGCAGCCGGAGCAGTTTAATCTGGTCAAGTCGTACGGCATTGCCAACACCAGCGGCCTCAGCTTCGACTTCCTGCATGTGGAGCGGCCCGAGTGGCAGGCCGGTCACCTGTTCTTCGACAATACCAATCAGGCAGTCCGTGAGGGCCCGTCAGCTCGCGAGACGATCCGTCGCCTGGAGCTGAATTACTACATTCCCTGCACCGTTATGGGCCGCATGATTGCTGTGCTCGGCTTGGGTAAGACGGTGGAAGGCGATTTCCTGTCGAGCGAGGATGTGCAGTTGCTGGAAGCCCTTGCCGGCTACATCGGCATTGCTGTGCAGAACGCGCGTCTGTACCAGTCGCTGGAAGAAAAAGCCGGTCAGTACGAGCGCTTGAAGGAGTTCAGCGAGAACATTGTGGAATCCATCAGCGTCGGCGTGATGGCAGTGGACTTGGAAGACCGCATCGAGTCGTGGAATTCTCAGATGGAAGTGATGTTCGCGTTGCCGCGCCGCGAGGCCCTCGGCCGCTCTTTAAACGCGGTCTTGCCGGTGGCATTTCTGGAAGAGTATTACCGGGTGCGGCCCACCCAGGGTATTCACAACCTCTACAAATTCCGCCTGGGCACGGCCGGCGGCGAAACCCGGGTGACCAATATCGCGATTGCGCCGCTGGTGAGCAAAGACTTCAGCGTCATTGGCCGCCTCATCATCGTCGACGACATCACCGAGCGCATCGAACTGGAGTCGCAGCTCTCGCAGGCGGAGAAGCTTTCCTCCATCGGATTGCTGGCTGCCGGCGTGGCTCACGAGGTCAACACCCCGCTGGCCGTGATCTCGTCGTATGCGCAGATGCTGGCCAAGCAGGTGCATGGCGACGACAAGCAGTCGGTCTTGCTCGACAAGATCACGCGCCAAACCTTTCGCGCCTCGGAGATCGTCAACAGCCTGCTGAACTTTTCGCGTACCTCAACCACGGAATTTACCGATGTCGACCTGAATCGCGTGATCAAAGACACGCTCACCCTGCTGGAGCACCAGTTCAAGACCGCGCGTGTGACCGTGCAGCAAGACTTGCATCCCGAGTTGCCAACGATCCACGGCAACACCGGCAAGCTCCAGCAGGTGTTCCTCAACCTCTTCCTGAACGCCAAGGATGCCATGGCCGGCGGCGGCACCCTGACCATCAGCACCAGCAACGGCCATCGCGTCCAGGTTAAGGTCTCTGACACCGGAAGCGGCATCGCACAGGAACATATTCACCGCATTTACGATCCCTTCTTCACCACCAAGAACAAGCCCACCACCGGCCACACCGGCGGTACGGGACTGGGACTGTCCGTAACCTACGGCATCATTCAGGAACACGCCGGCAAGATTCGCGTCGACAGCGCGCCGGGACGTGGCACCACCTTCACCATGGAGTTTCCTCTGATTAGAAAGGCCGTCAGTGCCTGAAGCAACCATCAGTCGAGTTGACGCCGGCCGCGAGAACTTCGTCTCACCTGGCTCGGTGCTGATCATTGACGACGAAGCTGCCATTCGCGAGTCGCTTCAGACTCTGCTGGAGTTTGAAGGCTATTCGGTGGAAACCGCCGATGACGGCGAACAAGGCCTGACCCGCATCGCCGAGCGGCCCTACGATCTGGTGCTGCTGGATTTTGCCTTGCCGGAGCGCAACGGCATCGAGGTCTTGCGCGACATCCGCGAGCGCGATGCCGAGTTGCCGGTCATCATGATCACCGCCTACGGCACAGTCGAAAACGCGGTGAACGCCATGCAGGCCGGCGCCACCAACTTCATCCAGAAGCCGTGGGACAACGAGAAACTGCTGGCCGATGTTCGCACCGCAGTGGGCCGCCGCCGCGCCGAAGAAGAAGTCATCCAGCTGAAGCGCGCCCTGAAGCAGCGTTACAACTTCGAGCACATTATTGGCAAAAGCGAGCCCATGTTGCGCATCTTCGATCTGGTGGCGCAGGTTGCTCCCAGCCGCTCGACCGTATTGCTGCAAGGCGAGAGCGGAACTGGCAAGGAGCTGATCGCCAAAGCCATCCACATGAACTCGCCGCGCAAGGATCGCGCGTTTGTGCCCGTCAATACCGGCTCAACTCCGGCCGACCTGCTGGAGTCAACCCTCTTCGGACATGTCAAGGGCGCCTTTACCAGCGCCATTGCCAGCAAGAAAGGCCTCTTCGAGGTTGCCGATCGCGGCACACTCTTTCTCGACGAAATCGGCACCATGAGCATGGAGACGCAGGCCAAGATCCTGCGTGTGTTGCAAGACCGCAAGTTCATGCACTTGGGAGGAGTAAACGAAATTCAGGTCGATGTCCGCATTATCGCCGCCACCAACGTCGACCTCCGGCAACATGTAAAAGAAGGCAAGTTCCGCGAAGACCTGTTCTATCGGCTGAATGTCATCACCATCGACCTGCCTCCGCTCCGCCAGCGCAAGAACGACATTCCTCTCCTGGTCGAACACTTCATCGTGAAGTTCGCGCAGGAGAATGGCAAGCATCCGCTGCACCTGACTCCGGAAGCGTTGCGTCCGCTGATGGATTATGACTGGCAGGGCAATGTGCGCGAGTTGGAAAACGTGATCGAGCGCGCCGTGGTGCTGGCCACGGGCCCGTCGTTATCGCCCGACCTGCTCCCCGAAAACCTCACCGGCCGCGGCACGCGCTTCGCCCTCATGGACCACCGCCCCGACGCTTCCCTGTTCGAGATCATCGAAGAGAGCGAACGGCGCGTCATTGCCGACATGCTGGAAAAATGCGGCTGGAACCAGACCGAAGCTGCCGACCGCTTCCACATTCCGCTCTCCACTCTCAACCAGAAGATCAAGCGCCTGAACATCGAGATCAAGAAGAAGGGCAGAGAGAATGGGAGCAATTAGCTGCGGGCCACGCGCAGTCAGCTACCCCTCCGCCGGGGATCCCGCACCGCTGCCGGATTTGGGTATTTCACTCCTCGCAGCCAGAGCGCGAAGCCAAGACCCCAAATCGTAAGCAATACCAGGCTAGGCACACTCGCTTCCTGCCCGAACACCCCGCCCGTAAGCCACACTGGCCCGTGCAAACTGGCATTCAGGAAATGCGGATGCCCCGTGAAGCCGCTGGATGGTACGCCGTAGAAAAACACTTCGCCCCAATTCCACGCGGAATGAATTCCCAGCGGCATCCACAGGTCGCCGGTCCTTCTCAAGACGAGGCAAGTGACCAGACAATACTCGGTGGCTGCAACCGGTCCCAAACCGTGCCCGCCGGGATTGAGGTAGTGCATTCCGCCCATAAACAGCGAAGTCGCGATCGCCGCCGGCCAGAAACCAATGCCGGTCGTCAGCGTGAACAGCATGTAGCCGCGGTAGAAAAAGTCCTCCAACAGCGCGGCGAGGAACAGCGGCACTGTCCAGATCGCACCGTATTTCCAGATGTCCGCACCATGTAATGTGGGAGAGCCCAAAGAAAAAACTCCGGCAAGACGTAACACCAACAGCAGAATTGTCAACGACACGATGCTGATGGCTGCCCCCTGCCAATACTGGCGGCAGAAGGCGCGGCGCCAGGGCAATCCGTAGTCGGCGATGCTGCGGCCTTCAATCTTCGCCATAATCCAGCTCACCAGAAAGACTGCTACGGCGAAACTTCCCATTCCGATAGTGATCCCCAACGGAGTATAAGGGTCAACGTTGAACCTGTGCGTCAGGGAATCGACAATCCGGCCAGCCGCGTAGCCCAACGGCAAGAAGATCGCAGCGAAAATCAGCAAGCGCCATCCCGCGCGAATGCCATTGGGTCCAACTAAAATGTTGGACACACCGACGTGCTTCGGACTGAGAACTTCGGCAGGACCGTTCATCGGCAGGCCTCAGCGCGGGCCTGTCCCGCAGCGCTTCTCATACGGCCTCCAAACTAGCAGTGTCCGGCAGGACAGGGTATGACTTTTTGCGCCAATTCTTACTGTGCTGTGTTTTCGGAGCCGATCAGCGCTGCGACACCGGGATGACGAAGCGCAAGGCCGTATGGGTTTCGGAGAAGCGGCAAACCTTGTTGTCGGTCAGGCCAGCGGACTTCCCTGCGTTGATAACATCGATCTCGCGAATGTGATTCTGACCTTTCGGATAGACCACCCAGATGGCTCCGCTCCTGCTGATCCACTTCACCAGTGATTTCAGCTGCGATAGATCGTCCCGCGCTTCCGCCGAGAAGAAAATCAGGTCGGCGCCTTTGATGCGTTCGCCGCGTGAATATTCCGGTACGCGAGCAGCGAGCCCTGTCATAAATTCCGCGCCGTCGACGCCCAGCACCGCAACCCGCTGCCCGGGTTTCACTCCGAGTTTGTCAATCAACAGACGGTGCGAGTAATCGCGCTCCGGCGCGCGAGGCTTTCTCGGTTCAGGTGTCGAACGTGTCATCGGTCTCCCCAAAAACCCTGTGGATTGGCCCCCAGCACTCTTGTACACTCTACATCGATCCAGGCATCAAACCCATGTTGACTGTTACTCAAGACTTTCTGATCATTATTTTCACGGTCACTGTCTCCCTCCTGTTCCGGGTAGGACTGAACTGGCTCTGGCCGTGGGAAGTCCGCCGCAACCACAATGACCTGATCGGCTGGCAACTGAGCGTGCTGGGCACCACCTACGCCGTCATCCTGGGCTTCATGCTGTACACCGTCTGGACCGACCTCGGCACAGCCAACCTGAATGTCGATCTGGAAGCCAACGCCCTGGTGAATGTCTATCTGCTCGCCAACGGCCTGCCGGCTGAGCAACGGGTGCGACTCCAGCAACTGGCGCGCACCTATGCTGACGCAGCCATCAACCGTGACTGGCCGCAAATGTTCAACGACCAGATTCCTGAGGGAACGGTCGAGATCGATGCCGCCATGTGGAATACTTTGATGTCGGTCAAGGTGGCTTCACCTAATGAGATCACGGCTGAAGATCATGCGCTCTACGAACTGAGCTCTCTCACCGAGCATCGCCGCACCCGCATACTGCAGAGCACGTCCCGGCTTCCCGCCGTGCTCTGGTGCGTCCTGATTATCGGAGGCGCCGTGACCATCGCGTCCAGTTGCATGTTTGGCTCCGCCAATACCGGACTGCACATCTTCCAGGTCTTTGCTTTTTCCCTGCTCATCTCGCTGGTGCTGGTGGCCATCGTCAACATCAATCGTCCGTTCCAGGGAACGGTCCGGGTCAGCGACTACGCCTTCCAGCGCGCGCAACAGAACATGCAGGGCGCTAGTGCGCTGTCCCCATAGGCTCTTCCCATTGCACCTGCATCCGAACCAGACACGGGAAATCCAGCACTCGAGGATTCAACCTCGTATTCATCATCCTGCAATCGAATTTGGGCATAATGGATAACAACAACTTATACGCCGAAACAATTTGCACTCCCCGGACGTACTCGGGAATAACAATATTTGCGGGGCTCGATATGTTGAGAATTGATATTCAGAGTGCGCCAACCGTCGTGAAGCTTTTTTGCTCGGGCCGGATCGTGCTCGGCGTGGAAGCTGAAACTTTGCGCTGCATGGCAACCTCGCGACCGGAGCGACGGGTGATGGTCGACTTGCAGCAGATTCACGCCATGGATGCGGCCGGACTTGGGCTTCTGGTCGAACTTCATTGCCGGGCCCGGCAGCGGGCCTGTATATTGACGATCACCAATCCATCGCCGTGCGTTCGCCGGTTGATGGCGCTCACCCACCTGGAATCCGTATTGCAGGTTGCCGGCTCGGCTACGGCCCAGGTTGCCCAAAGTAACGATGATGAATGCCAGCGGTGTGCCATGACCGCCTAGCGGAGACAGCTATTGTCAGGAAGCGGTCAGTCCGTGGAGCCTAAGGCGCTTGACGCAGAGTTCGTCTTCACCGGCGATTCGGCGGCCATGATCGCCGTCCGCGACCGGATCATGGACTTCCTGCACGAGCACTGCGCCGACGAGCAACAGGAGATCGATATCATGATTGCCTTGCAGGAGGGCTTGGCCAACGCCGTTCTGCATGGCTCTCGCAATGATCCCAGCAAAATCATTCGCTGCTCGGTTGACGTCACTCCTGAGGCGATCACCATCGTTATACGGGATTCCGGCGAGGGTTTCGACACTGCGGCCGCCGCCGACTCCACCGACGATGGCACCAATCTCACCCAGCACGGCCGCGGCATCCATCTCATGCGCAACCTGATGGATGAAGTCAGCTATCGGCACGGCGGCTCAGAGCTGCACTTGAAGAAGCTGCGAACTACGCAACCGTAAGCCCCGCGCCGTCCGCGCCGTTACTTCTTCTTCTCCCCCAGCTCGCGGGCAACGCTGTCCAGCACTCCGTTGATAAATTGCACTGACTCCGGCGTGGAGAATCGCCGCGCGATCTCCAGCGCCTCGTTGATGACCACCGGCTTCGGGGTTTTGGGGAAGCCTAGAAACTCGGCCACGCCGGCGCGCAGCAGGTTTCGGTCCACCGCGGCCATGCGGTCCATGCGCCAATGTTCCGCGTTGCGCTCGATGATGGGGTCAATCTCCTCGCGCCGCTCGCACGCAATACGAAACAGTTCGTCGGAAAACTGGCGCACCTTTTCGTCCAGATCGGTGCGCTCGCTCCAGAAGGTCTGCCGCACCAGCTCCGGGTCCTGATGACCCATGTCCAGTTGAAACAACATCTGCAAGGTCAGTTCGCGCGATTTGCGGCGAGTGCCGGACTTGGTTGTCATCGCTTGCCATCCGTCGCGCTGGCCGGGTGCGCCGTTCCAGCCGTCTTTTGGCTAGGGCGGGGTATCTCGTCCCGCAGCGACGCCATCTCCACCGCCGCCAATCCAGCTTCAAAGCCCTTGTTGCCCGCCTTCAACCCGGCGCGGTCAACGGCTTGTTGCAGGGTATCGCAGGTGAGGACAGCGAAAGCGTGCGGCACACGCGTCTCTTGCGCTGACTGGCCAACGCCCCGCGTCACTTCGTTGGCGATCACTTCGTAATGCAAGGTCCCACCACGCAGCAAACATCCGATGCAGATAATTGCGTTGTACTGCTTGGTCTCGGCGAGCTGCCGCGCTGCGGCGGGGATTTCAAACGCGCCGGGCACATGGACGATCGCTATATCTGATGCGCTTGTCCCACATTGTCGGAGTGCCTGTACCGCGCCCTCCAGCAGCCGCTCGGTGATGAAGGAGTTGAAGCGGCTGACGACCAGAGCGAAGCGCTTGCCCCGGCCATCCAGCTTCCCTTCCAGCCCATTTGCGCCGGGCTTCTTCGCGTAGGTCAGAAAGCAGATTCGCAATCCGCTGACTTCAACGTCGAAGAGCCGTGCGCCGTCTTGTGTATCGTGAATCTCCCGCCGAATCCTCACGATGGGTGCGCCATCCTTGTCACCCGATTGTGGCGACGGGCTGGGCACAATCTTCTTCACGATCTCGTACGCCGCGTCGGCATCAGCGACTTCGACAGTGACGTCCACCGGCGGCGCACCAGGAGCGGCGATAAGTTCGATACCGCCGCTAGGCGCCAGCATCTCGATGCCGTGGCTTCCGCTCTCATGCCGCTCGTTGCCGGAATCGAAACCGAGCGCGCGAAAAAGCTCCAGCGCGGGCTGCAAGTCGTCCAGGGATTGGCCCAGAACCCGGGAAAAGAGAATAGAACGGATCATGGATTCATTGTAAGGGAAGCTGCCTCGTGTCGAGGCACGGCTGCAACCGTGCCGTCACGCGCGAGAGATTACACGGTCAGGAGCCCTGCGACTTGTCGCAACACTCCTCGCTCCGAGACCTGGCTGCTGCCTACTTGCCTTTGAACTGCGCTGGCCGCTTTTCCAGAAACGCCTTGGTGCCTTCGTTCTTGTCCTCGGTGGAGCAGCAGACGCCGAACAGCGTCGCTTCCAGGAACAGGCCGTCGGCCAGCGGCATATCGTATCCATGATTTACGGCTTCCATCGCATACTGAATGGCCAGCGGAGAATTGGCAATGATCTTCGCGGCGATCGCTTCAGCGCGCGGGATCAAGTCGGCTGCGGCCACGACCTCATTCACCAGACCGATGCGATGCGCTTCCTGCGCGCTGATCATCTCGCCGGTGAGGATTTGCTGCATGGCGAGTCCCTTCCCTACCAGCCGCGGCAGACGTTGCGTGCCGCCATAGCCGGGGATGAGGCCGAGCTTCACCTCCGGCTGGCCAAGCCTGGCGTTGTCGCTGGCCAGGCGCATGGTACAGGCCATCGCCAGCTCGCAGCCTCCGCCCAGCGCGAAGCCATTGATGCATGCGATGACTGGCTTGCCCAGGTTCTCGATGGAGTCGATGATTGCTTGCCCCTGGTGCGTGTATTCCTTGGCCGAGACCGGTGTGTGCTGCGACAGCTCGCCAATGTCGGCACCCGCGACGAACGCTTTCTCGCCCGCGCCGGTGACGATCACGACGCGCACCTCGGGGTCGTCCTTGATGGAAGCGAACACCTGCTTCAGCTCCTGCATGGTGGCCATGTTGAGCGCGTTGAGCACCTTGGGCCGGTCGATGGTGACATAGGCGATGTGGTTTTTCTTTTCGAATTTAATGTTCTGGAAGTTGGTCATCAAATGCCTCGGAGTAATTAGCGATTAGTAATTAATTTTGCGCGGCAAGAGCAAAGCTTCACTTCACCTCCACCGCAGGATAGGCCTCGACGTATTCCTCATCACCACAACCGAAGTAGGTCACAGTGCGTGCGTTGAAATCCACATCATAACGGACTACGCGGCTCGCCATGTCGCAGCCAAAAACTCCGGGAAAGTGCTACTTCCGGCCTGGTCCGTTCGCAAGGCTGCGATCAGTGCTTCGCGGTCAAACGGCGGCACATCGGCAGTACCGGGGGAAACCGGTGCACCGACGGTCACGACCGGGCCGTCATTGGTCAGATAAATGCTCTGACATGCGGGTAGAGTCCAGACATTGCGGGTTACGCCCGCGCGACGAAGGACCTCGGCCAGGTAGGGAAAGCCGCCCACCTTGGGACGACCAGCCATTGCCCTTGTCTGCGCGGCCTGCAAGTTCTCCATCGCTCTGCTCATAGTTCAATAGCTCCGCATCACGCCTACACGAAATTTCCCGGCACCGGTTTGTTCGGGTCGGTGTAGTCGTAAAATCCCTTGCCTGACTTGCGGCCTAACCACCCCGCCATCACCAGCCGCTTCAACAGCGGCGGCGAGGCGAAACGGCGCTCCTTGAACTCGTCGTACATTACGTGCGTGATGTAGTACGTGGTATCGAGGCCGACAAAATCAAGCAGCGTGAAGGGTCCCATCGGATAGCCGCAGCCCAGCTTCATAGCTTCGTCGATGTCGGTGATGGAGCCGACGCCTTCTTCGTAGGCGCGAATCGCATCCAGCAGGTACGGTACCAGCAGGCGATTTACGATGAAGCCCGTCTTGTCGCTGGTGCGCACCGGAACTTTGCCGAGCTTGGTACCGAACTCGACTGCCGCGTCGTAGACATCGGGCGCGGTGGCGATGGTCTTTACCACTTCGACGAGCTTCATCACGGGCACAGGATTGAAGAAGTGCAGGCCGATGAAACGGTCGGGGCGCTTGGTCGCCGTCATCAACTCGGTAACCGAGATGGACGAGGTGTTAGTGGCAAAGATCGCGTCCTTCTTGACGATCGCATCGAGCTGCGCGTAGGTCTTGCGCTTCATCTCGACGTTTTCGATGATGGCCTCGATAACGATGTCGCAATCGGCGAGGTCCTGCATGTTAAGCGTCCCGGTCAGATGCGACTGCGCCTCGGTCTTCTGCTCGGCAGTCAGACCGCCCTTGGCCGGACCGCGCTCCACCATACGCGAGAGCGACTTCTCGATGCCGGCGAATCCCTTGTCGAGGAATTTCTGTTCCTGTTCGAGCACCACCACATCGAGACCCGCGGTCGCCGCAACCTGCGCGATGCCCGAGCCCATCAGACCACAACCCAGTACTCCGACTTTCTTTATATTCATGTGTGCGATTTTCCTTTGAGGATAAATTTGATTTGTCATCCCGAGTGAGGACTTCAGTCGAGCCGAGGGATCTGCGGTATGGTGTCGCCGCTAAAGCGGCTCGAGCCTGAACCACTGACGCAACGCCGGCCTAAAGGCTGGCTCTACCACCCCCGCCCACCTCGCTGATCCTGGTGTTCTGTAGCGCGACTATGTGCCACCTGTCATCCAGCTTCTCGGCGACGATTGTCGGCCTGGCGTCGAGTTCATCGGCCACACTGCCTTCGGCGAACTGCAAATGCTGCCGCAGGAAGACAATCGCGATGTCCGGACGCAGAAACTTGATCTTCTCGACGCTGTAGTGCACTGTGCTGCCCTTGTAAATGGTGCCGAAGATCATGCGATGCCCGGCGCGAATCGCGTCGCGCCCGGTGTAGTAGCCGCCGAGGATGTGGATGACATCAGCGTCTTCGGCGAACAACCCGGCGAAGGCGTCGCCATCGCCGGCATTCCACGCCGATTCCAACTGATAGACCAACCTGTGCAGCGCTCGTTCTTCGTTTGTCATGGTGTGTTGCCGCCATCACTGGTGCGCTTTCGCAGCACGTACGACCATCCGCCAACCACTATGGCCGGCGCCATGAACAGAAGTGCCGCCATCTGCGGCCATGCCACGCCATCGTGATTCATAATGACGACGGCCGTCAGCGCAACCAGCACCCCAACGGTCCATGCGGCGGTAAAGTGCGGCCGGCCGCCGATGAAACTGGCGACATATCCGGCCAGCAGGGCAAACAGCAGCCCCAACACAATGGCCCCAAGCTGGAAGCTGATGCTGGCGGGCGCGTGGCGATCGGTGTTGGTGACACGAAACACTCCCAACCACAACAGCTCGAACAGCAAATATCCGAGAATCACGCCGCTGAAGACGCGCATCTGCGCTCCCTGCAACCAGCCCTGAGGAAAACCCGAGCAGGGACTGAAGCCCAATCTCTTTTTGCGCTCCGTCTCGGCACGAGTAAACTCGTGCCCTGACACAAACCTGATGGCTGTTCACCGCTGAAGATTTTCCACGATCACGGCAATGCCCTGCCCGCCGCCGATGCAGGCCGTCGACAGCCCGTACTTCGCTTTGCGGCGGCGCAATTCATACAACAGCGTAACCAGCAGCCGCGAGCCGGTCGCGCCCAGCGGATGGCCCAGCGCGATCGCACCACCATTTACGTTGACTTTGCTGGGATCGAGTCCAAGCTCTTTCTCGACCGCGAGACACTGTGCTGCGAAAGCCTCGTTCAACTCGATCACGTCGATATCGTCGAGCGTGAGTCCGGCTTTCTTCAGCGCGATGTGCGTTGCAGGCACCGGCCCTGAGCCCATGATCTTGGGATCGACACCAGCGATGCCCCAGCTCACAATTCGGCCGAGCGGCTTCAAGTCGCGTTTCTCGGCGTCGCCAACGGACATCACCACCATGGCTGCGCCGCCGTCGACGATTCCGCTGGCGTTGCCGGCAGTCACCGTTCCGTTCTTGCCGAACGCTGGCTTCAGCTTGCCCAGGCTTTCCATCGTGGTGTCGGGACGCCGATGGTCGTCTTCGGTGAACATCTCGCCGGTGGGTTCGCCCCGGCGATTGCGCAGTGCAACTGGGGTCAACTCTTCCTGCAGGCGGCCGGCTTTGTACGCATCGTAGGCCAACTTCTGCGAGCGCAGCGCAAACTCATCCTGCATCTCGCGCGTGATGCCCTGCTGCTCGGCGTAGAGCTCGGCCGTGTTCGCCATGTAAAGGTTGCAATAGCTGTCGAGCAGCGCCACCATCAGCGAATCTTCCAGCTTGCCGCCCGGCGCAAGCGTAAATCCATCGCGCCCGCGAATCGTAAATGGAGCCTGCGACATCGCCTCCATGCCGCCCGCCAGCACAATCTTCGCCTCTTCCAACTGAATCATCTGCGCCGCATTCACAATCGCTTGCATGCCCGACCCGCACAACCGGTTCACGGTCAGCGCCGGAGTCTCAATCGGCAGCCCCGCCCGCAATCCCACGTGCCGCGCGCCATACAATGCGTCGCCGGAAGTCTGCTGCGCATTACCAAACACCACATGATCGAACTCGCGCGGATCAATCGCCGCACGGTCGACGGCTCCTTTGGCCGCGACGGCCCCCAATTCCTGCGCGGTAAAGTCCTTCAATTTGCCGCAATAGCGGCCAAAGGGCGTACGCGCCCCGCTTACGATGGCAATGTCACCAGGTCTCAGCATGATTTTTCAGACGTGCTCCTACCAGAATGGATCAACAGCTCCGCCAAACTTTTTAGTGTAGCAGTGAGGAAAGGAATTTGCTCAGGCGGATCGTGAGACGTTATTCAACTCTGTTCTGAAGCGATTTAGTGCAGACATAACCAAGCATTGAGAGAACGAGAAGCGAT
>JBEKCJ010000100.1:0-15683 GCA_050014935.1 Candidatus Korobacteraceae bacterium
CCCATGTCGATCAGGTCTTTCAGGGCGTCGGCTGCGTGAACGTGCCCGGTCTTTATGTCGATGCCGGGCAACGAACCCTGCTCGTTGGCTGGGCCGCTGTAGCTCGGCGATCCCTCGTCGGGCGTGCCGGGCGGCGGGGCGTTGACGTACTTGGGACGCAGGCCATCGAACAGTGCCTGCTGCTGGCCGGTGAGGAAGCGCAGTTGCAGCCAGCGGAAGATGTAATCCATGATCGACTTGGCGAAGCCGATGTCGGGATTGCGGCTCCAGCCGCTGGGCTCGAAGCGGGTGTGCGCGAACTTCTCGCACAACAGCTTCAGCGGCACGCCGTGCTGCAAGGCGAGAGAAACGGCGCAGGCAAAGCTGTCCATCAAGCCGCTGACGGTTGAGCCTTCCTTGGCCATGGTGATGAACAGCTCACCCGGCTTTCCTTCTTTGTAGAGGCCGACGGTGAGATAGCCTTCGTGTCCGCCCACCAGGATCGCCGGAACGCGGGCCTGAAAGGCCCGCACTACCCGAACCAGCACTACCCGACTTCGCCGTGGCCGAGCCCATCGAGCTCAGCGGCTGCGCCTTCTTCGAGCCGTCACGGTAAACGGCGACCGCCTTCAGCCCCAGCTTCCAGGCCTGGATGTAGGCCTCGCTGATCTCTTCGACCGTGGCGTTCTCCGGCATGTTGATGGTCTTGGAAATTGCGCCCGAGATGAACGGCTGCGCTGCGGCCATCATGCGCACGTGTCCCATGTAGTGGATGGTGCGCGTGCCTTTGGTCGGCTTGAAGGAGCAATCAAAGACCGGCAGATGCTCGTCCTTGATGGCGGGCGCGCCTTCAATGGTGCCCGTGGCGTCAATGTAGCTGACGATGGCGTTGGTCTGGTCGCTGGTGTAGCCCAGCTTGAAGAGCGCCGCCGGCACGGTGTTGTTGACGATCTTGATCATGCCGCCGCCGACCAGCTTCTTGTACTTCACCAGCGCCAAGTCGGGTTCGATGCCGGTGGTGTCGCAGTCCATCATGAAGCCGATGGTGCCCGTGGGCGCCAGCACCGTGACCTGGGCGTTGCGATAACCAAACTTCTCGCCGTGCTTCAGGGCTTCGTCCCAGGTGTCCTTGCTGGCTTCGTAGAGCGCAGCGGGAACGTTGGTGCGGTTGATGTTGTTCACCGAGGCGCGATGCATGCGGATGACGTCGAGGAAAGGCTCGCGGTTGATGTACCAGCCGGGACAAGCAGCGCCCGTGATCTCCGCGGCTGCAGTCGGTTCCGTTGCCGGAGCCAGCGGCTGGCAGAGCTCGGCGATCTTCGACGATTGCAGATAGGCTTCGCCGCACATGATGGCGGTGACGCAGGCAGCGTAATCGCGGCCAGCATCGGAGTCATAGGGCAGACCAGCGGCCATCAGCAGCGCGCCCAGGTTGGCGTAGCCGAGTCCCAGCGGACGATAGTCGTGCGAGTTCTTTCCGATGGCTTCGGTGGGATAGCCGCTGTTGTCCACCAGAATTTCCTGCGCGGTAATCATGACGGCGCAGGCGAAGCGATAGGCCTCGACATCGAAGGTGCCGTTGGGCGCGAACTTCATTAAGTTAAGGCTGGCCAGGTTGCAGGCAGAATCGTCCAGGAACATGTACTCGCTGCACGGATTGGAGGCGTTGATACGCGCCGTGTTCTTCGAAGTGTGCCAGCGGTTGACCGTGGTGTCGTACTGCATGCCGGGATCGCCGCAGTGCCAGGTGGCGTCGGAGATCAGGTTGAGCAGCTCTTTGGCCTTGTAGGTCTTGATGGGCCGGCCGTCCTTCACTGCGCGGGTCTGGAACTCGCTGTCGCGCAGAGCGGCATACATGAAGTCGTCGGTCACGCGCACCGAGTTGTTGGCGTTCTGGAAGAAGATGGAGGAGTAGGCAGGGCTGTCGGGACCGCTGCCGTCGTAACCCTCACGCACCAGGGCCCACGCCTTGGCTTCTTCTTCCTGCTTGCAGGTAATGAATTGCTCGATGTCGGGATGGTCGACGTTGAGGATGACCATCTTGGCCGCGCGGCGGGTCTTGCCGCCACTCTTGATGACGCCGGCGAAGGCGTCGAAGCCTTTCATGAAGCTGAGCGGGCCGCTGGCGGTGCCGCCGCCGGAGAGCGATTCGGTGGAGGAGCGCAGCGACGACAGGTTGGTGCCCGTGCCCGATCCCCACTTGAAGAGCATGCCTTCGGTCTTGGCCAGGGTCAGGATGGAGTCGAGCGAATCATGCACCGAGTTGATGAAGCAGGCCGAGCACTGCGGAGTCTTGTATCCGGTCACGCCGTATTCCACGCGCTGGGCCTGCGGGTTCCAGTGCCAGTTGCGGGCGTCGGAGTCGGGCTCAATGCGATCGCAGCCTACGTTGAACCACACAGGCGAGTTGAAGGCCGCTTTCTGCTGGAGCAGCAGGTGGGCGAGCTCGTCGTGGAAGATGGCCGCGTCTTCAGCTGAGCGGAAGTAGCCGCCGGCGATGCCCCAGTCGCGAATGGTCTCAGCCACGCGGGTGACGAGGGCGCGAACACCGCTCTCGCGCTCGGGCGTGTCGAGTGGGCCATGCAGATACTTGCTGGCCACGATGTTGGTCGCGGTCATCGACCAGTCCTTGGGGACCTCGACATCTTTCTGCTCGAAGATGATGCCGCCCTGCGAGTCGGTGATCTGGGCCAGGCGCAGCTCCCACTCGAGTTCGTCATAGGGGGAAACGCCGGCAGTGGTGAAATAGCGCTTGAAGGTGAGGCCGGGATTGGAGAAGGCAAACCTGGATTTGCCGCTTCCCGCAGTCGCGTTGATGGGCTGTGCTTGGCCGGGCGCCTGATTCTTGGTCGTGGAGACTGCGGCGCTCGTGGTAGTCGTGGTAGTTGTTTCGGCCATGGTGCTTGCTCCCTGATACGAATTATGTATTGCTGCTCTTGCGCTATATCGATGCCGCTACATGTGTCCTGGCCCTGATCCTTGCGTCCTCCGACGCGGAGACTGCTTGTGCAGCACGCGCCCAGAGTCGAAAACCTGCCCTGAATCCGAAAGGCACTTGCAAGAGTGCGAGGGCCTCTTCGCTCGCCTGCGTATCGTTGGCGAGGAAGAAGCCCCCGGTGGATGTCACCGCAAAACTATTCGCCGGCGGCCTTCACCCCAACAAACGCAAAACCGGCGCTTGTTGGGGACCCCGAAACCGCAGATGCCATCGTCTAGGCGATGACTTCGTCGGTTGTCTACTGCCACCGCGTTGGGGCCCGACAACACTCTCGCAAAACTCGAGAAACGCTTCGCTCGAAGGCCCAACCAATCGCCGCTGCGGTCACCTCTGCCCGACATCGGCTTGCTTGGGGGAGGAATCTCGGTCGCCTTCGCAACCAAGCTGTTGACGAACACTACTCCCGACATCTTGTGGATGTCAAGAGCCGAATACCACATATTGGTATTTTACCACCCATCGCCAGAATCTAACTAGTAACCCCTCTCCGATTTCCGTTCGAATTTCCCCCTCAAATCCCGCTCCCTTTCCACCCCTACCCCGACTCTAGACCCGCCACCCTCCGCATTCAACGCCCATTCATAGTGCAGGTATGTGGATTGCTGTGGATCGTGAGGAAAAGCAGGTCCCCAATCTCTAACCACACCTTGCCTGCGACCGTCCGGCATTCGCCCAATCCGTCTCTCGCCATCTCCTGGCGTCCCGTCCCCGCCAACCTCGACTTGATCTCATCTTCCCACCCTCAACTCCCGCAAACCGGCAGCTCAGGTTAGAATTGAGCAACCGAAATCGGCTACTGCCGAATCATCTTGCTTCCGGGCGAATCGAACGTCTTATGGCATTTCACACTCTCCGGGCATCCTCGCGCCTTTGCCGCGCCCATGCCCCAATCTTCGGACTAGCTCTCGCGCTGGCGTTGGCCCTCACCGCTTGCAGTCGCAGCAGTGCCGATGCCCCTCAGGGCCCTCCCGTCATGCCGGTCAAAGTGCAAACCGTGCAGGACCAATCCATCGGCAATGCCTCGGAGTACGAAGCCACCATCAAATCGCGCAACTCCGCCACCATCATGTCCGACGTGGAAGGCTGGATCGTCGGCATCCATGCGCACTCCGGTCAGTTTGTCCATAAAGGCGACACGCTGATGGAGGTGGATCCGCGTCGGCAGGTGGCCATGGTTTCCAACATTGACTCCCAGCGGAAGTCGAAGGAAGCGGCTCTGGCGTGGGCGAAGTCGCAGTTTGATCGCGTCAGCGCTCTGGCTGCCAGCGGCGTTATGAGCCAGCAGGACCTTCAGCAGGCGCAATCGGCCTATGACGGCGCCCTGAATGACGTGAAGTCGTTGGATGCCCAGATCACTCAGCAGCAAGTGCAGTTGAAGTATTACAACGTTTTCGCTCCTACCGATGGCATAGTCGGCGACGTTCCCGTCCACGTGGGCGATCGCGTCACCAACACCACGGTGCTCACCACCATCGACGAACGCAGCGGCCTCGAAGTCTACGTCTCGATTCCCTCCGAGCACGCGGCAGATATCAAGCTGGGAGCGCCTGTCGAAGTCGTCGACCAAACTGGCAAGGTGCTATTGCGCACTAAGGTGGATTTCATCTCCGCCCAGGTCGAAACCGGCACGCAATCGATTCTGGTGAAGGCTCCGGCCGACCAAGCCGCCGACGTGCTCCGTGCCATGCAGTTGGTACGCGCGCGCATTGTATGGAGCACTCATTCCGGCGCCACCGTACCGGTGATCGCAGTCAACCGGGTCAGCGGACAGTTCTTCGCGTTCGTCGCCAAGCAGGACAACGGCAAGCTGGTGGCCCATCAGGTCCCGGTGGAGCTAGGAGAGATCGTCGGCAATGACTATGCGGTGCTCAGCGGATTGAAGTCCGGCGATCAGGTGGTCGTCGCCGGTGGCCAGAACCTTGCCGATGGTATGCCCGTCCGCATTGAGCAATAGCTGAAGGCGGAGCGGCCGTATGCGCGAAATAGTCTAGCCCAGCACGCAGCGCAGCCGGGACGGCAAGCGGAGTGCTGGGTGGGTCAGAAAATTGCACTGAGTCCCGTAGGGACGGCACAATCGCCTCCTTCGGGCTGCTTCGAATCGCTGCTTATATCAAAGGGACTCCACTTTGTTTTCTGACTTCTTCATCAAGCGTCCGGTCTTCTCCACCGTCACTTCGCTGTTCATCGTGATCGCGGGCGCGGTCTGCATCCCGTTCCTCCCCATCGCGCAGTTCCCTGACCTGGCCCCGCCGCAGATTTCCGTCAACTCCTTTTACATCGGGGCCAACGCCACCGCAGTCGAATCCTCCGTCACCACCATCCTGGAGCAGGCCATCAACGGTGTGGAAGGCATGCGCTACATGACTTCCACCAGCGGCAACGATGGCAGCTCCTCCATCAACGTCACCTTCGAGTTGACCCGGCCCCTCGACCTCGCCGCCGTCGACGTGCAGAACCGCGTGCAGGGCGTGACCGGACGTCTGCCCGACGCAGTGAAGAATACCGGCGTCACCATCAACAAGGTTTCCACCTCCTTCGTCCTGGCCGCCGGCTTTTACAGCGACGACAATCGTTACAACGAAGAGTTCATCAGCAATTACATCGACGTTTATGTGAAGGACGCCATCAAGCGCATCCCCGGCGTCGCCGACGCGCAGATCTTTGGCGAGCGCAAATACTCCATGCGCTTGTGGCTCGATCCTTCGCGGCTGGCGGCGCGCGGCCTCACTGCCTCCGATGTTGTCGACGCCCTGCAACAACAGAACGTCCAGATCGCCTCCGGCCAGGTTGGCGCCGAACCCACTGCGACCACCCAGATGTATCAGATCAGCGTGCGCGCCCTGGGCCGGCTCACCGAAGTCGCACAGTTCGACAACATCGTCTTGAAGCCGGGTAGCAACGGCGCGCTGGTGCGACTGTCCGATGTTGGTCACGCCGAACTTGGCGCCGAAGATTACAGCGGCAAACTTCGCTATAACGGCTACAACGGCATCGGCATCGGCGTCAGCCAATTGCCCACGGCCAATGCTCTTGACGTGGACAAAGCTGTCCGCTCCGAACTGGCGCGGCTCTCCAAGCGCTTTCCGCCGGGACTGCGCTATGCCGTCGCCTTCGACACCACGACCTTTGTCGGCGACTCCATCCGCGAAGTGCTCAAGACCCTGGTTGAGGCCATCATCTTCGTCATGCTGGTGATGTTCCTCTTTCTCCAGGACTGGCGCAGCACTTTAATTCCGGCCGTCACCATTCCCGTCTCGCTGGTGGGGACCTTCGCTTTTATCAGCCTGCTGAATTTCTCCATCAACACGCTCACGCTATTCGGCATCGTGCTGGCCACCGGCCTGGTCGTCGACGATGCCATCGTGGTCATCGAAAACATCCAGCGCCACATGTCCGAGGAGCGCTGCGATTCCCATAAAGCCGCATCCGAAGCCATGGGCGAAGTCACCGGCGCTGTCGTCGCCACTTCTCTGGTGCTGGTTGCGGTGTTTGTTCCCGTCGCCTTCTTTCCCGGAACTACCGGCCTGCTCTACAAGCAGTTCTCGCTGACCATCGCGTTCTCCATCGCTATCTCTGCCTTCAACTCGCTGACCTTTACACCGTCGCTTTCGGCTTTATTGCTGCGGCCGGAGACGAGTAAGAAGAACGTCTTCTTCCGCGGCGTCGAACACGTCATCCATCGCACCACTGCCTACTACGTTTACAGCGCGAAGAAAGCCCTGAAGGTGCGTTACGTCGTACTGGCCATCTTCTTCTGCGGACTGGCCGCCACCTACGTCATCTACAAGACCGTGCCCACCGGCTTCGTTCCCGACGAGGACCAGGGCTGGTTCATGATCACGGTGCAGGCGCCGCAGGGAGCCTCGGTGGAATACACCTCGCAGGCCATGCGGAAAGTGGAGGCCGTTCTCGCTCGCGAGAAAGACATTACCGGCGCATTCAGCGTTGTGGGCTTCAGCTTTACCGGCAGCGGTGCCAACAAAGGCATGATCTTCCTCAACCTGGCCAATGTCGACAAGCGCAAGGGCGACCAGAATTCCGCTGCCGCCGTCGTCAACCGCCTGCGCGGGCCCCTCAGCCAGTTGACCGACGTCCAGGCCTTCCCGTTTCTGCCGCCGCCGATTGCAGGTATCAGCAGCTTTGGCGGCTTCACCTTCGAGGTGCAGGACGAAGGCGGCAATACTGTCGAACAGCTTTACAACGTGACCCAGGGCCTGGTGCGGGACGGCAACTCGCGCAAGGACCTCAGCGGCCTGTTCAGCGCCTTCACCGCCAACGATCCGCAATTCGTGGTCAACATCGATCGTGCCAAAGCGCGCAGCTTGCAGGTGCCTATCCAGCAGATCAGCGACGCACTTCAGGTCTACCTGGGCTCGTCCTACGTCAACGACTTCGACTTCAACAATCGCGCCTATCGCGTCTACGTCCAGGCCGACCAGACCTTCCGCCGTCAGCCGCGCGATATTCGTGAGTTCTACGTCCGCTCTGACACCAGCCAGATGATTCCGCTGGACAACGTCGTCAGCATCACCGAGTCCACCTCGCCGCAGGTCATCAACCACTACAATCTCTTTCGCTCGGCTGAAATCAACGGCTCCGCGGCGCCCGGCTTCAGCTCTGGCCAGGCCATCCAGGCCATGGACCAGGTTGCCGAAAAGTTGCCACTCGGCTTCAACTATTCGTGGTCAGGTCTTTCGCTGGAAGAAATTAAGTCAGGCAAGCAGTCGGCGCTTCTCTTCGGCCTGGGCCTGCTACTCGTCTATCTCACGCTTTCCGCGCAGTACGAAAGCTGGGTGCTGCCTTTCATCATTCTGCTGAGCGTGCCCATGGCAATGCTGGGCGCGCTCATCGCGCAGACCTTGCGCGGCCAGTTGAACGACGTCTACTGCCAGATCGGATTGGTGATGCTGATCGGCTTGGCGTCGAAGAACGGCATTCTGATCGTCGAGTTCGCCGAACAGTTGCGCCACAAAGGGCTGTCCGTCAAAGAGGCCGCTGTCGAAGCCGCTCGCATCCGCCTGCGTCCTATCCTGATGACCTCGTTCGCCTTCATACTCGGCGTGCTGCCGCTCGTCTTCGCCAGCGGCGCTGGCTCGCAAAGCCGTCACTCCGTCGGCACCACCGTCTTCGGCGGCATGATCTTCTCCACCGTCCTGAACCTGTTCTTCATCCCCGTGCTCTACGTCATCGTGAAGTCAATGGTCGAGCGCGAAAAAGCGCCAGCCACGACCACGTAACAAATTGGCTCGATCCCCAGCAGCCAGATACATATGGGTGCCCCGTTCTAGCCTTCTTTTGGCTAGGGCGGGGCAACCCCTCGGATGGGCTCTTCCCCGAAAGGTACTCCATCACCCCCTCACTTGACCTGCGTCACATCCTTTCCTCGCGCTTCGCGCTACAACTATAAGTGCAAGGTTAACGGAAGCCGCCGGCTGCCCCTTATCGGGCGCTGGGTACACCTTCGGAACGTCCCCACCGCGTGGGGAGAATGGTCGCAGCATGGCCACGGCACAGCTCACACCAGTCCGGGTGGGCATTCAGAATGTGCTCATCGCGACGGACTTTTCCCGTTACTCCAACACCGCCCTTAACTTCGGTCTGCAAGTAGCCAAGGCCTATAGCGCTCAGGCTCATGTTGTCTTCGTTGTCCCCACCGATCAGTTCCTTATCGCCGGCCCGGAGGCCTTCGTCGCCGCCAAAGACGCCGCACGCCGCGACCTGGAACAACTTCAGGACGAATTGCGCGGGGCCCACCCCCACGTTGAGGGCGAGGACTTTCACTTTTATCTGCTGGAAGGCGACGTGGCCCAGTCCATCCTGGATTTCGCCCAGCAGAAGCAGATTGACCTCATCGTGGTTGGCACTCATGGCCGCGGCGGATTGGGCAAAGCCTTCATAGGTTCGGTGGCCGAGCGCGTCTTCCGCCAGTCGCCTGTACCGGTGCTTACCCTCGGACCTCACTTGCGTCGCCCGACTCGGGATAATGGGCCCAAGAACATCCTCGTAGCGGCGGACTTCACCCCCTCGTCCTCCCGGGCCGCCCGCTACGCTGCCATGCTGGCGCGCGAAAACCAAGCTAAGTTGACCCTCCTGCACGTCGTCGATCATAAGCAGCTCGACCACGTCCCCGATCCCGCCGCCGTCAAGCGTGTCATCGAACTGCGGCTCGCAGACCTGCTCGGACAAGAAGGCGCCGCCGTCAATTACTCCACTCAAATCGAGGTTGGACCCGTGGTTCCGGCCATCCTTCGCACTTTGAACGAGAGCAGCGTCGATCTCCTGGTAATCGGTGTTCACCGCTCCAGTAGCGTGCTGGATCGCCTGATGTTCCCCCATGCCTATGAACTTGTGTGCGAGTCGTCATGCCCGGTGCTGACCCTTCGGGGCAGCCAAGCCCCGGCTCGAACCAGAACCTAAGTAAATTGAGAGGAAGAATGTCGAAAAACAACGTTGCTGTTGAAGATGCAGTTCCGCCGCTGACTCCTGACATGGTTGCGAAGATCAAGAAGGACGACATGAAGCAAGCCATCGTCGAGCGCTTCGGCGGCAGAACCAAGCCCCCGGAGACGCGCACGCCTACTCGGACGGGCAAGCGCTCGTAGCCTGACGATCAGTCCCGGCCGGCTGATCGTCCGCTCGAATCAGCCGGAACAGTTGTTGTGGGCTCCACATTCGAACGAACGTTACTTACAACCTATGACGGAGCAGATCGGCTTCAGCTGCTCCCCGGCAACGCCTCCGATGCGCCGTTGAATCTCCCTTGCCTCAAATCCATCCAATCTCCAGCAGCGCGGTTAATCACGGAGAAGCTAAATCAACTTCCAGCGACCGGTGCAGTCAGAATGATGCGAATTGGTATTACCTGTTATCCCACCTACGGCGGCAGTGGCGTGGTTGCCACCGAACTCGGACTGGAGCTGGCCCAGCGCGGTCACCAGGTCCATTTCATCTCCTACTCGCAGCCTATCCGGCTGACCGAGCCGCAACCCAACATCCACTATCACGAAGTTGAAGTCTCGCGTTATCCGCTCTTCGAGTATCCGCCCTACGATCTGGCGCTCGCCACGCGCATGGCCGAGGTCGCCGAGATCTACGAGCTCGACCTGCTGCACGTGCACTACGCCATCCCGCATTCTGTCAGTGCCATGCTGGCCCGCCAAATGCTCGGCTGCGATCATGCCCGCAATCGCCGTCATCTACCGTATGTCACAACCTTGCATGGCACGGACATCACACTGGTCGGCGCCGATCCGTCCTATCTCCCCATCACCCGCTTCTCCATCGACCAGAGTGATGGCGTCACCTCCATCTCCAACTATCTCAAGCAGCGCACGCTCGAGGTCTTCGACGTCCGGACTCCCATCGAAGTCATCCCCAACTTCGTCAACTGCGATCTCTACGAGCGCACGCCCGAAGTTCTGCAGCGCCGCTCCGACTATGCCCGCGCGGACGAAAAGATTCTTGTCCACCTGTCGAACTTCCGCCCGGTAAAACGCATTCCCGACGTTATCGAGATCTTCGATCGCGTGCAGAAGAAAGTCCCCTCGCGCCTGCTCATGATCGGCGATGGCCCCGAACGCTCGCGCGCTGAGTGGCTGGCGGTCAATAAAGGGATTCATAACAAGGTGGAATTCCTCGGCAAGCAGGACCAGATTCACGAAAAGCTGGGCGTTGCCGACGTGATGCTTCTGCCAAGCCAACTCGAATCGTTCGGGCTGGCCGCGCTCGAAGCCATGGCTTGCGAAGTTGTCCCCATCGCAACCAACGAAGGCGGCGTACCCGAGGTCATCGATCACGGCAAGACGGGATTTCTCGCCGCTGTAGGCGATGTAGATACGATGGCGAATTACGCCATCGATCTCCTCTCCGATGACGCGAAGCTAAAGCAGATGGGTGAGCAGGCACGCGCCAGCGCGCAGGCCAGGTTCTGCGCCAGCAAAATCATTCCGCTCTATGAAAAGCACTACCGCGCCGTGTTGGACCGCTCTTCGTAGATCGCGCCGACAACCGAGCCGCCCATCTCCTCGGCATTCACCACCGGCAATACCAGCCGTACCAGGGTGCCGCGGTTAGGTTGGCTCTCCACCGTGATCTCCGCTGCGTCGCCGTACAACACTTGCAGCCGCTCGGTAACGTTTTGCATGCCGATGCCGGTCCCCGAAGAAGCGCTCGCGCCTTCGACCGGCATACCTACGCCGTCGTCTTCCACCTCAATCACCAGCCGCTGATCGGCACAGCGGCTGCGCAGATAAATGCTGCCGCACTCCACTTTCGTCGCGAAGCCATGCTTCACTGCGTTCTCCACCAGCGGTTGCAAGATCATGCTGGGTACCAAATGATCGAGCGATGCCGGCTCCAGCTCTTTTACCACTCTCAGCTTGTCGCGGCCAAAGCGAGCCACTTCGATGTCCAGATAATCGTCCAGAAATTCCAGCTCTTCGCGCAAGGGAATGAAAGAATCGCCCTTACGCAGCAGGCGCCGCAGGATGTTGCCTAGCTTCACGATCATGTCTCGCGCCGAGTCCGGATTGCCCCGCACCAGCGATGAAATCGAATTCAGCGTGTTGAACAAGAAGTGTGGATTGATCTGGCTTTGCAGCGCTTCCATGCGCGCCTGGAGCAGCAGCCGTTCCTGCTGCTCCAGTTTCATCTCGATGCGAACATTGTTCAGCACCTTCAGCGCGATGGCCACCGCCATAACCGTGCCGGCATAGATGGCGAACTTCACCCACAGGTTCGGGGAATACAGCGCGAAGATGCGCCTGGGCCACTCCTGATGAAGCTGGATGTGCAGGAACTCCAAGCCGAGGATAAGAAAGAAAAATGATGTCTGCCAATCGATGAACGATTTACGAATGCTACGCCGAATCCAGTGATAGATGCTCAGATCGAACAGCGGCGAGAACGACCAGATGGCTTCACGGTCTTGGGCGATGTGGCGCACCATGCCCGCAGCGGCTCCCGCAAAAACGTACATCGGAAGCGCCAGCCACTCGCCCCAGAACAGCGATGGCAGCGCAACCAGCATTCCTCCCGCAGTGCCAACCAGCCGTCCGCCGATCACACCCATCAGGATCGCGCCTTCGAACGCGATGTCGGCGGCATAGAAGTTGTGCACCCAATGGCGGGCAAGGACGCCTAACGCAATCGGTGTCCCCACGATGAGGACGATCTCCAGCTTCTCGCCGAAGCTGCGCTCCTCACGGAACAGCAACACCCGAAATCGCCGCGCGCGAACCAATACGCTGCTGATCGCCGCAGCCACGCCCAGGCGAATCAGCAAGGTAACGAGAATGAGCCGTTGGTCCAAGGTCAGTTGTCAGTAGTCAGTGGTCAGTTGTCAGCTTAGAGCATAACGAAATTGTCTTATCCGAAGTGTCATCCCGACCGAGGACTTCAGTCCGAGTGGAGGGACCTGCTGTCCCGCCACGTGTAGGCCGGGCTACTGCGCGACCGACTTCGCCGCCTCGACAATCGCGCTCTCTGCCCTGTCGCCATCGGGCGCGCCCCCCTGCGCCATATCCCGATTGCCGCCTCCCCGGGTGCCCAACCCCTGCACCGTCTGCTTCATCAGCGCGCCCATGTCGTTGCCAAGGCCGGACGTCTGTGCAAACACCAGCGATGGCTGCCCGCCGCCGCAGGCCAACAAAGCTACGACGCGTCCCGCTTTCGTCACCTTCTGCGCCAGCATCTTGATGAAGCTTAGGTCGCGATCGGCGAAGTATTGCACCACGACCTTCTGCCCGCCGCGCTCCTCCGCCGATTGCAGCAGCGACCCCGCCTGGAGCTCCGCCACTTCCTCCAGCAGCCGGTGCTGCGCCTTCTGCGCCGTTTTGATTTCCTCTTGAGACTTGCGTATTTGCTGCGGAACTTCCCAGATATGCGTCGAGAACAGCGTCGCCGCATCGGTCAGGCTTTCGAAGTCGTGCCGCGCAGTGTCTACCGCACGCAGTCCGCAGACAAATTCTACGCGCACGCCCTGCTTCACTTTCTCGGTTTTGCGCAGCAGGATGCTTCCGATCTGTCCGGTGCTGCCGACGTGCGTCCCTCCACAAGCATTCAAATCGAAATCACGAATGTCGATCAGGCGCAGCTTCTCGCGTTCGGCGGCAGGAATTTTGCGCACACCCATTGTGCGTGCCTCTTCTGGCGTGGCGAAGCGAATCTCCACTGGCCGATCTTCAGCAATAACTTCGTTGGCCAGCCGTTCAGCCGCCCGCAATTGTTTCGGACTGACGGAATCTGTTGCGAGGTCAATAGTGCAGCTCTCGTCGCCCATGTGGAACGACACCGTCGCCATGTCATACAACTTCTCGAAGACTGCCGACAAGACGTGCTGGCCCGAGTGCTGCTGCATGTGATCACGGCGGCGTTCGCCATCTATCACGCCCCGTACGACGGTGCCCGCCAGGAGTGCCGAGCTGTCGCCTTCGACGATGTGCATCACGTCAGCTGTTCGTTCGTTCTCCGTGACATCGCGCACGCGTAGACGCGCGGAGCTGCCCGCATCGGCGATGACCTCGAGCCACCCCGTATCAAATACCTGGCCGCCGCTGGTCGGGTAAAACGCCGAGCGGTCGAGCACCACGGAAATTCCTCCCGACCCAGGCGTGACACCCAGCACGCGCGCCTCAAATTCGTGCAGAAATGAATCGGTGTAATAGAGACGATCTGTCAAACTGTATTACCTCATCGTACTTCGTACTAATCTAGGGTGGAGCACGACTTCACCGACCGCTGAAAAAGTCGATCTCGGCGGCCTTTGAAGGGGCGCACCTTCAGGTGCGCCGTCACAAGTCCCTTAAATTTGTCATCCCGAGGAGGCCTTTAGGCCGACGAGGGATCTGCTTTCCCGAACCAGGTCGCATCGCAGTCCTCACTTAAACTGCCGGCCTGTTCAGCGTCCTCGCGGCCATCGCGTATTGCTCCGTCGTTCCCCCATCGAACAGCACAAATCGCACTTCGCGCAGGTGCGCCGCTGTCTCCATCGCCTCCGCAACGCTGCCGATGGCCACGAGGGCCGCCTGCTCCACCGGATAGCGATATGCCCCGGTCGAGATCGCCGGAAACGCAATTGAGCCAAGCTGCAGCTCATCGGCAATCCGGATCGACTCGCGATGGCAGCTCGCCAGCGTCTCCGCTTCGCCGCGCTCGCCTCCGCTCCAGAACGGCCCCACCGTGTGGATCACATATCGCGCTGCGAGCTTGCCGGCACAGGTTGCAACCGCTTGCCCGGCCGGCAACCGGCCGATGCGGTCGACAATTCGCCTGCATTCCGCCAGAATGGCCGGTCCTCCGGCGCGGTGAATCGCTCCATCTACGCCGCCGCCACCGAGCAGCGACGAGTTCGCAGCATTCACGATCGCATCGGTTTCCTCGCGCGTAATATCGCCGGGTCCCACGATAATCAGAGACCGTTCGCCAATCTTGACGCGAACCACTTCAGGACTGCCGCTCATAGCCGTCTCGCCGAAACCTGGCTTCGGCGCGCCTCGCCCATCGTATCGCAAATCAATCGCACGTAACCGCCTTGATACAGCCCCGCGCTCCTCCCGACAGCGATAACTATAATCGCCTTAGATGAACTTCCTCGAGCTGTTGGATGGGGCGGAGTATGTTGCGCAGCAAGGTAATCCGGCCATCGCGGGCCTGGACTACGACAGCCGGCGGGTGAAACCGGGCTGGTGTTTCGTAGCCATGCGCGGTGGAAGCGTCGACGGCAACGGGTTCATCGATGCTGCATTGCAGGCTGGCGCAGTTGCCATCGTCAGCGATTCCCTGCCCCCGCGACCGGATGTTCCCTGGGCGCAGGTGCAGCATGGCCGTCGCGCCTTGGCGCGGCTAAGCGCCAACTTCTACGGCCGTCCTGCCGAGCGCCTCTTCAGCACCGGAATTACAGGCACCAATGGAAAGACGACAACATCCTTTCTGCTGAATGCGATGCTGCGCGCCGCTGGCCGCAAGGCCGCGCTCGTCGGCACCGTGGAATATCGCATTGAAGACGAGGTTTATCCCGCTCCCCACACCACCCCGGAGCCACTGGAGCTGAACCAGTTCTTCGCCCGCGCTCTCGCGGCGGGCTGCACCGAAGCTGTGATGGAAGTTTCCTCCCACGCTCTTCAGCAGCAGCGGGTTTACGGCGTGCCGTTCGATGTGGCTATCTTCACCAATCTGACCCGCGATCATCTCGACTATCACGGCACCCTGGAAGAGTATTTCGCTTCGAAAGCGATTCTCTTCCAGGGATCGGGCACGGAGCCGCCGCGCGCCGCAGTTATCAACATCGAAGACGAATACGGGAAGCGGCTGATCAAGCTCTGCAAAAAGCAGCAGCAAGTGTTCACCTACGGGGTGGACAGCGGCGACTTCCATGCGAGGGACCTGGACATCGCGAGCACGGGAACCAGGTTCCAGATGGTGACGCCATCCGGCGAGCTTCCGATCTGGAGTCCGTTGCTTGGCCGCGTCAACGTCTTCAACCTGGTATCGGCGGCTGCGGCGGCTTATGCGCGCAATGTGGAGCCGCGCGCAATCATTGACGCCATTTCTCAACTTAATCGCGTGGCCGGCCGCTTCGAGCGCGTTGATGCGGGCCAGCCCTTCACCGTAATTGTCGACTACGCTCACAGCGACGACGCGCTCCGAAATCTCACCACCGTGGCCAGAGATTTTCTGGCGCAACGCGGGGGCGCAGGACGTATCATCA
>JBEKCJ010000101.1:0-15199 GCA_050014935.1 Candidatus Korobacteraceae bacterium
GACGAGCAGACCGTAGGCGAAGAAATCCAGGCGACGCGAGGCCGTGATCCGCGGATCAAGTTGGCGGACGGTGCCGCCGGTGGCGTTGCGCGGATTGGCGAATTTGGGTAGGCCCTTCTGCTCCTGCTCGTCGTTCATGCGGGCGAAAGACGCGGTGGGGATCAGCAGTTCGCCGCGCACTTCGAAGGCTTCCGGCAAGCCGGCTTTCTTCCGTTGCTGCGCGGAGATGTTCAGGGGAATGCTGCGGATGGTGCGAACGTTGGCGGTGACGTCCTCGCCTTCGGTGCCGTTGCCGCGGGTGATGCCCAGCGAAAGTTGACCGGAGTCGAAACGCAAGGCCATCGACATGCCGTCGAGCTTCAACTCGCAGACGTAATCGACCTTGGTCTGGCCGGTGAGGTCGTGGATGCGGCGCTCCCAGTCGCGGAGTTCGGCCTCGCTGGTGGTTTTGGCGAGCGAGAGCATGGGTGTGGAATGGCGCACACTGGCGAACTGACCGCTCACCTGGCCGCCAACGCGTTGCGTGGGAGAGTCGGGCGTAATCAGCTCGGGGTGCTTGGACTCCAGCTCAATCAGCTCGTCCATCAGGCGATCGAATTCAGCGTCAGTGATCTCGGGCGAGTCGAGCACGTAATAGCGGTGCTCGTGGTAGCGGATTTTGTCGCGCAGGGCGTCGAGCTTGCGCTGCAGGTTCTTGGCGGCGGGCATGAAGCAATTATGCAAGAGGCAGCCATCAGCCGTCAGCTATCAGCCGCAAGCCGGACATTGTCGGCGTGAATTCGAAGCTTCTGCGATAGGCGAATCGGTTCGTCGCGTAGAATCGAAGTTCTGTCGCCGGTCGGAGGAACCAATTGCTGACGGCTGACGGCTGAAAGCTGACAACTGCCTTTGAAACATCTCCTCAACAAATGGACCCTGCTGATTCTGGCGCTGCTGAAGCCGCTTGGCATCTGGGGCGTCGCCGGATTTGCCGCCGTGGATGCAGCCTTCCTTGGTATGCCCCTAGATGCCATCGTTGCAGGTTACGTCTATGCCAATCCGCGGCGACTCCTGCTGTACGCGGCGATGGCAGCAGCCGGCTCGGCGCTGGGCAGCATCGTGATCTACCTGATCGGCTACAAGGGCGGCGAGGTGCTGCTGGTGAAGCGCATCGGCGAAAAGCGCTTCAACAAGATCAAAGCGTCATTCGAGCGCCACGAGTTCTGGGCGGTCATGTTTCCGGCCATGCTGCCGCCGCCAACGCCGTTCAAATTGTTTGTCCTGTCCGCAGGCGTAGCCGAAATGAGATTTACCCATTTCCTGGCGGCAATTTTCTTTGGCAGGCTGCTGCGCTTCTCGCTGGTTTCGCTGATCGTGATCCGCTACGGCCCGCAGATCCTCGGCTTTGTGGGGAGCGCAGTGCACAACCATCTGCGATATGTAATTGCCGCAGTTGCGGCGGGAGCGTTGATTGGATGGTGGGCTTTACGGCTGCGCAAGAAGCGCAGAGCAAGACCAGCGTGATTGCTGTTCTGAAGATTCGCCCCGCCCTAGCCAAACGATGGCTAGAACGGGGCACCCGCGCGTTTCGCTGCTCGCTCTTCGCTTTTCGCCAGAGCGTGAGCCTAACGTTTTCTGGCGAAGAGCGAGAGGCGAATCGCGAAAAGCGACACTGTTCCCGAAGGGAGTGTAGGACTATTGCCGGCCCGACGGCTGTTCCTGGCTATCAACCGATGGCGACTTGCTGGAGTTCATGCCTTGCTGAAGAACACGCAGGTCAGGACTGAGCAAGACAAAGCCGCCTAGAGGCGCTCGGTGCGCGATCGTCAGAGAAGGATAGGAGTAGCGCAGGTCCTGGAACTCCACCAGAAATCCGCTCGGGTCCTCAAGTTTTTCCTGCCGCACAAACGGGAACACGGCCCAATCGAGATAAACGCGCCCGGGATACGACTTCTTGGCTGCAAGAGCGACATCGGTCTCCGGCGGCTTGTAAAACACGACTCCCGCCTCCGAATCGACATCCGGCCCCAGCGAATTTACCGGCGTGGTTTCGAAGAAGTCCGCGGTCTCCACCACGCCATGCCAGCGCAAGGGATTGATCATGTAGGGATACGCGGCCACGCGTTTGGGCTGGGCGCCGTGATAGAGGAACGAGTCCATCGCAGTGAGCGCGCGGCGATGCTGGTTATCGCGAACGCCCCAGATCAGCACCACGCAGACCAGGGCGGCAATCGCTCCCACGCGGCCGCGCGGACCTTGGCTGCGCGCGCCCACCTCCTGGCTGATGAGCCCGAGAAACGCCGGTAATGCCAAACCTGCGACCAGGGCCAGCAGCATCAGCGGCTCGACAATGTAGACGATGTCCCAGGAATACCAGCGGTAGTTGAACGGCTCGAAGAGCCGGATGCCGTAGGCGGTGGTGTAGTCGAGGAGCAGATGACTGAGCGCCGCCAGCAGCGCGCAGAAGTAGAGATAGCCCCAGCGCAGAGGCGGCTTGGATCGCGGCGCGGGCGGGTCGGCATCAGCCGGCTGCTTGCGCTTGCTGACGCGATGGATCAAGTAGACGAAGCCCAGCACCGCAGCCGCCACGAACGGCACACCCACGAAGCTGTGGGTGATGCCGCGATGGTGCTGGAGTCCGGCGATGGAGCCTTTGATCTCCCAGAGCACGTCAAGGTCAGCGGCCTCGGCTGCCAGGACCATGGTGACGGTAGCCAGCTGCGTCTTGCGATTGAAGCCCGAGCGCCCAAGACATGCGCCGGTCAGAAAGTGGGTAACGGGATCCAAGGAGTCCTCGAGTAGAGTTTGAACGGAAGAGATATTGTACGCAGGCGGGAGATGGGAAAGCAGGTCCCTCGCGGAGAAGAGATTGTGTCGCGGCCGGAACACAAGTTTTGTAGTGGAGCAAACGGCCCGAACAACCGATCAAACTAGCCGCGCAGCGGCGGGATCGCAGTTAGCCCAGGGCGTGAGCCCTGGGTCTAGTGAGAAAAGAGCCCGAGCCGCGGAGCGGCGACACAGTCTCTGAAGGCCTCCCCGTGATGACAAATCTGGAAGACCTGCAACATGTGCCGCCGGCTGAAGCCGGCTCGTGAGGAAAAGTAAACGGCCTGTCGGCACGACTGAAGTCGTGCCCTGTTACAAGGCTTTCGGAAGCAGAGTTTTCTCCGCGACCTGTCCAGGCATGCTGCACCGTTTTTATGGATGTGCCGTGTTGCCGGCAAGCAACTCTAGCGCGTGCGGCAAAATGTCGATGACTGCCTGCCGGGTGCCCCAGGTCTCGCGGTTTTCGAGACCTGGGGTCTTTCATTGGTCGAACAGAAGCGGATGTCTCAGCCGTTAGCCGTTTTCGTCGGCCTCTCAGGTCTCGATACGTTCGGAATTCCGTTATTCGTGGGCGGTCTTGCCGGCCAGCAGATCGACGGCGTGCGGCAAAATTTCGATGACTGCCTGCAGGGACTGCACTGCGCCGCTCGGACTGCCGGGCAAGTTCAGGATCAGCGAGCGTCCGCGCACTCCGCAGACGCCACGGCTGAGGACAGCGAATGGAGTTTGCGCCAGTCCCGCGGCGCGCATTTTTTCCGGGATGCCCTCGACCAGCTTGGAGCACACTGCGCGCGTTGCCTCGGGCGTGACATCGCGTTCGGCGATACCCGTCCCACCGACGGTGACAACCAGTTGCACCTGCTCGCTCCAGTGCGCCAGGGCTGCTTCGATTTTGGGCTGATCGTCGGAAACAATCTCGTGGTGAGCGACCTGGAAGCCGTGTTGGCGCAGCAGGTCAGCCGTCGCCGGACCGGAGAGATCGGTCCGCTCGCCTCGGGAACAGGAATCGCTGACGGTAAGAACGGTGGCGGTTGGCATAAGGTGGAGGCGGTCTGATTGACAGCGGACTTACGGCGGACCACGGTTATCTTACGACAAACACGCTAGAATAGTTACTTGGCAAGCCCCGGCGATAGCGGCCATTGGCACAACGAAAAGAGGCTGCGGAAAAAGCCGGTTCGGGTAGTGCTGGCCTTCAGGCCAGCGTGAAGGGGAGTATGAAACACTGGGCTTTAGCCCCCGGGGTACCTCGTCCGAGGGCGCTGATCTGAAGGCTTTCCTCGATTTCGGGTATGCACCTCAGGGCCTAAAGGCCGCATTTCTAGCTGACGTGTGACGCGGCGCTGAAGCGCCGCACTACCCGAGCTGCCGATCGGGGCCTTCAGTGCCAAGTGCGTGCTTGCCTGTAAAGCGAGGCCGCTTCAGATCACGATGTCAACCGAGCCGAACTATGTTTGAAGTTACCGTAGAAGACACATTTTCCGCCGGGCATTACCTGCGCAACTATCGCGGCAAGTGCGAGAAGCCGCACGGCCACAACTACCGCGTCCGCGTGACCCTGAGCGGCGCGGAGCTGGACCAGGCCGGCCTGCTGCTGGACTTCAAAGAACTGAAGGACGTGCTGCGCCCGGTGATGAACTATCTTGACCACGAGATGATCAACGAGCTGGAGCCGTTTACCACGGTGAATCCGTCGGCCGAGAACCTGGCGAAATATTTCTACGACGAGACCAACGCCAGGCTGAAGCAGAACACCAACGGCCGGGTGCGGGTAAAGGACGTCACCATCTGGGAGACGGACACTACGACCGCGCGATACAGCGAGTGAACGCGCTCTTCGCCATTCGCCGTTCGCTTTTCGCCAGAACGATCGGAAACATTCTCTGGCGAATGGCGAAAAGCGAATAGCGAATAGCGGCTTCCATGCAGATCATCGAGATTTACAAATCGTTGCAGGGTGAGTCGTCTTACGCCGGGCTGCCGTGCATTTTCGTGCGGCTGGCGGGATGCAACCTGCGCTGCGTCTGGTGCGACAGCGAGTACACCTTCAAGGGCGGAAAGCCGATGACGCTGGACGACATCGAGCTGGAGGTGCATCGCCTGTCGCCGGGCGGAGGTCTCGTCGAGATCACCGGCGGCGAGCCGCTGCTCCAGGAGCGCGAGGCAGTTCCGCTGATGGATCGCCTGCTGGGCGCAGGTTATACGGTCCTGTTGGAGACCAGCGGGGAGCGGCCATTGGAGCGGGTCCCGGCGCAGGTGGTTAAGATTGTGGATGTGAAGTGTCCCGACTCCGGCGAGGGCGACACATTTCACATGGAGAACCTGAAGTGGCTGGGCCCGCGCGACGAAGTGAAGTTCGTCATCGCCAGCCGGCAGGATTACGAATTTGCTCGTGCGTTCGCCGCCGAGCATGAGCTGAGCTCGCGCCTCAGTTCCGTCATATTCTCCCCTGCGTTCCGTAAGGACGCCACCGGAAGCCGTGACGTGTCGCATTGCCTGGTTGACCCGCGGGAGCTGGCGGAATGGATTTTGGCGGACGGGCTGAACGCTCGACTGGGATTGCAGATCCACAAGTTCATTTGGGAGCCGTCGTTGAAGGGCGTGTGAGAAAAGGCCCCGCCCTGGCCAAACGAGGGCCAGAACGGGGCACCCGGGCGAAAACAGATTCACCACGGAAGCACGGAACTCACAGAAAAAGACAAATAATAGAAAGACATTTCCGTGCACTCCGTGCTTCTGTGGTGAAACGATCTTTAGTGTTGGCCAAATGCCAAGTGCACAGACACACATCGTCGTCTCGCTTAGCGGAGGAATGGACTCGTCCGTCTGCGCGGCGCTGGCGGTTCACAGCTGCGGTGCCGACGCGGTGGCCGCCCTGCACATCAGTTACGGCCAGCGCACCGAGGCGCGCGAACAAGCTTCGTTTCTAGGCATCTGCGAGCGTCTGGGAATTCGCCGGCGTCTCCTTGTGCGCACGCCCTTCTTTCGTCTGATTGGCGGTTCGGCGCTGACCGACCAGCAGATCGCCGTTCCCGAGGCTGGCCCCGACATTGGGGCACACATCCCCGTGACCTACGTGCCGTTTCGCAATGCGCATTTTCTTTCCGCGGCCGTGAGCTGGGCTGAGGTGCTGGGCGCCGAACTCATCTACATCGGCGCGGTGCAACAGGACAGTTCCGGCTATCCCGATTGCCGTCCGGAGTTCTACCAGGCCTTCAATGAAGCCATCCGCACTGGCACCAAGGAAGGCCGAATCCAGATTGAGACGCCCCTCATTGCGCTGCGAAAATCGGAGATTGTGACGCGCGGCCTTGAATTGGGCGCTCCCTTCGATTTAACGTGGTCATGCTACAGCCGGGACGATCAGGCTTGTGGCAGCTGCGACAGTTGCATCTTACGGCTGCGGGCTTTTGCGGCGGCCGGCGCGGTCGATCCCATTCCTTATCGGTCGCAGGCTGAGGCTCAGGACTTTTCATGAAACTAAATCTAAATCCGAAGATCAACGCGGGAGACCGTTGCAGCAAAAGCCGCAATCATCATCCGGTTTCACGCGCTGGAGGAACCATGAAGAAATACATCAATCTTGCCGGAGTAGTGCTGGTAATCGCGATGAGTGCGGTCTCGCTGTGGGCGCAAATCACCGGAATCGTCACGGGCACTGCCACTGATCAAAACGGCAAGGCCATCGTGGGAGCCACGGTAGAGATGGTCAACATTCGGACCGGAACCAAGTATCAGCTGAAAACGAATTCGAAGGGCCAATACTACTCGGTGGGCATCGCGCTGGGGACGTACACGGTCACCCTGGTGCAGAACGGAGCGGTTCTGGAAGAGCGCGGCAACGCCGTGATCGAAGCCAGCGGCGAGCGCATCGTCGATTTTGACCTTGCGAAAGATGCCGGGACCAACGCCGAGCAGCAACAGAAAGCGGCGGCGGCCCAGAAGAGCAGCGAGAAAATCAAGGGCCTGAACGCCTCGCTGAAACAGGCCAAAGACCTGGAGGGCGCCGGCAACTACGATCAGGCCATTACCCTGCTACAGCAAGCCACGCAAGTCGATCCCAGCCAGGACCTGGTCTGGGGCTATCTGGGCGATGCGCAGCGCGGCGCCGCCGCCCATGCGACGGACCCGGCAGCCCGCACCAAGGGCTACCAGGACGCCATCGAGTCGTATCAGAAGGCGCTTGCGATTAAACCCACCTCGGGACCCTACATGGCGCAGCTTGCCGACGCCTACGCCCACACCGGACAGACGGACAAAGCGGTGGAGCAATACGCCGCGGCAGCGCAGGCTGACCCGCAGAACGCCGGCACCTACTACTACAACGAAGGCGTGGTATTCACCAATACCGGCAAGTCGGACGAAGCGGTCGCCGCCCTGGATAAGGCCCTGCAAGCCGATCCGAACCGGGCCGATGCCTACTACCTGAAGGGACAGGCGCTGATCGCCAAGGCCACCACGAAGGACGGCAAAGTGACGGCTCCCGCAGGCACGGCAGAATGTTTCAATAAGTATCTGGCACTGCAACCAACGGGCAAGTATGCCGACGTCGCCAAACAGATGCTGGCGATGCTTGGGGCCTCCGTTGAGACCAGCTACGGCAAGTCGAAGCCCAGCAAGAAGTAGGGTGGGCGCTCTAGAGGCTGCTACGAAACTCAGCTCCGGAGTTGGCTGGTGGATCAAGGCCATCCAACTTGGCGCTGAAGCCAGCCGCAACGCGGCGGCATAAGGCCATCCAACTTGGCGCTGAAGCCAGCCGCAACGCGGCGGCATGATGTTAGGCGGGGGCGTCAGCCCCCGCTCTAGTAGGAAACAAGGCGAGCCGCAGAGCGGCGACACCCCGTTGCAAGACGGTCCTGAAGCCCGACTCTATCCAAGCAGCATCAAGCAAATGCTGTAGCTGGCTACCGCAGTATCGCTCACCCGCAGACTCCAGTAGAATTCGCTCGGGTAATCCAGGCATGGGAAGTACCGTCGCCACAAAACTGCCGTCCTTCACCGACGCCCGGCGTCTGGTGGAAGACTACGCGTCGACTCTTTCCCCGACCCAGCCGGAGATGCTGCCATTGCTGGAGGCCATCGGTCTGGTGCTGGCTGAGGACTTGCGCGCCGACCGCGACTTCCCGCCGTTTCCCCGCTCCACGCGTGACGGCTTCGCCGTGCGCGCTGCCGACGTGGCTGCTGTGCCGGCCCAGTTGCGGTGCGTTGGCGAGATCAAGGCTGGTGCGTCCGTAGAAGACAGTGCGATTGCGGTCAGAGCAGGCGAAGCCGCGGAGATCATGACGGGCGCGCCTGTTCCCAACGGGGCCGACGCCGTCGTGATGGTGGAACACACGGAGCGAAGTGGCCAGGCTGTGATAGTTCAGCGGGCCGTGGCCGCCGGGGAAAATGTGGTTGCCATGGGAGCGGAAGCGCGCCGCGGTGCGACCATGGTCGCACGCGGCACGCGCGTGAACCACACCCTTGTCGCGATAGCCGCGGCGGTTGGCCGGCCTGAGGTTGCTACCTACCGCCGGCCGCGGGTTGCGATTCTGGCAACCGGCGACGAACTCGTCGACATCAATTTGCCACCTGCGCCGAACGAGATTCGCAACTCCAACAGCTACTCGCTGGCGGCGCAGGTGCTGGCGGCCGGCGGCGATCCCGTGATTCTGCCCGTGGCTCGCGACGAGCCTGACGACCTGGCGCTGCTGTTGCGCAAAGGCCTGCAAGCGGAGCTGCTGCTCATCACCGGCGGCGTCTCCATGGGCAAGTACGATCTGGTCGAGCCCGTGCTGGCTTCCTTCCAAGCCCGTATTTTTTTCACGGGCGCGCAAATCCAGCCGGGAAGGCCTGTGGTGTTCGGCGAGGTCAGATCGGGCGAGCGAAGTACGCCGTTCTGCGGGCTGCCCGGCAATCCGGTTTCGACGATGGTGACGTTTCAACTGTTCGCCCGGCCAGTGCTCGACGCGCTCTGCGGAGCGAAGCCGCAGCCGCTGCCGTTCGCGCAGGCGGTTCTGAAATCCGATTTCACCAGCCGCACTGGATTAACGCGATTTCTCCCGGCAAGGCTGGGAGGCAGCATCGGGCAGCCGGAGGTCGAGCTGATACATTGGCAAGGGTCGGGCGACCTGATGGCGGCGGCGCGCTCGAATTGCTACATCGTAGTGCCGCCAGACCGGGAGCGGTTTGCGGCGGGCGAGGCGATTACGATTCTGCTGATGTGATCGTGCCGAATCGAGAGAAAATGCCACCTAAGTGCTGTAATTGGCGCGATATGTAATGCTTTTGTGGTTATATCATAATACCACCTTGGATGGGTTTAACGGGATGCCCATTGCGGAGGCGGAAACGGCCCTAGATGCGACGAGAAGGTGACCGGCCGACCAAAACATCGTCCAGCCAAAATGACAGCCCTAGAATCGCTTCTAATGGCCGATTCCCATTTTGGAACCAATAACTTACGGCGGGGCGCGATTCCCAATTCGGCACTGATAGAGTGGAGGTCGGCCTCCGCCGGTTTTTCCGCATGAAAGATTCGAAGACCAGGTCGAAGAAGCTCTCGCACTACGACGCTGCCGGACGCGCCTCAATGGTCGACGTCTCGGCGAAGCAACCGACGGTCCGCGAGGCGATGGCGAGCGCTTTCGTCGCGATGAGCCGGGAGGTGATTCGGGCGCTGCCGAAAAACCCGAAGGGCGATCCGTTGGAAGTCGCTCGGGTCGCAGGAATTCAGGCGGCCAAGCGCACCGCGGAACTCATCCCCATGTGCCATCCCATTCCGTTGAGCAAGATTGAGGTTGAAGCCGAAGTGCGCAGCGATGGCGTTGCGATTAGCACATTAGTCCGCACGACGGCGGCAACTGGAGTCGAGATGGAAGCCTTAGTCGCAGCCTCGGTCGCCGCTCTCACCGTATATGACATGTGCAAAGCGCTCGATAAGGGGATCGAGATCCGCGAAGTCGTTCTCCAGAGCAAGTCGGGCGGCAAGAGCGGCGACTACCGGCGCAAGCAGTAGCCGGTACCCAGTTGTCAGTAGCCAGTAGCCAGTTGTCGGTTCCCGGTTGTCATCGCCACAACGTCTGGCTTCGGACTTTCTCTCCAGCCTTGGCTTCAACCTTGGCACATCAGCTCGATGCAAACAGGCTATACGACAGAATTGCCAGCACGATCAAAGTGATGACGACGTACATATAGTCATGTTCGATGGCGAACGCCACCGCCGAGAAGGCCACGCGCGCCACCGGCGTCGCAATCAGCAGCAGCAGGCCCAGCTGAATGATGGCCCGCGCGCTCATCCCAAATACCCCGTGAACGATGTCCTTCGCGCTCTTCAGGCTTTCCGGCTCGCCGTGGAAGGTGCTGTAGTTGGCGATCTCGTGTCCATGGCGCACCAGATAGAGCGCGCCGCCAAACAGAACCACCGCCGCGGCCAGGATTACTCCGGTGCGCAGAAGGGTTCCAATGATGACCTCAATCCGCTGATCGTCCCAGCTTTTCGGCTGGGCTGTGGTCACAATTTCATCGTTCATAACCGGCCGGTCGCTCCATTGAAGATCATTTCAAATCCCAGTACCACGATGACTACCGCAAACAGATAACGCAAGGCTTTCACTTTCGCCTTCACCAGCATCCTGGCGCCGATCATCGATCCTGCCAGCACCCCCAGCATCACCGGCATGGCGATGCCCGGCGCAACATAACCGCGGTTCAGGTAGAGTCCGGCGCTGGCCGCGGCGGTGACGCCGATCATGAAATTGCTGGTCGTGGTCGAGACCTTGAACGGGATCTTCATGGCCTGGTCCATGGCCAGCACTTTCACCGCGCCCGAGCCGATGCCCAGCAAGCCCGACAGCACGCCCGCGCCGAACATCAGGCTGTATCCGGCGGGCACGCCCGTGACGGCGTAAGGCTGCTTACCCTGGGGCGTGGGACACGTGCCGTTCAGTTTCAGCTTTTCGGCCAGCTTCGACGACTGTCGGTTGGGGTCGTGCTCTTCGCGATGCCGGCTCGACAGATACGCGGAGTACAGCAGCACCAGCCCAAAGACGATGGCGATGGCGCTGTCCGATACATGCATTGCGATGGCGGCCCCGGTAACCGCGCCTACGGTTGTGGCCGTTTCCAGGAACATGCCAATGCGGATGTTGGAGTAGCCTTCGCGCACATAAGCGGCCGCCGCGCCCGACGAGGTCGCAATCACCGAGACCAGCGATGCCCCAATGGCGTAGCGGATGTCGACATGAAACAGCAGGGTCAGCATGGGCACCACCACCACGCCTCCGCCCAGGCCGGTGAGCGCACCCAGAAATCCGGCGAGCAGGGAGCCGAGAGCAATCAGCCCAGTGAACTCAAGAATGTTCATGCCGCTTCACAATCCTTGCGCGGTCTCTTTGCAGTGTCTCCCGCAGAAAGTGTAAGGATTGTACATTCGCGGCTGGGGTCGTCGCCGTCGCTCTGGATTTTGCCCGCGAAACACGATACGGTAGAAATCACCAAGGCGCGGTACCCAAGTGGTAAGGGAGAGGTCTGCAAAACCTTTATGCGTGGGTTCGATTCCCACCCGCGCCTCCAGCTAATTTCAAGTCCTAGTTAGCAAGGTCCAATCTGGAAATGAACTTCGCCTGGCCGATACGTGAGAGTTTGGCGTATGCCAACGATAGCGAATGCCAGCCCTGCGAGATCGGCATTCCGACAGGAGACGGAATTGTAGGCAGTACCTCGTCGTGCGGTGTCGATTCCCACCCGCGCCTCCAACCCTGATTCTCATATCCAGATAAATCTAGGGACTCGCTTTGGGCGCGTAGAAGTAGTAGTCGGCAGTGTAGGCGCTCCGCACTTCCACGTTCTGCTTGGCGGCATCGCACTCGGCGGCCGGAGGCGGCAAGCCCCCGTTGGTATGAATGCGCTGGATGCGGGTGACCCGGCTCAGCATGCCATTGCCGGAATGTCCCGTAGAGCTCACCAACAGCCAGGGAATTGCATTCGGATCGGGGGAGTCGACCTTGGCGACGGCCTTGCCCGTAACTTCGCTGCCATCGCTGAGGCTCCATGCCGGTCCGGCGAAGTGGTGTCCGATGACCCCTCCCTGCTGGTCATGCAACTCGGCATCCGGGGCCTTCAAGGTCCAGGCCGGCTTGCCGTCGGCGGCCGTCTGGCAAACGTAGATCTGCGCGCCCGTTGCGTGCACCTTAAGGACAGCTTCCTCGCCAGCCGGCACTTTGATTTTGTCGGGCACATCGGGACGCGCGATGTCTTGCCCGCCCGCCGGTAACGCGATGGCAATCAGGATGGCCAATGGCAGCAATTTTGTAGTCACGGGCGGAAGTTTACCACCACCCGGCACGTGGCAGTAAGCGACCCCCCATCTACCACTTCTATGGTCTGGACATTGCACTTCCGGGCGGCTAGCGTTCTACACTTGAGCGCCTCAGGCGATCGGAACGGGGGCTGCCGTGAACTCGTTTACAAGGGCCGATGCTGCGTTCGCGCTGCTCTGTATTGTCGTCATGGTCGTCATCTTCACCGGCATCGCTCTCGCACTGTTTGTGCGCAGACTGTTGTCAAACGCGAGTGAACGACAAGCACAATACGGTAATCCAGACAAGCTTAACCGGCGGCTCGCAGACCTTGCCAAAAAGTGAACAGCGGGATATTCCCTCTTCGAGCCCGGAAACCAAACTTCGTCGCCCAGGTAAGATACGCCCCCATCGCCTGAAAATTGTTCGCGAACCCTGCCGTCTCTTCAGACCGTCTCCATCAGGCTAAAAGGCGGCGTTCTTCAGCAAGCCGGATTTCATCGGAGTTTCCCGAGGGAAGTTATGCACGCCTTAGCTCCGCTCTGGCGAAGCTTTCCCCGCAAAGTTGTATGGCTTCGCCGCGCAAGTCGCCGTTGCCCTTGCGGTTGCGAGTAGAATGGCAGCTATATCAGGATAGCGACGTTTCCGGAATAGTCTGGCCGTGAGCCGTTCCAGGTACTGAGTCTTCATGCCATTAATTGGAAGTTTTACGCTGCTGCTGGCGCTGGGGTTCGCGGCCTATTCGTTTATTGGCGGCGCCCTCGGGCTATACCGCAAGGACGATCGCCTGGGCGAGACTGCTCGCCGCGCCGGCATCGCCTCGTGGGCTGCGGTCACCGTCGCCGGAATGGCGCTGGTGATGGCTGCCCTGGGCAATGACTTCTCTGTTGCCTACATTCTGCACCATAGCAATCGCGACCTGCCCATCGCCTACAAGTTTGCCGCGCTCTGGTCGGGACAGGAAGGCTCGCTGCTCTTCTGGGCCTGGCTGCTCTCAAGCTATGCGCTGGTGCTGCGGCTGCGCTACAAAGTCGATCCGCAACTGTTTGCCTATGCTTCGGCGATCATCGCCGCGGTGCAAGTGTTCTTCCTGCTGCTGATCAACTTCGCCGCCAATCCGTTCGGCCTGGTCGGCGGAACAATTCCCGCCGACGGCAACGGCCTGAACCCGCTGCTGCAATATCCCGAGATGGTGATCCATCCGCCGATGCTGTACCTCGGCTACGTGGGCGTGACGGTGCCGTTCGCCTTCGCGCTGGGCGCGCTCATCATGAAGTATCCCGGCGAGAAGTGGATCCATATCACGCGCCGCTGGACCATGGTGGCGTGGCTGTTCCTCACCTGCGGCATCTTCCTGGGCGCGCACTGGGCCTACGAAGTGCTCGGCTGGGGCGGCTACTGGGGATGGGACCCCGTCGAGAATGCATCGCTGCTGCCGTGGCTCACCATGACCGCGTTTCTGCATTCGGTGATGATGCAGGAGAAGCGCGGCATGATGAAGATGTGGAACATGTGGCTGATCTTCACCACATTTCTGCTCGCCATCTTCGGAACGTTTCTGACGCGCAGCGGCGTGGTCAGTTCGGTGCATGCCTTCGCGCAGTCGAGTATCGGCACCTGGTTTGTCTGGTTTCTGGCAATTATCTTCTCCACCTGCGTCTTCTTCTTCGTGCGCAATCGCGAGACGCTGAAGAGCGAGCACCGCCTGGAGTCGCTGGTATCGCGCGAATCGAGCTTCCTGTTCAACAATCTGGTGCTGCTGGTGTCGTGCTTCGCGGTGCTGTGGGGTACGCTGTTTCCGGTGCTGTCGGAGGCGGTTACGGGCTCGAAGGTCACCGTCGGCCCGCCGTTCTTCAACCGCGTTAATGTGCCCATCGGAATCTTTCTGATATTTCTGACCGGAGTCGGCCCGCTGCTGGCGTGGCGCCAGACATCGCTGGACCGGGTGAAACGCAACTTCGTCTGGCCGACCGCGATTGCGTCGCTGACTGCCATTGTGCTGCTCATCGGCGGCATGCGGCCGTGGGAAGATTCGGCATACTTCTATTCGCTGGTGGCGATTTCGCTGTCGATGTTTGTCATTGCGACGGTCAGCGGAGAATTCTGGCGCGGCGGCCGTGTCATCGCGCGGCAAACCGGCGTCAACATCTTCCAGGGCATGGTGGTCATCACCCGCCGCAACACCCGCCGTTATGGCGGATATCTCATCCACATCGGCGTAGTGTTCATCATCATCGGCTTCGCCGGCCTGCCCTTCAACGGCGATAAAGAACAGGAAATGGGCTTCGGCGACAAGATGCAGATCGCCGGCTACACCCTGGTCTGCCAGTCGTACACACAGGACGATAAGCCGAACTACAGCAGCGAGTGGGCTGTTATCGACGTCTACCGCGGCGGCAAGAAGCTCGACACCATGTTCCCCGAGCGCCGCTTCTACAAGGCCAGCGAGCAGACGGCGACCATCGTAGCCAACCGCTCGCGTCCCAACCGCGATTTGTACCTGGTCTACACCGGACGCAATCAGGACACCGGCAAGCCCATCATCAAGGCACACGTGAATCCGCTGGTGATGTGGATATGGATTGGCGTCATCGTCGTGGTCATCGGTACTTTCATTGCGCTGGTCCCCAACATGAAGCCCGGCAAGATGACGGTGCAGGAAAAAGACCGCGCGGAGTCAGATGCCGAGCGCCGGGGCGCGGTGGGCGTGGGTGGAGACTGAACGGCAGTGGCTAGTGGTCAGTGGCTAGTCTGGCAGACGGCTGAATGACTGGCGTTGCTGGATTGCGACTGCTAGCTCTAGCCATTGGCACAGCCGCGCAGCGGCGAAATTTGGGTTAGCCGTGGGCGTGAGCCCGCGGGAAGCGACGGGTATCGCGTCTGAGCCGCGTAGCGGCGACATAACTTAGCCCAGCGCTTCAGCGCTGGGTAGGCGTAGAAAATAATCCCGAGTCCCGGCAGGGACGGCACACGATCTTGCCGATAATAGGGGTCCTTCGACTCCGGTTCGCGAAAAGCGTGCGAACCTCCGCTCAGGATGACACCCTCATGGTGAACGACGAAAATCTGCTCCTCTTGCGAAACAGCGCAACGAACTCCGGGTTTACCGCATCATG
>JBEKCJ010000102.1:0-20596 GCA_050014935.1 Candidatus Korobacteraceae bacterium
ATCGCCATCGCTACGAGTTCAACCGGGAATACGAAAGCACGCTGACGGCTGGCGGACTACGCATCAGTGGAGCGACGCCCGATGGGACCTACGTCGAGATTGTCGAAATTCCAGACCACCCGTTCTTTCTGGGATGCCAGTTCCATCCGGAGTTCAAGTCGAAGCCGCTGGAGCCGCATCCGCTGTTCGCGAATTTCGTAAAGGCGTCGTATGAGAACCGGCTTCGCCGTGAGCAGGTGCGCCAAGGGGTTGAGGTAGAGATGTTCCACCGGCCGGAAAAAGTGAAGCGGTGAAAGCGGGATCAGTGGCTGGGGTTAGGGAAGCCCTGAATAACTTACGACAGGGCTAAAGCCCACTTCTTTGTTGAGCGCTTACGGCACGTCTAAAGACGTGCCCTGACACAAGGCAGCTATCCAAACAGTTTTGCTAAGTGCTAGTTGCTAATTGCTAATTGCTTCCCTCCTTCCAAATCGGCGACGTGACCATCGGCGGAGGACAACTCTTCCTCATCGCCGGGCCGTGTGTTATTGAGAGCGAAGCCCACGCGCTGAAGATGGCTGAAGCAATTTCTGCGATCGCGCGGCAAAAGAAGCTGCCGTACATCTTCAAAGCTTCCTACGACAAAGCTAATCGCACGTCGATTCGCAGCTTTCGCGGGCCGGGGATCGAAGACGGACTTCGCATTCTGCGCAAAGTTCGCGATGCGGCGAAGGTCCCTGTCCTCACGGATGTTCACGAAGCCGCTGATGTACCGCGCGTTGCGGAAGCCGTCGACGTCATCCAGATTCCCGCATTTCTTTGCCGCCAGACCGATCTGCTGATTGCGGCTGGGAAGAGCGGCTGCGTGGTCAACATCAAGAAGGGCCAGTTCGTCTCGCCGTGGGACATGCGGCACGCGGTCGAGAAGGTTCGCGACGCCGGCGGCGAGCAAGTCTTCCTAACTGAGCGCGGCAGCAGCTTCGGCTACAACAATCTCGTTGTCGATATGCGGTCGCTCGCTATCATGCGTCAGTTCGCGCCCGTAGTCTTCGACGCGACCCACTCGGTGCAGTTGCCGTCGGCTGGACCAGGAACTGCCCCGCCCCAGCCAAACGATGGCTGGAACGGGGCACCCATGCAGGCTGGAGTGCAAAGCGGCGGCCAGCCTGAGTTCATCCCGCTGCTGGCGCGCGCCGCCGTTGCCGCAGGCGTCGATGGCGTCTTTCTGGAAGTCCATGACAATCCTGCTGAAGCCAAATCCGATGGCGCGAACGCCCTCGATCTCAAGCTCCTGCCCGAAGTTCTCGACCAACTGATCGCGATCCAGGCGGCGTTGCAGCGCACCGCGAAATAACATGGCGTCGGTGACTTCCGACGCGGTGTACAATACCCGCATTTCCAAGTCAGCGAGGACATCGTGATGACACTGGGGAGAATTGCGCGCAATCTCTGCGGCGGAATCCTGGCTGTGGTCTTGACCGCTTCCGTCTGTACTTTGGCTCAAAGCAAATCGGCTCCCGTAGACCCGGGCGTGCGCGGCGGCCCGGCGAGCGCAGGCGCTCCGTTGAAGGGCCTTACCCCCGACGAAATTGCGTTCTTCAACGATGGACAGGCGAGGTTTGCCGAAGTTGAGGCCGTCAGCAAGGGCACGAACAACGGCCTCGGTCCCCGCTTTAATTCCAACCAGTGTTTGTCTTGCCACTCGCAGCCTGCCGGCGGCGGCTCTAGTCCGGCGAAGAATCCCCTGCTGGCGGTTGCCCACCTGAGCGGAGCGACGAACGCGGTGCCCTGGTTCATCGTGGAAAATGGTCCCGTCCGCGAAGCGCGCTTTAAGAAGAGCAATGGCGCTGCCGACGGCGAAGTGCACGACATCTACGTAATCACTGGGCGAAGTGACGCCCCCGGTTGCAACATCGCGCAATTCGATTTCCTGCCGGCGGGAAATCCGCTGACCGGCCAGCGTGGCAACGAGAACATTATCTTTCGCATCCCGACTCCAACCTTCGGCGCGGGACTCATCGAAGCGATTCCCGACTCGGCCATCCTGGCGAACATGCAGACCAACGTGTCCGAGAAGCGGGCCCTGGGCATTTCCGGACATGCCAACGCGCACCTCAGCGGCAACGTGAACCTCAGCGCGAACGATGGGACCATCACGCGGTTCGGGTGGAAGGCGCAGAACAAGTCGCTGCTGATGTTCGCGGGCGAGGCTTACAACGTGGAGATGGGCATCTCGAACCAGCTTTTCCCACAGGAACGCGACGAAACGCCGGGCTGTCTATTCATCCCCAATCCGAACGACACACTTAACTTCACCACCGCTCCAACAGCCACCGCCATTTCAAACCCGGCTGTGATCTCAGACATTGAAGCGTTTTCCAACTTCATGCGCATGCTGGCGCCGCCCGCTCCCGCGCCTCCTACGCCCGCCGCCGAGAAAGGACGCGAGACGTTTGCCAGGATAGGCTGTGCGCACTGCCATACACCTTCGTTCACTACCGGAACGATGATTGCGAGCGGCTCCTCGACCAGTCCGAGCGCCGCGCTTTCCAACCAGACGGCGAATCTTTTCTCTGACCTGCTCGTTCACCACATGGGTAAAGGCTTGGCCGACGGCATCACGCAAGGCGGCGCAGGCCCTGACGAGTTCCGCACCGCGCCTCTGTGGGGCGTCGGGCAGCGCGTCTTCTTCCTGCATGACGGACGGACCAGCAATCTGGTGGAAGCGATCAAAGAACACCAGAGCCATGGCAGCGAGGCCAACAAGGTCATCGAGCATTTCGACAAGCTGAGCACGCAGGAGAAGCAGGAAATCATCGACTTCCTGCGGTCGCTGTAACGGGTAGCCTCGCAGCTGTACTACGGCTCATCATCGAGCTGCCCTAGCTTGGCCTCGGCATTAGCTCGGATCCCATCCTTGCGCTGCTGGTTGTCCGTAGTATCGGATGCCAACAGTGCGATCGCTTTCCTGGAATTTTGGCGCGCCAGGTCTGCCTGACTGTCGGCCAGATAGGCGTCACCGAGGCTGTCATAGACATTCGGCGAATTCGGATAGGCGTAGACGTTCAGCTTCAGGATCTCGATGGCACCCTTCACATCGCCCGCCTGCATGTGTTCATATCCCATGAAATTGACCGAAGCCTCGTCGAAAATCGTGGCTTTGGGATCGCGTTGGCGAGCTTGCTCCAGCTGAGTTTGCACCTTGGCAGCGCCGCCCTGGTCGATCGTATTGAGCACCTGAACTTCCGGCAACAGCGTGACGGGCGGATTCGGCGCCGGCGCCTTGCCGGGAGTCTTGATGAGCGTCGTCACATACCAATCTGTGATCGCCGCCATTAGCTCCGGATGAACCCGGAAGATATCGGCTCCATGCCCGCCCTTCGGGTAAGAAACCAGCTTCTTATCAGGATCGGCGGTGCTGTCGTACAGCCACTGAACCTGTACTACCGTGGGTGCAAAATCGTCATCATCGGCATAGGCGAGAAAAATGGGAATCCTGTTATCGCGGCGCAGGAATTGGCGTCCCTCGTAATTGGTGTTGCCCGACAGCAGCACCAGAGAGCGCACTTCGGGGTGGCGAATCGCGGTCTGCAGCGAATTATTCACACCGCAACTGGCGCCGCCAACGCCGATCGCATCCCGCGCGACTCCCGGCTGTGACACCAGATATTGATACGCAACATCGATGTCACGCGGCCATTTTTCCAGCTCTTCGTTCAGTTCCTGGGGCGTGGCCTTGTCGTGCGGTATGCCGGCACTCTCGCCGAAGCCGCGATAGTCGAGGGTGAGGACGTTGATTCCCGCCGCGGAGAGTTGCTGTGCCAAACCGTCCCAGACTTTGCGGTCGCGATTGCACTGGTGCAGCAACAGCACGCCAGGACCAGCTTTGCCCGCCGCATAATAGGTCGCCTTCAGCTTGGCGCCATCAGCAGCAGTCAGATCGAGCACGCGCTCAGCGCACAGCGCCAACGGTGCTGCAGCCAGCATGAAAAGAAGCGATGGAATGCAACCGCGGACAAAGGCTTTGCGCATCGAGGACCTCACAATCCGCAAATATTCTACAGAGCCGGCAGGAAGTAAACCTACAATGCCGAATTCCGCTGTGTGGCGCTCGGAGAGCGGGACAGACCGCTACGTCGCCGAGCAGGAACTCATCGACTTCCTGCGGGCGCTGTAGCGCGAAGAGCGCGGTTTGGGTCGCAGCTTCCTTCCGCCGGATTTTTGTTGACATTGGGTTGCATGTGCGTAGACTGCCGCTATCGGCCACAACCTTGTAGTCTTTCCCGCTCCCCGCTCCCCGCTCCCAGGGCTCGAATTCAAGCGCGTAATTCCGCGGCCCGGTCTGACGTAAACGACAGATGCCATCCCAGGTATCGCGATTCCGGAGTCTGCTGAGACTCACTGGCCGCGAAGTCGAATCTGCCAACTTCCCGCTCCCGCGGCAAGAAGTCAGAGGACACCTGTATGACATCCCACATGTGCGGCTGGACCGCTGCTGTTTGCTTAGCGGCTTCAGTGCTGGTAATGCCGGCGGCGGCCGAAATCGTCTACACCCCTCTTTATGTTTCCATTCCTGTCGGTGGTTACTACAACATCGACCTCAACGGCGACGGTATCACTGACTTCACTTTAGACTCGAAATTGTTGCAGGGCTGGTGCCAGTCAGGCGACCAGTATGAGTGGAGCGTGAGCATTACTCCAGGCAACCGAAATGCTATCGTGACTGCGACGGATCGCGCGGGTTCGAGCTATGCGTCCGCCCTGCTGAATGGCGTGCCGGTGAATTCCGCCCAGAGCTTTTATCCCAGCGCGTCCACTATGGCCGGACTCTACTGGGGTCCTTGTAGCACAGGCACTTTCGGCGAATGGCTGAATCTTCCGGCTCGCTATCTGGGCCTGCAGTTCCAGGATGCAGCTAATCAAAGCCACTACGGATGGGCGGAAGTGAGCACCACAGCTTACATTGATCAGGACGGCCACCTTCACGCGGCCACCATGCTCTTCGGTTTCGCTTATGAAACTGTGCCCAACCAGGAGATTCTGACCGGCCAACAGGCGGGTGCTCCGTAGGTGGCAACATCGGGAGTCGCAGGCCACTTAGGCTCTCAGGGCGGCCTGCCGTTCCGGCATGCCTTCAATGCCGATTTTGCCCTTTAGCTGGCCGAAAGCTGCCCTTTGGCCGTAAAATATTGGGAGTTTCCCAGTTGCTCGCTATCCTCTTCGATAGGTCACAACTGACCGCGGTACCATTGTGTCCGGCTGATGTGCTCTGAGTCGCTCCCGCCAGCGGCGGACAATAATAAGGAGTTTGATTTGCCCAAGAAACACTATCTGTTTACCTCCGAGTCGGTGACCGAGGGTCACCCTGACAAGATCGCCGACCAGATCTCTGATGCGATCCTCGACGCCTGCATTAAGGAAGATCCGTACAGCCGCGTGGCTTGCGAGACATTGACTGCGACCGGACTGGTCGTCATTGCCGGCGAAATCACCACCAAGGCGTACGTCGATTTCCAGAGCCTGGTGCGCGGCGTAGTTGCCTCCATCGGCTATGACAACGCACTCTACGGCTTCGACTCCAACACCTGCGCGGTCATCTCCAGCATCAACAAGCAGTCAGGTGACATCGCCATGGGCGTTGACACCGGGCATGATGTTTGGCTATGCCTGCAACGAAAACGCCAACTACATGCCGACGCCAATCTTCCTGGCTCACAAGTTGTGCGAGCGTCTCACCGAAGTCCGCAAGAACGGCATGCTTCCTTACCTCCGGCCCGACGGCAAGTCCCAAGTCACAGTGGAATACGACGAGAACCATAAGCCGGTGCGCATCGATGCCGTCGTCATTTCCAGCCAGCACTCGGAGACGGTGTCCAACGAAGACCTGCGCGCCGACATCCTGAAGCACGTCATCCAGGCTTCACTGCCCGAAAAAATGCTGGACGAGAACACCAAGTACCACATCAATCCGACTGGACGTTTCGTGATCGGCGGACCGATGGGCGACACCGGACTCACCGGCCGCAAGATCATCGTCGACACTTATGGCGGCATGGGACGTCACGGCGGCGGCGCTTTCAGCGGAAAAGATCCGACGAAGGTCGATCGCTCGGCATGCTACATGGCGCGGCACATCGCCAAGAACATTGTTGCTGCTGGATTGGCGGACCGCGCCGAAGTGCAGTTGGCCTACGCTATCGGAGTGGCTGAGCCGGTCAGCGTGCTGATCGACACCTTCGGCACGGCGAAGATCGACGAAGACAAGATTGCCGAGCTGGTTCGCGCGAACTTCAAGCTGACGCCGAAGGGCATCATGGAGTCGCTTAATCTGCGCCGTCCGATCTATCGCAAGACCGCGGCGTATGGGCATTTTGGCCGCAACGACCCGGACTTCACCTGGGAAGCGACCGACAAGGCTGGCGCGCTGCGTGAGCAGGCGGGCCTGGCGGGAGCTGGCGCGCAGAAGAGCGCACAGGCGAAGTAGCAAATCGGTGCCCCACGTTCGCCCATCTTTTGGGCTAACGTGGGCCCAGGTTAGCGTCCAGAAGACGGACGCGAACCTGGGGCACCGTGCTGTCAGCTGTCGGTTGTTAGTTCCGACTGCACTCGCGAACGTATCGCCAGCCCGCAGGGCGGCATAATCGTAGCCCAGGACGTAAGTCCTGGGTTGGATTGCCTGCAGGCGCGAGTCCGATAGGACGGCACAAGGCTTCTGTCGTCCCTAAAGGGACTGGGAGTTCTTGATGTAACGCTTTCCCAGCACTCACGTGCTGGGCTGTGCTTGTGCCGCCCTGCGGGCTTCGACAATCGCAGGTCGCAGATTTGGGGGCGAAGTCCGGAGACCGCCGCTCAACTCGAGTCGCTCGAAACTCTTTCTCGAAACTTGAAACTGGAAACTCGAAACTGTTCTTAGGAGCTTATGTCCACTACAACCACTCGCGTCGCCGGCGACATCGCCAACATTGCTCTTGCCGATATGGGTAAGAAGCGCATTGACTGGGCCAACCAATCCATGAAGGTCCTGCAAATCATCCGCAAGGACTTCATCAAGAGCCAGCCGCTGAAGGGCATGCGGGTTTCCGCCTGCCTGCACGTTACGGCTGAAACCGCCAACCTGGCCATCACCATGCGCGATGGCGGTGCCGAAGTTGTGCTGTGCGCCTCCAATCCGCTCTCCACCCAGGATGACGTTGCGGCCTGCCTGGTTCGCGACTACAACATCCCCGTTTTCGCCATCAAGGGTGAGGACAACGACACCTACTACTCGCACATTATGTCGGCGCTCGATCACAAGCCGCATATCACCATGGACGATGGCGCTGATCTGGTGACCATCGCGCTCACCAAGCGCACCGACGTGCTGGACGGCGTGATTGCCGGTACCGAAGAGACCACCACGGGCATTATTCGCCTGCGCGCCATGGCGAAGCAGGGGGTGCTGCGCTACCCCATCATTGCGGTGAACGATGCCGACACCAAGCATCTGTTTGACAACCGCTACGGCACCGGCCAGTCGACCATCGACGGCATCGTGCGCGCCACCAATTTCCTGCTGGCTGGCTCGAAGTTCGTCGTCGCCGGTTATGGCTGGTGTGGCCGCGGATTGGCGAGCCGCGCTCGCGGTCTGGGCGCTGAGGTCATCATCACCGAAATCGATCCGACTAAGGCCATCGAGGCGGTCATGGACGGCTTCCGCGTGATGAGCATGGACGAAGCCGCGAAAATCGGCGACGTCTTCTGCACCGTCACTGGCAACAAGAGCGTCTTGCGCAAAGAGCACTTCGAAGCCATGAAGGACGGAGCCATCGTTTCCAACTCCGGCCACTTCAACGTCGAGATCGACATTCCCGCGCTGGAGAAGATGTCGTCGTCCAAGCGCACCACGCGCAACTTTGTCGAGGAGTACTCGGTGAAGGACGGCCGCAAGATCAACCTGCTGGGCGAAGGCCGCCTCATCAACCTGGCGGCTGCCGAAGGCCATCCGCCGTCAGTGATGGACATGAGCTTCGCCGACCAGGCGCTTTCGGTCGAGTACCTGGTGAAGAACCATAGCTCGCTGGAGAAGAAGGTCTACGTGGTTCCGGAAGAGCTGGACAAGAAGGTCGCGCGGCTGAAGCTGGAGTCGATGGGCGTCAAGATCGATCGCCTGACTCCCGAGCAGGAAGAGTACCTGGCCAGCTGGAACGAAGGAACGTAAGGGCGGTGGCTAGTTTTCAGTTGTCAGAGGGCGGCAGCGATGCCGCCCTTTCTTGTCGATACGCCTAGCTGACGGCTGACGGCTCACGGCTGACGGCTGTCTTCCTGCTGCTCGCAAATCCCAGCACCAGGCCGAGCCAGGCGACGCTCATCAACAGCCAGACGCAGCCGCGCCATGCGCCAGCCGCCCAGGCCCAGCCGGTCACGATCGCCCCCAAACTTCCGCCGACGTAATAGAACGTCACATAGAGTCCCGCCGCCGACGATCGCGAGCGGCCGGCGACCACTCCGGTCTGCACCGTTCCCACCGCCTGGAAGATGAAGATGCCGGAAGAGAACAACGCCAGCCCGGCGATGATCAGCGGCAAGGGGCGGCACAGCGTCAGTAGCAAGCCTGTAGTCGTGAAGCCGGTAGCGACCACCGCCGTCCGCCGCATTCCATAGTGATCGAGAAACCTTCCTGACAGCGGAGTGATGGCGACTCCCAACAGATAAACGAAGAAGACGCTGCCCAGCTCTGCCGAGTTCAAATGATAGGGTGGTCCCGCCAAGTGAAAGTTGGTGTAGGTGAACGCGCCGACCAGCGAAAACAATACTGCGAAGGCCATCCCATAAACGGCCAGCAGTTGCGGATTGTGCAGGTGGTGCATCATCTCGATGATGGAGTTGCGCACATTGGCCGCACGCACAAAATGTTTTGGCTTGGGCAAGGTGTGCTGCACAACCAAGGCGCCTGCCAGATTGATGGCTCCGATGACGAGGAAGGCGTGCTCCCAGCGAAAGTGTTGCGCCACCAGCCCCGAGATGTAGCGTCCGCCGAATCCGCCCAGCACGCTGCCCGAAACGTAAGCAGACATCGCCCGGCCAACATGGGGGCCGGCAAACTCCTCGCAGATGTAGGCCATGATGACCACGACCACGCCGGGCACGAACACCCCTTGCATGAAGCGCCAGAAGATCAGCTGGTTTAAAGTTTGGGACGTGGCCGCCAGCAGCGTGGGCACGGTGAGCGCGTACAGGCAGGGCACGATCACTTTCTTGCGGCCGACGGACTCCGCCATCAAGCCGACAAACGGTGCAACCAGCGCCACCGCCAGGATGGTGGCGCTGACCGTCATGCTGACGTCGATTTCCGAGACATGGTAGATGCGTTGCAAATGCGGCAGCAACGGCTGGGTGCAGTACATGTTCAAGTAGGTGCACACCCCCGTCAGAAAGCAGGCAGCCACTGCGCCGTGGGGCGGCGGGAGGGGCTTGCTCAGGACGACCGCGGCTGGCGCGACGCTACTCATCGGCTACGCAGGCCTCGAGAGTTGGGGGATGATGGACATTAGGCCGAAGGAAAAGTTTAGATGAGGATTATAGGGCAGTGCAGTGATCCGCAAACAGCGGTCGCGGTTGCTCCGGCATTTACAACAGCACGATCGTGATGCCTTTGTTGCCCTTGCCGAGATCGCTGTCGGCCTTCAGCTCCGGGATGCGTTTCAGCAGATTCCAACTGCGCTCGTCGCTGGTACGCCAGTTCTCGCCGTAAATGCAATCACGGATGTCGCCCTTCGCCGCCATCTGCCGCAGGGTTGATTGCAATGCTATGCGCAAGTCCCCACCGACTCCGGTGGAACCGTAGCCGTGAACGATTTTCAGGATGCTGACACCGTTGTTTCGGGCGGTCTGGATTTCGCTGGCGAGCCGGGCGCGGGCCTGCTCCACGCTGGGCATGCCTTCTTTCAGGATCACGGTCTTGAGAGCAGCGCCCATATTCAAGGCAAGCATGTCAGCCGACACGACTGAAAATCGTACCCTCAGACAAAACGGATCGTGCCGCCGGCTAAAAGCCGGCTCAGATAATATTTTTCGACCTACCCAGGGCTTACGCCCTGGGCTAACTGCAGTTCCGCGCCTTCGGCGCTCGGCTGTGCGGAGCTCCAAAACCGATTCGCGCTTCATCCCGCTCGGGAATGACAGGGAATAAAGTGCTTATCGGCAGGACTGAAGTCGTGCCCTGATACAAACCTGCTTTCCGACTTGTCCTCCTCAGAGGCGCAACTCCCCGCGCTGGTGCCGAACACGATATCATCTTTACCGCGAGGACCGTAGATGAAAGAAATCGCCTCATGGGCGCTGGAAACGGCGAAGCTGCGCGGCGCATCGCTTGCCGAAGCGCGCATTGTCGACGAGCGCGACCGCTCGCTGGCCACCAAGAACGGCAAGATCAGCGGCGCATCGGACGCCGAATCGCTGGGCATCGGCATTCGCGTGATCGCCGATGGCGGATTCGGCTTCGCTGCCACCGACGATCTCTCGCGCGATGGTGTCGATCGCTGCGCAGCGAGAGCGGTGGAGATCGCCAAAGCTTCAGCTAGAGTGAAGGCGCACGAATTGCATCTGGTTGCTGAGCCGACGGCGAAGGCGGAATGGACTTCGCCTTGTAAGATCGATCCCTTCGCAATCTCGATCGAGAAAAATCTGGAGCTGCTGTTCGCCATCGACGAATCCTTGCTCAAGGTGAAGGGCGTGACGCTGGCGGAGACGAACATGAACTTCCGCCGCTATGAGCAGTGGTTTTACTCAACCGAAGGCGCGGAGATTCACCAGACGATCACGACTTCGGGCGCAGGCTTTGCGGCGCATTCGTTTGAAGGCACGGAAATTCAGAAGCGCTCCTATCCCAACTCTTTCGGCGGGCAATATCAAAATCGCGGCTACGAGCTGATTGAGGAGCTGCGGCTGCTGGACCATGCCACCGAAATCGGCGAGCAGGCAGTTGCGCTGCATTCCGCGGAGCAATGTCCCGAAGGCACGTTCGACATCATCCTCGACTCCTCGCAGCTCTCGCTTCAGATCCACGAATCGATCGGCCATCCCATCGAGCTCGACCGTGTACTGGGCATGGAAGCGAACTTTGCCGGCACGTCATTCCTTACGCTCGATAAGCTGCGGACGCTGAAGTATGGCAGCGAGATCGTGAATGTCGTAGCCGACGCAACGGAAGCGCACGGCCCCGGTCTCGGTACGTTCGCCTACGACGACGAAGGCGTCGCCGCGCAGCGGACGCCTATCATCACCAACGGGCTGTTCACCGGATACCTGACCTCGCGCGATACGGCAGCCGCGATTGGCGCAACTCGCAGCGGCGGATGTCTGCGCGCCGAAGGCTGGAGCCGGTTGCCCATCGTTCGCATGACCAACGTCAGCATCTTGCCCGGCGAGTCGCCGCTGACGCTGGAGCAACTGATCGCGTCTACCGGGCGCGGCGTCCTGATGGAGACGAATCGCTCGTGGTCCATCGACGACAAGCGCTACAACTTCCAGTTCGGTTGCGAGATCGGCTGGGAGATCGTCGGTGGCAAGCGCGGACGGATGCTGAAGAACCCGTCGTACTCGGGCATCACAACGGAGTTCTGGAACTCGATGGACGCGATTTGCTCGCGTGATCAGTGGACGCTGTGGGGCACGCCCAATTGCGGCAAAGGCCAGCCACAACAGGTGATGGGCACCGGACATGGAGCCGCGCCGGCGCGGTTTCGCGGCGTGAGCGTGGGGACGGCGTACAAGGGCAGCGATTAGCTACGAGCCACGAGCTAGGGGCGACGAACAATAGCAGGCGCAAATGTTACTGGGTTGTGTCAGGGCACGGCTTAAGCCGTGCCCTGATGCCGATGTGCCGCCCCTGAAGGGGCTCAGTATTAATCCTGCAGCCTACCCCAGCGCTGAGCGCTGGGCTATCATGTCGCCGTCCCGCAACGCGGGACTCGATTGTCGGCGCTCCACACCCATTCGCGGGCCCTGCGGTGCTAGCGCGAGGCCAACGGCGCCGGATAGATCGTAGTGATTCGAAATCCACTGAAGGATGGATGTCATGCTCGGCGGAACTGAGCTGGCCGAGGTGCTGCTTTCCCAGCTCTTCATGGCGGTTGGGAGTCGTCTCAGGCCGCCAGAACTGTCCCAAATCGGGAAACTGCTGCTAATGCCCCTGGCTGGCCGCTAGGCGACCTGGAGGCTTCGGATGACCCCTGAGGTCGTCCAGCCGTCCAATTGACGCGCCTTGGGCCTCCTGGCGCTCGCAAACGGCATTCTATGAGTTCTACAACTACAAAAGTATGCTGTTGGAAATATTGAAGCACCACTAAGGTGTCAAATTGGCCGCGATTCAGCTCCAAAAAAAGCGAGTCGCCCTCACGACCCCACATACCTTGCGTACAAACTTCGCGCGATGGCAGTGTCTGTCGTCCCTTTGATTATCGCCCGGCCGTCGGGGAAGAGCGTCAGCTCGTAGGGATCGCGCCAGAACTTCAGGATGAACTCGTTGTGCTTGACCGGGCCGTGCGGCGAGAGGCGGCGCGTGATCTCGGCAAAGTCGATGGGCCGCTGGCGTTCGTGAATCTGCACTGAGTTGCGGCCGCAGAGCGAGATATGTGGCCGTCCTTCGCCGGCGAGGTGAACAAAGTCATGCTCCTGGCAGGCGCGGCAGCCGGGTCGCGGTTTGCCGGTGAGGACCGAGGCGTAATCGTTGGTCCAGACGTCATACGACAACAGGGTGCGGCGAAGTTTGTCGCGCGCGCCCACCGCCAGCTTTATCGCCTCGGTCGCAGCAATTGACGCCACAAAGTTCACCGCTGAATTCAGAATGCCCGAGGTGTCGCAGGTCTCGACGATGCCGCGCGGCGAATCGGGAAAGATGCAGGCCAGGCAGGCGGTCTCGCCGGGAAGAATCGTCATCGTCACCGCGTAGCTGGCGACGCCGGCAGCGTAGATCCACGGCAGGCTCTTGCTGATGGCGAAATCGTTGATCAGGTATCGCGTCTCGAAGTTGTCGGTGCCATCGAGGATGATCTCGACCTCACTGAGCAACTCCTCGATGTTGTCGGGTGTGAGGTCGGCGACGTGGGGCTCGACCGTAATCTCAGAGTTGAAGGCCGCGATCTTGCGCGCCGCAGCAATTGCCTTAGGCAAAGACTCGGCGGCATCGGCTTCATCGAAGAGCACCTGGCGCTGCAAGTTGCTGGGCTCAACGTAATCGCGATCGATGATGCGGAGGTATCCCACGCCGGACCGGGCCAGCAGCGACGCCAGGGCCGAGCCTGTGGCGCCGCAGCCGACGATGGCCATGCGGGCCTTCGCCAGGCGCTGCTGTCCCGCTTCGCCAATGGGCTGGAAAAGGACTTGTCGAGAATACCGCTCCGCGAATTCCAACGTCTTAACCTCAGTGCCGGGGTTTCTATTCAAGTCGCGAACCATTGCGGCGGGCTGGTGACGAAACTCCGTAGGGTCACTACGATGTCCGCCTAATGACAACACCAGCTTGGCCGCCGGCTGGTTCAGCAGAAGGCCCTCATTGGTTATTATAGGTACTCCACATCAAGTGCGCCTTCCCGGGCTAAGAACGGAGAGGTCTCCGCGGGCGATACGGCGCGTTGGACGCAAGTGCGCAAGCAATAAAGACTTGGGCAGAGTCGATGCGATGACAATCTGCGGGGTAGCGGGTGCGCTGAAGGGCAGAGTTTGAGGACGCCGATCACGCCATCGTTGTGCACGCTTGCTGTTTTCTGTGTTCTGGTTGCCCTGCCGGGGCCGGCGCAGACCAGCCAGCCTTCAACTCCTGCCGTCGCGCAATCCGACGCAAGCATACAAAGTGGAACTCTGGCCAGGTATGAAGGTGAGACGGTCACCACCATCGACTTCCGCGGAACTACCGGCATTGATACCGAAACCCTGCGCGCGCTGATCGTGCAGAAGGCCAACCAGCCGTTGGACCGCGACAAGCTGCACGCCAGTATTGAAGCGCTCTATGCCACGGGACGCTTTGCCACGTTGCAGGCCGAAGCCGAAGCCGATCCCGCCGCCAGCCACGCCATCAAGCTGGTCTTCGCCGTCACGCAAAACTACTTCAACGGGGCCGTCACCGTCGATGGCACGCCGCAGAAGACCAATCCCAAGGCCAACCAGTTGGTCGCGGCCAGCCAGCTGGACCTGGGCTCGGTGTTCAGCGAGGACAAGGCTGTCAGCTCCATCGACCGCATGAAGAAGATCTTCGCCGACAATGGCTACTACCAGGCGACGATCACTTACACCCTGGAGCCCAGCGACACCGATAGTCTGATGGCAATTCATTTTCATGCCGTTCCTGGGCCGTTGGCGCGAATTGGCAATGTCAGCATTCAGGGGGACACCGGAATTCCTCCCGAGCAGGTCCGCAGTCTCACCAAGCTGAAGGCGGGCAGCAAAGTTGTGGCCGAGCATGTGACCCGGGCGCTGGAGCGGCTGCGCAAGCATTATCAGAAGAATGACCACCTGGAAGCGCAGGTCTCGCTGATCGACCGGCAGTATCATGCCGCGACCAACCAGCTGGACTATATTTTCCAGGTTGACCAGGGTCCCACGGTAAACATCACGACCGAGGGTGGAGGCGTCAGCAAGGGACAGCTCAAGAAACTGGTGCCGGTTTACCAGGAAAATTCCGTGGACGACGACCTGCTGAACGAGGGGCGCCGCAATCTGCGCGACTATCTGCAAACCAAGGGTTACTTCGACGCCACGGTTGAAGTGCAGCGCCATCCGGTGACCGATGAGAACCACGTCAACATCGTGTACGTCATCGATCCCGGCATTCGCCACAAGCTGGTATCGATAAAAGTGGAAGGCAACAAGTACTTCAATACCCCGACCATTCGCGAGCGCATGGCGGTTGAGCCCTCCAGCGTGCTGCTGCCCAACGGCCGCTTCAGCCAGCGCCTGCTCACCGATGACGTGACCTCGATCAAGTATCTCTATCAGGCCAACGGATTTCTGGATATCAAGGTGAGCGGCGATCTGGAAGACAATTACGAAGGCAAGAAAAACGAAATGCAGATTGTCATCAAGGTAGTTGAAGGCCCGCAAACCCTGGTGAACGATCTGAAAGTGGAAGGGGCCAACAGCACCACGCTGGAAGAACTGCAAACCAGGCTGAGCAATTCGAAGGGCCAGCCCTTTAGCGAGGCCAGCGTGGTCAGCGATCGCGACGCGATTACCTACTACTATTACGACCGCGGCTTTCCCAATGTGGAGTTCGAATCCTCGGCTGTGCCGGTTCCCGGCGAACCCCAGCGCATGGATGTCGTCTACAAAATCACCGAGGGCCAGCAGGTTTTTGTGAACCGCGTTCTGGTCAGCGGGCTGAGGAATACCCGTCCCTACATCGTCAACCGCCAGATGCGTATTCATGATGGCGACGCCCTGAGCCAGAACCGCATGGTCGATTCGCAGCGCCGCCTGTACTCCCTCGGTCTGTTCAACGAAGTCAACATGGCGGTGCAGAACCCCGATGGGCAGGAGCCGTCGAAAGATGTGTTGTTCAACCTCCAGGAGGCCAAACGCTGGACCTTCCGCTACGGCGGCGGCATCGAGTTTGCCACCGGCAATATTCCGACTACCACCAATCCGCAGGGCGCCACGGGAATCAGCCCCAACGCCGTTCTGGAGATCACGCGTCTGAACCTGTTTGGACGCGATCAGACATTCAGTATCCGCGGCCGCTATGGTCTGCTGACTCGCCGGGGGCTGGCCACTTACGAAGCGCCGCATCTCTTCCATCGCGAAAACTGGAAAATCATCGTCAGCGCTTTGTACGACAACACCGCCGACGTCAACACCTTTGCCTCGGAACGGGTGGAAGGCGCGCTGCAAGCCGAGCAGCGCTTTAACCGCTTTACTACCCTTATCTACGGGCTCACTTTCCAGCGTGTGGCCATCGACCCCAACAGCCTGGTGATCGATCCCACGCTGATCGCGCTGTACTCGAAACCGGTCTTCATCGCCATGCCCACCTTCACCATGGTGCGCGACCGGCGCGACGATCCTATCAATCCCAAGAAAGGCTCTTACAACGCGGTGAACCTTGGCCTGGCGACCAGCGCGCTGGGTTCGCAAACCAATTTTGGACGGGTGTTGTTCGACAACTCGACTTACTACACGGTCAAGAAGAACTGGGTCATCGCCCGCAGGACGCAGATCGGAATCGAGAAGCCCTATGGCACCAACGATTTCATCAAGCTACCGCCAGAATCCACTCTCCCGGTGGAAGCCACCCAGATTCCGTTGCCGGAGTTGTTCTTTTCCGGCGGCAGTAACTCGCTGCGCAGTTTCTCCATCAATCAGGCTGGGCCGCGCGATCCGGAAACCGGCTACCCTATCGGCGGCCAGGGATTGTTCGTCAATAACATTGAGCTGCGCACGCCTCCGGTGCAGTTGCCGTTTGTGGGCAACAATCTGGGATTCGTGTTCTTTCACGACATGGGCAACGTCTTCGACACGGCGAACCACATCATCAGCGGCATGCTGACATTCAATCAGCCGTCGATCGCCGATTGCTCGCCGCAAAACAGCAAGGTAGCTTGCAACTTCAACTACGACTCGCAGGCCATCGGCATGGGCATTCGCTATAAGACTCCCGTTGGCCCGGTGCGCTTCGACCTGGGCTACGCCGTAAACGCGACCCGCTATCCCGTGCAAGAGGACAACGAGACGCAGTCGCTGCGCCGGATCAACGTTTATTTCAGTATTGGACAGACTTTCTAATGAAACGCATTTTGTATTTCACGATTTGTTCCGCGCTGCTGTTTATGACAGCGGTAGTGCCGGCGTTTGCCGGTGAAGTGATCGATGGCGTGGTGGCCAGCGTGAATCGTCAGCCGGTGCTGCGCAGCGATTGGGAAGAGGCTGCCGCTTTCGAGGCATTCATGCAGCAGAAACCCATCGCCCAGTTGACCGAGGCCGACCGCGTCCTCGCCTTACGGCACTTGATCGACCGGCAGTTGCTGAAAGCCCAGATGGGCGATGCCAAATACATGCAGCCCTCGGACGAGACCTTGCGGCAGGACGTGGCCAAGCTGCGGGACCAGGTTCCCAGCGGAACCGACGATATCGCCTGGCATCGGGTGCTGGCCAATTACGGGCTCAACGAGGAGATCGTCAAGGAGCACCTGCGCACCGAGGTTCAGGTGATGAATTTCGTTGAGGTCAGGCTGCGTCCCGATGTGCACATCCAGCAAGACGACGTGGAGTCTTACTACCAGCACCAGTTGCTGCCGGATTTGCAGAAGAATGGCGGCAAGCCGATTCCTCTGGCCGAAGTTGAGCCGCGAATTCGCGAACTCCTGACCGAACAGCGCATCGACGAGATGCTCGACGCCTGGCTGCACAATCTGCGGCAGCAGGCGGAGATTCACAGCAGTGTGGCGATTCCGGGAGTGAATGTGCCCGACGACTCGGGGGAGAGTTCCGCCGGCAACTGAGGCCGGTAACGGAGAATGACGGAAGAGGTCACAACGCGGCATCCTCACAAGCGCCTATGGATCTGGGCGACGGTGGGAGTGGTGTTGCTGGCGGTGGTTGTGTCGCTGGCCTGGTATCTGCGCAGCCCCAGCTTCGAAAACTTCGTCCGCGGGAAAGTGATCGCCGCGCTGGAAGATGCCACCGGCGGCCGCGTCGAGATGGCCGCCTTCCACTGGAACCTGTCGCAGCTGGCGCTTGAAGCCGATGGCCTGACCATCCACGGACTGGAGCCTCGCGGCGAATCGCCCTATGCCCGCGTCGATCGCGCTCTGGTGCGGCTGCACATCATCTCCTTCCTGGGGAGACAGGTCAGCCTGGAGCAGGTGGAGCTTTGGGCGCCGGCCATACACATCATCGTCAACCCCGACGGCAGTACCAACGCGCCCGAGCCAAAGGTAAAACCGGATCATCCCCAGACGCCGGTGCAGCAGCTCTTCGATCTGGCCATCGGACGCGTCGATGTGCACGATGGCATGTTGTTGCTGAACGAGCACAAGATCGCGCTCGACTTCAGCGTCAACCAGGTGGTTGCGGCGATGACCTACGATCGCCTCGCCCGGCGCTATGACGGCACCGTGCAGGTGGGCAAGATGGACGCGAAGTATCAGGATTTTCGCGACCTCGCCGCGCGTGGAGATCTGCAATTCAGCCTTTGGCATGATCAGCTCGAGATCAAGACCCTGAAGGTGGCATCGGAAGGCTCGTCGCTGGAGATGTCCGGGAAAATTACGGACTTCGAGAATCCGCAGGTACAGCTCACCTACAACAGCACGCTGGACCTGGCCCAGATGGGAGCGGTTACGCGCGCCTATCAGTTGCGGGGCGGAACGCTGGTCTGGGACGGTTCGGGCAGCTACTCCGAAGCTGCCGGCTATGCGTCGACTGGCCGCATCGCACTTCGTGATTTCGACTACCTGGACGGTGCCATTGCCCTGCGGAAGGCCACCCTGAATTCGAACTTTTCGCTGGATCACAACAACCTGTCGTTGAACCGCATTGCGGCCCGTGTGCTGGGAGGAATGCTGACCGGCGATGCCGAGGTGAAGAACCTGTGGCCCAAGCAGCTGACACCGGTTGCGCCTACGCCCGCGGAACCCATCGGGCTCAACGGCAAGAAGGTGCCCCGCAACACCAGCCAGGTACATGGCACTCCGGCAGCCGTGAAGAGCGTTAGTGCTTATCCGGAAGAAGGGTCGATACGGCTGCGCGCGAACGGACTCTCGCTCAGCGAACTGGTCCGCATGATGTCGACCAGATCGTTGCCGTTGGACAAGCTGAATGCCGACGGCAGCGTGACCGGAACGGTCAACCTGACATGGAAAGAATCGCTGGCCAACGCCTTCACCGATCTCGCACTGGATAGCGCCGCTCCGGCCCAGCCCGCGATGAACCAGTTGCCGGTCAGCGGTCATCTGAGTGGCCGGTATGGTGTGCGCTCCGAGAGGACCGAGCTGTCGTCGCTAAGTCTGACGTCGCCACACACGCATCTCGAGGCTGCCGGCACATTGGGAGCCACCTTCGCCACGCTGAAGCTCAACGTCGACACCACCAGCCTGACGGAATTCCAGCCCATGCTGACGGCCATGGGCAATCCGCCTCCGCCCATCGAACTGGGCGGGCCGGCGCACTTCAGCGGCACTCTCAATGGCAAGTGGCGGAGTCCGCAGATTGCGGGTCACCTGCAAGCGACGAACTTCGCCTACCTCTACATGCCGGCTGCTGAAACTCCTGCGCACGTGACGTACCCGCCGCCAGCGCCGGCAAAGCACAAGTCGCTGTTCCATCTGGCGGCCAATCCTGCGCCTCCGCCACCACCGCAGCCGGTTGTCCATTTCAGAAGGATCCACATAGACCAGTTTTCCGGCGACGTGCAATATTCGCAATCGGAGATAGCGCTGCACCACACCGTCGTTCGGGAGGGAACGGCGCAGCTAACCATTGATGGCTCTTCCACTCTCGATCGAGGCGACTTCACGGACGCATCGCAGTTTCAGGTGCAGGCGGCGATGCACGATGGAGACATCGACCAGTTGCAGCACGCTATTGGCCTTGACTATCCCCTAAGCGGCAAACTCAACTTCACGCTCCATGCTGCCGGCACGGCCGCCGACCCGCACGGGCAGGGCCAGATTTCCCTGAAGGACGGCCAGGCCCACGGCCGTCCCATGGTCTCGCTCACCTCCAAAATCGCTTTTGCTAACCATGGCGTGCAGTTCGAGGGCATTCACCTGCAAGCGGCGCACGGCGCCGTCTCCGGTTCGGCTGCCTACAACTTCCGCAGCCGGGAAGTGAAACTCGATCTCACGGGACAAAGCATCGACCTCGGCGATGTCCCCGAAGTACAGCGGCCGCGCCTGCGAATTGCGGGCGTCGCTAACTTCACCGTAAAGGGGTCGGGCACGCGGGATGAGCCGGTCATTAACGGGCACTTCCAGGTCGGCAGCCTGACGTTGAATGGTGACACCGTCGGCAACATCACCGCCGACGCGGTTACCCGGGGACGACAGCTTACCTTGACGGCACGCTCCAATTTCCCCAACGCCACCCTCACCCTCGACGGCAATGTCGATTTGCAAGGTGATATGCCGGCGGGCGCGACCCTGCGTTTCGCCAATCTGGATGTCGATCCTTTCCTGCCGGAAGAAATGCGAAACCAGGTCACGCGCCAGGCGTCGCTGGACGGCGAAGCGCACTTGACGGGCCCACTGAAGCAGCCGCGCCGGTTGCACGCGAACCTGAGCATCAAGCAGTTTTCCGTGGAAGTTGAGCACATTCCGGTTAAGAGCGATGGCCCCATCGAGCTCAGTCTGGCCAACGAAACTGTGACCGTGCAGCGTTGCGCCATGATCAGTCAGGAAAACCGCCTCACCTTGACCGGTACGGCGAGTTTTGAGGGCGATCGCCCCTTGAACCTGAGCGCCGACGGCTCACTTAACCTGAAACTGGCGGAAAGCGCCAATCCCGACCTGACCTCTTACGGGTCCGCCAACGTCAACGTCAAAGTTGGCGGGACTGTGTCGGCTCCGCTGATGTCGGGACGAATGGAACTGCTTCATGCCGGGCTCTCCATGATCGATTTGCCGGCCGGGTTGGGCGACGTCAACGGGAC
>JBEKCJ010000103.1:0-20104 GCA_050014935.1 Candidatus Korobacteraceae bacterium
CGTTTCCCGACGCCAGATCGCGCGGCCCCAGTTCCAGCACAATCGGCACACCGCGGCGCTCCCAGTGGAAGAATTTCGCACCCGGAGACTGACCTTCGCGATCGTCGACCTTCGCACCCACATCTTTCGCGATGCGATGCGCAGCTTCCAGCACTCTGTCTTTCTCTTCATCCTTCCGGTAGATCGGCACCATTACGGCTTTCACCGGTGCAAGCCTCGGCGGAAGCACCAATCCGTTGTCATCAGAATGGCTCATGATCAGCCCACCGATCAGGCGTGTGCTCACGCCCCAACTGGTTTGCCAAACATATTCCAGCTGGCCTTCTTTGTTCTGAAACTGCACGTCAAAAGCCTTGCCAAAGTTCTGCCCCAGATCGTGACTGGTTCCCGCTTGCAGCGCGAAGCCATTCTGCATCATCGCCTCGATGCTGTAGCTTTGCAGTGCGCCAGCGAACTTCTCTGACTGCGTCTTCAGCCCTTTGATAACAGGCATGGCCATCACGTTCTCGGCAACGTCGGCATACACGTCGAGCATGCGCAGCACTTCCTGCACGGCTTCGTTATGGTTGGAGTGCGCAGTGTGGCCCTCCTGCCAGAGAAATTCCGTGGTGCGCAGAAACATCCGCGTGCGTAGCTCCCAGCGAATGATGTTGGCCCACTGGTTCAACAGCATGGGAAGATCGCGCCAGCTCTTGATCCACTTGGCGAAGAAGTGGCCGATGATGGTCTCCGAAGTCGGACGCAGCACATAAGGCTCTTCCAGCTGCTTGCCGCCGGCCAGCGTGACCACGGCCAGCTCCGGCGAAAAACCCTCGACGTGTTCGGCTTCCTTATGCAGAAAGCTCTGCGGGATCAGCATCGGGAAGTAGTAATTCTGGTGGCCGGTCGCTTTGAAGCGGTCGTCGAGCTCGCGCTGCAACAGCTCCCACACAGCGTAGCCGTTGGCCTTGATGACCATGCAGCCTTTGACGATTTCCGCCGGCTCGGCCATGTCGCCTTGCAAAACGACGTCCTGGTACCAGGTTGCAAAATCCTGAGCGCGCGAAGTAATAGGAGATTCTGCCATGAATGCTCTTTCGTTTGGATAAATGAACTTCTCTTACATTATGACAGGTAGATTGACTGCCCCATGACTCGAGTCAGGAGAGACGTCGTTGTTTGGCGAGGATTTGGTTGTGCAATGCAAACCGGATATTTGACAGACGGGCCGTCAGAAGCTCTTGACGAAAGAGAGGGGAGATGAATTTCGGGCGATTCATTTCAACGCCCCAAGCAACTGCTTCAAGATGACGATCAGGGGAATCTCCGCAACAACCACCGGCAATGCGGGAATGGCTACTGAAAGAGCTAGTCCTACGAGTGCGCTTCGGTCTGTGGGGAACGGCGTCATCTCCTCGATCCGGTCGTAGGCCTGGCCAAAATCGCACAGGGTGCTGATTTCGGCGGCGTCGAGTAGTTCTTCTTCGCGGCCAGCCCGGTTAAGAATCCATTTCTCGTGGAACTCTGTGCTTTGCATCTGTCCCAGGACCGCGTACTCCAGGATTCCCTTGCGACGCACCGCCGCCAGTCGTGGAACGAAGAAAACCAGCGGCCCCAGAGCCACTACCGCAACAAGCGCCACCAGCACTATGGCCGGTATGGCGAAGCTCGCCAGGTGCGCGCCTTTGTGCAGTATCTGGTTGCGGAATGTGGCTGCGATTACTGCGGCTGTGGCGAACGAGATGGGCGTGAACGCCAGCGGCGTCATACCCAGAAAGCCCAGCCCGCCATTTTCGTCCGGGTGGGTGGCGATCAGCTGCAAATTCAATCTCGATACCTTGAAGGCGAAGATTGTCCAGAGCAGCCACTTCCAAAGATTAAGTCCCAGCAGAAACTGAAAGATGGTTCCACTCACTAGAACTGCGTACCAGCCCGTCAGCGTCAGATGGTAGCTATCGCCGACACGGTAGGCCAACCAAGACGCGTCACTCAAAACGCTCTTAAAAGAGAGGGCCGTGTGGATCACGATGAGTAATACGATGACCAGCTCGGGCACTACGGAGTCGCGCAACTGTATTACCTTCGCGATGATGTCGTCGATCTGAGCAAGCTCCGGACTCTTCAGCAAGCCTGCATCATAAATATGCCTCACAATTTTGCGGAACGACGACTCCATAATCGGCTGGGCCAAGAGCAGAACCGGCACGGCAATTAGCATGCGCGAGGTGATCCTGTAGTCTTTCAGCAAGACCAGTAGACCACTCCGGTTGAACAGGAGCTTCATCAAAACCAGTGGTACCCATCCGACGGCAATCGCGAAGGTAATGCGACGGCCAACGTTCCAGTCGTTCGCACCCATTAACCGCGACCACTGCTGAAGGCGGTAGAATGGCCCACCCCGGATCAGGGACACGTCAAGTCGGTCGGGGGGTGAGTCGGCCTTGGATTGACTGTCGGCGGTTTCCCTCATCAATTCATCTCAACGATCTTGCGGCTTTTCTCTCTCTGTCAGAATCCGGAATCCGCGGAGCTACTCCTCAGGGCCTTCGGTTTCGGCCCGGACCTGTCCTCGCTGGATGGCATCGACCAGCGTCTGGTGATCGCGCTCCGTTTGATCCCCATAGCTCTCAGCCCACTCTGCCAACGCGTCATCCAGCACGCTCCCGTTTCCGCAGTAGCCGGCAATACGCGCCGGATCGCCGGTTCGTGCATGCGCACGCGCCAGGATGGCCCCGCACGCCCAGACATAAAAGTTAAAGGACGCTCCGGTAAGCCATTCCACCGGAATGGAAGCTTTCAGGTTCTTCATCTGCCGTACATAGTAGTCCTGGCCATCAATCGAAGTGTATCCAAGCATTGGATCCGAAGAAGCCTGCATGGCTCGTTGTCCCGTCAGCACGCGCTTGCCGTGGTGGCGAAACTCAGGCGGCAGAGGAGGAAGATACGGCGCATGGGCAGCCTCTACCGATTCCTTTACCTGCAGGAAAAGTGGATCGGCATCGCCATTGCCAAACAGCAGCACCAGATAGGCCCGGGTTCCCACCGAACCTACTCCCACCACCCTGTGGGCAACATCCGCCACATGATACCGGCTCAGCATCAGCCGCCGCTCCAGCGGCAAAGTCTGCGCATATTGATTCAGCGCCCGTAGGACAGTTCGCATGTTAGAAGGATCCACGCGGGTCAGGACAGGCGGATCGTCGCGAAACCGCCAGGTCCCATCGCTGGCGCGCTCGGCAACTTTGGGCAGTAAATGTATATTGTCGGTGCGCTGCGCCTTGGCGAGCACCTTGCTGATCACCGCGCGCGACTTCGGATCGGGTTTGGCAATGGGATTGTCGCGTCCCGGGTAGGCGTGCAGGTACCAGGTCTCCAGTACCCCCAGATCCTGCAACCGTTCTACATTGAAACGGTAACCGGCTACGCATCGCCGCACCGCTGCCGCACGCTCACGCCGATTGAGGCCATTCTGACGGCCCGCAACATTCACGCTGGCCACCAGCCGCTTCAAATCCCATTCCCAGGGACCGACAATCGCCTCATCAAAGTCGTTAAGGTCGAAGACCACCTCGCGCTGCGGTGTGCCATACATACCGAAGTTGTTGAGGTGGGCATCGCCGTCCATAACCACGGGGATGCCACTTACCGGAGACGTGGATAGATCGGCCGCCATTACGCAGGCCGATCCTCGCAGGAACGCAAACGGCGACGTGGCCATGCGTCCCATACGCAGAGGAACTAAATGCGCCTGCCGCCCCTTGTTGTTTCGGGCCAAAAGCTGCAGCGGGTCAGGACGGTTCTTGCCCGGCTTCCATTCTGCGTGCGCCTCGCGAGGAACAGCGCGGCGCAGCACCTTCCCTTCAGCTCGCCGTTGTTCCCATGGCACCAATTCGCTACCTAAGTCGAATTTCGGCAGTGCTTCAATCTTGGCTATTGCCATTGTCTCTCCAGAATCTACGGTCCTTGGCGGCGGATGTAGCTCACCGTGAGCCGCGATCTACACCCGCCTGTTGGATGAGAGCTCCGTCAGTCGTTTCCTTCCGACATCTGCTTCATTACCTGATCGAGATTGAAGCTGGCCGGCTTCTGCCGCGGGGGGAACTCCTTGAAGCTGGTCAGCCACTTCCCAACAAAGGCTTGTGCAGGCGTAAGCAGAAAGACCCGGTCGAGCCGCCAATGCGTATAGTCGATCGATTCCATTTCCGCCCTCTCGAAGGGATCGGCGTGGAGGTCGAACAACTTGGGTACGCGCAACTGAACGAAAGGCGTTTCCCACACCGAGAAGCCGTGAGCAGGCTGCTCCAGGAACAAGGCCTTCCACCTATCGTAACGCAAGGCAGCGAGCTCGCCGTCGTCCGTCCAATAGAGGAATTCGCGACGAGGGTCGACCTGCGTGTCACCCTTGAGATACGGCATCAAGTTGTAGCCGTCCAGATGGACTTTGAATGTCTTGTCGCCTGCCTGGTATCCGGTCAGCAGCTTTTCTTTGATGTCAGGTACGCCCGCCGCTGCCAACAGTGTGGTCGCCCAGTCCTCATGCGCGGCCACATCGTTCACCATCATTCCCGGCTTGATCACACCCGGCCAGCGAATCACGAACGGTACACGATAACCGCCTTCCCAACTGGTGTTCTTCTCGCCGCGGAAGGGCGTGGTTCCACCGTCAGGCCAGCTCATCACTTCCGCCCCGTTGTCGCTGGTGAAGATGACGATGGTGTTGTCGGCAATGCCAAGATCATCGATCTTCTTCAGGAGCACGCCAACGTTGTCGTCGAGTTGGGTCATGCCCGCGCCATAGAGGCCCTTCTCGTTTTCCATGGCGGCATACTTCGGTGGCAGGTGGGTCCAGATGTGCATGCGGGTGGTGTTATGCCAGATGAAGAATGGCTTGCCTGCCTTCACGGCACGATCCATATCTTCAAGCGTAACCGCCAGAAACTCGTCGTCGGCGGTCTCCATGCGCTTCTTGGTCAGCGGGCCGGTGTCTTCGCACACCTGCTTGCCCCATGGGCCGAAGCGCGCATCGGAAGGAGCGGGATTATCGGTTGCGGTGGCTTTGCACTTAAACACGCCGCGCGGACCGAACTCTGCCTTGAAGCTCGGGTTTCGCGGGTAGTCCACGTTTTCGGGCTCTTCCTCGGCATTCAAGTGATAGAAGTTGCCGAAAAACTCATCGAAACCGTGCACGGTGGGCAGAAACTCGTTGCGATCGCCCAGATGGTTCTTGCCGTTCTGGAACGTCATGTAGCCTAGCGGCTTCAACAGCTCGGCAATCGTTGGATCTTCTTTCTGGAGTCCGAGCGTCGACCCCGGCAGCCCAACCTTAAGGCGGATCGGGCTCTGTCCAGTGATAAACGCCGCGCGGCCGGCCGTGCAGCTCTGCTGCGCGTAGTAATCGGTGAAGAGCGCGCCTTCATGGGCGAGGCGATCGATGTTGGGCGTCTTGTAGCCCATCGCGCCCAGGTTATAAGCGCTGATGTTGAAGTAACCCACATCGTCACCAAAGATTACCAGGATGTTGGGTTTCTTTGTCTGTTGAGCATTGAGCTGACATGCTGTTACCACCATCCACAAGCAAACCAGCCACGGAGTAATCTTACGTCGCTTCATTCTTGTGCTCCTCTGTAAGCCACGGCCGACTACCCCGGGCTGTCATTTTCATTCGGGACATCGCTTGGTGAATTCTGCGTGCCTTACTTGGCTTTGGCGCCAAAGGTGAAGCCCAGGCCGGTGGTAAACAAGATGTCGTTATTCTTGTTGCCCAGTACCGGTTGGCTGAAGTAGCGATCGTTGAACAGCATGTTCGCTGTCATCCAGCCGTTCAACTTCGTGGTGATGCCGAAGTTGCCAGTAACACGGTAGTTGCTCGTCTCGTTCAGCGAGGGCAGGTAGTAGAGGTTCTGCATGATGCTGGTGCGGGCGCCGAGCTTATGGGTAAACTCATCGCCCAGGGTAGCCGTTATCAGATTGTTTACGAGATACGTTGCTCCGCCGCTGAAAGATTCACGTGTGTATCCGAGACCGAAAAGCAGATCGAGCGTCGTCTTCGGAGTCGCGATGGCGTGGAAGCCCAAGCCGCCGCCCGGCATCAGGCGATAGTTCAGGTCTTGTAGTTCGTCATAGCCACCCGCGAACACCGCATAAGCGAACAGACGCTTGTTGATGTTTCGGTCGTAGCGGATCAGTCCCTGGAAGGAGTTGGCGCTGGTGACGCCCGTGGCCCCGTCAGTGGTATAGATAGAGGCAGCGTTAATCACCCAGGCGTCGTTGGTGGTCTTGCGCGTAGCGTCAAAGCCGAGCGCGACGTTGGTGGTATCGCTGTTGCCGCGCGCCAGAGCCAGACCAAAATTGCCTCCGCCGGTCCAGCCTTCCATCAGGCCGGGATGCAGCGACTTTTCGTAAGCTGCCTGGTCGGCGGGCGAACGCATGACTGCCACCTCCGATTTGGCCACCGTCTGGGCGCCTTGCGGAGTGCTTACAACATAGTTGCCATCCTCGCTCTTCACCGTGCCGGTCACCGTTTGTTGATTCGATTTCGTGACCACCAGGGGTTGGTCCGAGATGAACTGTTCCACCGAATCCCAGTCGATTGCTACGTCTCCGGCATACGCGGTCTTCAATACCAGTTTCTTGCCGTCCATGCTGACGATGGTCCCGGTAAGATGGTCTCCGTTCTTCAGAGATACCTGCTCGGCGTTTACCATCGCGCCGGCGCACAACACCAAAATCATTAGAGACTTCGTAAGCTTCAGCACAGCTTTTCCCCCTCGAGGTGAAGATTTTGAGTTTTGAACGAAGCTGCCGCACCTTCCGTACACTTGTGAACTGACGCTTTACGCCAAGACAGTCAGCGTCCAGAAATGGCGCGCGCCATGCCTTAGCTTGCAAGCCGTGAGCATGGCGGCGCTCCGTCTTAGGCCGAATGGGCCGGCGCAGTGGCTCCCACGGCCGCCGTGCGAACCATGTAGTGCTGTTCCGGAACGGCAAAGCCTGCCTGACCAAACGCGTCTTTGATGAGGGCGTTGGTGGCGAAATAAACCTGCCAGTAGTCCTTGTTGTTGCAGAATGGACGTACCGCCAGTACCGGACCGGCCAGGGTGAAGGTCAGGATTTCGACACTCGGCGCCGGGTCCGTCATCACATTCGGAATCTTCGCCAGTCCTGCCTTCAGAATGGCGATCGCCTGATGGGGATCCACACTGTGCGACAGTTGGGCCTGAAGATCGACACGCCGAAATGGGTTCGTCGAGAAGTTCTGGATCACGTCGCCCAGAATCTTTCCATTGCCGACGATGTTCCGGATGTTGTCGAGGGTGTTGATCGAGGTCACGAACAGTCCAACTTCTTCCACCGTGCCCATAACGCCACCGGCCAGGATGAAGTCCCCCACCTTGAACGGCTGAAGAATAATGATGAATACGCCCGCAGCGAAATTGCCCAGCAATCCGCTCCACGCCATGCCGATGGCTACGCCGGCAGCGGCAAGCAGCGCGGCGAAGCTTGTCGTTTCAACCCCGAAGAAGCCGAGGATCGCGACTACCAGAACAATGTTCAGAATGGCCGCAACGGTATTATTGATGTACCGGATCAGGGTTGGATCAATCTTCTGCCGCGTCATCGCCTTGCCGATCATGTTGATCGAAAATCCGATAAGCCAGCGGCCCACGATCCATAACGCGATCGCTTCCACAACCTTGATGCCGAGCGCGATCAGCAACCCATATCCTTGCTGCGCCAGACTGCTCATGTGGGTGAAATCCATAATCACTCTCCTCCAAAGTTAGGCCGCGAAGACCGCAGCCGCAGATTCGCGGTCCGTTGCAGACCGCTCAGATTGCCTTCTTGTGTTTCCACTCAACCGTGGTGGTGTGGAGCACCAGGTGGCTGTAACCCGACAGCACGGGTGCAGCCGATTGCCAATCCTGCATTAACGCAAATATCGCTGAGTTGCCCGGCTGTAGCACCGCCGCCACGTTCCTCACAAAGTCCTTGTCCAATGACGGGTTTTTCAGCCAATCGGTGGCGGCCGAGTTTATTCCGCGAAACTCAAACTTGACCTCGGGCGAGCTCGACACCGGAGCATGCGGCAGCGGCACGATCGCACTCAGAAGCGCTTTCCAGCGCATCAGGTCATCCACACCGCCGGCGGGATCGAGCATCTGGCTGTGCATCATCCGTAGCCTGCCATCCTGCTCCACCTCTACGGCGATGGCATTGTACAAATTCGAACTCCATGGAAACCTGAGCCTCTGTAACTGCGGCAGCACTTCCAGAGCTCGATGCTTTTCCCCAAACCCCATCACTACCAGTTCTTCCACGGTCTAACCTCTTCGTTGATAAGGACCGCGCATCTTTGTGAAGAAAGTGCGGCACCCCGCGCGTACACATCATCATGATGCTGTTCCTACTGCTCATTTTCCTGTTCCTGCGCCTCGTCTTCCGTTTCCGCGCTGACTTTCCGCCAAGTGGAATCTGCGTTGAACGTGGTCATCGCTTTGGCTACGTCAGCGGTATGGGGACCGAGATCCTTCTCGTAGATGACGCCCTGGCGGTCAACCAGGAAGGTCATCACGCCCGAGTTTCGGTAGATGGCCGGGTAAGCCAGGAAACCAAAGCCACCAGTCATGGCTCCGTTAACGATGTAGTTCTTGGCGCCACCGGGCGCTTTGGGGCCTTGGCTGGTGAGTGCGCTGAAGAAGTATCCATGGAATGCGGCCTCTTTGTCCTTGTATCCTTCGCCGTTGGCAAAAGCGATGAGCGGACCGATGGGACTTTCTGGCTCGCCCTCGGCGGCCTTCCAGTACAGTCCGTTTTGTTTGCCGGAATCGCTGATGAGCTTCTGGGCGTATTGGTGGACCGTAGAACCATCGTGCAGTCCGGCGAAGTAATCGATCTGGGCGTCAGCCAGAACGCCGCAAATCCTGATGGCGGCGTATTCGTTGCGCCCTATCCGGCGGTACAGAATCTCTTCCAGCCCGGCCTTGGTGTCGAAGTACCATTGCCCGCCGGCGTCTTTCTTAAGCGGGATCGGAAAGGGCCAGTTCTCTGCGCCGAGAAACAGCGTCTGATCGCCATTGACTTCCTTCCCCCAGCGATTCATCTGCTCGTAGCGCCGAATGAAGTCGTCCGCGTTCTTCTGGTCCACTACCGCGTCACCGGAAGAAATGACACTTGCGGACGAGGCGCCTAACACGCTTTCGATCGCGGCCTTGTCGCCCGATTTAGCGGCCTGGTACAGCGCGGTAGAAGCATCCTGAAGCGTCGCAAATGTCTTCTGTCCAGCTTCCTGTCCTTTTGCAATCGTGCCGAACATTACCGGCAGGAGTACGATCGCCAGGGTCAGCATGGTTCGCAATCCGCTCCGCCGCGTGCTATTCAATTTCTGTATTAGGTCGGTCATCATCAATCTCCACTCAATCATTGGTTGCTTTTTCGCCTGAATGCCTCTGTGAGTAGCGAAGTTACGTACTAGCGCTTCCGTCCGCCACCGCCACCACCGCCGCGCGCAGCTGCCGGTTTAGCTTTGGCCGCACCGCCCCCGCCACCCATACTCTGACGGCCGCGATTGCCGTCCGCGCGAGCATTGCCGCCCTGCTTAGCTCCCCCGAACGCACTGGAGTTATTGCCGGCCGCGGGCTTTTGTCCGTATCCGCGGTTCGCCATGTTCTGGCCGCTGTTATTACCGCCGGGACGATTGCCGCCCCCGTTCGGCCGGTTACCAGCGTTATTGTTGCCGCCCCCGTTCGGCCGGTTGCCAGCGTTGTTGTTGCCGCCCCCGTTCGGCCGGTTGCCAGCGTTGTTGTTCCCGCCGCCGTTCGGCCGGTTGCCAGCGTTATTGTTGCCACCGCCGTTCGGCCGGTTATTGTTGGGATTCCGGTTTCCGGTGTTGATGTTTACGTTGTTGCCGCTGATATTGGTGTTGCGGTTGTTGCCGCCGTTCACTCGATTATTTCCGCCGTTGTAGCGATTGTTGGCGTTGTAGTGAGTGGGCCGGTTGCCGCCGTAATAGTTGTTCCGATATCCCTGCCGGTTCGAGCCGTAGAAGGTGTTGCTGCGCGAGACGTACACGTTGCGGTTGTAGGTCACGCTTCCGCCGTGCCAGCCGCAGCCCCAACTGTTCCATCCCCAGCCGCAGCAACTGTTATTGATTGCGGCTCCCACCGCTATCCCCGCTCCAAAGGCGAGCAGGCCGGTGGCAACCACCGCGCCCGTGCTGTATCCCGGAGGGTAATACGGCGTGCCATAAACCACGGTAGGGCTGTACGTCGGGACGTAAACTACCTGGGGATTTGCTGGCTGAATGACGATCGTCTGCGGATCCTGCTGCACCACTTGTATCTGTTGGCTGGACTTCAGGTTCCCCGCCGCTTTGGCCTGCTGGCGCAGCCGCTGGATCGCTGCCATCACGTCTTTTTGCTGGTTGAAGGCGGCATCGCCCAGCGCCGACGTCCAGGCCAGGTTCTTCGCCATCTGGTCCAGCACCGTTGGGAATTGCGTCAGTGCTTTTACGCTAGGGTCCCACGGTTGTTTGTCCGCGGCTTGCATTAGGGCTTCGCCCTGTAGACCTTGATTAGTATTAACCCAGTTGCCGGCTGCGGTGACCTGATCGGGGTAGGTCGCGGCCGCAAGAATCTGAGCAACCAACTGGTCGGGATACAGCGCAATCGGCGAAACGATGGAGTCAATTTCGCTGGCGGAAAGGTTGGCTTGCTGCGCTTCCTGCGCGCCGGCAACCGGCGAGGTTGCCGCTATCAAAGTGCAGGTGAGGAGCGTCGCGAGGAATTGCCTGATGATATTCATTTCGTATGCCTCTGAAATTTCCCTTACGAATCTCTTGTAGGCGCTGCCGTCGAACTCGGTCTATAGCGAAAACGCAGCGTCCACAAAGGTATGAACTTGCGACGAAGAAAGGAACCCGGAAAACTACGTAGTTTCGCCCCGGAATCTACTTGCTCATTCAGAGGCACTTCAGTGGCCCCTTAAGGTTGGTCTCGTTGAAAGCGGGGGATATACTAGCCCCTAGAAAACCAATTCAAGCCCAAAGTAGTTGTGAACCATCGATGAAAGCTTGCACAAATTTAACGCGAGTGGTCGGTGTCGTGTGGCTGATGGTGGCCTTGTTCTCGCTCGCGTTGGCCCAGCCACTCCCCCCCAAGCGTATCCTGCTGGTCTTCCAGAACGAAGAATACTCTCCGGCATCGTTGGAATTGCAGAAGGGCATTCTGGATCGATTGCGGACCAAGCTGGGCCAGGACACAGAGTTTTTTGGTGAACAACTCGAGGCCACCCGGTTCCCGGAATCCCAAGGCCAGGCCCTCTCATGGGTCCGGACGCGCTATGCCGGCCGTGGCATCGATGTCGTTATCTTCGTGGGCTCAATACCCGTAGATATTTTGCCCGGTGTGCCAACTGTGTATGCCGGACATACTCGGTTCAAGCTACCGGCGGATATCTCTAATCCCGCAAACAAAGTTACGGTCTGGTTCAAGGTCGACGTCAGGAAAACAGTTTCAGCAGCTCGCCTCTTGCAGCCAAACGCGAAGAGAGTGTTAGTCATCGCCGGGTCCGGATATGGAGACCACATCCTTCTAGGAGAGATCCGCGATCAGCTCAAAGAATCAGACCTTCCGGTGGAATATCTAGCTGACGCCTCCCCGGATGACCTGCTCCGCCGCGTTAGCCACTTGCCACGTGACACTATCGTCTTGCCAGTTTCCTATACCCGTGACTTGAACGGAAATATCTACTACACCCGGGATGTGGTCTCCTCGCTGTCCCATGTGTCCAACGCTCCCATCTATGCGATGGCCGATACCAACGTCGGAAGCGGGGCCGTCGGTGGCTACGTCGTAGATTTCGAGAGGATGGGCGCAGTGGTTGCGGACATCGTCCTGCAGACCTTGGCCGGCAACACGGAAGCTCAGATTTCCGTACCGGCGGAAAGCGCCGCAGCTTATATGTTCGACTCGCGGCAACTGAAGCATTGGGGTTTCTCCGAAAGCGATCTCCCCGATGGAAGCACTGTTCTCTTTAAGACAACGAGTGTCTGGGAGCAATACCGCTGGCGCATCGTTGGCACCATCGCACTGGTGGTTGCGCAGTTCTTTCTGATTTTGGGGTTGTTGATCCTGCAAAGGAAGCGCGCCCGGGCTGAAGCCTCGTTGCGCGACATGACCGGGCAATTGCTGGAATCGCAGGACGACGAGCGCCGCCGCATTGCTCGCGATCTTCATGACGGGACGGGCCAGCATCTTTCGGGTATGGCCCTCAGCATCGGACAGGTGCTCGCCGATTTTCCACCTGGCCATGACCGCCTGCGACAGCTGTTGCAGGATTCGCACCTCGCCAGCCGCCAGGCCTTGGAAGAGGTACGCACGGTTTCGTATGTCCTGCACCCTCCCATTCTGGATGGCCTGGGCTTAGTTGCCGCCCTGCGCTGGTATTTTGACGGATTACAGAAACGTACTTCGCTCAAGGTCTATTTCGACGATCCCACTGATCTGGCCCCGCTTTCTTCTGAAGTCGAGCGGGCACTGTTCCGTATCACGCAGGAGAGCATCAACAACGTTCTTCGGCACTCGGGCGCCACTGCCGTGATCATCACCCTGGCGAATCGGGGAAAGACGGTCGCGCTTGAGATCCAGGATAACGGGACCGGAATGAGCTCGGAGCAGATCGCGCAAATGCATGGGGTGGCTTCGCTGGGAGTTGGCATCGCCGGTATGCGGGAGCGGGTGCGACAATTGAACGGCAAGTTCAGGATCACTTCAATCGCGAACGGCACCCAGGTTTTTGTCTCGCTGCCGGTCGACCAGGAGCAGCCTGTTGCGCATTCTGTTGGCCGATGACCATGAGCTGACCCGATCAGGCCTCCGTTACCTGTTGGAGAAGCGCGAGGACTGGAGTGTTTGCGGCGAAGCCTCCAACGGCAGGATGGCGGTACAGATGGCCGAAAGACTTCGGCCGGACGTCGCCATCCTCGACATGAGCATGCCCGAACTCAACGGGCTGGAAGCCACTCGCCTGATTCTGAAGAAACAACCTCAACTGAAGATCCTGATTTTCACTATGCACGAGACCGAAAGGGTCATCGTCGATGTGATGGAGGCGGGAGCGCGCGGCGTAGTCCTGAAGTCTGACGTAGGCGAGAACATAGTCGCCGCAGTCGAGAGTGTTTCTAAAGGGCGACGGTTCTTCACCTCGCGGGTAGCCGAAACAGTTGTCGAAGCCTACTTGTCGAAGAGAAGTGACGGCGAGAAGGATGGCGCTTTGAACCAATTTATTCTGACCACCCGCGAGCGGGAGGTGGTTCAACTCCTCGCCGAAGGTAGGAGCAACAAAGAGGTTGCTGACCGTCTTGGCATCTCTGCCCGCACGGCTGAAGGCCACCGCAGCGAGATCATGCGCAAGCTTAAGCTCAGTTCCCTGGCCGATCTGGTCCGCTTCGCCATCCGCAACGGAATCGTGCAGGCGTAACCCGGCCACGTCAGTATGTGTAATTTGTCAGATTCTGGCTGCCCCAGGGATTCGAATTCCATGGACTTCGGGCGCGGAATGTTTCTGTCAAAGATCAACAATCAGATTTGAGTCCGGCTGTGAGCAGCACACAAGCACGTTCCCCGGAGCGGGTCGCTCGAGTGGCTCGGGGGCATATGAAAGCGAGCCGCTAATCAGACCCGTCAGGCAGGTGTGGCACACTCCGGTGCGGCACGACCATCTAACAGGAACATCGCACGCTTCCGCCAGTTCGAGTAGGCTCCCGAATTTTGCGTCCCACGCGACCGTGATCCCACTGCGAGCGAAAGCGACTGCGGGCCCGGGACCGGCCGGACCTTCCGGCAGGTGCGGTCTATGATCGACCCGCGCCACGCCAGGCGTAATAGTCTCCAGCGTACCGAAGATCTCCATGTGCACGTTGTCGAAGGGCACGCTCAAGGTTCGAAGGCCCTCGCGCATGCTTTGTAGGAAGGAAGACGGTCCACATAAATAATAATCAGCGTCGCGCGGAGCGCCCAGCTTTGCGAGCAGAGCGGCGTCAACGTGACCGGAGGCATCGAAATCCACGCCCATCTGGTCTGTTGCAGTGGGCCTGCTGTAGACGATGCACCTTCGGGTGCCAGGCAGCTGTTTCAGTAAGGAACGCGATTCGTCCGCGAACGGATGTTCGTCGCGATTGCGCGCTCCATAGATCCACCACACCGGCCGCTGCGATCGTTGCGCGGCGAGGGAATGCAGCATCGATAGTACCGGCGTGGCGCCCACGCCGGCACTGAGCAGAACCACAGGATTTTCGCCGGATCGCAGAGCAAAAGTTCCCCGCGGTGCACTGACATCCAGTACGTCGCCTGCGCGCAGCCGGCTGCAAAGGAATGAACTTGCAATCCCATTCGGCTCGCTCTTAACGCTAATGCGAAAATGATCGACTGCCGGGAGGTCGGACAAGGAATAGCTGCGAAGAATCGGGGGCTTGTCCGCTTCCACTTGCAACCGCACAACAACAAATTGACCCGGCTGGGCAAGAGAAGGCAGGGCTCCTTCGATCGGCACCAAAATGAAGGAGGTCACGCTGTTGCTTTCCTTACGGATATGCCCGACCTGCACCTTCCTGAAGCCGGGCCATGCCGGCGCTGGCTCTTCATTTGCGAGCCCGGAATTCCCCTCAGCGGTCGTTGCCGCCGACTCTTGCTCCAGGATCGCCTGAAAAGAAGCCTGCCATCCCTTGCTGAGTGCGGGGATCCGAATCGCTCGTTCAATTTGCTGGCGAGAATGTCCTGGCAAATACAACAGAGCATCGATCTCCGCAACCGTGATCCGTTCCGGACCATTGGCGACTTTTGCGATTTCGTCGCCCGCACCGACCTTCCCTTCCTGCAGCACGCGAAAATAAAATCCCGGCCGATGCTGCGCTACCAGCAGCGACGGCATGCGCGGCTCGTTCATGCGAATGCCGACTCGGAAGCACGTTACGCGTGGTTGGCTTACTTCAAAAATGGCATCGCCTATGCGATATCGGTCACCGATGCAGACCTCATTATCGGGAAGCCCGTCCACCGTGAGGTTCTCTCCGAACTGTCCGAAGCTGAAATCGTTGCGGCCCAGAAAGTGCTCCCAGAAGTGGTAGGAGTCCATCTGATAAACGAAGACCGCGCGCTGCTCCCCACCGTGGCCGGCGAGATCCGCCTGCCCATCGCCATCAATGTTGAGCCGGCGTACCATGCGCCGTTCGTTGACCGGAGACTTCCAGACCGCGGTACGGACGGTCTTGCCCTTCCACGTCACGTCGTGTGGAAGGCCGACATTTACGGAAAGCAATCGGGGCATGCGTGCCTCGTCGAAGTCAACCTGTGGTTAGCATCCGTTTACCGAATTGCCCTGGGCTACCAGCGACGGGCCGGAGCAGCGCCATCCACATAGAGAATCTCTCCACTCACATGACCCGCCTGTGCCAGGTAAAGAACGGCATCGACAATATCCTTCACCGTCGCCTCTTTCATAACCGGCTGCAACGCGTAGTCGTTGGGAGCATTGCGGTGCATTGATGTATCCACAACGCCGGGGGCTACGGCATTGAAGCGGATGCCGTCGTTAGCATACTCAACTGCGAGATTCTTGGTCGCTGAATTCAACCCACCTTTCGTAATCATTGAAATCGAGCCATTTTCGCCGTCGATTGGCCGATCGGCAAGTGCCGCAGTGATGCTCACAACGCACCCCGATTTCTGTTTCAACATCTCTATCACAGTGCGTTGAGTGATGTAGAAGAATCCGAGCAGATTAGTCGAAACCAGAGCGTCGAAGTCCTCGATCGTGAAGTCGGTGAAAGGCTTGGTCAGGAAGATGCCAGCGTTATTTACCAAAACGTCGATGGCTCCGAAGGTGTTGATTGCTGCCTCCACAGCATAGGCAGCAGTTTGCTGCTTGCCGATATCGCCGTCAAAGACAACCAGGGCGCCCGAGGCAGTCAGTTTCCGAGTGGCTTCACGAGACGTCGCGACAACGTTGTAGCCTTCTCTCAGAAACCCTTCGACCAAACCCGTGCCAATACCCCCCGACGCTCCGGTTATGATTGCCGTTTTCTTGCTCGACATAAATAACCCTTCGTTCCAAGCCTTCGAACCCAATACACGGCTGGGTCCCCGGCCCTCTCAAAGCGACGTCATCCCGCCCGCCGCGCCGACAACTCCTGGCGCACAGAACCGACGAATCTTTCATCAACACAGCGATCTGATCTGCGGTGCTGCGCGTCGGCCAGCTGATTTGCCAGCTTTGCCGAGGCCGCGATCGAGACCGCCCGCCAATCTCGGCTGGTCGATAGAGGTGGGCTATCTATTAACTCGGACTCATCCAGCCAGTCGCCGGCAGAGAGTCGCGCCTGTTCCGGACCGAATAACTCCGTGACCGCGCCGATGAATGACGCTAACTCGCGCTCCGCCAGGCGCATCTGGTCTGCACACGGCGAATTGTCAAACGATTCATCCGAGTTCATGGCATTCTCCACCTAATGCGCTTTGGAAGCGCCCTACGCTGCGTTTTGAGATTTCTCTCGGCAACTTCGAAAAATGCCTCGCGAACTGTCGTCCGTTCCGGAACCGCAGGATTCCGCTGATCCCTATGCTCCAGAATTGATCTCTCCTCTTGCTGCGCGCTGCGGAAGCGCGGACCGTGCCACCCAGACGGCACTTGGATCATCTTGGCCGGCATAAGGGACACCGAGGAGGGCCTATACCGGAGCCTCATTCCGCTCGACACGAGTAATCAAAACAGAACCTTGGGAGAGGAACAATTGGACGATAGTATCGTCGATACCTTGGTATCGGCGACCCCGCCAAATGAGCGATCTCAACCTGTCTTAATACTCAGGCGCTGAATCTCTTAGCGCGATTTCGGATTGCGGATTTCGACACGGGCTGCTCGGTATCCTCCCACGTCAATCCGTAGACCTCTGATAAAATCCCCTTAAACAGTAGGGTTCATGGGCCAATCGTAGACACTTAAATATGGGTAGAGCCGACGCAACGTCGGCCGAGGATGGGTTTGACCCGTGTCAGATGTTATGCCGATCGTGTTCGTTGTCGATGATGACGTCTCTGTCCGCGAATCGCTGGAATTGTTGATCCGCGGTGAAGGCTGGCAGCCGAAGACATTCGCGTCCGCCCAAGAATTTCTCGACCACCCACGAGTTCCTGTTCCGAACTGCCTCATACTTGATGTTTCTCTTCCCGGTCTTAATGGGCTAGACCTCCAAGGACTTGTCGCCGGCGAACGGACGGATATGCCGATCATCTTCATCACGGGCTACGGCGATGTGCCCATGACTGTCCAGGCCATGAAGGCGGGGGCCGTCGAATTCCTGACCAAGCCATTCAAGGATGATGTGCTGTTGGCCGCCATCCGGGGAGCCCTCGAACGCAGCCGAGTTGCTCTTAGTCTGGAAGCGGAGATGCGGATACTCCGGGATTGCTACACGTCATTATCGCAACGCGAACGGCAGGTTATGGGGCTGGTGGTTTCCGGGCTTTTGAATAAACAAGTCGCCTTTGAGCTTGGTATCAGCGAGATCACGGTGAAGGCACACCGGGGCAAGGTGATGCAGAAGATGAAGGCTGACTCTCTTGCCGACCTGGTGAAAATGGCCGCTCGACTCCACCTCACACCCGGAGCGATTACGGCGGCGTAACGGCCATATTACCCTGGTGCCCTTCGTGGACATAAGGAATTAGCAGCCGCCGTGTTTCAAGTCTCTGACCGAGTGGTGGGCGAACTACCTATAGGGAGGAAAACAGCATGAAGAAGACCACAGCGCCGATTTCCCTTGCCGGTTCCCAGCTCGGCGAAGTACGTCATGTGTGTGCATTTTTTAATAGCGACGACGAAGAATATCGCGTGCTGCTTCCGTTCATTAAGGACGGCTTCAAGTGTGGCGACAAAGCAGTCCACGTCGTGAATCCGGACCAGCGTCACGACCATCTGGAACGGTTGGCCGCGGCAGGCATCGATCCAACAGCCGCCGAGCAGAGTGGGCAATTAGAGGTTCGGATCAACACTGAAGCTTACATTCAAGACGGCCGTTTTGATCAGGACCGGATGCTGACGGCATTCGAGCAGATGGCTAGCGGCAATGCCAAGGGAGGCTTCCCGCTCAGCCGGATCTGCTGCCGGATGGATTGGGCCATTGAGGATCAATCGTACATAGACGATCTGGTTGAATTCGAATCGCGTGTGAATAATGTGTGGCGCAGCCACGACGACGCGGTGATCTGCACTTATCATCTCGGGAAGTTCGGAGGCGACACCGTGATCGACATCATGCGGACGCATCCCATGATCATTATCGGGGGCATTCTGCAACGGAATCCGTTCTACGTGCCTCCCGAGGAGTTCCTGCGCGAGGCCCGCCAGCGTCGGACCGTGCGGCCTTCCTCGTCCTCCACGACTGCCTGATATGGAAGTCCAACCCGAACTTGCTTCCGGCGAAATCAAGCACCTGCAACGATGCATCAGCGATCTTGTCAGCCTGCTTGCTCTTCCCGCCATCTGGAGTGGCGGCGATCCATCCCAGGTTCTCCATACCCTGCTCGACGCGCTCATACGGATGCTGCGGCTGGACCTGGTCTCGGTGAGGCTGACAGATCCAGTTGACGGGACGCCCGTTGAGATCGTCCGGATCGCCGCACTGCGCGGACCGATGCCTTCGGTGCACGGGATTTGCGACGCGCTCAGCCAGTCTCTGGAAAACGATTCGCGAAAATGGCCTCCACAGCTTCGAAACCTTATGGGTGAGGGAGACGTTTCGATTGTGTCTCTTCCACTGGGGCTGCAAGGCGAACTCGGCGTAATGGTGGTAGCGGCTGAGCGCGAAGATTTCCCGCGACAAACGGAGGCGCTTCTTCTGAATGTGGCAGCGAATCAGGCGTGCATCGGGTTGCAGGAGGCACGGCTCCTGAGCCAGCAGAAGCGGGTCGCTGACCAGCTTGATCAAAGTGTCGTGCAAAGGACTGCCGAGCTTGCCGCCGCCAACCAAGAGCTCAAAAAGGAACTTGCTGAACGCAAACTGGTAGAAGAGAGGCTCGGGCAAGAGGAGAAAGAGCTGAAGCGAAGTGAGGTCCGCAAGGCAGCGATCGTGGATACGGCGCTCGACTGCATTGTGATGATCGATCACGAGGGCAGTATCACTGAGTTTAATCCGGCGGCGGAGCACACCTTCGGCTACCGTCGGGACGAAGTCTTGGGAAAGCATCTGGCAGACTTCATCATTCCCGCGTCTCTCCGGGAGAAGCATAGGCAGGGCTTTGCCCGCTACCTGGCCACCGGCGAGGCGCAAGTGCTTGGTAAGCGTATCGAGATGACGGCGGTACGTGCGGACGGAAGCGAATTCCCCGTCGAACTCGCAATCACACGCATTCCGTTGGAAGGGCCGCCGTCCTTCACCGGCCATCTGCGCGACATCACGGAACGCGAACGGGCGGAACGGGAACTACGGCGCAGCGAGGCGTTTCTCGCGGAAGCCCAGCATCTGAGTCGAATCGGCAGTTTTTCCTGGCGTGTGGAGACCGACGAAATCACATGGTCAGAGCAGCTTTATCGCATCTTCCAGATTGACCGGGATGCGCAGGTGACCTTTGAACTGATCGGCACTCGAATCCATCCTGAAGATTTGTCAATATTCCAGGAACATATCGAGCGATCTCGCCGGGACCGCAGCGATGTGCAACTCGAGTTCCGCCTGCAGATGCCGGACGGCGCGGTCAAGTACGTACACGTCGCCGCTCACATCCGGGGTGATCACGACCAACTGGAGTACATCGGCGCAGTTCAGGACGTGACCGAGCGCCGATCCTCCGAAGAGGCACTCAGCAAGGCCCGATCGGAGCTTTCACACGTAACCAGGATCACGAGTCTCGGAGTCTTAACCGCGTCCATCGCGCACGAAGTCAACCAGCCGCTTTCGGGCATTGTCACCAACGCCAGCACTTGTCTGCGGATGCTGGCCGCCGATCCTCCCAATGTGGATGGCGCTCGCGAAACTGCGCGGCGCACGATACGCGATGGCAACCGCGCCTCTGAGGTGATCTCCCGATTGCGATCGCTCTATGGCAAAAAAGACCCCACGATCGAGTCAGTGGAT